>DATBPZ010000051.1:0-4636 GCA_036561105.1 Methylocella sp. | reverse complement strand
GGAAAGCAAATCCCTTACATTATGATTGGCATGCTGAACTATTTCATTTTGGTCATAATGGCGATTGTCGTTTTCGGCATACCGATCAAGGGGAGCTTTCTTATGCTAACCTTAATCACGCTGCTTTATGTCACCGCAACGACGGGCATCGGCTTGCTGATTTCGACTTTCACCAGCAGCCAGGTCGCCGCCGTCTTCGTCACCGCGATCATCACCCTTGTGCCGACCATCCAATTTTCTGGATTATTGCAGCCCGTTTCAACCCTTGCGGGTCGAGCTAAATTCGTCGGTTCGATCTGGCCCACAAGTTACTATATGCATGCGAGCAAGGGCGCCTTCACCAAGGGGCTCGGGCCTGATCTCCTGATGCAGGACGTTATCTTTCTCGCCTGTTGCATTCCGATTCTCTGGGCTGTGAGCACGCTCGCTTTAAGGAAGCAGGAGAAGTAGCCGTGACGTCTTTGCTGAACATTTTCTGGCTTGGACTGAAGGAGCTTCGCAGCCTCGCAAGCGACTTGGTGATGATGCTTTTCGTCGCCTACGCGTTCACTGGGACAATCTACGTCCAGGCGACCGGCACCTCAAGCGAAGTCAACAACGCATCGATCGCATTTGTCGACGAGAATAATTCCGCCTTGTCCAAGGAACTGATGAACGCCTTCTATCCGCCGCGCTTTCAAACGCCCGAGACGATCACCGCCGCGGAGGTCGAAACGACGATGGACGAGGGCCGGTTCATGTTCGTCGTCGTGATCCCGCCCCTGTTCGAAACCGACCTTCGCGCCGGTCGTCATCCGGACATCCAGTTGAACATCGACGCAACTGCCATGCAGCAGGCGGCCATTGGCGCGGGCTACATAAAGAGCATCATCAACGCGCGCATCTCCAGCTTTTTCCGGCGCGCGGACGCATCGCCGCCAGACCCTGTTAATTTGGTCGTTCGCCGGCTGTTCAATCCGAACGGCGAGGCCTCTTGGTTTGCGAGCATTGTCGGCATCATCAATCAGGTTACTCTGCTGACGGTCATTCTGACTGGAGCCGCGGTGATCCGCGAACGCGAGCACGGGACGCTGGAGCACCTTCTCGTGATGCCGCTGACCGCATTCGAGATTGCGATGGCGAAGGTTTGGGCCAATAGTCTGGTGATTCTCGTCGCGACGGCGCTATCGCTCTATCTGGTGGTGATGACGATTCTGCAGGTGCCGTTCGCCGGGTCGGTCACGCTGTGGTTCTCGGGCGTCCTGCTCTATCTGTTTTTCGCGACGGCGCTTGGATTATTCCTCGGCACAATTTCTCGATCCATGGCGCAATTCGCTCTTTTGATCATTCTGGTGGTCCTCGTGCTGCAGCTTCTTTCGGGCGGATCGACGCCTGTCGAAAGTCAACCCATATGGCTGCAATACATGACCTTTCTCCTGCCTTCGCGGCATTTTGTCAGCTTTTCGCAAAAGATCATTTATCGCGGCGGTGGCATCAATGCGGTTTGGCCCCAATTTCTGATGGTCGCGGCGATCGGTCTTGGCTTCTTCGTATACAGCTTGGCGCTCTTCCGGAAATCGATCGCGGTGACAAAATAGCCACACAGCCGCTAATTTTGAGCTGCCCAACTCGAATTTCCTGGAAGGCATCACATTCACGGTATTTAGATCCCACTGAATTTGCTTTGCTGCGAATTCACGCCGTTCATAGCTGCGTTTTCCTGGGCTTGTCTTGTGACCAAGACATCGCGCTTGCTTGCCGAGAGGGGTCTGATACTTTGATGCGCTGCCGCCACCGTGCAAAACGATTCAGCCAATCTATGGCCAAAGCCGGTATGCTGGGCTTGATGCTCACGGTTGGCGGCTGTGCGGTAGGTCCCGACTTTGAAACGCCAGAAGCCAGCGTTCAAAACAACTGGATCGAAAGGCACGACCCACGCGTCGAGACGAAGTCAGATATAAAGAGTCTGTGGTGGAAGGCTTTTGGCGATCCAACTCTCGATGAACTCATTGAACGCGCCTCTGAGCAAAACCTCCCTGTGCAGATCGCAGGTCTTCGGATTCTCGAAGCCCGCGCCCAGTTAGGGGTCGCGATTGGAAACATGTATCCGCAGAATCAAGAAGGCTTCGGGGATGCACAAACCACGCGACTCAGTTCACGTTTGGCCAATCAAGCCAACCTTCAACATTCGGTCAGTAATTTTGACATTGGTTTTGACGCGGCCTGGGAATTGGATTTCTGGGGCCGCTTCCGGCGAAACGTCGAAGCGACAGACGCCGCGATGCTGGCAACGGTCGCAGATTACGACAATGCGCTTGTCTTGCTTACGGCGGAAGTCGCTCGCACCTATGCCGAGATGCGCACCTTCGAAGTGCTCATTCAAATAGCTTATAAAAACGTCAAGATCCAAAAAGAGGGATTAGAGATCGCGGAGTCGCGTTTCCGCAATGGCGCCACTTCGGAATTAGACGTCGCACAGGCGCGCTCGTTATATGAGAGCACCTTGGCGGATATTCCCCGGCTGCAAGCCGATCTCCAGCGGGCGAAAAATGCTTTGAGCATTCTGTTGGGGCAGCCACCGGGGAGCATCGAGTCCTTACTGCGAGGGTCCCACAAAATTCCATCGGCGTCCCGTAAAGTGGCCATTGGACTGCCAGCGGAACTACTGCGACGGCGTCCAGATATCCGCTCGGCCGAGCTTAACGCCGCCGCAGAGGCTGCCCGCATTGGGGTTGCCGAAGCCGATCTCTATCCCAGATTCTTTCTCCTCGGAGACATTGGCGTGCAGGCCAGCGACGCCGCCCGTCTCTTTGCACCCGGCAGCCTTGCTTATACCGCTGGGCCGGGATTTAGATGGTCCATTCTCAATTATGGCCGCATAACCAATAACGTGCGGGCGCAGGACGCACGTTTTCAGCAAGCGCTTGTCAACTACGAGAACACCGTGCTCAAGGCGGCGCAGGAGGTGGAAGACGCATTAATCACCTTCCTCAAAGCACAGGAAAGCGCGGTAAATTTGCAGAGATCTGTCGATGCTGCCCAGCGTTCTGTCGATTTATCGATCATACAATATCGGGAAGGCGCCGAGAATTTTCAGCGTGTCCTCGATTCTCAAACAAGGCTTTTAACAGAGATGAATAGGTTGGCCGAGACACGCTCATCAATTGCAACGAATTTGATCGGCGTTTACAAGGCGCTAGGTGGAGGTTGGGAGGTTGGTGAAGGCAAGCCGATTGTCTCCGAAGCTCTCCAGGCCCAAATGGCAAGCCGGACCGACTGGGGCAATTTGTTGCCCCCGCCACCGCCGCCGCGGCCAGAAAATTTGGAGCCGCCGCCGCCAGCCAGCGCTACGCCAGCCGTGCTCCCACCCAATTGGTGAGCTGACGAGGTGCGCCGCCCCGCGCGCCGCGTTCCTCAAGACAATCTAAACATCACGGTCACGAAAGCGACGGCGCCGATCAGAGCCAAAGCTACTGCGATGGCAAGGGCCGGCTTATTGACTGGCAAGTTCGGCGTGATCGCCAGACGCTGAAACTCCGCCGAGTGAAGGTAATTCACGAACCATACATATTGCCAAATTGCGATGAGAAGGCCGAATACCCCAGAAAAAATCAATGCCAATCCCAGATAACGAGGCATGTGGGGCGCAAGAGCGGGCTTGGCGTTGCTCATGGTTTCAAGCCGATCGAAGAATTGGACAATCGTAAAGCCAAATCCGATCAGTGTCGTTGCTAGGCGCATCCAGCCCATCAGCGTCGAGTCGGCAGAAAGGCGCGTTCGTATCCAAGCAAAGTGGCTGTCCGAGGTCGGCTTGACCACGAAACCCGTAGCGTTACTGCTTTCGTTTTGCGTGGAGGTTTCGCTATTCATCTGCTGGCTCCGGCATGCATCTTATAAGCCGTTCATACCCTGTATCAATAAGCGAGCGAAAAGGGGCCGCAAGTCCGCCAATAAGCAAGTAGGAAGAAGGCCTTAAAGTAACGGCGTTCCGGGGCGCGCGTCGCGAAGTCCATCGCGAACCGCTAGCGCCGCTGACATCGCTGGTTGCAGCATGAAGCGAAACGCAAGAGGTCCCGACGGGCGTTCGATTAGGTTTACCCAGAAGCAAGCCTAGCGAATCCGACCCTGAGAGTTGGGTTTCTCGGTGGCATCATTGATGAGTGTTAGATTTTCTCAATCGCGCGAATAACCATACCCATTCATGTAACTCACGACGCAATATGAATCCGGATAAGCATAGTAGAAGGAGACGTCACTGTAGGCGGGATACCAATGCTCATATCCGTGCGGATTGGCCAATGCGCTCGCGAGAGTATCGAATGTCAGGTTCCCGAATGGGCCCGCAGGTCTGCTCCAACCCCAGCCGCCATACCGACCAGCGCATACCCAAAGTGGGTAATGCGACGCAGCAGAGGAATTGCTGATTTCGCCAATAAGCGAGATTGAGGCCAGAGTGGCGGTAAAGATTCTGCGCTGCCAATTCATCACTCGCTCCTTTGGCTTTGTTTCAAAGCGACTGCGCCTACCGCAACATGAAAGGCGCGCCTCGAGGCTTCAGTTCCGGAAGAATTCGCTTCGTTGTTGCGCGGCAGGCTCAAATTTCTTCGCTTCCTCGCACCCGCAGAAGGGGATGCGACACTGTCATGGTTAACCACCC
>DATBPZ010000050.1:0-4961 GCA_036561105.1 Methylocella sp. | reverse complement strand
GTCCGTGACGAGGTTGATCCATAGCAGGTGAATCGGGAGCAATGGCGCGGGCAGGCCGATGACGACGCAGACGGTCATCAGCAGAAGTTCGCCACTGTTGCCAGAAAGCAGGTATTGAACGGTCTTTTGAATATTTTCGTAGATCCCGCGACCTTCACCAACGGCAACGACGATGGTCGCAAAATTGTCGTCCGTGATAATCATATCGGAGGCTTGCTTTGTCACCTCGGTCCCGCTGCGGCCCATCGCGATTCCAATGTCGGCGCCTTTTATCGCGGGAGCGTCATTTACCCCGTCGCCGGTCATAGCTACGATGGCGTCGTTCGCCTGCCAGGCTCGAACGATGCGGAGCTTGTGCTCGGCGCTTACGCGGGCATAGACAGCGATGCTTGGGACGCGCTCGCGGAGCATGTCGTCCGTAAGCTCATCGAGTTCGGCGCCGGACAGCGCCTTCGCATCGTCGACGATGCCGAGCTCGCGGGCGATCGCAATGGCGGTGCGGGGCTGGTCACCGGTGATCATCACTACCCGAATGCCTGCGGCATGGCATTTGGCCACCGCATCTTTCGCTTCTGGCCGGGGCGGGTCGTATAATCCAGTGAGTCCGACGAAAATTAGATCACGCTCGACGGTCTCTGCTGTGAGCCGGTCGGGCGACAAAGGATCAAAGTCGCGAAATGCCGATCCTAGGACGCGCAATGCCTGCCCTGCAAGTTTGGCGTTTTGCTTAATGACCTGTGCGCGATCCGCTTCGGTCATCGGGCGTATACCGGAGTCACCAAAGATGTACGCGCAGCGCCCAAGCAGCATTTCGGGAGCGCCATTCACGAATGCGCGGTGCCGCCCGTCGGGGAGTAAACGCACGACCGAGTGGCGCTTGCGGTCGGAGTCAAACGGGATCTCGTGGTGCTTCGGCATGTCTCGTTCGAGTTCATCCCTGCGGCCTCCAGCCTTGTGTCCGGCTGCAAGGAGCGCACCTTCCGTCGGATCGCCGATGACGTTCCAGGTGCCATTTGTTCGTTCGAGGTGCGCGTTGTTGCAGCCGATGAGGATCTCGGCCATCTGTCGCAATGGCGTGGCGTGGCTGTCATCGGTCGCCTTACCCTCGATGCGGGTGTCGCCTTCCGGTCCATAGCCTTCACCCGTGACTTCATAGGTTTGGCCGGCAACGAACAACGCTCGTACCGTCATTTGTCCGACAGTGAGGGTCCCCGTCTTATCGGTGCAAATAACATTCGTTGAGCCGAGCGTTTCCACGGACGCCAGTCGCCTCACCAAGGCGCGACGTCGCGACATCCGCAGTACTCCAATGGAAAGTGCCGCCGTGACGACCGCCGGCAAACTCTCAGGCAGGGCGGCAACGGCAAGGCTCACCGAAGTCAGGAAGAGTTCGAAGAATTCCGTCCCGCGGGCCAGTCCAAGCCCGAAGAGCAGCACGACGATCGCAAGGGTGGCCCAAAGGAGGATGCGGCCGAACGCTTCGAGCTTTCGCTGGAGTGGTGTTCCTTTGTCCTCGCCTGCATCGCCGATGAGAGTTGCAATGTTTCCGATTTCGGTCCGCATTCCGGTAGCGACCACAACCGCAAGACCCGATCCGGCCGCCACGCTGGTGCCCAAAAAGATCATGTTCTTCCGGTCACCGAGCGGAAGTTCCGGCTGGTCCAACGTCTCGGCACTCTTGCCAATGGCCTCCGATTCGCCGGTCAACATTGCCTCGACGCAGGTGAGTGACGAGGCATTCAGCAACCGCGCATCGGCCGCAACGACATCGCCGGGCTCGAGCTCAAGGATGTCTCCCGGAACAAGGTCGGTGGCGGCAACACTCGTCACCGTGCCGTCGCGCTGCACTTTCGCCTGGGGCGCCGTCATCCGCATCAACGCGGAGATCGACTTCTCGGCGCTAAATTCCTGGTAGAAGCCAACCACCGCGTTCAGAATGACTATGGCAAAAATGGCGAATGCGTCGATTGCTTCCCCGAGCAGGCCGGACAGCGCCCCCGCGCCGATGAGGACCCAGATGACGACGCTTTTGAATTGGGCGAAAAAAATCGCCCACGGGCTAATCGGCTTGGCCTCTTTCAGCGCGTTCGGTCCGTGCTCTGCGAGCAATTTCCGCGCGTCCGCATTTGTCAATCCGATCGCCGAAGCGCCCAGGCGTTCGAGTACCTCATCAGGTGTCCCGCAATGCCAGGGCTTGCTCTCCGGTTGGCCGGACCGTTCCGTTGTCAATCTTTCGGCTCCGCGATCCGTGTTCGCCAGACATCAAGAAGTATCAAGGTCGTCGTGACCGCCATCGGCCCAAGGACAATACCGGCCGGGCCAAACAGGGCCAGACCGCCGACCAAAGAAATGAACGCCGGAACGGTATGCAGCTTGAGACGGTTTCCCACCAGCATCGGATACAGGAGGTTGTCTATAGTACCGACGACCAGCGCACCCCACGAGACGAGGAGTATGGCCTTCCCCCAGCTGCCGTCGAGCGCCAGAAAGATTGCTGCTGGGATCCAAACCATGAAAGCGCCCAAGACAGGCACCACGGCCAATAAGGCCATGACAAGCCCCCAGAGCAGCGGCGTGGGGAGACCGAGCCACCAAAACATCAACCCGCCCAGAGTGCCCTGCACGCCAGCAACAACCACGGTCCCGTAGATCGTGGCGTGAACAGTATCTACGATCTGACTGAAAAGGCGGTCCATCTCCGCATGTGGGAGCGGTAAAAAATTTCTCAGCGTCTCGAGTGCAATGCGACGGTCCCGTAGGAAATAGAAGAGCAGGTAGAAGGTAAACACAACGCCGAGGAGTTGAACCACCGACCCGCGAACAAACGATGCGCCGGTGTTTGTTAGCCAGGACGCGACGTTCCCGAAGATCGCGGGAAGATTGATTTGCTGTTCAATCCATCGGTCGATCGGTGCAATCCATGGATGGGCATCGATTGCACGCCGCCAAACGCCTCCCTCGACCTGTGCCTGGATGACAATTGCACTCTTTGCTGCTTCGCTGATGAGACGCTCGGCAACGAACGTCGCCGGCACGACGATGATCAACGCCACCATCAGGACCGAGATCGTGGCTGAAAGGTTGGGCCTCCTCAATCTGGCCTCGATTGCCTGGTGAACGGAAGCAAACAAAACCGCCAGCACGAGCGCCCAGGTGAGAGCAGACAAAAATGGGACGGCCAGCAGGTAGCAAATGTAAACCCCGCCAAAGGTTGCCAGCATCAGGACCAGCGCGTGGATCAGACCCCTCGGCTTCCAATTGTTTGCGGTCGATGTGGTTTCGTGCTCCGGTTCTTCGACGTTCATGTAATCTCCGTCCGTCAGGGACTGAGCCCGAAAACTGGTCTAATAGGCTTGCACTTATGAACAAGAACTCTACAGCGTCGGGAGCGGACAGTTTGGGTATCCTGGAGGCTTGCCACCGCAAAGGCACCGTACCAATTCTCAAATAAGGTATCGAAGAGCGAGAACCAGCGCCGAAATTCTCAAATGTCATGCCTCGAGGACTCACGAACTGAGATATTCTCACAATAAGGTGTATCGATGCCAGCCATGGCGATGTACAATGACTGTTCATAATCCGTCCAGTTCACCTCGTACGAAGACTATGCGAATAGCTGGCGAAGCGTCCTTTGATAATAAGGATATCCGAACAGTTCCGTAACGATAAGCGCCCCAATAATTGCTATTGTGAGTGGCCGAGCACGCTGCAGTCTCACTCAGGCTTCTGGTGCGGCTGGACCAATCGGCCGAGCTGAAACTAGATGGATTTCCTCTCCCTGTTGACGATCATAGCCTTAAGGGGATCGATCGTTTTGTCCTATGAGGCCCTCCGTGCGGCGGCAAAACATCGACCACCAGTCCCGCACTAGGGCAAAAATCCTAGCGGCCTTCTTGGGATGCGAGCTGGCAAGCTCGGGGATCGCATTTCCAGGATGTGCCTGATAGTGTTAAGCGTCGTGCGTTTACAATTGGAGAAAGAAGCCATGGATCGACGATCATTCGTGACTTCGGTGCTGCTATCGGTTGGAATTCTCACCGTCACCCTAGGAGCAGTCAATGCGCTTCCCGCAATCGCGCCCCTGGATCATGTCGTGCCGGCAGACGATGGCAATATCGAAACCGTCTGGTGGCGTCGCCGCGGATGGTGGCGTCGCCGCTGGCATTGGCGCCACCCCGCGCTCCGCTAGGGCAGTCGCTCAGGGCCTCGGGGGGAAGGGCAGGGCTTATAAGGGTACTGGGGAGGGCGGGTGCGCTGTTAGGGTCGGTTCCTGCCTAGCAGGAAATAGAATCGGTTCCAAACCGTCGCCAGACGTGTTTCGACTCATTCATTCGCATCCTCCTGTGACGATGGCCAGCACTTCTTAAGTTCGGCAACGGGAGGAGATGATGGATTTGACTTTGGCTATCCAAGTGAACCTCGCTCGTCTTCATGTCCGCGCAAATAGGAAGATGATGTCAAGACAAAGACTCCGCTTTTTGTGACCGTAAGCAAGAATTCGTCGCCAGTGATGATGCAGAGCATGCCGGCCAAGACAGGGGCGTCGATGGTGTTAACCGTAGCCAGGGCCGTGGTGCAAATTCGTTGATCGCCCGTATGAAATTTCGTGAGCGTTCATTGAATTTGCATCACAACCTGGCGTACTCCTGCGGAGGCAGGTGCCTGGAAAGACGAATGTGAGATCAGAAGCAACGGAATATGAGAACAATTCGAGACCATCTAAGCCGTCTGTCCGGCTGCGTATGTATGTGTCAACCGTGGCAGTCGCGCACATTGCGATTGGTGACATTGTTCGAGCGCTAGGTGACTCGACGTCTGGATTGTCCGTCGTCAGATAATTTGAGACAGATGGCGGCGTGATTTAGTGGAGGACGCGGCTCATCCGATGTTTGATTTTATGCGGCGTTCAATTGGTGTTGCAAGCGACGATTTTGGATGGTGGCTCGTTTAATCCTTTCTCG
>DATBPZ010000049.1:0-3821 GCA_036561105.1 Methylocella sp. | reverse complement strand
AGACATGGAACAAATCGGCGGCGCGCTCCTGCGCTCCGAGCTCCATGAACCCCCAAAAATCGCCGAGTATCATGCCGCACACGGCTTTCTCGCCCCGTTTAATGTTAAACAGGTAGCTCGTAAGAATTGATTTATGTCGAGAGGAGGGAATAGCGCATAAAGGCAATTCATCCGGCGCAATCCCAATGAAATCCGCGCACTGCATCATGCTAATCATTGCGTATTCTCCACGCAAATACCTCCAATGGCATTTTGCCATATCTCTATTTTATTTTTATGATGGCTTGAGCAGCGCCATAAGGCCTTAGCGTTGCTGCAATGCACAGAATTATGCTGCGACGCAACGCAATATATACCTCGAAAACATGGCGGAAGCGTGACCGTAGCGTGGAAGCTCTTCAGGAACCCGCCGCTTTTCTCTTGGCAGGCCGTTCAGTCCCCCGCTAGCCTTCCCTCACGTCACCGGCAGGGATGCCATAGGGGCGTGCAAGGTAATGGGGCTGGTGGGACTCCGAAACGATACCGCTAGCCCTTTTCGCTGCATCACAGGCTTGCGCAAGCAATGATACCATTGCAATTGCATAATGGTATCAGCTTTTACCTGTACGCGGCGGCGCAATAATCTGCCAGGAAGCGGCGGCTTTGTGCGGTCGCGTGGCGGCGTAAAACCCGTCCACTTTTGGGTCGAACCTTTTCGAATGCTGATTCGAAGAGGGGGCCAGGGATGTTTGTCGTGGAGATTTACGCAGCGGTCCGGCAGTTTGTTTTCGTTGAAGGGAAGAGCCGGCGGGAAGCGGCGCGGGTGTTTGGACTGAGCCGGGATACGATAGCCAAGATGTGCCGATATTCGGCGCCGCCCGGCTATGTGCGGTCCAAGGCTCCGGAACGGCCAAAACTCGGGCCTCTGGTTCCTGTGATCGATTCGATCTTGGCGGCCGACGTGACGGCGCCGCCGAAGCAACGGCATACAGCGAAGCTGATTTTCAAACGGCTGCGGGCTGAGCACGGTTTCCTCGGCGGCTACACGATTGTGAAGGACTATGTTCGGCTGGCGCGGGCCCGATCACGTGAGGTTTTCGTGCCGCTTGCCCACCCGCCGGGTCATGCCCAGGTCGACTTCGGTGAATGCATTGGCGTCATCGGCGGCGTGCGGATGAAGCTGCATATCTTCTGCTTCGACCTGCCGCATTCGGACGCCTGTTTCATCAAGGCCTATCCAGCCGAGAGGACCGAAGCCTTTCTCGACGGCCATGTCTCGGCCTTCGATTTCTTTGGCGGCGTGCCGCTGTCGATTCTTTACGACAACACCAAGATCGCGGTTGCGAAGATTCTCGGCGAGGGCAAGCGCCTGCGCACCCGCGCTTTCACCGAACTCGTCAGCCATTACCTTTTCAAGGATCGCTTCGGGCGACCGGGCAAGGGCAACGACAAGGGCAAGGTCGAGGGGCTGGTGAAGTATTCACGCGCCAATTTTTTGACGCCCGTTCCGCATGCCCCTTCCTTTGAGGCGTTGAACGCCAGGCTCGAGGAATGCTGCCGCGCCCGCCAGAATGAACACGCTGGCCGCCATGAGCAGACGATCGGCGAACGGCTCGTCGCCGACAAGGCCGTTTTGCGCGATCTTCCCGCCACGCCGTTCGAACCTTGCCACAAATACGCGACGACGGTTTCTTCCGAGGCGCTCGTGCGCTATCGCTTGAACGATTATTCTGTTCCGACGAGGTACGGCTTTCGCGACGTCTTCGTGAAGGGCTTCGTCGATGAGGTCGTGATTTTCTGCGAAGCTGTCGAGATCGCCCGTCATCCGCGCAGCTACAAGTCTGGCGAGTTCGTTTTCGAGCCCAGGCATTATTTGGCGTTGCTCGAGCAAAAGCCCGGCGCCCTCGATCAGGCGGCGCCCTTGCGGAACTGGATACTGCCCGAACCACTCCAGCACCTGCGCCGGCTCCTGGAATCCCGCATGGGCAATCGCGGCAAACGCGAGTTCATCCAGGTCTTGCGATTGATGGAGGTGTTTTCCGAGACGGTTGTCGCCAATGCGGCGCTCGATGCAATCCGGCTCAACGCCATCGGTTTCGACGCGGTCAAGCAGCTCGTCATCGCCAAGGTGGAGCGAAGGCCCGCCCGTCTCGATCTCAGCGCCTATCCCTATCTGCCGCCGTCGAACGTCAAAACGACTTCGCCCGCCGATTACACCGTTCTCGTCTCCGGGAGGGCGGCATGATGGCAACGCCTTCCATCGAAAGCTCAACGCCGCCAAGGGTGTTGCTTGGGCATCATCTGCGCCAGCTCAAACTGCCGACTTTCCTGCGCGAATATGAAAAAGTCGCTGCGGAGGCCGCCCGCGAAGGTCTCGATCATGTCCGCTTCCTCCTGCGTCTTGCCGAACTCGAACTCATCGACCGCGAACGGCGCATGGTCGAGCGCCGTATCCGCGGCGCCCACTTTCCAGCGGTGAAAAGTTTCGATACCTTCGACTTCACCGCCATTCCGTCTTTGAACAAGCCGCTCACGCTCGAACTGGCCCGCTGCGAATATGTCGTCGCTCGCGACAACATTATCGCTCTCGGCAACAGCGGAACTGGAAAGACGCATGTCTGCCTGGCGCTGGGCCTCGCCGCCTGTCAGCGCGGCCTTTCCGTCTCCTTCATGACAGCGGCCAGCCTGGTGCATCAGTTGATGGAGGCGCGCGACGAAAAGCGCCTGCTCAAACTCCAGGCGCAGCTCGCCGCCGTCAAACTGCTGATCGTCGATGAACTGGGTTACGTGCCGCTGTCACAGACCGGGGCGGAATTGCTCTTCGAGGTCTTCAGCCAGCGCCACGAGCACGGATCGACGATCGTCACATCCAATCTTCCATTTGATGAATGGACAAGTGTCTTTGGCAATCAACGCCTGACCGGCGCGCTGCTCGATCGCCTGACTCATCACGTACATATTTTGGAGCTGAACGGCGAAAGCTATCGTCTCAAACAGTCGAAGGCGCGCCGCCGACCGGAACCCCAGCACGCCGAGGAGAGAGCCGATCCCGAAACCGGCGAAGTCAATCCGACGTAGACAGCGAGAATTTCCGCCGCCGACATGCAAAGGGGCCCGATCGGGCCCCTTTGCATGTCGGTGTCCTCGCCCCGCTGGCCTGGTTCTACTCCGCCCCTGTGACCCGGAATTGCTCCGCCGTTGACACCAATCGACTTCAAGCCGCGCGCCCGAAACACCGCGTCCAGCCCCTCCATGATGAGGGTATGCATCTTCGCCCGTTCCGAGAAAGCCAGTTCGCGCAACTGGTCGTGAACGGCTGGCGGCAAATAGACGGTCTGCTGAATGCTCGCGTCTTTCGTCGCGCTACGGCGACGGGCGGGACTGGAAGCCTCGGCAAGAGCTATCGGCGCGGCCTGCTCAAGCGCTGTCGTCGGTTCCCGCAAGGGCGTCACGATCCCCGACAAGACAGTTCTACGCGGCTTTGAAATGTTTTTTCACCTTAGGCTGAAGCTTGCAGTCGATCCAATTCCAGAGCTGGCGGATTTCGAACGCGGCGGCTCCGGTTTCGTTAAATTCAGTCACGCCCAAGCCTGCCGCCATAGCGTCCTGATGGTCGGCGCGGCTCACAATCGGCGGCTCGGCAATCAATCCTAGCGCCATGAGCCCTGCCCGCGTTTCGTCCACGCGGGACGAACGGGGTGGGCATTGCGTGAGGACAAAGGCAAAGGTCTTGTCGAGCCGGATGAGGCTTTGAACGGTCGGCAAGCATCCCTTGAGGTCGGTTGCGGTCGGGCGGCAAGGGATAAGGCACAGGTCGGAAACCCGCATCACGGCGTTGATGT
>DATBPZ010000048.1:0-6200 GCA_036561105.1 Methylocella sp. | reverse complement strand
CCTTATCGAAAACGCTTTCTGCCGCCTCAAAGATTTTCGTCGCATTGCAACCCGGTATGACCGCCTCGCCAGAAACTTCATGGCTTCCATTTACCTTGTCGCCGCCATCGTCTGGTGGATTTATTGAGTCGTGACCCTAGTATCCCTGCAGAATTTTTGTTCGCAGTTCCCGGCGCTAAAACAGCACCTCTGCAATTGAAGGCGGTCCGGCTTATCGTCTTTTATCTTATCTGAGTCATCCAGCTATTTCGCGACAAACACTCATCTCGCAAGTGCCCTTTGTGGAACCAAAAAGGCAATTGATTGAGAAGATACTCCAAGAGAGGGAAGAGAGATTGAAATGCAGAAGGCTCCCGAAAAGAATTCTCTTCTCTCCCATTTGTTGGCCGACCGCCGTTACGCGGCGATGCTGGGGCTCGGCTTCAGCGCCGGCATTCCTTATCTTCTTGTCTATTCGACGCAATCCGCGTGGCTCTCGGAGGCGAAGGTACCGATCGAGACGATCGGGCTGATGAGTGAGTTCACTATCGCCTACAAATTCAAATTCGTCTGGGCGCCGTTCCTCGACAGATACGACGCGCCGATTTTCGGTGCCCTTCTCGGACGCCGCCGCGGCTGGATCGTCATCTCGCAGCTCGCCGTCATGATGGCACTCGCCGGGGTCGCCTTCGGCGATCCTGCGCATTGGATCGCCTACACCGCGCTGTTCTCCGTTGCCCTTGGCGTCGCAGGGGCGACGCAGGATATTACGATCGACGGCTGGCGCATCACATCAATTCCGGTTGCGAAGCAATCTGTCATGACGGCGATTTCGGAGGTGGGATACCGCGTCGGGACCCTTGCCGCCGGCGCCGGCACGCTGCTGCTCGCCGACAGATATGGCTGGCGCTACGCCTATCTTGGCATGGCAGCGCTGATGACGGTTGGAGCGGTCTCCGCCTTCGCCGCGCCCGAGCCCGAGTCAGATTTCACTGCGACTCATAAGCATCCCGGTTTCGCCGCGACAGTAATCGCCCCGATCAAGGAGATGGTCGGACGGCTCGGGCCTTTGGCCTTTCCCATCCTCCTCATGGTCGCCGGCTTTCGAATGCCGGGCTACCTTTCGAGCGCCATGTCGCTGCCCTTGTTCAAGAGTCTCGATTATTCCGATACCGAGATTGCAACGGTCACGAAGCTATTTGGATTCTGGATTGCGCTTGGCGCCACGTTTTTCAGCGCCTACATCATTCGCAGGATCGGCATGATGCCGAGCCTGCTGCTCGGCACGATCGCGGGATCAGCTTCCCATCTCAGCCTCGCCTGGCTCTCCGGAAGCGGCGGCGGCCATTTTTGGATCTTCGCCGTGGCGGTCAGCATCGAAGGCTTCGCCTATGCCTTCGCGCAGGTCGTGCTTATCAACTACATGTCGATGCTCACCGCGACGGAACTTGCCGCCAGCCAATACGCGCTTCTCACCTCGCTATGCGCCTTTCCCGGAAGCATTCTCGCCGGCGCCTCAGGCTTCGTGATCGCAAAAGTTGGATTTACGATGTTTTTCGTGCTGAGCTCGGTGATCGGAATCCCGGTGGCGGCGCTGTGCTGGTATGTGTCGCGTCTGCACACAAATGTGACACCAGACCCGGAACGCCATGGACCGGCTTGATTGCCTCCAGAGGTCAGTCCGCGGTGACGGATATACGCGCGGCGAGGGCGCGCTTGTGCCCTGTTCCTTAACAGCCGAGGTGTCAGACCCCGCTTCTGCTTTCGCGCGACGGACAGTCGTCCTACAGCCGAGACCACCAGGCTCGGGGAGGCTTTAGCATGGTGGAGGGGCGACCGCCACGCCTGCCTTGGCTTTGCTGTCAAGGCGGTGCAAACCCGCAAGGGTTCGCGCCACTCGTATGCCCTACGGACGAGCGTAACTCCTGGCTGGGCTGGGCTTGGCTCGCTCCAAGCCGCAGCGCGAAGCGGGGCTTGTTCCCGTGTTCGCCATAACTTTCGCGACGACACAGAAAACAGTCCCCGCTCGCGGAGGTCGATGACGGTGATCATCCCGGCCATGACCGGAGAGCCGCCGCCATCATGAAAATGGAGGTATCCCCTCTCCCTTCAACGGCTTTTGCATCAGGATGACTTCTTGGCACGTTTTTTTATGCTTCTGCACTGAGCGTTACAGGAGCGACAGCTCTTTGCAATTTTCGACCACCGTATATTTGGCATCACCAGCATTTGTTTTCGTGAGGATCATACCTTCATTGATGCTTTGGACACTGCCGCGGTCGCTGGTCCCCGTATCATAGGCGAGCTGGAAATTCAGCTTGTCCGCTTCCGGGCCGCCGGTTGGGTTGTTTGTGGCAAGCGGAATAACGGCAAAACCTATGCCATCAATCTTTTCGCCTTTCGGAATGGTGGCATCCGCAACATATTTCACACCCAACGCTTTCCCAAATCGCGGATCCTTATTCACGAAGCGGCGATTCCAACTGTACACGCTCCCATGCTCATACTGGTTTCCAGACATTTGTTGAGAATTGGATTGGTTCACATAAAAGCGCCCGGGATCGAAATTGAAAACATCATTGTATTTTGAATTGTCGACCGTTTCGATTCTGAAGATCGCGAATGCCTCGTTGGCCTTCGCTTCCTCGGTGCCATTTGGCGTGTCATAGGCTTTGCACACGCCGACCTGGTGATAGGAAACCAGCGTCGGAGCGCTGGTGCTCCGGCCGCATCCAGAGAGCGCGATCGATCCTGTGATGAGCAATGGAACAGACAAAAATCCGAGTGTTGAAGTTTTCATAGTGCTCTTTTCCTCAAGAGATGGAGTTTCCAAAGCGTTGTTGATGCCAAGGATTAGGATGGATACGCCAAAGCAGAGTGCGTGAAGCCATCACTGCAGTCCGGCTTTGACATGCCAGGAGATTTGTCATGTGCTCGCAATGTGCGAACACTCTCAAAAGCTCCCGGGAGGAGTCGTGGCAATGACGACGTAGACGAGGACACCGACCATGATCGCGCAGAGGATCACGTCGACTGCAACGATAGGCATGAGATGATCCCCCTTATGGTTGGCGTTTACTGTAAAGGCGTTTCGTGCATCGATTTGTGTGGCTCCTCCGCTCCCGATTGATCGCGGGAAAGCGTGGGTTAGAGCCAAATTGTCACTGGTTGATGCCGGAAGACGCGGTTTTTGATAGCCGGGCGCGGCGAAATGTGACGCTTTGTGACAGGCTAAGGCGTTGCAACCCGTGCGGGACTGAGTCCGGGTTTCCGCATGATCGACAAGTTAGATGCCTGCCGCGATGATCACATGACCAGAGATCGTATATCAGTGCGCGAACTAACCGGAAATTTCTGGAAGCTGAACCGTAAAATAGCATCGTGATTTCATTTACTTGTGTGATTATTTCCAACAGTTTCCCAGAAACGGTGTAACAGCCCTTGAACGCGTTTTGCGTTACCACTACGCTCCCCAAGCTGTTACCACAGGGGTTTTTCATGGCTAAGGCGCTCACTATCAAGGCGATTGAGAATATCAAGCCTGGAGCGGTTCGCCGTGAGATCCCGGACGGGGAGGTAACCGGCCTTTATTTGCAGGTGTTTCCAAGCGGAAAAATGAGTTGGGCCTTTCGCTATCGGTTCGGTGGCCGTAGCCGGAAGCTAACGATTGGCCTCTCGCCAGAGATTGGCCTCAAGGATGCGCGGAACATTGCCCTCAAGGCACATGTTCAAGTTGCTGGCGGTACTGATCCACAATGTGAAAAGCAGACTGTACGGCGGGCCGCAAAGCAGGCCGCGCTTGCACAAGCGCCAAATGACATTATCGAAAAAATTGCCGCCCAATTCATGGCTCGGCATGTGAAAAATCTCGCCCCCTCGACTCAAGGGGAGCTAACCAGGATCATCAATAGGGACGTGCTCCCAGCATGGCGGGGACGGCGGTTATCTGAAATCACGCAGGACGATGTGCATGATTTACTAGATGCCATCCGAGACCGTGGCGCGCCTGTTTATGCGAACCGCGTATTGTCATGGCTGAAAGTGATGGCTCAATTCGCCGTTAAACAGCTCAGGGTTATCGGTGCATCCCCGTTCGTAGGATTAGACCCGCCGACGAAGGAAACCGCGCGTGACCGTGTTCTGACCGATAGCGAGCTGAAGGCTGTTTGGCTGGCTTCCGATTCATTAGACATTCGATATTCGGCATTCGTTAAGCTTCTTATCCTGAGCGGGCAGCGTCGCAATGAAGTCAGCGAAATTCGGTGGAGCGAATTAGATCTTGATGCAGGCATTTGGACACTGCCAAAGGAGCGGGCAAAAAATGACCGAGAGCATCAAATCCCCCTCCCCGACCCGGCCGTTTCGATCCTCCGCGCTGTGCCGAAGATTGCCGGGTCTGACTACGTTTTAACGCTGGACGGTAGGGGGCCGATACGCGGGTATAGCAATATTAAGACACGAATTGACGCCGTGATGCCGAGCGACGTTCCGCCGTGGACTCTGCACGATCTACGCAGGACATTTGCCACCGGCATGGCGAAGCGGGGCGTTGCAATTCATGTGACCGAGGCACTGTTGAATCATCGCAGCGGAGTGATCTCGGGGATCGTCGCAGTCTATCAAAAGCATGATTATGCGAGCGAGCGGCGCACAGCGATGGCCACGTGGGCGAATTATGTTGCCTCACTGGTGAGCGGCGAGACCGCAAGCAACGTGCGCTATATTGCAAAGCTTTGAACTGTTGTCTTTTGCGTCACCTTTCGCGCCGAAAACTACGCATTTTCTCGCGACCGGACAAAAATAATTTAGACTCCCTCGCTTTCAGCGGATCTTGGGGTTATTTCAAGACATGCATTGAAAACAAAGGAAGGTTTAATTGTAATGATAAATTCAGCGGAAGCAACGCCCGTCGGGAAATTACTGAGTAAGCGCCAAGTTGCCGACAGCTTCAGCGTTTGCACTAGAACGATCATGAATAAGACCAAAGACGACCCGGCATTTCCGCGCCCCGTCAAGATGGGCGAGAGGGTCTATTTTTTGGAACGGGACGTCGAGGAATACAAACGGCGCATCGTCCTCCAACACATGAGCGGAGGCGCATCGGTATGAAGTGCATCGCCATGATCCCGAAAAACCTTCGGGCCTAACAACGACCGAGCCGGGC
Organism: Methylocella sp.; assembly: GCA_036561105.1. Lineage (GTDB taxonomy): Bacteria > Pseudomonadota > Alphaproteobacteria > Rhizobiales > Beijerinckiaceae > Methylocapsa. Next base: position 1,057 of record DATBPZ010000048.1, on the reverse strand, counting down.
ACGCCCGTAGCGGACAACCATAAACTGAGAGCAAACGCTGCGATCAACGCGGCGGACAAACAAAGGAGAGCGCAATGGATTTAAGAAAGAAAGGTTACCATGACTATACACGTAGAAAACCCGCCAGCGGGGGGCGCTGACGGGTTTAATTCAGGGGCAATTCTTGGCAGAAGTTGCACCGTAGCTAGTACCCCAAAACCTGAGGTCGCGCAAGCTGTTTCTCTAAATATGTTGCGGCAAGCCATCGCCGACGACATCGAACAGCATATCGCTCAACTCGACGCGGCAGTCTCGATGATGGCGGCTGGCAGTGATGCCGGATTCTTGCATGGTCTCCGGCGTGCGCAAGCGTTTTGGAACAGCATCAAATCCGCAACGGGTGAACTTGCCGCGAAAACTGATGGGAGGGGCCAATGAGCGGCGCTCTCCCCGCGCGCGAAATATGGAAACTTATCGATGATGTCAGAGATAGGAGCTACGACATCTTCGTTTATGACGAGAAAAAGCGCATGCACGATCTCGTCGGCAACTTTAAAACTAAAGGGGTTGTCGCGCCTGATGATGTCGATTGGTTAAAACGTACTGCTGAATCATTAAAGGCTATGGGCATCTCGCCCTATCGATCCAGTCGGCGTCGCCTGCCACGTGCTAAGCGGGGGCGCGCCAATGTCGATTAAACCAAACCGCAAAACCCGCAATAGCCGGTTGAGCAAAATTCAGCAAACATGGATCAAGCCCCCGAAGGATAAGCCATGGGTGCGGATATTCGTCGAAGACATGGATGGTGAGAAATGGCGCGGACTAACTGTTACCGAGCGCCGTGTATGGGATGCTTTGGCTTGCCAACACTTCCGATATTTCCAAAGGAATAATGGTGAACTGCAAGTGTCTTATGCGGGGTTCAAGCGATCCGGCGCCTTAAGTATGACATCCGTAGCCGCAGCCATTAGGAAAATGCGGCAAAATGGGATGATTAAAACCAGGCCAGGAATCAACCCGGACCCTTATCTAAAGGCGCCGAGCTTGTACTCCCTGTCCATGTACGAGAAACGCGAAG
>DATBPZ010000047.1:0-24609 GCA_036561105.1 Methylocella sp. | reverse complement strand
ATTGGCGCCGGTGATGAGGATCGCTTTTGCCATAGGAAACGGTGTCCCTTCTAGCGAACGCACGGCCTCCCCACAGGTTCGCTGAGCCTAGACGATACGCAAGATCGCCCGTTCCTGCTCGGCCCAGGAATAGGGCAGGGCTTTGGCGAGGCTGCTGACGGTGAGATCCGCCGGCGCGGTGCTGTCGACGATCGCCATAATGATGCGGGGCGACAGGAAGGCAAGAGGAGCGAGCAGGCGAATGTGCCGTTCGCCCAGGCCCTCCCGTGCGGCCGGCACCTCTTTCCCCATCGCAGCAAGATGCCGGCGGACGCCGTCGCAAACGAGGCTTTCGATGTCGGAAGCCGGCACCCGAGCGATGTGGCCGGCTTCGGCCTTGCGATTCTGCAACAGCGCCTGCGAGACGTAATAGCGGTAGCGCGCGCCCTTCTTGTTCGCATGCGTCGGGCTCATGCGGTTGCCGCGATCGTCGAAAAGGCGGCCGGTCAATGTGGCGCTAGAACCCCTGAGCCGAACCTGCCGGGCAACGGAATTGGCGACGAGTTTTTCCTGGACGGCCTCGAACAAATCGCGGATGAGGATCGGCTCATGCTCGCCCCGGTGGACCTCTCCCCGATAGACGACCTCGCCGATGTAGAACCGATTCTTGAGGAGATGGGCGAGCGGCCCCACACCAAAGCGGATACCGCCGCTCTTTTGGCCCTCGCGGCGGCCGGTGAGTTTGGTTCGGATGTCCCGCCGGTCGAGTTCCGCCATCAAAGCACTCATGGAGCCGAGCTCGAGATAGAGGCTGAAGATGGTGCGGACCGTCTCCGCCTCCTCGGGCACGATTTCGAGCTTCTTGTCGAAGGAGCGATAGCCGAGCGGCACGGGTCCGCCGACCCAGAGGCCCTTGCGCTTGGAGGCCGCGATCTTGTCGCGCACCCGCTCGCCGATCACTTCGCGTTCGAACTGGGCAAAGGACAGCAGCACATTGAGGGTGAGCCGGCCCATGCTGGTCGTGGTGTTGAACGACTGGGTGATGGACACGAAGGAGACCCCATACTGATCGAACAGTTCGACCAGCTTGGCAAAATCGGCGAGCGAGCGGGTGAGGCGATCGACCTTATAGACCACCACAATGGTGACCTTGCCCGCCCGAACGTCGGCCAGGAGATTTTGCAGGGCCGGGCGGTCGAGGGAGGCGCCGGAGAGGCCGCCGTCGTCGTAGCGCTCCGGGATGAGCTGCCAGCCTTCATGCGCTTGGCTCTTGACATAGGCCTCGCAGGCGTCGCGTTGGGCATCGAGCGAGTTGAAGGTGAGATCGAGATTATGCTCGGTCGATTTGCGGGTATAGATCGCGCAGCACTGGGGTTTTGAAACGGCCGGCTTCATGGTCGGCGCTCCGCGCTTTGCAGGGGAGAGATTGCAGCAGCGGATTTGTCACCCGGACGTTGCGCCGCGACGGCCTGCCGTGGCTTGGTCCCCGAATCCCGGGCAAGATGTCGCGCGTTGGACGCTCCCGGTGACGTGCCGACCGCATCCGCCGAAACCATGGTTGCCTTGTCGCTCCGCAGGCCAAAAAAGCGGGGCCCGTTCCAGGCCGTACCGGTGATGGCCCGCGCGATGATGGAGAGGCTGGCATAGGTCGCCTCACGCCAGACATAGCCATCTGCAACGACCGTGACGGTGTGGCGCTCGCCTTGGTATTCGCGCAGGAGCACGGTGCCGGATTTGAAGCACCGAGGGCGATCGGCGCGTGACCGGTCGCCCCGCGCGAGGCCGCCGAGATGCTTTGCGGTCTTGGGATCCAGCCCGCCGATGGCCTGCTCCTGAATGTGCCAGCAGAGGAACCGCGCGATGAGGTCCTTGCTGAAAGCCGGCGGCGGGGACGCCCGGAAGGTCGTGCGCCACAAGGTCCGAAGCGCATCGACGCCGAGCAACCGCACGCGGTCGATCTCGGCTTCGATGGCCTCGCGCTCAAATGAAGGGCGAGGCATCGCGGTCACGCGGTCTTGCGCCCCGGCCGGCATTTGCGCGTCGGCGGGATATCACTCGCGATGATGCGATAGATGCGCTCGTCACTGGTCTTCTCGGAGGCAAGCGTCAGGCCGAGCTTTTTGCGTACAACCGCAGTCAAAAAGCCACGGACCGAGTGGGGCTGCCAGCTCGTTGCCTCCATCATGGTGGCAATGGTGGCGCCCTGTTTGCGGTGGAGCATCGCAAGCACCCGAGCCTGCTTTGACTCTGAACGGTTGGGCTTGTTATTTGATGGCGGTTTCTTGACAGACATGGTTGGATCCCTTTTCGGCTAGAGCGGCCTTTTGCGCCGCCACCACCGAAGCCCCGCACGGGCGATGGAGCCGGCGGGGCGGGATCCCGGGAGAGCCTTGGCGCTCCCCGAAGTGGGACCAGTGACGCTCTGTTCCGAGCCAAAGTCCAGTCCATTCTGGACAATTTTTCCGGCCGCTTGGGCACGGGCGCTTCGATCCAGCCCATGCTGCAGAGATAAGCTTTGTCGCATCCGAAGTGACGTTCGATCTACGTCCAACGGCGTGAAAGTAACGAGGACTTACGACGAGGAGCGTTGACTCGTGCCTGTTCACATTTGCTGTCCCGCACGACGAAGCTTTTCGAGCTTTAAGGGTCGTTTAGTGCAGGCTTCGTCGTTACCGGAGGCTTGAGCTACTTCGGGCTGCGCCTTGCAACACGCAGCTAGATCATTGCCGTGATTGTCCCCACGACTTTGTTTCTAGGTACAATTCAGACGAAATGGAGGATTTCCTCCTGGCGGCCGTTCGCGTGGCCTACGCGGCCAAATCGATTGTGTAATTGTAGTCGCCCTGTGTGCCCCGGATGCACTCGTCTGTGAACCGAGCCAAGCCAAGGTGTTTCTTGCCACGGCACCTGTCGAGCCGTGACGTCGAAACCGCGCAAACAAAGCCAGAGAGGCATTTCTGATGGTCAGCTATCAAATCGACCTTCATGGAACGCCCTGCCCTGAAACGGCTCATCGCCGATATCGAGGCAGGCCAGATCGATGTTCTCTGGAGGGCGTGCTTCCCGAGATCGTGGGGCAGTCGGGCCTGCTCGCCCGCCTGCCACGGGTTCCATAGCTGAGCCCCACGCGCACTAAAAGCTCGCTTGGAAATGGGGGTTAGGGGATTTGGTCATGCTCGAACATAAACAATTGTATTCGCCACGACCGCAATGTTTAACTGTCGTTCGGTCTTGGTATTGGGAAAATCATGGCGCTGTCAGGCACTAATCGCATCGCCGCCGAGGGTGATTTCCTCGGCCATCCGCGCGGCTTGACCTTCCTGTTCATCACCGAGATGTGGGAGCGCTTTTCCTATTACGGAATGCGCGCGCTGCTCGTCCTTTACATGGTGAAGTACCTGCTGCCGTCTGGCCATGACGACGTCATTGGGCTCGGGACCGTGCGCGGCGTGCTCGAAAGCATATTCGGCCCGCTCGGCGTGCAACCCTTTGCATCGCAGATTTATGGTCTCTATACCGGATTTGTTTACCTCACCCCGCTCTTCGGAGGCTGGCTTGCTGATCACGTGCTCGGTCAGCGCCGCACTGTGATCCTCGGTGCCGCGCTGATGGCGGTCGGCCATTTCATGATGGCATTCGAGCCGCTGTTTCTGCTGGCGCTCTTCACGCTCATCCTCGGCAACGGCGCCTTTAAGCCCAATATCTCGACCCAGGTCGGCGGCCTCTACGCGCCGGGGGATCATCGGCGCGACCGCGCCTATTCGATCTTCTACGTCGGCATCAATGTCGGCGCATTCCTGGCGCCGCTCATCAGCGGCACGCTCGGTGAGGAGGCGGGCTGGCATTATGGGTTCGCTGCCGCCGGCGTCGGCATGACGATCGCGCTCACGGTCTACCTTTACGCCTTGCCCATGCTGCCGCCGGACGAGATGCACAAGGCCAAGGCCGCCGGGCTCGACAATAAGCCGCTCGACCGCAACGAATGGCGCGCCATCCTGGCGCTGATCGCGTTGTTTCTGCCGACCACGATGTTCTGGGCCACCTACGAGCAGCAGGGCAACACCATCGCGCTGTGGGCCGACCAGCATACCGACCGCACCATCGATCTCATTGTTTGGCGCGGCGAAATCCCGGTGACCTGGTTCCAGGCCTTTAATCCTTTCATGATCTTCACGTTCACGCCCTTCATTATCGCGTTCTGGGCCTGGCAGGAGAAGCGCGGAATGGAGCCATCGACCGTCACCAAGATGGCGCTCGGCTGCTTTTGCGTGGCCCTCTCCTATCTGATCATGGCGGGCGCGGCGTGGTCGGCGGCCGGCAATTCGGCGAGTTGGTGGTGGCTGTTCGTTTATTTCGTCGTCATCACCATCGGCGAGCTCTATCTCTCTCCCATCGGGTTATCTCTCGTTTCGAAGATCGCACCCGCGCGCATGATTTCGACGACGATGGGCCTGTGGCTCGGTACCAGCTTCATCGGCAATTTCGTCGCGGGCTGGCTCGGCAGCTTCTGGAGCTCGATGGACAAGACGAGCTTCTTCATTATGATCGCCGCTGTCGCGGCAAGCGCCGGTGGGGTGATCTGGTCCGTCAATCGCCCGCTCAAAGGCATCCTGCAGGGCTAGGACCCGGCATTGTTATTGGTCAAGAATAGACGATTTTGGAGCCGATTTGGCTATGCGGGCTGTGAGCGCCCTGGAATTGCGGACCTTTCTGTCGCGACGGCAGTTGACGAACGCCACGGGTCGGGACGGGCTTCCGGGCAGGTGCGATATCTCCTGGTCCTTCCTTGGTTGGCCGCGGCCGGCGCTGTCTTGTTTGTTTTTATGGACTGGAGGCATCAACGCGAGGTGTTTGCATTTCTCCGCGGATTCCACGCTATTGAATGCCTTCGTGGATCGCCTGGGCGAAGTCATGACGGAACGCAATATTCTGCCGTATGATGGCGATGCAATCTTGATCGACGATCATGGCGCAGAGTTCGATTGGCCGGCAATCACGCGGACGCTCATCGACGCGATTCCGTGGCAGGTCGAAACAGCTCGGATTTTTGGTCGAGAGATGCCCATTCCGCGAATGACCGCTTGGTTCGGTGACGGTGGTTATTCCTACAGCGGCATCCTTCATCTACCAGCCCCATTCCCCGCAATCATCGAACGCCTGCGTGAACGCGCCGAAGCGCTATCGGGCGCCTCATTCAATGCGGCTTTGGCCAATCTTTATAGGTCTTGTCGCGACAGCGTGGGCTGGCACAGCGATCACGAGGCCGGGCTTGGAAACCGCCCAACCATAGCCAGCCTGTCACTAGGGGGAGAACGCCGGTTTCAATTCCGACATAGGGAGACGAAGCAAATGATCACGCTTGGATTAAGGATGGGGCAATGGCTCATCATGGCCGGGGAAACCCAGCGCTTCTGGGTTCATCAAGTGCCGAAGACGGCCGCGGCCGCAGCGCCGCGGGTCAATCTCAGCTTCAGACACATGATCCCATAGCGTCCTTCGTGAAAACTCGCACCGGGGCCTGATTTGGCTGTGCCCTCCGTAGACGGCACTGCGTATTCTGCCGTTTAAGTCCAATGCGGGCCAGCAGTCGGATTTCACGACAGGATGGGCTCGCCGCCTCAGCAGTTTTTCGTGTGCGGCGTGTGATCTTTCGGGCGGCCGGCAGGGAGCGCCAAACCAAACGCACCCTCGCGACCTATGCCAACACGGGCACTCCACCGGGTAGCCATGTCTCGTGCAGAGCGAGCCACCGCCAGCCGTGACGCGTGTCCGCGTCGCGTCGCATGACGACCAGGCTCAAGCGCGCGCTCGTTCGAGCCGGATGAAACTGCCACTCCTCGTAGCGAGCAACTCCCAACTCGGTCGAGGAGGCGATAAACGCGAACCGGCGGATCTCAACGGTAATTCCCGGATAGGCGCCATAAGCTGCCTCAAGACCGGAGACGACCATGTCACGTGAGGACGACAAGCCGTCCGGCGAGACGGAGGTAAAGTCGGGAGCGAGGAGGTCCGCGAACTCTTTGTAGGACTCCGCCGTCCTCGGCCGGGTTCCAGCGAACCAGCTCTCGATCACGCCATGGAGCTCGATCGCCTCCCGCTCGATTGCGCCCGCGTCGATCGTGGTCATGGCGGACAATTCCTACAAGCTCGATGCTCGTGGTGCGCCGTACGAATGACTTCGAGCTGCTCCTCAAACCTTTCCATCGTCCCGCCCTCTTTTGACGGAAAGTAATAGTTACGACTTGATCCGCGCCGCTTCCAAGCAAGAGTCAATCAACGCAAGTCCGACAGGGGAGAGGGCGAAGCAACCGAGGCCCGCGGACGGCAGTATGAGATCCGAATCATCTGTTTGAACAGCGTCTTCAGCTCTTTGGCTATCGCCGAACATCTGATGTCGAATAACGCTCCGCACCGGCTGTTGGACGCCAGCCTGGCTAATGGGCAAAAATTTCATTTTGGGCTTGCCCGGCATGTCAAAGCTCGATTTGTCGTACCAATCCGCGTAATATGCGGCACTGCTCGATCGAATCTATGACAATGGACATTCCAGGCCCGAACCAAGTTGGAAGGCGATGAAGTCAATTCATTTGCTACGCCATGCCAAATCGAGCTGGAAAGATCCAGGACTGAATGACCATGACAGGCCGCTGAACAAGCGTGGCCGTCAAACGGCTAAGATGATGGCAGCATATCTTAGGCGAGCGAAGATCGCACCTGACTTGGTGATCTGCTCTACTGCCGTGCGTGCACAGCAGACACTCGACCTCATTATCAAAGCCGCGAAAAAGCCGCCCAAGATAGTCCTTGTAAGGGGGATCTATGAGGGAGCGCAACGAACACTATGGGAGCAACTCTTGAACCTTCCGGAAAGCGCGAAATCTGTGCTTCTGATCGGTCACAATCCGGCTCTGCAGGATCTCGCGCTGGAGCTTGCCGACGCCGATTTGAACAAGTTGCTAGTGTCGGCCGGTGGAAAATTTCCGACGGGTGCAATGGCTAGCTTCCGCTTCGATGGAGCATGGAAGGCGTTGGAACCGCACGGTGCTTTGCTTGCCTCTTTTATAACACCAAAGGCAATTGCGGAATTATCCCACGATTGCAGGCAGCACATCCCGTAGAGATGTGACCCTCCCTCGAAATGGTGGACACCTCTGATAAGCTCCTTTGGGAGCAGGAAGGTGTTTGATGGGTACAGCGCGTCGTCAATTCACGCAGGAATTAAGCATATCGCAAAACATCCAGTGTGTCGTCACTCGCCGGTGGTCCAAGAGGCCCGCCGCCGCCAAAATCAATGCATCGGTGCAAATCGACGCCACGCGCCGCACACGCGGCCTAGCCGAACGCACCCATTCCACGAGAGACGGATCCTTGCAGGCCTCCTCCACACTTAAACAGCCACCCGCAACTAACAACGTATCCAGGCCATCCCCTATGTCACGGAAACTGTGGGTCGCGACGAGTTCGATTCCACCTAGGGAATCTCTGCAGGGTGGATTCCCGCGGGTGTCGGATAGCTGTTAGGCTTGTGCAAGAGACGCAGGCGAGCATTGGCCATGAAGCAGCTGACATTTTCCGTGACGGGGTTTGAGCGCTACGGCAAGACGACGCGTCGGGCCGCGTTTCTTTCCGAGATGGAGCTTGTCGTTCCATGGACGGACATGTGTGCTCTGATCGAGCCGTTCTATCCCAAGGCCGGCAACGGCCGCCCGCCTTATGGCCTCGAGCGGATGCTGCGGATCTATTTTCTACAGCAGTGGTTCAACCTCTCCGACCCCGGCGTTGAGGAGGCGCTTTACGACTTGGCGACGATGCGCGATTTTGCTGGAATCGATCTTGGCCGTGAGCCGGCGCCCGACGAGACCACGATCTGCCGTTTCCGCCATCTGCTCGAGGCGCATGATCTCGGCCGCCGTCTGTTCGAAGAGGTTCATCGGCATCTTGAAGCGAACGGGCTGAAGGTCTCGACCGGCACGATCGTCGACGCCACGATCATCCATGCGCCGTCCTCGACCAAGAACGCGGACCAAGCCCGCGACCCCGAGATGCATCAGACGCGGAAGGGGAACCAGTGGTATTTTGGCATGAAGGCGCATATCGGCGTCGACAGCAAGACAAAGATCATCCATTCGGCGGCTGCGACGCCGGCCAATGTCGCCGACTGTCGTCTTCTGCCTGATCTTCTGCACGGCGAGGAGACCCGGGTGTGGGGCGACCAGGCCTATCGTGGCCAGCGTGACGTGATCGTCGAGCATGCGCCGCTGGCGAGGGATTTCACCAATCGCCGCTACAGGCGGAACGGCGTCGTCGACGAGAGAGAACGGGCAAAGAACCGGACCAAATCGAAGGTCCGGGCCAGAGTAGAGCATGCGTTCTTCGTCCTCAAGCGGGTGTTCGGCTTCACCAGGGTTCGCTACCGTGGGCTCGAAAAGAATGCACATCGGCTGTTCGTGACCTGCGCGCTCGCGAACCTGTTCATGGCGCGCCGCCATCTCATGCGGGCGCGTCGGGCGTGGCTCGCGGACCCGAGGCGACGCGCGCCCGCGCCCGCTGCGAACCGCAAAACGCTTCCGTCCCCGCCAAGACAGAACCCAAAACATCGCCATCCAGCGAAAATGATCCGCAGATAAGCCAAAGCGATCGCTTACGCAGAACTTCCCTAGTGTCCGGACCTGCCCAGGACTAGCGGCCAGCAGAACAAGCTGGTAGCCTGGTTCGTCGGTTCTGCCAAACCGTGGTAACCAGTAGTCGGCCTAGTGGAACGCGTCGAAGGGGCCGCACACATCACAGATTTCACAATCCGGGTAGATCAAGAATCCGATGCGGCGGGGGCGGGCATCGCATCACGACCCGCCCGCGTGATGATCAGGCTGATGCGCCGCCTGTCATCATCCGTCCGCCAGACCGGCAGGCCGGGCTTCGCACGAATTTCGCGCATCAGCCTGCGGACCATCAGGCCCGCTCCGACCTTTGCGGCAGCGGCCTTGTTCATTCGCTCTGGGACCTCCGCGGCCCCGTCCTCGCGCCGGGCAGCCTTCGACAATATGATCAGCTGGGTATTGGTGAGCTGCGCCATGTTCATCTCCTTCGCTTGCGACAGCATGAGCTGTCACCAGCACAACCCAGCGATGGCCCGAGGGGCCGCGGGGTTCGGAGAACGGTGGCTAGGCCGCCCGGCATCTGACACCAAGCCATGCTCTGGTCCTCGAAGAAGTCCAGCCAGATTCAGGCTACCTATATGTCGAGGCTTGGCGTGCGCTGATAGAGGCGCGCAAACATGGGCTGAAAAGAGTTTGAATCTGCAATATGAAAAATTGGACACCGCAACAACGGGGAGCTGGTATGCCGTAGAGTGAAGGCGAAGGGGGCCGTGTTGATCGAGCTGATGCCTCACGACCAATACTAAACCCAATGAAAGCTCAGGCCTTCTGTCCTATTCGGGGAGCATACGCGTGGACCACAGCATTACGGATGGACGCATTGTTGCGATCATCAAGGCGCAAGGAGCCGAGCTAAGGTCTCTCCGTGACTCATTTGGGACCGAATACATATGGCAAGCGGGTCCTGCCTGGCCCCGGTTTGCGCCGCTTCTGTTTCCGATTGTTGGCCGGCTTAAGGGCGATCAGTTGCGACACACCGGCATGATCTATCGGCTGACGCAACACGGCTTCGCCCGTGACCTCACCTTTGATTGGCTCGCCCGCACATCCGACGCCTGCCGTTTAAGTCTTGTCGACAACGAACAGACGCGCGCGATGTATCCGTTCGCCTTCCGCCTTGATCTCACTTATGCGCTGGCCGACGGGGCGCTCGCGATAACATTTGACGTCACTAACAGCGGAGGCGAACATTTGCCCGCTTCATTTGGTGCCCATCCCGCCTTCAACTGGCCATTGCATTCGAGCGCTTCCCAGGAGGCCTATACATTGACATTCGCGCAGGACGAGCCCGCGCCCGTTCGCCGCCTCGATGATGGCCTCCTGCGACTCGAACCATTCCCTACGCCGGTTGAAGGGCGCGTGCTGAAGCTACGGGAGAATTTGTTCGCCGCCGACGCAATAATCATGGACCATGTCGCCAGCAGCCAGGTTCGTTTCTCCGGACCAACCGGTCCGGGCCTAGAACTTTCCTGGGAGGGTTTTCGCGAGTTAGGCCTTTGGATGAAGCCGGGTGCGCCCTTCCTTTGTATAGAGCCTTGGGTCGGCACAGCGAGCCCGGTTGATTTTGACGGGCCCTTTATCGAAAAGCCAGGAATCGTGATCATTCCGCCGGGCGAAACACGCTCCGCCACGATCCGCATCAAGATCATTTCCGAGCCTCTAGACTGATTGGGCGGCAGTGCCTCTCTCGAACCGATCCACATTCAAGGTGTCACCGGCAAAAGCATGGATGCCCAGGAGCCGATTTCTGAAGTTGCTTGGCACGCCTCAATCTTGGGCCGGCGCGCACAGAGGCTCCGCGCGAAAGGTGATGACGGCGACATCACGGCGGGCCACCTGATTGGCGTCCAACGGGCGGATCGCCGTTACTCCGTGAAAGACCCGATTGTCCTGCAAGAAGACGGCATCAAGGGGATCGGTGAGCGTGAAACCGCCCAAGTGGCAATGGTCCAGACCGAAAATCGACGTGACCCCGCTTTCGACGTTCTTCCGGTCGACCAGCACGACAAGCACCCAATCGACGCCGTCGCGATGCAGCCCCTCGGGCGTCGGCTGGCCGGTTTGTCCGGCGCCGGCCTCGATCCTGAACTGATGCAACTCCAGGTGCCAAGCCTCTGGCCTGCTCAGCGCAGGCGTCAATGCGTCAAACACCTGCCGTCCTATAGCGAGAAGACTCAGGCGTCCCATCAACCTGCCGTCACTGTTGACCGCAACTTTAGGGGTGCATCGATCGTGCGGAGGATTTCGAAACTACTTCCAGTGCCGCGGATCGTGACATTGCCGTAGTTGAATAAACGTCCCCTCAGCGTTTGATCGACGTCGACGCTTTCAACTTTTGCCAAGTTCATCTCCATGGTTGCGCGGCGTATAAAACCGCGCTTTAGAATGATGCGGCGATCGGTGACGGCGATCTCGGTTGTCCAGCGACGGAACCATGCGAAAGCGAAATTGCACATGGCGACCAAGGCAGAGATAGTTGCGACGAACCAGAAAACCCTATCCCTATCGGGATAGTTGATGCCGACGAGCAGAGCCGCCAACGCGATAGCCGCGAGCACCACCGACGGAATATAGACGATCCAACTAACGGTCGTGCGGTAGCGTACGCTTTCGCCAGGTTCTAAGACGCGATCAACATAAGTCGCCATTTCAGGTCTCCTTCTGTGGTAGTATGCCGAGTCTAAATGAGTGAGCGATCCCCGTGGAGGCGCTTATAGGCGCGCCAGCTTTGCGTCGATGTTCAGGGCCAAGTGGCAAGTATCATTTGATAAAGGAAATCGGCTCTTATGGAGGCGATGCGCGCGATCGTTCATTCATATTTTCAGAAAGCGGGCACCGGCTCTCTCCCGCATCAGCTACCGGCCAATGAGACTCGATCCGATCTTCGCCGCCGCTGCTCTGTTCATCTTCAGAGGAACAACCGCCACACCATCTTCCCTTGCCGCTGCCTTTGACAGCACGATCAACTGACTATCGGTGAGCTTCATCATCTTCTCCTCCTTTGCTTGTGACAGCGTTCGCTGTCACAAGCGCGACCCCGCGAAGGCGCCAGAGCCAGCGGGGTAGGGGAGGAAGGCGCCTCGGCGCCTCTGCGGGTGACACCAAGCAATGCTCTGCCACGCGAAGAAGTCCAGCGGTTTCCCGCAGATCATGGCCGCGAAGTGCCAAAGTGCACTTCCTGGCGCCGCGGAAAACCGATGACCAGAAATGCCTGTATGCGGCGAAGCCATATTAGGCCACGGAGCGGCGGCATAGGGCTGCGACTCCACCGCTGCCTTATCCGCGCTGAGCCGAGTCGGACCGCTGGCGCACCCCGCCTCGTCGCCGACGGCGTCGCCCGCTGCAATGCACCGCTATCCCGGGCGACGCGTTGATCGTTATTTCGCGGCCGCCCGGTACATTTCGGCCACGTATTCCCAATTGACCAGGTGATCGACGAACGCCTTGAGGTAGTCGGGCCGTCGGTTGCGGTAATCGATATAATAGGAATGCTCCCAGACATCGCAGCCGAGAATGGGCTTGCCGCCCTGCACGAGGGGGTTCTCGCCGTTGAGCGTCTTCATCACGACGATCTTGCCATCTTTCACCGCAAGCCAGCACCAGCCGGAGCCGAATTGCGTGACGCCGGCCTGAATGAATTCTTCCTTCATCTTGGCGACGGAGCCAAGATCGGCGGTGATCTTTGTTTCGAGCTCACCGGGGATCTTGTTGCCGCCACCGCCTGGCTTCATCCATTTCCAAAAATGAATGTGGTTGTAATGTTGTCCGGCATTGTTGAACAGTCCCTCGTTCTTGCCGAACGTCCCTTTCACAACCTCTTCAACCGGCTTGTTTTCCCATTCGGTGCCCTTGGCCAGATTATTGCCGTTGTTGATGTAGGCGAGATGGTGCTTGTCGTGGTGGTACTCGAGCGTCTCGCGCGACATGTATGGCACGAGCGCATCGTGGGCATAGGGAAGTTCGGGCAGCGAGAATGACATCGGCTTTCTCCTCGATGTTGGTCACGAAACCACCGGGTTAATTTCGCAAAGTCATGCGCCAATAAAAGGCGAAACCCGCGGGCGGCAAAGAGGGTTCCACCTTTAATTTAGCCAGAGTTTCTCACATGGTGATCGAGCATCGCATTCACATCTGCGCCGCCGAGCGGAAGGGCTGGTGGGATGAACGATTTCGTTGATTTCCAACACGTGCGGCGCCGTGTTGGTGACCGTGGGGCGTTCCTCGCCGCGCGCGATTAGGTGCGCCGCGGGCGTTTTCATCACGAGGGATGCGCTTTCGACCTCCGCCGTCAGCGCGGGGATGTCCGCCTCGCGCGCGGCGTGCTCGGCCCAAGCGAGCGCGGTGCGCGCTGCTTTCGTCTCCAAGCGCCGAATCGCGATTCCGCAACCGCCAGTTCGCCGAGTTGCGCCATCGCGATGCCTCGCAGCGCAAGCGCAGGCGCGTCGGCACGCGAGGCGACCCGGTTCAAGGCGCCGAGGGGAGCACTCGAAGAATGAAACCGCTTTCGCAACACCTACGTCAGGCATATCGCTTCCCGTGATGTAGTCATTGTAGTCCCGCGAGCTTTCGTTGACTTTTTCAACAGCATCGGAAGTTACGTTGAATTCGGCACGGGTGCTACAAACTAAGTTTCGTCGGCAAGAAGCGTATCGCGGGGTGATGTTGCCGTGGAAATGAAAAATTCCTGAACTCGTTCGCATTGGACGTGGCCTACGCGGCCTAGATCGGGCGCAATTGCGATTTCTTAATAAAATTGAATCATGGTAGCCTGTCACAAGCTTTGTTTTTTAAGAGCAAAGGCCACGGTATTGCGTCTGGGTGTTAGAGGGAAGGCTGGCCCTCGTAATTGCGACGACGGGAATCGGCTGAAGCGGTCTGCCAGGTGAATGCAACAGGAAAGTCGGAAGCATGCACGACCCTGTTACAAAACGGCACCCGATGATCGACATGGAGGAGTTTGAGAGGCGTCTACGCCGGCAAAGCTTCGGGAACCAAACGGACGATGACCCACTCGCTGAATCGGCCCGCCTGATCAGCGCGCAACAGGATTCATTCCAGAGGTTTGCTGAGCCGCAAGGCCAGAGTTCGATAGAAGCGCGGCAGGTGACGACGTCGTCGTCCGACGCCCAAGAGACAGAAGCCGAGGAGCCAGATGCTCTTCAGAGCTTAGACGACGACAACATGGCTTGCCAAGACTCCGGCACTGTCAATGAGGAAATCGTGTCGCGGCGTTCGCTCTATATCATCAAGTCGGCGATCATCATCGTCGGTATAGTCGGCATAGGGGCGAGTTTTGGTTATAGAAGTGGCACTTCGCCCCCGCCTGAGATCGCAACAATCTCGGAAAATGGAGCGGCCAAGCCAAATCTCGAAAAAACAAATCGCTCTGACGTTCCAATCCCGGACGCCTCCATTCTGGGGGTAGCGCCTCAACCATCGCCGGCGACGGTTGTCAATAACATTGCGCAACCCGTCGACCCATTGCAGCCGCGGGAGACCATGTCGGCGGCAAGAATTGCGGCATCGCCCGAGCCAATCGAAACGCTGGTAGGGCCGTCCAGTCAAACGGTTCCCATCGAGCCGGAGAAAATGAACACCGCGTCGGTCGAGCGGCATGACGCACGTCTTTCCAGTGACATACCGCCACGCGCCACAGCCAAGATAGTGCCTCTGCCTGTGCCACGCCCCGCTACTGTGCCCAAGGCCTTGACGCCGAAAACGGCGGTACGGGTGGCGATGCCAAGATCCGGTGCCGGAGCCGACTTACGGCGTGGAGAATCTTTACCGATCGCGAAGACGGTCAAGTCCAAACGCCCGGTGAGCACCGTCACGGCTCGGCCAATACAGGCCACCGACTCCCAAGGCGGAGGGCGTGAGCCTGACGCGCTGGGAGATCTAGTACGCAGTCTATTTGGCAACGTTAGAGAGCCGTGACGCGATCTGCGCTAACTGAATGCTTCTCGCCCTGCGGCGCCAATGCGAGCGGTTGAAGGTTCCAGTTCCATCGGAGCTTACCAGGATTTTACAACTTGGATGCATCGACACGGCGGCGAGCGACCCAATCAAACGACAAACAATTGCCAATCGACGTTTGCTGTACCGACCGACAAGGCTCAAAACGAACGTCTCGACACCCCGTGACCATGTCGGAAATCAAATCCGAACATATTGATGGAGTAACCCGCCGAGAATTGGAGTCGGAAGAATGCGCCCGATAGCCTGAACAGCCCGTGGGACTGGCGCATCCTTGTTCAGGGAAAGGTGTGTTTTCGCGCCGTTGTAAAAGGCCATATAAGAAATGAGGAGGTGACGCAGATGCCGCTCGCCGAAGACGACGACGTGGTCGAGACATTCCCGCCGGATCTGAGTTTTTCCCGTGCGCCCCGGCTCTTTAGTCGCGCTCAATTCTGAGCCGCTTTGTTCTGCTGCCCGGCGGCCGGCCAATCCGAGTCGCCGGTGGGAGCAGGCTCCCAGCCGATAGCGCTCTCGCAAAAAAGTAGCGCCGCCGCCGCTGGGTACGCGTGAAAGTGGATATCGGCCCCGTCGCGATGCGCCTGGTATGTCCGTCCTGCAGCGGTGACGGAGACCGACGACGATCAGAAACTGTGAGGCTTCGATCGGCGCCGGTGGTGGCTGCCTGAGACTCGGAGGTATGCTCGTTGTGGATCATCTGGCGAGAGCCCGGAAGCTTGCTGTTTCGTTTCAAGGGCAATACGCGGATCAAAGTTTATTGACGTGGAAACCACTTTTCCTCCTACGTCAAATTGGATTTAGGATCGGTGACGAGAAGCTGGGCGGCCTAAAAACTAAGCCGCCAAATACCGATTGCTTAATCCGCGGCCGCCAGATTGACCTTAGACTCTGCGATTTGTGTAAGCTTTTTGTCTGCCGCCCTCTTCTTCGAGGCTTTGACGAAGCACGCTCGCGCAATCGCTGCGTCCGAGTTGTTCAGCCCACGCGATGAGCGCACCATAACGGATCATTTCATAATGTTCGACCGCCTGCGCGGCAGCTATAAGCGCAGCGTAGAGGACTTGCGTGTCATCGACCTCGCCGGCAATTTCATCGGCTTCTTTTATGATGCCGTTGATGGCGGGACAATTGACCGTTACGGGGGCGACGCCGTGCATGAAGTTGCCCCCGAAAAGCTCCATAGGGTTTGCTCGCTCCAGGCGGTCTGACCATGGTTCGGTGGCGTCAGTTGGAAGACAACACCTTTGTTTGAGGCGCCACCTCCACCTGATGTTCCATAAAGCACCCCACGCTCGTCCGTGATGAGCCCGGCCTGAGGGGACGAACCGTCGCTGCCCCCTGTGAAGTTCCAAATCGGTGTCAAGGTCTGCCCGGTTAGCTTGAAGACCGTACCAAGGCCGACCTCGAGGCCCGACGTTGTTCCGTAATAAATTGTCGATTGTGAAGTCCGATCTTTGCGGGCGAAAAGTCCGGCCTGGGGCAAGTCACCGTCGCTGCCCCCCGAAAAGCTCCCAAGTATGGTTTCCGTCCAGGGAGTCTGGCCCAGCCAGTCCCGCCAATTTTTACCTATGATAGCGCGCAGCGGCAGTGACAATTCCTTTCCAAAGTTATCGAGCACCACGACCCAGCGCGGCGAGGATTGCGTCAAGGCCGTCGGTTAGTGCCGCGGGTCCTGGTTGCAGGATCAGCGCCGATTTGATCTCAACGATACGGTCATTCCTAACCGCCGGGATCACATCCCATCCGGATCGTCGTCGGATCTTGTCCAGAACAACCTTCTTGCCGCACCAAGAGGCGAGAATGACATCGGGCGCCGCAGCGATCACGTCCTGTGGCAAAACGATCCGGGCTTTGGCGGCCTTCTGTTTTCTCAGTTCGGGAAACACCTCCTCGCCACCGGCGATCTCGATGAGTTCCGAGACCCAGCCAATGCCGCTGATGAGCGGGTCGTCCCATTCCTCGAAATAAACCTTCGGCTTCCACCGCCCGCGAACCGACGCCGCCACCTCGCCAAGGCGAGCTTCATAGCTGCGGGCAAGCTTTTCCGCCTTATCTGCCGCTCCGGCCAAAGCGCCAATGGTGCGAATCATTGCGAGAATGCCGGCGATATCACGCTGATTGAAAGCATGGACGGCTATGCCAGCGCCGATCAGCTCTGCCGCGATCTCCGCCTGGAGATCGGAGAAGGTGAGGACGAGATCCGGCTCGAGCGCGAGGATCTTCGGAATATCGGCCGAAGTGAAGGCAGAAATACGCGGCTTCTCGCGTCGGACTTGCGGCGGCCGCACCGCATAGCCTGATACTCCGACGATGCGGTCCTGCTCCCCGAGAATGTAGAGTGTTTCGACGGTCTCCTCCGTCAGGCAGATGATCCGAGATGGTGGAAACTGGCGCAATAGTGCCGCCGTTCGTTGCGTGCTTGTCAGCTATGAACGCTAGAGAAGACATTGACATACTAGCCAAGAATAAGCGATTTGCGCCGGAGCACCCTCCCGAATTGATATTTTTAAATGGCCTATAATGCAACCTGCGCGCTTGAGATGAAGTATAACAAACAAGCCTGAAACAACCGCCCCAGCGGTAGGTCGGCTATTCATCCAACTCGTGATAACTCTCCGCGCTCGCAGGACCGCGGCGTTGCGCCACGAGCTGATTAGGAGAGGCCGGCCTCGGGCGTGATATAGATTCACAAAAGACCAGGGGCATTTGAGGAGCAACGCCATGGCGGCGACCGACAGACTGTTCGCGGGAAACATCCCTGAGATCTACGACCGATTCCTTGTGCCACTCATCTTTGACTCATATGCCGGGGACCTCGCCGAGCGGGTGACGAAGGTAAAACCGCGGGATGTATTGGAGACTGCTGCCGGCACCGGCGCGCTTACGAGAGGCATCGCATCGAGGCTCCTCATGGACGCGCGCATCGTGGCGACCGATCTCAACCAGCCGACGCTCGATCATGGCGCTGCGAAACAGCGACCAGGCCGATGCGCTGGCGCTGCCATACGAGGATCAAGCGTTCGACGTCGTGGCGTGCCAGTTCGGCGTGATGTTCTTTCCTGACAAGGTGAAGCTATGTGCTCTGAGAAGCGCCACACCACGGAATTACTAATGAACCATGCGGGGCATCAAGAAAGTCAATGGCCTAGTCTCGCGCGCGGTACTGGGCAAGATTGAGCGCAGCGTTCATTTTGGTGGCTCGGAGATTGGTAGGCCCTTTGTGCCGCTAAATCCAAGCTCGAACCTTGTAAGATCACCTGCGTTCACGGTGGCTGAACGGAATAATCCGGGCAGAATCCGTGTCTAGCAGGAGAGATTCAAATGAAGTTTATAACAGCATGGTCCGCCGCAGCGTTCGTGCTTGTCCCGGCGATTGGGTTCGCACAAGAAAATGGTACGGAAAACACGAAGAAAGAAGAGCCTGGCATAGTGAACAAGGTCATCGACAAACTTACCGGCCGCTCTGTACAGGAATCAGATAAGAACGTCGATGCAAACAAGCAGGATGCAAATAAGGCCGCCGAGTCTAACGACAAGAGCCAAGGCAGTAGAGATTACCCCGACTTTAACGCGATCAAAAAGACCAAGTAGCGGGTTCGCGCGACAATAGGTGAGGTGACCCAAGTTGGGCCACCTTTCTACGGCCGGACGCGCTAATGCCTTGGTGATTAACGACACCAGTGACGCCAGCGCAACGAAATGCGCGTCGGGGGCTTTCTCCCTTAATTTAGACCACCACGCGCGAGCAACCGCTTCAAAGAGGCCAGAGACGCCGTCGGGGTCGTAAAACCATGTCCGACGATATCGCGTGCTGACCATCGAGCTGTTGCAGCTCCTTGACGGGGTCTTTGCCCTGCTGGACAAGCGGATTGCAAACGTCCAAGATTTAATCTTGAGGCGGCTCAATAGCGCTTCCGTAGCTGGGCGGTTTCAGGCTGAGGCCGCCCAGCTCCCCTCTTATGATGGCCCGTCTTCCCGTTGGCGCACCATTTCCTTAATAGGGCCTTTGCTCATTGTATTTCACGAATCCAGATTGCGTTGCGCATGCTCGGCTGGTCGCGTGCGTGCGGCACCTGAAGGACAAAGAGAACCGGACCACTGGCGGGCGGCGTGAGCGTCGCCTTCTTTGCGGAACCGGGTTCGAAGAGGTTCGTTTGAGGTGTCAGACGGAGGGCTATTATTTTGTTAGTTGAATCGGCGGATAGCGCTCAGGCAATTGTCGATCCTAAGGACGCCGCCGAATCCGCGGGCCTGAGATATGTTTCCGATGCCCGTCCGGGCACAAGGCGCAAGAAGACGGCAAAAGGATTCACGTATACCCGGGCCGACGGGTCGAAGCTTTCCGAGTCTGACGTGCTGAAACGGATCAAGTCCTTGGCAATTCCCCCGGCCTGGACTGACGTCTGGATTTGCCCTTGGTCGGACGGCCACCTCCAGGGCACGGGCCGGGACGCGAAGGGCCGCAAGCAATACCGCTATCACGCGCGCTTCCGCGAGGTGCGGGAAAGCACTAAGTACGAGCATGTCGTTGCGTTCGTCCCTCCATCCGCGAGAAAGTGCGCGAGCACATGGCTCTGCCTGGGCTGTCGCGGGACAAAGTGCTGGCAACGGTGGTGCATCTGCTCGAATCCACCTTGATCCGGGTGGGGAACGACGATTACGCGAAGCAGAACAACAGCTATGGCTTGACCACCCTCAAAAACCAGCATGCAACCGTCGACGGAAATGAGGTTCGCTTCCGTTTCACCGGTAAGAGCGGGAAGCAATGGTCGTTGCGGGTGCGCGACCGGCGCATCGCAAAGATCATCAAGGCCTGCCAGGAGCTTCCCGGTCAGGAGCTTATCCAGTATGTCGACGAGGAAGGAAACTGCGAAGACGTCACATCGACCGACGTGAACGACTATCTCAGGGAAATCACCGGCAAGGATATCACCGCAAAAGACTTCCGCACCTGGGCGGGGACAGTTCTCGCGGCAATGGCTCTCAATGAGCTTGAAAGCTTCGATAGCGCCGCTCAGGCCAAGCGCAATCTTCGCGCCGCTATCGAAAAGGTCTCTGCGCGGCTCGGCAACACGTCGACCATCTGCCGCAAATGCTACGTCCATCCGGAGGTGCTGAAGTCCTACATGGACGGCAATCTGGTCCTTGAGCTCAAGTCAGAGGCCGAGAGCGAGCTTCGGAACGGCGTAGAAAGTCTCAAGCCCGAAGAGGCTGCGGTTCTCGCGTTGTTGCGCAGCCGTCTTACGAAAGAGGCAGCGGGCGCGCGCCGCCTGATTCCGGCGGTGATGTTGAGCAGGTTACTCGCCGTCCTTCGAAAAACTCTTGGCGCTGTCCTTGATCGCCTTCATCGCGATTTTGGGGCCTTTCCACCCGATGATCTCCAGTTTTTTGTCCTCAAGCTCATCGGTTGCGACGAAGAACTTCTCAAGCTCTTGCTGAATCGGCTTTGAAAGATCCCGGACGTCGCGAATCGCCTGCTCCGAGTGCGAGCGCCGGGGCACGGCGAATAGGCGATCGTTCCGCTCGGCCTTCCCTTTGCTCTTCTGTTCGATCTGCAAAATGCCGATGATGCGGCAGGTCAGCACGATGCCCGGGAAAGTCGCCGCGTCATGAATCACCATGATGTCGAGCGGATCGCCATCGTCGGCTTTGGTCGATGGTACGAAGCCCCAGTCATGGGGATAGGTTAGTCCGGTGAGGAGCGACTTCGAGAAAATGAAGGTTTCGAGTTTCGGGTCGTACGCAAATTTGGCCCTGCTCCCGCGGGGCGTTTCCACGACGACATGCACGTCGCCATCTTCTGTAAAGGGCGGTAAGTTGATGAAGTTCGGCATGGCGAAGGTCCGGAGAAGGTGGTGGTGCGGCGCAGCACAGAAAGACCCGAACTGACGCCACTGGATAACCGTTAGCTGTCGGATAGTTCCATAGGGGGCGACGATCAATGATGCTTGAATATGGCTTACGGTTCCTTGCCGGCGGGATCGCGGTGTCGGCGTTTGCGGCGCTTGGCGACACGTTGCGCCCTAAAAGCTTCGCGGGCCTCTTCGGCGCTGCTCCGTCGATTGCCCTCGCGACGCTTCTTATCACCTTGTCGCAAAAGGGCGCTTCGTTCGCGGCCGTGGAAGGCCGCTCGATGATCATTGGGGCTTTGGCGCTTGCCGCCTACAGCTGGGTAGTGTGCGTGTTGCTCAAAAAATGCCTGCTGTCCTCGTGGACCGCGACGTTGGCCGCACTGATTGTCTGGTTTGCAGTAGCGTTTGGTGTCTCCGCGGCCCTGTTTAAGCTCTCATGATCGTTCAGTTCAAGCCCTCCGCCCTTCGTCAGACGCGCTGGTACGAGTACCTCATCAGATTCGCGCTCGGCGGGGCGATGACCGTTGTCGCAGGCCTCATCGCGGTGCGCTTCGGGCCGGTCATTGGCGGCCTGTTTCTCGCCTTTCCCGCGATCTTTCCCGCAAGCGCGACGTTGATTGAAAAGCATGTCCGGCAGCGCAAGGAGGAAGCGGGTTTACCGGGAGCGCGGCGCGGCAAGGAAGCTGCGGCGCTCGACGCCGCCGGAGCGGCACTCGGAAGTTTGGGGCTAGCGGCTTTCGGCCTCGTGATCTGGCTGATGATCGTGCCGTCTCCCGCCTGGGCCCTCGTCCTCGCAGCGGCTTCGTGGCTCGCCGTCGCGGTGCTCGCATGGCAGGTGCGGCGATGGCTATAGAAGGCTGAGCGTGGCATGGGCGATCAGCTCTTGCCTCTTCCCCTAACCGCTGCCGTCCTCCTGTGCGAGGACATGCATAGCTCGTATTGCGAGGGACGAGCTCGGGGTCCTTCAGATTGTTAAATCTGAGATGAAGGGTACGACGAGAAATCGTCAATTGCGAAGCAGCTGGCTTTGGTTTCTTTCGCACAGGAACTCGGCTAGACGGGAACGAAATAACCGGAGGAAGTATTACTTCGATCGTGCCCTTGATGCACCGCTTTCGCACCATTTGTGAACAGCATGTGCCGGATATGCTAGTGCTTTTATTTGCATCCCGCTTTGGCAAGAACTTTTTTGGCTCGGCGGTGCTTGCCGAGAATGGTTTTGGCAGTGACTGTCCATGTGAATGGTTTCGGATCTTGGTTTCGATGCTCAATCCATTCCTCGATTGCGGCTTTGAGCTCCGCGACGTCGTGGAAAATGCCTCGCCTTATAGTCGGGTGATTTCGGCGAAGAGCCGCTCGACGAGGTTGAATCAGGAGCAGGACGTCGGCGTGAAGTGCAGGATGAAGCGTTTATGTCTTGCCAGCCAGCGTTTCACGGCCGGTGCCTTGTGGGTGGCATAGTTGTCGAGGATCAGATGCAGATCGAGATGGGTGGGGATCTTGCGATCGATCTTCTTGAGGAAGGCCAGGAACTCGTCTGCTGGCCTTGTCACATTGTCGGTTGGCTTGCCGTTCCGTGACTTCAGCCGTAACCATCGATGATGACCAAGATCAGCTATAGCGGCTACCGGTTCCCTTCCGAAATCATCCAACAAGCGATCTGGCTTTATTTCCGGTTCACCCTGAGCTTCCGAGATGTCGAGGATCTGCTGGCCGAGCGTGGGATAATAATCTCCTATGAAACCGTGCGCCGCTGGGTGAACCACTTTGGACCCAAGATCGCGGCCGATCTTCGCAAACGCCGGCCGAAGCCGCATACCATCTGGCATCTCGACGAGGTCTATCTCATGATCGATGGTCGCTTGGTCGACCTCTGGCGGGCCGTGGATGCCGAGGGCGAAGTGCTCGACGTTCTGGTCCAAACCAGACGTAACAAGCAGGCGGCGCTGAAACTCATGCGCAAGCTTTTGAAGAAATATGACTTTGTGCCGGACAAGCTCGTCACAGATGATCTGCGTTCTTGCGGGGCTGCAGCAGGTCATCTTGGAATCGCAAAGCGTCATGAACGCGGTCGATGGCGCAACAATCGAGCGGAGAATTCGCATCAGCCGATCCGACGACGAGAACGCAAGATGCAAGGTTTCAAGAGTCCGGGTTCAGCCCAAAGATTTCTCTCAACGCACGCAGCCGCTTACAACACTTTCAACGTTTTCGTCGGTGCTTTGTCGCTTCTGACCCTCGCCCTCCTGGTCGTTTTGGCCCCGCTGATATGGGCCGCGGTGCTGCACTTCGCGCCTGGTCTCGAGCCACTCAACCGCCTGATCACCGTCGGCCGCTTCGCGATCGCAAGTTTGGTGCTTCTGCTGGCGCTTGTCCTCTCACACAAATTCCTGCCCGCCGGGCGAAGATCGTTGCGGGAGATTGCACCCGGGATCTTGCTGACCTTCGCACTATGGATCGCGGCGGGCGTTGCCTTCGGCTCTTATCTCGCCCAATTCGCGCGCAATTATGTCACCACCTACGCGGGTCTGGCGTCGGTGATGATCGCACTCGTCTTTCTCTACATGATCGCTTCCATTTCATCTTCGGAGGCGAATTGAACGCAGCCATTCTGCGAGCAAAACGCAAGAGAGACGGAGATTTGAAGGTTGAACGAGTTATGCGCGGAACTTGGTGACGGCGCGGGGGAATGGCGGCGTGGCTTCGCGCCGTTCTTTGATGTTTGAGCGCCGCGCCCGTCTTGCCATTGATCTGCGACATGGTGCGGAAACCCAACGGCGCAAGAACGCACGGTAGCGTATTGGACACGCAATGTCGAACGCGGGGTCCGGATTGGGAGGGCCGCGCGGTCGCGTGATAACATTCACCGGGAAGAGCCGGGCGACGGCGCAGACGGGTCACAAACTGCCTATTTTTCTCATTCGCGGTCAGTGCGATCCCCATGGCATGATCGGCACGGAGCTGATGGAGTTGGCGGGCGAACCGCTGACGATCCTCGAACTTACGCCGATATAAACCAGCGTGTTGTGCTTCTTGTCGAGCATCCTGTACGAGCATCCTATAAATGCGGGTAGCCTTGAAGATGATACTCGTTTGCTCGGTGAATACCTCCTCGTCGTCCGTTAACGTCGAGATGTCGACGTTGATGGGACCGACTTGACGGCAGGCCACCGCGAAATTTGACGGGTCTTCATTCAGACCAAACGGCTGGCCCCATCCGCCTTTCCGAGCCTGCGAGACGTGGCAGGTGACGCCCGGACCTTTGGGTCATCAAAATACGTGACACACACCTTATCGTTGGCGAGAGAACATTAAATGTCCTTCGCCTTCGGCGGAACAATCACCGTCGCCACCAAAGGCGCCCTTCGCGTTTTTCCGCACTCAATACACGAGCTGAGCACGACCACTTCGTTTCTACGCAGAGGTGTCGCATCAGATGACGAATTGCTTGAACTTAACAAAGTAGATACTGAGTAAGTTTAATGTAATGCCGAGGATGTGATCATGGATCTGAATACGGTCCTTGCGCAACGGTTGTTCTCAGACCATACCGCCGACAATGATGTTCGGCGCTATCACCGTCCAGCACCGGAGAAAGGCAATATCGACGGGTAAGTAAACAAATATAGGAAGAGGTAAGTGACATGAGCTTAGTAACTGGAACTGCGCGGACTGGCGAGGCCGCGGCCGTCACCGAGGCGCCGCTTCTCGACGGGAGGCCTGTAATTCTCGGCACGCTCGCGATCTGCACCTTCTATGTCGGCGTGCGCATCTATGAGCAAGTTTTTGGCTGGTACGCCGGGCTCGATTCCTTCGCGCCGGAGTTCACCACCTATTGGATGACCATCCTCTACATCGAGGAGCCGGTCGAATTGATCTCCTTCCTCGCCCTCGTGGGCTGGATGTGGAAGACCCGCGACAGGGACATCGCAAGTGTCCAGCCGCGCGAAGAAATGCGCCGCATCTTCAATCTGTTGTGCTGGATTCTTGTGTATGGCGTCGCGATTTACTGGGGCGCCAGCTACTTCACCGAGCAGGACGGCACCTGGCATATGACCGTCATCCGTGACACCGACTTCACCCCGAGCCATATCATCGAGTTCTATATGAGCTATCCGATGTATATCGTCGTCGGCGTGGGCGGCTTC
>DATBPZ010000046.1:0-3714 GCA_036561105.1 Methylocella sp. | reverse complement strand
TAATAAAATTGTCAGGTGACAATTCGTAACGCCCTAAAAGGTGTAGCTGTTGTCCTCCGAAGGGCTGTCAGGGGTCATCGCGTTAAGAATCTGTTAATCCTAAAGTTCTTGACGGCGTCCAAGAATCACGATCATTTGCGGTAAGAGTGCCGATTTGCTCTTAGGAGCGTGAATGCCGATGATCAGCCGCAAAGTTGCAAAACGCAGGAAACCAGAAGCCCTTGCAATGGATCAGATCATTGCGGGGGACTCTCAGATTTTGAGCAGCCAGCTTCAGGCGCTGCGAGAGAAGCTGTTCCCGCCGGAAGCTAAGAAGGAACTGCGACGATTTTCGAGCGGCGAAGCCGCGAAGTTGATTGGAGTCACCGACAGCTATCTGCGTCATCTTTCGACAACCGGCGACGGCCCCGATCCAGAAAAAACGGTCGGCGGCCGGCGCGCTTATACGTTGGAACAAATTCACTCTCTCCGTCAGCATCTTGCAAAGGCCAAAGCATCCTACATGCCGACACGGGTCGGGGATGAACATCTGCAGGTCATCGCTGTAACCAATTTCAAGGGAGGGTCCGGCAAAACGACAACAGCAGCGCATCTCGCGCAGTATTTTGCTTTGCGCGGATATCGCGTTTTGGCCGTCGATCTAGATCCTCAGGCCTCCATGTCGGCTTTGTTCGGCTATCAGCCCGAATTCGATGTTGGCGAGAACCAGACGCTCTACGGAGCGATTCGCTATGACACCGCGCAGCGTCCGTTATCGGAAATCGTTCGATCGACGTACTTTTCCGGGCTTGATCTGGTGCCTGCAAATCTCGAATTGCATGAGTTCGAGCACGACACGCCGAAGATCCTCGCGGATCCAGAACGCGATCCGGACGGCTTGTTTTTCGCGCGGGTTTCCAGTGCGCTGCAGAGCGTTGGACAAGGTTATGATGTGATCGTCATTGATTGTCCTCCTCAACTCGGATTTTTGACTCTTTCGGCGTTATGCGCGGCCACCTCGGTTCTGATAACCGTTCATCCCCAAATGCTCGATATTGCGTCGATGAATCAGTTTCTCGCCATGGCGGCCGATCTCCTTTCGGTCGTTCGCGAGGCCGGCGGCAATCTGGAATACGATTGGGTCCGCTATCTTTTTACGCGCTACGAGCCAAATGATGGACCGCAAGCGCAGATAGTCGCGTTTTTACGCAATCTTTTCGGAGAACGGGTTCTCACGGCAATGATGGTCAAATCTACGGCCGTGTCAGATGCCGGTCTCTCGAAGCAAACGATTTACGAGGCTGGCCGCGAGACAATGAACCGCCAGACATATGATCGCGCGATCGAGTCGATGGACGACGTCAATCGCGAGATCGAACGCTTGGTTCGTCAGGGATGGGGGAGGCTTGCGGCATGAAGGGGCGCGACGCATTGCGAGAACTGCTTGGAGCCGGAAAGCCCGAAGCAGTTGCAGACACCTCCATCAAGCGCAGCTCGGGCGCCGTCAAGGCGATGAATCTCGGCCTACAACGACTGTCGGACGAGGCCGCCGCCGCGAAATCGCTGCGCGCGACCCTCGCCGCCGCCGAGCAGGTGGTCGAACTCAACACGGCTGACGTCGATGATTCTTTCATAGTTGATCGCATTTCATTCGAATCTGATCCTGGATTCGCGGGTTTGAAGGACGCGATGGCGACCCATGGCCAACAAGTGCCGATTTTGGTGCGCCCTCATCCAGATCACCCCAAGCGCTATCAGGCTGCTTACGGGCATCGACGGCTCCGGGCCGCCAGGGAGCTCGGGCGTCCGATCAAGGCCGTCGTCAAGCATCTGAACGATGTCGAATTGGTCGTCGCTCAGGGACAGGAGAATAGCGAACGCTCGGACCTGAGCTTTATCGAACGCGCCATGTTCGCGTCGCATCTCGAGCAAAGAGGCTTCGACCGGGATACGATAACTGCGGCAATAGGGGTGGATAAGCCCGAACTTTCCCGCCTTCTCTCAGTTGTCGGAAACATCGACACCGAGATCATTTTTGCTATCGGTCCGGCGCCTAAAGTTGGGCGGCCTCGGTGGCTTGCCCTAGCCAGCAAACTCGCGGAGCCGCAGGCGGTTCGGTCGGTTAAGGAGGTTCTGAAGTCCGAGGCCTTCGAAAAAGGTGACACCAACCTGCGGTTCAACCTCGTTCTAGGCGCTCTGCAAGATGCCCGCACTCGAGCGAAGGAGCCACTCGTTACGCCGAGCGGGCGGCGTATCGCTTGGGTCGAAAGGACGGCAAAGGGAATTCGATTGATGAGTGAGGAGAAGGAATTTGCCGCATTCCTCGATCAAAGATTGCCGGATCTGCTTCGAGAATTCGAAGACAGATGATTCGGTGGCGTGTGCGTGGATTATTTTCAGCCCCGGCCGATTGTCAGCTGACAATTTGGCCATCGAAAAAGGATAGACCGCAAAAGAAAAGGCCCCCGAAACGACGTCCCGGAAGCCCTTCTCATTCTGTAGCAAGTTGAGAATCTCACTTCCGCGAATCGCTGTCAAGAGTCCGCGCCGTTTCGGCGAGCAGATTTCTTTTGCCTGAACGAGGCAAAGGATCATGCAGTCACAACCAACGACGCCCTTTGGGCGGCGATCGCTGTCGCTCGCCATGGTGGCAAGCCAGGCGAGCGCGAGAGATTTCGCAGCAAAACCCGGCGCCTCCGAGGCCGTTGTCCATAAATGGCGGCTGTTTCGGGCGCTGACCGAGGCCAAGACGCCGCTTGGCGTCACCGACCGGGCGCTATCGGTCCTGCATGCGTTGCTGTCGTTCCATCAGGAAACGGCGTTGACGTTGCGCGCCGCCGGTCGTCGCGACGACGAGGAAGCAGGGGAGGGGAACGCCGGCATCGTCGTGTTCCCATCCAACCGGGAACTGTCGATCCGCGCCCATGGGATGGCGCCGGCGACGCTGCGCCGCCATCTCGCTTGCCTCGTCGATGCGGGGCTCATCATTCGTCGCGATTCCCCCAATGGCAAACGTTTTGCCCGAAGAGGGCAGGGGGGCGAGATCGAAAGCGCTTTCGGCTTCGATTTGACGCCACTGGTGGCGCGCGCCGACGAAATCGAGAACCTCGCCGAGGAAGTGCGGGCGGAGAACAAGGCGATCCGACTGCTACGCGAACGCGTAACGCTGCTCCGTCGCGATATCGTCAAGATGATTGCGACCGGGCTGGAGGAGGGCATTCCCGGTGACTGGCAGGGCCTGCACCTGCGCTATGTGGCGCTATCGAGCCGCTTCGTGCGCAATTTATCGCGCGCCGATTTGGGGGCTTTGGCGACGGATCTTGCCGCGCTGAACGCCGAAATCCGGAACGAGCTGGAAAATCACGTAAATCTCCAAAAAAAGAGCGGCAATGAGTCCCATTCTGAGCGCCACATACAGAATCAAACTACAAACTCTTTCGATCTTGATCCTGGCCTTCAGAAAGGCAGGGCCAAAACATTGCCATCCAACGACCAGGGCTCGCCCTCTCCATCGGCGCCCAAGTCGCCAAACGTCCATCAGCCAAAACCCTCGGCGCCCAAAACCTATCCTCTCGGCATGGTGCTGGAGGCCTGTCCCGATATCCTCGATTACGCCACCAAGGGCGGGATCGACAATTGGCGTGATTTGGCGACCACGGCAGCGACGGTGCGGCGGGCCATCGGGGTGTCGCCGGACGCTTGGACGCAGGCCTTGGAGGTCATGGGCGAACACGA
>DATBPZ010000045.1:0-36401 GCA_036561105.1 Methylocella sp. | reverse complement strand
CCTTATCGAAAACGCTTTCTGCCGCCTCAAAGATTTTCGTCGCATTGCAACCCGGTATGACCGCCTCGCCAGAAACTTCATGGCTTCCATTTACCTTGTCGCCGCCATCGTCTGGTGGATTTATTGAGTCGTGACCCTAGTCGCTTTTTAAGACAGAAGTGAACGGCTGCGCACGGTGGTTTATCGGATTTGTGTTCCGCCATCTGTTCTGAAAACGCCAGACGGCACCTCCGTTTGCCTTTTCCGCCAGGCAACATGTCGGGCAAGGTATTTCTGCAATGAGGGGATGGTTCTTTGCTGCATCTCATCCAGCCCATTTGAGAGGGCTGGATGCCTTTTGCCGGACCGTCAGCTCTGCAACAACAAATGCCGGCTAAAGCCTGAAAGAGAGTTGCCCAAAAAAGGCATCGCCTTGAGGCCGATTCTCGGCTCCGAATTCATGAAACCAGCGTGCGCTCAGATCCACTTCCTGACCGTCCACCTTCACCGCATATGAGATCAAAGGCCCGACGGCTGCGACTCGAGCTCTAAAGGGACCAAAATTGTTAGTAGGACCGAAATTGTTAGTAGGACCATAATCATCGCTCAATTGCTGATAGAAATATCCGCCAATCCCGGCCGCCAGACCAGACGAGAAGTGTTGATTGATCGCCCATTCGAAGTGGAGTTCGACGCCGCTTTGGTAATCATTGATGTTATTGCGCGCGTTGAACGTCATGCCAAGAGCGCCCGAGACTTCGGCTCCCGTCTGCAAATTTAAAAAAGTATAGCCTCCCTTGATGTCCATGGCAGGCCGGTTCAGTCCCGTTTGCACAATCCGGGATGGGTCGTAGTTGCCGGTTGGGGCGAAGGCGGTCATAACGAGACACCAATTGTGGTCGCCCGCGTGCCAGCCAAGAACGGCACTGTAGTCGGTATCCGAAATGCTGCCGACCGACTCATTTAGATGGGCCGCGGGAATCGAATTTCGGTCTGTTAGGACCGGAATGGTTGCAACAAGCCCAAAAGTTCCGCCAAACACATCCGCATCGAGGTAATAGGCGACCTGGGCTATGTTGAACACCAAGTGATAATTGACTGACGGGCTCGAGAGAACGCCATTTGTGTAGATGCTTGAGCGGGTGCCATTGTACAAAAGAAAAGTGTCCTGGAAATAGATGCCAGGCGGCGGCACATATCCGGACATTGGCAACGTCAGACCCAGAAAATACTCGCTCGCACTTAGCTCGACGGCTTGGGACGGGTGACTGACGGCAACGCTTGCTGCGAGACAGACCGCACCTACCCCTTTTTGCATCGCACGCCGCCTATCCATCGGATTTGCCCCCGCCCGTTCTCGAAGCTTAACCGGCCGTCTCTCGGAGATTCAACTTAATGTTGATCATACCGGACAGATCGTTGAGATCACACTGATTGCGAAGAAGAACCGCACAAACCACGACAATGTTGCCGATCTGCAACAACATGGGACGGACGTGTTTTTGGAAATTGCTAAGGACCATCCTTTATTTAGAATTTCTGACAAATGGAACTGGCTAACGAAAGCAGCTATTCGCAGAGTTTGTTCATTCGTTATTTGGGCGCTTCCGATATCTTGGCGCGGAGTCACGGAAATAATGCCGACTGGAGATGCATATGGTTGGTCATCTCGGTTTTTTAGACACGATTTTTCATAATTTTTTTTCTAGAGTAAGTATTGAAATAACCGTACTTAGCGGTACTGTTGCTATATCTGTATTATTATTATGTGTATTTATTACCGTAAATCATTTTAGATCAAAGAAGGTACTCAATAAAGCTCCGCCCGGGATCACAGATGCGAGCGCTGAATCTGGTTCGGGACCCGGAGATCCTCCAGGTCCGGCATCCATGCGGTTCGCCGGGGAGCTTCTTGTGTGCGCCCGATCGCAAAGCGTTCCACTGGCTCCCCTGCAAACGATCCTCGCAATACTTATAGACGCCGGCGTTCCCAGCATCGCGATCCCGGAGCGTGTGCGGAGAGCGGCCGCCGAGTTGGCAACGCTGCGGTCAAGTCTGACGAATTGGGAGGACGGAGGCCCAGGCCATGCGCAAATCCGTGCGGAAACCTTGGCACTCATTGACCGGGGCGATTTCGAGGCCGCGCGCGAGGTCCTCAAGCGTGGCCGGGAAACGGGATGGACTTTTCCAATCGCAACATGCCGGGAGGAAGCCGAATACTACGCACGAGAGGCAATGATCGATCATTTGCAATTGCGGTTTTGCGCTGCTGCGGAGGCCTACGCCGCAGCGGCGGCTCTGATCGCGGACGAGGGCGGCATCGGCGCCTGGCGGCACCTGATCGCGCAAGCGCAGGAGCTCTGCGCGGAATGCCGCCAATTTGGCGCCCGCGAAAATGTGCTCCGCGCGATCGAAATCTGCCATCACGCGCTCGGGCTTGTCGGGCGTGAGAATTTGCCGCTCGAATGGGCCGCAACGCAGCACCATCTTGGCGAAGCGCTTTTGCTGCTGGGTGAAAGCCAAAAAGATACCGCGGCGCTGCAAGAGGCGGTTGAGGTCTATCTTGCCGCTCTCGAGGAATGGACATTCGAGCGAGCCCCCGCCGATTGGACGAAAGCTCAAATCAACCTTAGCAATGCCTTGCAACTGCTTGGCGAACAGGAAAGCGACCCAGGGCGGTTGCGTCAGGCCGCCGAGGCTTATCGGGCGGCACTCGCGGAACATACTTTGGAAACTGCGCCATTTGATTGGGCCGGTGTGGTCAATCGGCTTGGCGATACGCTTGCGGCGCTCGGACTCGAAGATGGCGGTGACCGTGAACGCCTTGCGGAGGCGATCGATACCTATCGGAAGGCCCTCGACGGCGTTGATTCAGACCAGGCGCCCCTTACGCAGGCTGCAACTCAAAGCAATCCCGGCGAAGCGATCGAGGCTTTTGCGGAGGTGGCAGGCGGCATTGGCCTTTTGCACCAGGCGGCGGCCGCCTATCAGGCCATCTTGGACGAGCGCTGCCGCGATCTCGCACCCACTGACTTGGTGGCGGCGAACACCAATCTCGGCGATGGACCTGTGGCAATCGCAGAACCAGAAAGCGACACTGCCTCGCTCGAAGAGGCGGCCGCGGCCTATCGTATTGCGCTTGAGGCGCGGCCGGCAAACGAGGCGCCGCTCGACACCGCGCGGAGCCATATCAAACTTGCCTGTGCATTGGGTGGTTTATGGAACCGGACGCGGAACCGGCAAATGCTGGATGGAGCGCTCGCCGCCGTGGAAGCGGCGCTCAGCCTGATCAACGAAATGCCAGAGCTTTCCGCAGCGGCGCTTACACCTGAAAGAACGATTGCCGCAACCGGCCATTGAGATACGGCCACTTCGCCTGCACAGAAAGCACGAGAGCTTAAGAACCCCTAAGACGCTCAGAAACGCAGGTCATTTTGCCTGCATTTGTGCGTTGTATTTTCTCCACCCTTCGGCGCGAAGCTGGCAGGCCGGACAGCTGCCGCAACCATATCCCCAGTCATGCCTCATGCCACGGTCACCGAGATAGCACGTGTGGGTGGCTTCCAGAATGAGGGCGACGAGGATGTCACCGCCAAGCGTTTGCGCGAGGCGCCAGGTCGCCGCTTTGTCGAGCCACATCAGCGGCGTTTCCAGCACAAATCTTGCGTCCATCCCAAGGTTCACGGCGAGTTGCATGGCTTTGACCGTGTCGTCGCGGCAATCCGGATAACCGGAAAAATCCGTTTCGCACATGCCGCCAACAATGTTTTTCAGGCCGCGCCGGTGGGCGAGCGCCGCCGCGAATGCCAGAAAGATAAGATTGCGGCCAGGCACGAATGTATTGGGAAGTCCGTGCTCATCGGCCACGATCTTGACATCATGGGTCATCGCCGTTTCGGAAATTTGCGCCAATGCCTCGATGCTAATCAGATGGTCTTCACCGAGGCGGTCGCGCCAAGCTGGAAAATCGCGGCGGAGCGACGAACGTATGATGTCCCGCTGACCGAGTTCGACTCGATGCCTCTGGCGATAATCGAACCCGACCGTCTCAACCCGCGCATACCGGTCGAGCGCCAGGGCAAGACACGTCGTCGAATCCTGGCCCCCAGAAAAAAGGACAAGAGCGCCTGCGGCGGCTTTGGTCATCGCGTGGAGCCTTTGGCGGGTGGCAGGTGGTGCCGCCTTAAAAAACGAAGGAAGCGCGCCGTTCTGCCACATCGAGGGTCCAAAAGGCGCAAGTCCGGCAAAAATTTCGCCGGACTGTCACCTCTGAGGCAGACCTCGCCACGACAACACGAGATCCGCCACGCTGTCATTTTGTTCAGCCATGCGGTGAGAGGCACCGCATGGCCGACGGCATCTACTCGCCTACCGGCACGTCATCAGGCTTCGCAAGCAACGGAACTGCCGCCGCCGCCGCGCTTTCCGCTTTTTGCGCCAAAATCATTTCGTCGCGCATGTTTGCGACGCGGCGAAGCTTGGCCATCGCGGCGCCTGTCCCAGCTGGAATGAGGCGGCCGACGATGACGTTTTCCTTCAAGCCTTCCAGCGTATCGGTTTTGCCATTGACCGCAGCCTCGGTCAGAACCCTCGTCGTCTCCTGGAAGGAGGCAGCGGAGATGAACGAGCGCGTCTGCAACGATGCCTTGGTGATTCCAAGCAGGACCGGAGTGCCCGAGGCCGGTTTTCTCCGGGCCGCGAGCGCCTCAGCGTTGGCCTCCTCGAGTTCGGTTTGATCGACCTGTTCGCCGGGCAAAAACTCGGTGTCGCCAGGATCGACGATATCGACCTTCTGCAGCATCTGCCGGACAATCACCTCGATATGTTTGTCGTTGATGCTGACACCTTGCAAACGATAGACTTCTTGAATCTCGTTGACGAGATAGGCAGCGAGTTCCTCGACTCCCTTGATCGCAAGAATGTCGTGCGGCGCGGGGTTTCCATCGACAATATAATCGCCCTTTTCGATGACGTCGCCATCCTGCAGATGGATGTGCTTGCCTTTGGGGATGAGATATTCGATCTGTTCCGCGCCCTCTTCATTGGGAATGATCGAGATGCGTGTCTTGTTCTTATAGTCGCGGCCGAATTGCACGATGCCGGATGCCTCGGCAATAATCGCGTGGTCCTTCGGCCGGCGCGCTTCAAACAATTCGGCGACACGCGGCAGACCGCCGGTGATGTCGCGCGTCTTCGCTGAATCCATCGAGATACGCGCAATAATATCGCCAGCCTTGATCTTCCCTCCCGGATCGACGTTAATGATCGACTCCACGGGCAGAGCATAACGCGCCTCACCGCCACGGAGGAGTTTGCCGATCTTGCCGTCCGCGCCTTTGATCACGATCGCGGGCTTCAAGGTCACCGAGCGCTGGTTGAGGCGCCAATCCATGACGAGGCGCTTGGCGATACCGGTTGCCTCGTCGATGGTCTCCGTCATTGAGGCCCCTTCGACGAGATCCTCGAATGCGACCGTTCCATCGATCTCGGTCAGAATAGGCCGTGTATAGGGATCCCATTCGGCGATCCGCTGGCCCCGCTTGATCTTGTCGCCCTCGTCGACCTTGAGCCTCGCGCCATATTGAACCCGGTGAACGGCGCGTTCCGTGCCATCCGGACCCTCGACCACAATCGCGACATTGCGCGCCATGACCATGAGATCTCCCTCGCTGTTGCGGGAGAGATGCCGGTTGCGGACCTTCACCACGCCATCAAAATTGGACTCGATGAAGGATTGATCGGCGATTTGCGCCGCGCCACCAATGTGGAACGTGCGCATTGTGAGCTGCGTACCCGGTTCGCCGATCGATTGCGCGGCGATGACACCGACGGCCTCGCCCATGTTGACCGGCGTCCCGCGCGCCAGGTCGCGGCCGTAACATTTGCCGCAGACCCCATTTTTAGCTTCGCAGGTCAAGACCGAACGGATCTTCACTTCTTGGATTCCGGCCGCATTGATGCGGTCGATATGCCATTCCTGAATCATCTCACCCGTTTTGACGATGATCGCCCCGGACGCGTCCTTCAAGTCCTCGGCCGTGGTGCGTCCAAGGATTCGTGTTG
This sequence comes from Methylocella sp., assembly GCA_036561105.1. Classification (GTDB taxonomy): domain Bacteria; phylum Pseudomonadota; class Alphaproteobacteria; order Rhizobiales; family Beijerinckiaceae; genus Methylocapsa. The sequence continues at coordinate 30,359 of DATBPZ010000045.1, read as the reverse complement.
CGAGCGAGGCGACAACTTGTCCCGCGTCAATGATGGCGCGCATACGAATGCCGCCCGTGGAACCGCAATCGGTCATCGTGATGATCGAATCCTGCGCGACATCGACGAGACGGCGCGTGAGATAGCCAGAATTCGCGGTTTTCAAAGCGGTATCGGCAAGACCCTTGCGCGCGCCATGCGTTGAGTTGAAGTACTCAAGCACGGTAAGGCCTTCCTTAAAGTTGGAAATGATCGGGCTTTCGATAATCTCTCCCGAAGGCTTCGCCATCAAGCCGCGCATCGCCGCCAGCTGCTTCATTTGGGTCGGCGATCCACGTGCACCGGAGTGCGACATCATGTAGATCGAATTGACCGGCTTATCGCGTCCATTCTCGTCCTTTTGCACGGACGAGATGCGCAACATCATCTCTTCGGCCAGCTTGTCCGAACATTTCATCCAGACATCGACAACCTTATTGTATTTTTCGCCCTGGGTGATCAGCCCATCATTATATTGCTGCTCGTATTCCTTCGCGAGCGCGCTGGTCTCGGCGATGATACGCGGCTTGGTTTCCGGAACGACCATGTCGTCCTTGCCGAAGGAAATGCCGGCCTTGAACGCCTCGCGAAACCCGAGCGCCATGATCCGGTCGCAAAAAATGACCGTCTCCTTTTGCCCGCAATTGCGATAGACGATATCGATCATGTTCGAGATTTCCTTCTTCGTCATGAGCTTGTTCACGACATCGAAGGGAATCTTGATATGGTCCGGCAGCAATTGACCCAGAATCATCCGGCCCGGAGTCGTCTCGAAAATCTTTGAGACTCGTTCCCCCTTCTCATTGAAGCTCCACGCCCGCCCTTTGATTTTGCTGTGTAAGGTGACCGCCTTGGCATGCAAGGCATGTTCGATCTCGCCCATATTGGAGAACGCCATGCCTTGGCCTATATCGCCGTCACGCATCAACGACACATAATAAAGGCCGAGCACAATATCCTGCGACGGCACGATGATCGGCTGGCCATTCGCCGGATGCAAAATATTGTTCGTCGACATCATCAAAACGCGCGCTTCGAGTTGCGCCTCGAGCGAAAGCGGCACATGGACGGCCATTTGGTCGCCGTCGAAATCCGCGTTGAACGCAGCGCAGACAAGCGGATGCAACTGGATTGCCTTGCCCTCGATCAACTTCGGCTCGAAAGCCTGAATGCCGAGACGATGCAACGTCGGCGCCCGGTTCAGCATTATCGGATGCTCGCGGATGACTTCGTCAAGAATATCCCAAACTTCCGGCTTTTCCTTTTCGACCAGCTTTTTCGCCTGCTTGACGGTCGCAGATAGTCCCTTTGCATCAAGACGCGAATAGATGAACGGCTTGAACAGCTCGAGCGCCATCTTCTTCGGCAGACCGCATTGATGAAGCTTGAGATCCGGCCCGACCACGATGACCGAACGGCCGGAATAATCGACCCGCTTGCCAAGCAGATTCTGGCGGAACCGGCCCTGTTTGCCTTTCAACATATCGGCAAGCGATTTCAACGGCCGTTTGTTGGCGCCTGTGATGACGCGGCCGCGGCGGCCATTGTCGAACAATGCATCGACGGCCTCCTGCAGCATCCGCTTCTCGTTGCGCACGATGATGTCGGGCGCCCGCAATTCGATGAGCCGCTTCAGACGGTTGTTGCGGTTGATGACACGCCGGTAGAGATCATTCAGATCCGACGTCGCGAAGCGGCCGCCGTCGAGGGGCACGAGAGGCCTGAGATCTGGGGGAATTACCGGAACTTCCGTGAGGATCATCCATTCAGGCTTATTGCCGGAATGCATGAAGGCCTCGATGATCTTCAATCGCTTGGCGAGTTTTTTCGGCTTGAGGTCCGTCGTCGATTCAGCGATCTCGACCTTCAGCCCCTCGGCGATATGTTTCAGATCCATATTGCGCAGAATTTCGCGAATGGCTTCAGCGCCGATCAGGGCTGTGAAGGAATCCTGGCCATATTCATCCTGGGCGCGCAGGTAATCTTCCTCGTTCAGAAGTTGACGGTCCTTGAGCGGCGTCAGTCCCGGATCGAGCACGATATAGGATTCAAAATAAAGAATGCGCTCGATGTCCTTCAACGTCATGTCGAGGAGCAAACCGATGCGAGACGGCAAGGATTTCAAGAACCAGATATGCGCGACCGGCGCTGCGAGTGAAATATGACCCATGCGCTCGCGCCGCACACGCGACAATGTCACCTCGACACCGCATTTTTCGCAGATGACACCTTTGTATTTCATCCGCTTGTATTTGCCGCACAAGCATTCGTAATCCTTGATCGGACCAAAAATCCGGGCGCAGAACAGGCCATCGCGTTCCGGCTTGAAGGTGCGGTAATTGATCGTCTCGGGCTTCTTGATTTCGCCGAATGACCAGGACAGAATTTTCTCCGGGCTCGCGATCGAAATCTGGATCTGATCGAACGCCTGCGGTTGCACGGCCGGACTGAAGAGATTCATGACCTCTTGATTCATTGCGGTCTCCTGATGCTTGGGCCTGCGCGGCGCCGCTCAAAGGCCCCTTGCCGAGAAAAATATAAAGCAACCGCGCACGGCAATTGGCTCCGCGCGCGGTCTTCAACTGTCCGCTTTATTCGGCCGCCTCGGCCGGCGGCAATTGGCTCTGCGGTTTCGCCATTTGAGTCAGTTCAACATTGAGACACAGCGAACGCATCTCCTTGACGAGGACGTTGAAGCTTTCGGGAATGCCAGATTCAAATGCATCGTCACCGCGCACGATCGATTCGTAAACCTTGGTGCGGCCGGCGACGTCGTCCGACTTGACGGTCAGCATTTCCTGCAGCGTATAGGCCGCCCCATAAGCTTCGAGCGCCCAGACCTCCATCTCGCCGAAACGTTGGCCGCCGAACTGCGCCTTACCGCCAAGCGGCTGCTGGGTGACGAGACTATAGGGGCCGATCGAACGCGCATGGATCTTGTCATCGACGAGGTGGTGAAGTTTCAGAATGTAGATATAGCCCACCGTCACCTTGCGGTCGAAGGCTTCTCCGGTGCGCCCATCATAGAGTGTGACCTGACCGGAGCTATCAAGGCCCGCCTGTTCCAGCATCGCGACGATGTCCTTTTCGCGGGCGCCGTCGAACACCGGTGTCGCAATGGGCACCCCACGGCGCAGATTTTCGCCGAGTTCGACCACTGCTTCATCGTTAAGGTCCATGATTTCCTTCTTGGCATCATAGATCTCGATCAATTTGTCGCGCAATGGCTTGGTGTTCTTATCCCGCAGATAGGCATTCACCGTTTCGCCGATCTGCTTGCCAAGACCGGCGCAAGCCCAGCCGAGATGGGTTTCGAGAATCTGCCCGACATTCATCCGGGACGGCACCCCAAGCGGGTTCAAGACAATGTCCACCGGCTGGCCGTCGGCGAGGAAGGGCATGTCCTCCTGCGGCACGATCTTGGATACAACGCCCTTATTCCCATGCCGCCCGGCCATCTTATCGCCAGGCTGGATCTTCCGCTTCACCGCGACGAAGACCTTCACCATCTTCATCACGCCTGGCGGCAACTCATCGCCGCGCTGCAGTTTTTCGACCTTATCGAGAAACCGGCTCTCAAGACCTTTCTTGGCCTCGTCATACTGCTTCCGCATCGCCTCAAGCTCGGCCATCGTCCGGTCGTTCTCGACCGCGAAGATCCACCATTGCGAGCGCGGATAATCCTCAATGATCTCCTTCGTAAGCTTGGTATCGCGCTTGAAACCTTTGGGTCCGGCGATCGCTTTCTTGTCGACCAATTCGTCCATCAGCCGCGTGTAAACGTTGCGGTCGAGGATCGCCAATTCGTCGTCGCGGTCCTTTGCCAGACGCTCGATTTCCTCGCGCTCGATTGCTTGAGCCCGCTCGTCCTTGTCAACGCCATGCCGGTTGAAGACGCGCACTTCGACGATCGTCCCTTGCACGCCGGGCGGCACCCGCAAAGACGTATCGCGGACATCCGACGCCTTCTCGCCAAAAATCGCGCGCAGGAGCTTCTCTTCCGGCGTCATCGGGCTCTCGCCTTTCGGCGTGATTTTGCCAACCAGAATGTCGCCCGCCTGAACCTCGGCCCCGATATAGACGATCCCCGCTTCGTCAAGATTTTTCAACGCTTCTTCCGAAACGTTCGGAATATCGCGAGTAATCTCCTCCGGACCCAGCTTGGTGTCGCGCGCCAACACCTCGAACTCGTCAATGTGGATCGAGGTAAACACATCGTCCTTGACGATTCGCTCGTTCAGGAGGATCGAATCCTCGAAATTATATCCATTCCACGGCATGAAAGCGACAAGGACATTGCGGCCAAGCGCCAAATCGCCGAGATCGGTCGAGGGACCGTCGGCGATGATATCTCCCTTGCGCACGAAATCACCAACCCGCACCAACGGCTTCTGATTGATACAGGTCGACTGGTTCGAGCGTTGGAACTTCATCATCCGGTAAATATCGACGCCGGGTTTGCCGGCATCGGTTTCCTCGGTGGCGCGGACCACGATGCGCGTCGCATCAACCTGATCGACGAATCCTGTACGCCGCGCCGCGATCGCGGCGCCCGAGTCCTGCGCAACGACGGATTCCATCCCGGTGCCGACAAGCGGCGCGTCGGCGCGGACGAGCGGCACGGCTTGCCGCTGCATGTTGGACCCCATGAGAGCGCGGTTGGCGTCGTCATTCTCGAGGAACGGAATTAGGGCGGCGGCGACCGAGACGAGCTGCTTTGGCGAGACGTCCATGAAATCGACGCGTTCGCGCGGAACCATCACGACATCGCCGGAATGCCGGCAAACGACGAGATCTTCGGTCAGCGTCTGATTTTCATCGACCGGAGCATTGGCCTGGGCGACGTAATATTTGGCCTCTTCCATCGCCGAAAGATAAACCACCTCATCGGTGATACGGCTATCCTTGAGCCGCCGGTAAGGCGTCTCAATGAACCCGTATTTGTTGACCCGCGCAAATGTCGCGAGCGAGTTGATGAGACCGATGTTCGGCCCTTCCGGCGTCTCAATCGGGCAGATACGTCCGTAATGCGTCGGATGCACGTCGCGCACCTCGAAGCCCGCCCGCTCGCGCGTCAGGCCGCCGGGTCCAAGCGCCGACAGCCGCCGCTTATGGGTGATTTCCGACAACGGGTTGGTCTGATCCATGAATTGCGACAATTGCGACGAACCGAAAAATTCGCGCACCGAGGCCGCCGCCGGTTTGGCGTTGATCAAGTCCTGCGGCATGACGGTATCGATATCGACCGAGGACATCCGCTCCTTGATCGCCCGCTCCATCCGCAGCAAGCCAAGCCGGTACTGATTTTCCATCAATTCGCCAACCGAGCGGACGCGGCGATTGCCGAGATGATCGATGTCGTCAATTTCGCCACGCCCGTCGCGCAGATCGACAAGCGCCCGCATGACGGCGACAATATCTTCCTTGCGGAGCGTCCGCACGGTGTCCGCCGCGTCAAGGTCCATGCGCATGTTCATCTTGACCCGGCCGACCGCCGAGAGATCATAGCGTTCCGGATCGAAAAACAGCGAGTTGAACATCGCCTCCGCCGAGTCGATGGTTGGCGGTTCCCCTGGCCGCATGACCCGGTAGATGTCGAACAAAGCCTCCTCGCGAGAGCTGTTCTTGTCAGCGGCAAGCGTGTTGCGGATGTAGGGACCGATATTGACATGATCGATGTCAAGCACCGGCAATTCGGTGAAGCCCGCTTCGATCAAAAGCACCAAGGATTTGGCGGTGATCTCATCGCCCGCCTCGGCAAAGATTTCACCGGTTGCCGGATTGTAGAGATCGGAGGCGATATATTGGCCATGGAGGTCATCGTCTTGCGCGCGCAAGAATTTGACGCCCCGCTCCGACAACAGGCGCGCACTGCGTACGGTGAGCTTCTTGCCTGCTTCGAGGACGACCTCACCGGTATCGGCGTCAAGCACATCGACGGCCGCCTTCATGCCTTTCATGCGATCCGGCTCGAACGGAAGCCGCCAGCCGTCCTTGTCGCGCTGATAGGTGATCGTCTTGTAAAATGTCGAGAGAATCTCCTCGCCGTCCATGCCAAGCGCGTAAAGGATCGAGGTCGCGGGAATTTTCCGGCGCCGGTCGATACGGGCATGCACTATGTCCTTGGCGTCGAATTCAATGTCGAGCCAGGAACCACGATAGGGAATGATCCGCGCGGCGAACAGAAGCTTGCCGGAGGAATGACTTTTGCCCTTGTCGTGGTCGAAAAACACGCCCGGCGACCGGTGCATTTGAGACACGATCACCCGCTCGGTCCCGTTGACGATGAACGTTCCATTCATCGTCATCAAGGGCATGTCGCCCATATAGACGTCTTGCTCCTTGATGTCCTTGACCGACCTCGCGCCGGTGTCGGGATCGACATCAAAGACGATGAGGCGCAAGGTCACTTTAAGCGGCGCCGCATAGGTCATGCCGCGCTGGCGGCATTCATCGACGTCATATTTCGGCGGCTCGAATTCATATTTGACAAATTCAAGCAGGGCGGTATTCGAAAAATCGGAAATTGGAAAAACCGATTTGAAAACCGATTGCAAACCTTCGTCCGGACGCCCGCCTTCCGGCTCGTCAACAAGAAGAAATTGATCGTAGGAGGCTTTTTGAACTTCGATCAGGTTGGGCATTTCCGCGACTTCGCGGATGTGTCCGAAAAATTTACGAATACGCTTACGGCCGGTGAACGTCTGTGCCATATTATGAGCCATGTCGCTCCTCGTACCTCGTGTAAACAGCGATTTTCTTAAACGGAAATACGCTTGATCCGCATCCAGCAGGGGCATTGCAAAGGCCAAGAGGTTTCAACCCGGGGGCCTCGCGTCACCACGAACATATGTGCTGGTAAGTCCGGTATTTTTCAAAACAACATAAAGCTCAGCCACGCGGCGGCTCCAGATCTCGCTGGAACCGCCGTCTTGCGAAACATAAGATTCGCCGCGGCAGTCAAGCCGCAATCACTTAAACTCAACCTTGGCACCCGCCTTTTCGAGCGCGGCCTTAATTTTCTCGGCTTCTTCCTTGGTGACACCTTCCTTGACGGGCTTGGGAGCGGCTTCAACCAAATCCTTGGCCTCCTTAAGACCAAGACCCGTGACCGCGCGCACTTCCTTGATGACTTCGATTTTCTTGTCACCGACCGCCGCGAGGACCACGGTAAATTCCGTTTGTTCCTCAACAGGTGCAGCCGCCGCGCCACCCCCTGCTGGCCCGGCCGCAACGGCAACCGCCGCGGCTGCGGAAACACCCCATTTCGCTTCCAAAAGCTTGGCGAGTTCGGCAGCTTCGAGCACGGTGAGGGTCGAAAGATCCTCGACGATTTTTTCTAAATTGGCCATTTCTACTTCCTTCGATTGGGTATTTGGATTGCATTCACTTTAGGGTTGGATTCAAAGCTTACTTGGCTGAAACAGACGACGTCACGCGGCGTCTTTCCCGCCATAGGCCGCAAAAACGCGCGCGAGCTTCGCGGCCGGGGCCGTGGTGAGCTGCGCAAGTTTCGTCGCGGGCGCCTGAATGAGGCCGATGAGTTTGGCGCGCAATTCATCCAAGGACGGCAGCGTCGCAAGCGAACGAATGGCGTCAACATTGAGCGCGGTCGTCCCCATGACACCGCCAAGAATCACCAGCTTGTCGTTGTCCTTCGCGAAAGCCACCGCAACTTTCGGAGCCGCGACCGGATCGTTCGAATAGGCGATCAAGGTCGGACCGCGCATAAGCTCCGATATTGACGTTGCTTCAGTGCCTTGCACGGCGATTTTAACAAGGCGGTTCTTAGCAACCTGAACCTGCGCGCCAGCTGCCCGCATCTGCTTGCGCAGGGCTTGCATCTGAGCCACGTTCAAGCCGGAATACCGCGCGACCACCACCACCGATGTTGTCTTGAACACATCGGCGAGGGAAGCGACGCATTGTTTCTTTTCCCCTCTGTCCACGGTATGTCTCCTTACGCGGGCGCGGAGTTGTGTAGGAAACTCCGGCTCGCAGGCTGCATCTGCCGCCACTCACGGATTAAAAACCCGCAGAGGCGACGCTGTGCCTGTCCCGGAACGGATATCCCGCACCGGACAGGGGGGTAGACCAAAATCGAAGGAACCAAAAAAGGCGTTGCCTTCCTGCAATCCAAAATTCGTGTCGTAACCCCGTCTATGCTGGCTCACGTCGCCGTTCCGGCAGGAACCGGATTGGCTACCGTTGAATTAAGCTTGAGTTCGGCCTGGAAGGACGACTCTCGCACCGGCAGTCTCGGACAAGACATGGCCGGAAGGGACAGGCGTCACCGCCTATCCTCCAGCCTTACCTGCCGCGTCTCGAATAGCCTCACCTGGAGCAACTTTGTGCCAGAACCAAATTTGGCGGAACTTCATGAACGCGGAAACTTTGTGAATCCGGGGTTGCTATTTCCGGTCAACCCCGAACTCCCTATTTAAACCGGTTGTTCTTTCCTGCCAAGGGCTGAAATAAACTTTTCGCCCAGTGGGAAGCAAAAGAATTCAAATCGTAAGCGTCGCTGGATCGACCTTGACGCCTGGACCCATGGTCGATGATATAGCAACCCTTTGAATGTAGGTGCCTTTTGCCCCCTGAGGCTTGGCCTTGGCAACCGCATCCACGAAAGCCACGATATTTTCGATGAGCTTTTCCTGCGGGAAGGACGCTTTCCCAACGCTGCCTTGGACAATGCCGGCTTTTTCGACACGGAACTCGACGGCCCCGCCCTTGGAAGCCTTGACGGCCCCGGTGATATCCATGGTCACGGTGCCAACCTTTGGGTTGGGCATCAAGCCGCGAGGACCCAACACCTTGCCGAGTCTGCCGACGAGCGGCATCATGTCCGGCGTGGCGATGCAGCGATCGAAAGCAATGGTTCCGCCCTGGACACTGGCCACCAAATCTTCCGCGCCGACAATATCGGCCCCCGCCGCTGTAGCCTCATCGGCCTTGGCACCGCGCGCGAAAACCGCGACCCGCAAATTGCGGCCGGTTCCGTTCGGCAGATTGACGACCCCGCGCACCATCTGATCGGCATGTTTGGGGTCGACCCCAAGATTCATGGCGATCTCGACGGTTTCATCGAATTTCGTCGTGGCGCGGTCCCGCACAAGCTTGACCGCCTCAGTGACCGGATAAAGTTTGATCCGGTCGATTCCCTCGCGCGCCTTGCGCACACGTTTTCCAATATGCGGCATCGCCCTACCCCACAATCTCGAGGCCCATGGAACGGGCGGAGCCCTCTATCATCCGTGCGGCCGCATCGAGCGAGGCACAGTTGAGATCGGGCAATTTTTTTTCGGCAATCTCTTGGATCTGCGCTTTCGTAATCTTTCCCGCGAAACCCCGGCCGGTTGTTTTCGAACCCGATTGAATACCGGAGGCCTTTTTGAGAAAATAGGACACCGGCGGCAGCTTCATCTCGAAGGTGAAGGACCGGTCCTGGAACGCCGTGATCACAACCGGAATCGGTGTTCCTTTTTCCATCTGCGCGGTCCGCGCGTTGAAGGCCTTGCAAAACTCCATGATATTTAAGCCGCGCTGCCCGAGCGCGGGGCCGATCGGGGGAGACGGATTGGCCGCTCCCGCCGGCACTTGAAGCTTCACGTAACCCGTGATCTTCTTTGCCATTGCCATACTCCCATACAAGGCCGGCCCTAGGCACGGCGGTTGTGGCCGTGGTGCGACGGATTCCGCCAGGCACGGCGGGCCAATCTCCCACGTCTCATGTCGCCGGCTGCAAGCGCAACCGATGACAATATCTTAAACCTTAGTCTTTATTTTACATTCTAACCATTAGGAAGTCTTAGACTTTTTCGACCTGTCCATATTCCAGTTCCACCGGTGTCGCGCGGCCGAAGATTGAAACTGCCACCTTGACCCGCGAACGATCCTCGTCGACATCCTCGACAATGCCATTGAAGGACGCGAAGGGCCCATCCGCGACCCGGACCGTCTCGCCGATTTCAAAACTGATCGACGATTTGGGCCGGTCGACACCTTCGGCGACCTGCCCCTTGATTCGCGCCGCCTCGCTGTCGGAAATCGGCATCGGCTTCTTATCAGCGCCCAAAAATCCGGTGACCTTCGGCGTATTCTTAATCAGATGGTAGATGTCGTCCGAGAGATCGCATTTCACCAAGACGTAACCGGGAAAGAATTTGCGTTCCGAGTTGATTTTCCGGCCGCGGCGAATCTCGACGATATGTTCGGTGGGGACGAGAATCTCCTCGAATTTGCCCGAAAGGCCGCGCTGCGCCGCCTGCTCCTTGATGGATTCGGCGACCTTTTTCTCGAAGTTCGAGTAGGCGTGAACGATATACCAGCGCATGCTCATCGGAAAAATTTCAATCCCTTGCCTCGATCAGCTTTAGAGGGTGATGGTGATCAAACAGCTTTATATATCACCTTAAGGAAATATTGTAACTCACTGAGAAAACAACATTCTTAGGAAACTGATCTCTCTTGAAACACTCCGGAAACTTTTGGACTCTCGGTATCAATGACCCAGGCTCAGGATTCCCGTGACGATCAGCCGGAGAGCCCAATCCACCGCCACAAAAAAAAGACTTGCCAGCAAGACCATGAACAGCACCAAGACAGTCGTGATCATGGTCTCGCGCCGCGACGGCCAAGTCACCTTGGTGGCTTCGGTGCGAACCTCTTGAAGGAATTGCAAAGGATTGGTCATTGCAGCCGTGAATCATCCCGTTGAAGATACGCCCTAGCGGGCGTCTGCCTTGGCGCGATTTCCGGCCGGGACGCTCCGGCAACAAGGCAAACAGAAAATGGCGCTGGCAAAAAAAATCAGGGCGCGAAACCCGAAGGCCGCGCGCCACACTCGATCTTTATAATCAAAGGGACGAGGAACGCAAACCCATTTTTTGCTTTCCCTTTTGCAAGTATCGGGGATTGGCGACCGGGTTGAAAGTTATGGAGTTATGCCGCAAATGACCGGCGCCGGAACAAATCGAACGAAAACAAGCCTCTGTGGCGGGCCGGCGATCATTCTGGTGCGCCCGCAGCTGGCGGTGAACATTGGCATGTCCGCGCGGGCGATGGCAAATTTCGGACTGGCCGATCTGCGTCTGGTATCCCCCCGCGAAGGCTGGCCGCGTACCGGGGCTTACCGGAAGGGCGCCTATGCCGCGGCAGCGGGCGCCGTCCATCTCCTCGAATCGGCAAGGCTATTCGACAGTGTCGAAGCCGCGATCCTTGACCTCAATTACGTTTGGGCGACGACCGCGCGCGAGCGGGGCCAGTACAAAAAAATCTTAACTCCCGCTGAAGCGATGCCGGAATGCGCGCAAAAAATCATCGCGGGAGAAAAGCAGGGCGTGCTGTTTGGACCAGAGCGCACCGGACTTGCCAATGACGAAGTGGCGCTGGCCGACGCGATCATTACGTTTCCGGTCAATCCCGCCTATGCCTCGCTCAATCTGGCGCAAGCAGTGCTTTTGACCGGCTACGAATGGATGCGGGCCGCGAGCGATGCCAAGCCGCCCTACGCCATTGTCCCGCGTTCTCCGGCGGCGCCACGGGAAATGGCATTGTCTTTTTTTGATTATCTGGAATCCGAACTCGACCGCGCCGGATTCTTCCGTCCCAAGTCCAAGCAGCCGGTGATGCGGCGCAATCTGCGCAACATGTTGCATCGCATGCAGCTGACCGAGCAGGATGTGCGCAGTTTGCGCGGCATGGTCGTCCGTTTGGTTGAAGGACCAAGGACAGGTGGTGAGCGCAGCGGCAAGCCCGGTGAAGCGCGTCCCGAAGAGGACGTCTGACGGACGTTAAACGCAATACTTGGCGGCGCAGACCAGACTTAGCCAACCGTACCAAAACGTTTCACGTGAAACGTTTTGGTAAGGTCGGGCCCAAAAACCTTACAAAGCCGCATACATCAATTGGCCTTGAGACGGGTGGGCTTATGCCAAAATTTGGTATTTTTAGCAGCTGGAAGTTTTCTTCGTAGTTGGCTTGAATCGTTTCCCCCGCCCCATCAACCAAAATGTTCTCCCCATTTATGCAACGCTTTCAGAACCGGGCCGAGGGCTTGGCCTTTGTCGGTGAGAAAATATTCGTAGCGGGGCGGATGTTTTTCGTAAAGCCGCGTGGCAATGACGCCCTGCTTTTCGAGTGTCTTGAGCCGTGCAGACAAAGTGTTCGGCGCGACGCCCGCCAGCCCGTCTGCAAGGTCCTGAAACCGCGAGGGACCTTTGCGGAACAGATCCCTCAACACGAGCAACGACCATTTCTCGCCAATCACATCAAGGGCCTGAGCAATTGGGCAATTTTGATCATATCCGCTTGTCATGGACGACACATACCCTCCTCGATCAATTGCTGCAATAAACTATTAATTGACAAGTTGCTATTTATTTTATAGTTAGTAACCGTTGGCCTCTCCCGGCTTGCTCCACCTGGACGAATACGGTGTACAGCCGTCTGGAGATCCGCAGCGGAATTGTCTTTAAACCCCACTCTGGAGGTGTGTGATGATCGTTCCTGTCTATCTTCCTTATTACGTCAGCGTAGGCACTGCTGGTATGATGACTGTGATCCTCCTTGGCCTGAAGAGTGCTCTTCGCAAAGCCCAATGGCCTGCCCACGAGCGAGCGGCGGCGATCGGCACGGTTGCAGTAACTTTCGTAGGATGGTTTCTTTTGACCACGGCACTCGCCTGGTTCGATTTCTATCGTGCCGGCGCTGGACGAGCGCCGACGATTCAATATGGCATTTTCATTCCGCTCCTCATTGGCGGAATCCTCATCTGGCGATCCCCGCGAGTCGCACACATCATCGATGCAGTACCGCAATCTTGGCTGATCGGAGTACAGCTCTATCGCGCGCTCGGCGTGATTTTCCTGATCCTCTACGCAACGGACAAACTGCCGGGATTGTTCGCCTGGCCCGCCGGTCTCGGCGATGTGCTTGTTGGCGTTCTCGCCCCAGTCGTCGCGATCGCTTATGCGCGCGCCCCGGATAGAAATACCGATTTGGTCTTTGCTTGGAACCTCTTTGGCCTGGCTGACCTTATCGTCGCTGTAACGACGGGATTTCTTACATCTCCTTCGATCTTCCAATTGTTCGCCTTCGACCTGCCGAATGAACTCATCAGCCAATTGCCGCTGGTGCTCATTCCGGTCTTCCTGGTGCCCGTCTCAGTGCTCCTCCACTTGGCATCCCTTGCGAAGCTGCGCCGGGACGCCATACCGGCCGCCACCCGTCATGAAATTTCAGGAACTTTGGCGTGAGATCATATTTAAATTAGCATGCAGCCCGGCGGTAACCGGGCCGCATCCTGAAGTGAACCCGCGATCCACAGCCTCGGCACCATGATTGAATTGTCCACCGCCGTTCCGGCCGGACTGGAAAAAATCCAGTAGTTGGGCTACCGCATACATTATCGTTTCCGAAACCATCATTTTACGCATTGCTTAACCCGCAAAGCTTAACCCGCAAATGGTTCGCACAAGACCGGCCACGGCCGACCCTCCAATAGCCTTTCCTCCTCGCGTCCTGACCATCCCAGCATCAGCGGCGATCGGGACCGGCATCCTTTGGATGCTGGTTGCGACATGCCTGTTCGTCTGCCAAGACGCAACCTCCCGCATCCTGCTCAGAACCTATGCGGCGACCGAAATCGCGTTCGTTCGTTATATTGTTCACCTGCTGCTGGTGGCCGCTTTTCTCGCCTGGCACGACCCGCGCCTTATGATCTCGCGAAGACCGGCGTTGCAGCTTCTGCGTTCGAGCTTTCTCCTCGGTGCCACTTTGTTCGCGATGCTGGCGCTCAAGATCATGCCGCTCGTCGATTTCTCCGCCATTGTTTGGGTGGCGCCTGTCCTCGTCGCCGCGCTTTCGGTCTTCATCCTCAACGAACGAGTCGGCCCCGGTCTGTGGGTCAGCGTTTTCACCGGACTTGCCGGCGTCTGGGTGATCGTTGGGCGCCCCGGCATGGATTTTTCGTTTTCCCTCCTGTTTCCATTCCTAGCCGCGCTCACCAACGCGCTCTATCAGATCACGACACGGCTTTTGCACGAATCGGACTCGTCTCTAACGACTTTGTTCTATACGGCCATTGCCGGTGTCGTATTCTGCGGGGGATTTCTGCCCTTTGTCACGGTGACGCCAAACCCCGCCGATGCCGGCCTGATGCTTCTTCTTGGCCTTTTCGGCGTCGCAAGCCATTTCTGTCTCATTCGCGCTTTTGCGGCGGCGCCCGCCAATATTATGGCTCCGTTCGGCTACACGGCGCTGCTTTGGGCCATTCTGTTTAGTCTCCTGATTTTCGGGGAAATTCCCAGTCCCCGAACCTTGTTCGGCGCCGCATTGATCGTCGGCGCAGGCTTGTTCATTTTCCTGCGTGGCCGCAAAATATGATTTTTTGGCAGATTTATTGCGTTAAGAACGTCATGCAACAGAGCAAGCATGCGATCCTGCGGAGGCCAAGCCTTTGGCGAAGATACCGGACATGCTCTGGACAAGAGCGAAAAGTCCCATAGATGTCAGAGAGCAATCGGCCAGAAGGTAGCGAAGCCATGGTCAATGGGACGCAGGGGCAAGCCATCCAAGCAACTTCGCCGCTGGATATCTGTTGCGCGCCCCTACGGGTGCCTCTCGCCATTGTCGCCGCCATTGCCGAAAATAGGGTGATTGGCGACGGGCGCGGCTTGCCGTGGCATTTGCCGAGCGATCTTCAGCATTTTCGTCAAGTTACCATGGGCAAACCCCTGCTCATGGGGCGCAAGACCTTCGACTCGATCGGTCGGATCTTGCCTGGCCGCGAAACGATCGTTGTCACGCGGGACCGTGCGTTCCACCCCTCTCCTGCAGGGGGCCAAAGCGCCATCCATGTCGCGCATGACATCGAAGCGGCGCTGGCGCTGGCCGAGGCGCGAGCGCGCGAAATGGGGGCGGACGAGATCATTTTGGCGGGTGGCGGCAATCTTTACGAAAGTTTGATCGGCCGCGCCGAGCGCATGCATTTGACTTTCGTCGATATCGCTCCCGCTGGCGCGGTCCTTTTTCCACAGATCGATTGGTCTAAATGGCTGGAGGTGAGCCGGGTCCGGCCCCGGCCAGCCGCGAAAGACGAGGCGACATTCGCCTTCGTCGATTTCGACCGCCGTCACTGCTTATCGTTGTAGTTCCCCCGCGGCTCTCCTATATGGGAGTGGCTGACCCCTTCGAGTTTTTTGAGGCAGGCGATCCTGCGCAGGCATTTCGGTCTTGCGCGTCCTTTACATAAAAAGAGAAATTCATGCCGTGGAGCAGTGAAGGCGGAAATGGCGGCTCTTGGAAACCCAGCAGTCCCGGACCCTGGGGACAAAAGCCGGGCGGGACGCCACCCGAATTTGAGGAATTCCTGAAGCGCGGACAGGAGAAGATCAAACAATTCATGCCGGGGTCCGGCGGAATGGGCGGACGCGGCCTCATCGGCTTGGCTCTGGTGGGCACGATTGTTTGGCTCTTGTCCGGATTTTACACGGTGGGTCCGAATGAAGTCGGTCTCAATAAGGTTTTTGGCCGTTACACGGGCAAGACCGGGCCGGGTTTGAACTACAACTTTCCGTTTCCGGTTGGCAGCGTCGAAAAATTGCAGGTCACCGATCGCAATACAACCAATATCGGTTTCGCTTTCCGGCAGGATGCGCGAAGCTTGAATGGACAGATCCAACTTGATCTGCCGGAAGAAAGTCTGATGCTGACCGGCGACGAAAATATCGCCGACGTCAAATTCGTGGTGATTTGGCAGATCGATCCGCTGCGCCCCGAGGACTATGCCTTCAATATCTCGAACCAGCGTGAAACAGTCAAAGCTGTCGCCGAGAGCGCCATGCGCGAAGTCATCGGCCGCGGCCAGATCCAGCGGATTCTGACGGCCGAACGGCAAAAAATCCAATCGGACGTGCAGGATCTCATGCAGAAAGTCCTGAATGGCTATAAGGCGGGCATCCTGGTGCTGCAGGTGCAACTCCAATCGGTCGATCCCCCCGAGCAAGTCATCGCCGCCTTCAAAGACGTGACCGCTGCTCAGCAAGATCAGAATCGTTTGCGCAACGAAGCCGAAGCCTATGCCAATCGGGTCGTTCCTGAAGCGAGAGGCAAGGCTGCCGCGATTGTTCAGGAGGCCGAGGGCTACCGGCTTCAAACCGTTGCCGAGGCGACCGGGCAGGTCTCCCGATTCAACCAAATTTACGAGCAATATAAGAGAGCGCCCGAGGTTACGCGGGAACGGCTTTACCTTGAGACGATGGAGCGGGTGCTGGGCGGGATGGACAAAGTGATCCTCGATCAAAGCGGCGGGCAAGGACAAGTGGTTCCTTATTTGCCGCTCGGAGCCTTGACGCCGCGAGATGGCGAAGGAGCGCGCAAATGAAGGGCGCGAGCACTTTCGGCGCAATCGCCGCCATCGTCCTTATCTTGGTTGTTGCGCTGGCTTCGGCGTTCACGGTGGAACAGACCGAACAGGCGATCGTGTTGCGCTTCGGCGAGCCCGTCCCAGGGCGGGGGCTCATTACGACGCCGGGGCTCCATTTCAAATATCCATTCATCGAAAACGTTGTGTTTCTCGACAATCGTATCTTGGTGGTCGAGGCCCCCAAACAGGAGGTTCTTGCCTCCGACAACAACCGGCTCGACGTCGATTCCTTTTTGCGCTACCGGATCGTCGATCCGCTCAAATTCTATCAAACGGTCGGCTCCCCGGACCGGGCGAACAATCAGCTGGGCTATATCTTGAATTCAGCGGTTCGCCGGGTTCTTGGCGAGGCGAACATGACGCAAATTGTGCGCGACGATCGTGCCGACCTCATGGTCAAGATCCGCGAACAGGTCAATGAGGAGGGCAAACGCCTCGGCATCGCCGCGGTGGACGTCAGAATCCGCCGCGCCGATCTGCCACGGCAGATTTCGGAAAAGGTTTTTAGCCGTATGCAGAGCGAGCGCGCCCGCGAGGCAGCGGAATATCGTGCGAAGGGCTCGGAAACCGCGCAAACGATCACTGCGACCGCCGACCGCGATGTCGTTGTGCTCCGCGGCAACGCCCAGCGCCAAGCGGACCAGACACGCGGCGAAGGCGATGCGGAACGGAACCGGATTTTTGCCGAGGCTTATGGCAAGGACCCTGATTTCTTTGCCTTCTACCGCTCGATGCAAGCCTATGAAAATGGCTTGAAGAGCGGGGAAACACGCATGGTCTTGAATCCAAGGTCGGATTTTTTCCGCTTCTTCGGCTCACCCAACGGCCAAGCGGCGACGCCGGCGCCGGCGGCTCCCGCCCGCTGATGGATTTTACGCTCTAAAAGACTGTTGCGCTCGCGATCCGGCTTTTGGCTGGACGCCCGTGCAAGGGAGAATAAGAGATGGCCGATCAAGGCGAACGCACCCGATCCTTCGCCTGGAACGACCCTTTCGATCTCGACGGCCAACTCACGGAAGATGAAAAGCTCGTGCGGAACTCCGCCCGCGCTTTTGCGAAAGACTATCTCGCCCCACGAGTGACCGAGGATTATCTCGAAGCACGTTTCGACCGTGAGATACTGAGGCATATGGGCCGCCTTGGGCTGCTTGGCGCGACGCTTCCCCAACAGTATGGCGGTGCCGGGCTTGGCGAGGTTGCCTACGGGCTTGCCGCGCGCGAGATCGAGCACGTCGATAGCGGCTACCGTTCGATGATGAGTGTTCAGTCGTCACTCGTGATACACGCGATCCACGCCTATGGCAGCGAGGAACAACGCCGCAAATATTTGCCAAAACTCGCGGCTGGCGAATGGATCGGCTGTTTTGGCCTCACCGAACCCGATGCCGGCTCCGATCCGCAATCGATGCGCAGCAAAGCCGAGAAACATCCAGCGGGTTATTGCCTCACCGGCGGCAAAACCTGGATCACCAACAGTCCGGTTGCCGACATCCTTGTGGTCTTCGTAAAATCTAGCGCGCATGAAAATGCGATTCGTGGATTTATCCTCGAACGCGGGATGCAAGGATTGTCGACTCCGGCAATTTCCCAGAAGCTGTCACTACGCGCCTCGCCAACCGGCGAGATCATCATGAGCGGCGTCGTGGTGCCTGAAGAAAACCTGTTGCCAGAGGGCTCCGGCCTCAAAGGTCCCTTTGGCTGTCTTAATCGCGCCCGTTATGGCATCTGTTGGGGGACGATGGGTGCGGCCGAAGCCTGTTTCGAGGCGGCGCGGAGCTATACGCTCGAGCGCCGGCAATTCGGCAAACCGCTCGCCGCCACTCAGCTCATTCAAAAAAAGCTGGCGGACATGCAGACGGAAATCGCGCTTGGACTGCAGGCTGCATTGCGGATCGGCCGGATGCTGGAGGCAGGAAAACTTGCTCCCGAAGTGATCTCGCTCGTCAAGCGCAACAATGCAGGCAAGGCGCTCGACATTGCCCGCCTCGCGCGTGACATGTTGGGTGCCAACGGGATTTCCGCCGCCTACCCTGTCATGCGTCACCTCGCCAATCTCGAAACGGTGAACACTTACGAAGGCACGCACGATATACACGCGCTCATTTTGGGGCGCGCGATCACCGGCTTGCAGGCATTCACATAAGTTTGTCCGACCAAATGTCCGGTTGGACATGTGCACGCCAAATTGCTTTAACTTGCCGGTCCGGCACCGGTCCATGCCGCGCTATGTTTTGCCAGCCGGCACCTGCGTGAGGATGGCAGTTCATCATCGCGGAAGGCAAGCGTATGATTTCCACGATTCAGATATTGGTCTTGCTGCTCGCGGTGGTTGCGGCGGTCGCGGTCCTGGCGGACAGGCTCCAAATTCCCTCGGCGATTCTTCTGGTGTTGGCTGGGGTCGTCTTGGCGCTCGTCCCAGGCTTGCCGACGCTGGAACTTGCTCCGGAGCTGGTGCTGCTTTTGGTGTTGCCGCCGGTCATATACGCATCGGCGGTCGCCATGAGCTGGCGTGAGTTCCGTTTCAATCTGCGCCCGATCTCGCTGCTAGCCGTTGGTTGCGTCATATTCACAACCACCGCCGTGGCCGCCGCAGTTCATTTTGCCTTCGGACTTGCATGGCCGGTGGGTTTCGTATTGGGCGCCATTGTTTCGCCGCCGGATGCGATAGCGCCGCTCTCGATCGCCCGCCGGATGCAGCTCCCAAGACGCATCCTGATCATTCTCGAAGGCGAAGGGCTCGCGAATGACGCGACCGCGCTCATTCTCTATCGCTTCGCGGTCGCCGCCGTCAGTGCCGGGGTTTTTTCGCCCGGGCAGGCAGCCGCAACATTTGCTGCCATCGTCGGCGGCGAAATCGTCTGGGGCATTGGAGTGGGTTGGCTGACCTTGCGCCTGCGGCGCTGGATTCATGATCCGCGAATTGAGATCACCGTCTCGATTTTGGTGCCGTTCCTTGCCTATTGGCCGCCCGAACATTTGGGGGGCTCCGGCGTGCTCGCTACCGTCACTGCAGGTCTCTATATCAGCTGGAATGGCCTCCGGCTGATCAGCGCCGCGACACGCCTCCAGGGCATTTTCTTTTGGGATTTGTTCATCTACCTCATCGAAGGCCTGGTATTTCTCATTACCGGCCTCCAAGCACGAACCCTGCTCGCCCGCATTGGCGACCATAATTTGTATGAGCTGGCGACCTCCGCCGCTCTGGTTACCATGGTGGTAATCGTAACTCGCTTCGTCTGGATGTATCCGGCGACCTATCTTCCGCGTTGGCTGTATCCGCCACTCAAACGCCGGGATCCGGCACCACCTTGGCAATGGCCGTTCATTTTGGCTTTCACGGGTGTTCGAGGCATTGTCTCGCTGGCCGCTGCCCTCGCGATCCCGTTTGTAACGGCGGATGGGGCGCCGTTCCCCGACCGCGATCTGATTCTCTTTCTAACGTTTTCCGTCATCCTCGTGACATTGGTCGGCCAAGGTTTGATGCTGCCACGCCTTATCCGGGCTCTTTGCCTCGCCCATGCTGGGCGCCTTGAGCGGCGCATCGACAAACTCGCCGAACATACGGTCCGCCGGCATGGGATCGAAGCCGCCTTAAATAGACTTGAGGAGCTCGCGTCGGAACGAAAACTTTCCGAGGACGTGGTCGGTCCCCTTCATGCGCGCCACCACGATAGACTGACGCATATCGAGCATCGAATCGATGGCAATGATGGCCATAGGAAGCTCACCGAACTGCATGATGAGATAGAACTGCAGCTGATCACTGCCGAACGGCAATACATTAACGAGCTTTATCGCGGCGGTGGACTGAAGGACGAGGCGCGGCGTCGCATTGAGCGGGAGCTCGATCTTCGCGAAGTGGGTTTGTCCAATGAAATTGGCGAGGAATGAGGCGATCGCCGCTCCGTTGCAAGCCGACGCGGCCGGACGAATTCCGATGCTTCCTATTTTGAGTCCGCGTCAAGGACTGCGATGCGAACCATATTGGTCGCGCCAGGCGTCCCAAAGGGAACGCCCGCGACAATAATGACGCGCTCTTGCGCCTTCGCGAAACCTTCACGTCCAGCGAATTTGCAAGCGCGTTTGGACATGTCGTCGACGTCATGCGCATCCTTTGTAACGACCGCATGGACGCCCCAAACAAGCGTCAGACGGCATGCCGTTTCACGGTTTGGCGTCAGAGCCAGAACGGGTGCTTCAGGCCTTTCGCGGGCGATGCGGAAGGCGGTGGCGCCTGAGGACGTCCAGGCGACAATTGCTTTCAAATCCAGCGTTTCGGCAAAGTAACGCGCGGCTACGGCAATCGCGATCGCGTCGGCGTTGGTTGCCTCCGGAGGAGCGCGCTGGGCATTGATGATGCTACGGTAATAGGAGTCTCGCTCGACCTCCTCGGCGATTTTATTCATCGTCGTGACAGCTTCCACCGGATAGGCGCCCGTGGCGCTTTCCGCGGATAGCATGATGGCATCGGCACCTTCGAAGACCGCCGTCGCAATATCCGAGACTTCGGCGCGCGTCGGAACAGGCGCCTTGATCATGGATTCAAGCATTTGTGTCGCTACGACGACAGGCTTGCCAAACCGGCGCGCCATGCGATTGATCCGCTTTTGCAAGCCAGGGACTTTTTCGAGCGGCATTTCAACCCCGAGATCGCCGCGCGCAACCATCAACGCGTCGGAAATCTCGACAACCTCGTCGAGCCGCGAAATTGCTTGCGGCTTTTCTATCTTTGACATCACCAGCGCCCTGCCCCGGGTCAACTTCTTGACCTCGGCGACATCATCGGGCCGCTGCACGAAAGAGACGGCGACCCAATCCACGCCCGCCTCAAGCCCCGCCTCGAGATCGGCGCGATCCTTTTCGGTGATCGAGGACACCGGTATTTCGGTATCCGGTAAACTTACACCCTTGCGGTTCGAGACTTCGCCTGCGACATCGACGGTCGCGACGGCACGTTTGCCATCGGTCTCCGTGACATGAAGACGGATCTTGCCATCATCGATAAGGATGGTGTCGGCGGCTTTCAGAGCCAGCAGAATCTCGGGATGCGGAAGGCAAACACGGCTTTCATCGCCGGGCACAGGGTTCGAATCAAAGATGAACTTGTCACCCTTGGCAAGTCTGACGACCCGGTTTTTAAAAGTGCCAATTCGCAGCTTGGGACCCTGAAGATCAATCAGAATACCTATGGGGCGGCCGCATTCCTCTTGGAGAGCCCGGATCATTTCGACCTGACTGCGCATCTGATCATGCGAGGCATGACTCATATTGATACGAAAGAGGTCGGCGCCGGCATGAAACAGGGCCGAAACCATTGCCGGATTTGCCGATGCTGGCCCCAAGGTCGCAATGATTTTGCACCGGCGTAAGCGCCGCATTCTAGCCTCGCTCGGAGAAGATCATGGGATCTGCGGAGTCTGCGCCGCGTCGGTCAGTTGAACAGTCCAGTTTTTTGCTTCCTTACCCGTATCGACTTCAAAAAAGCCGCTTCGGTCAAAGCCCCGTACAAAACAATCTTCCCGGCCGATAATTCGGAATTCGCGGTCGCGGGTGCACATGAAAGCCTTGCCCTTCCATTCCCCGCCATGTTCATCCATTGCATAGATGTAATAGAATTCTTCGGCCAACGGACCGCGGACCAGGGTCTCGCAACCACTTTCCTTTAAATTCCACCAGCCCTCGCTGATCCACGTCTCGCCGTCGGTGTAGGCCAGCGCGACACTGACCCTGCTACTAGAATTGTTGCAGAGACGAAAATCCGCGCGGGCCGGCGCGATGAAGCAACACAGGAGAAAAAACGCGATCGAGGCGGGGATAATAGCTTGTCTCTTCAACGTCAAGGTCGTGGCGTTATCTTTAACTTTGTTTGACAAATCGGGGTCATCGTCCAAGATGCTGCCCCGGCGGCTGACGGCGAACTTCAATTGATCACTCCGGCCTCATAAGCGTTTCAAACTGGCATACACTTTGTCGTAATCGTCGACCAAGCGCTCGACTGTGAAATAGCCAGATCCCGTCTTTGCTTTCGTCCGCCATTCTCGCAGCGCTTCCTCATCTTGCATGAGTTCGCGCAAAACCTTGGCAAACTGGTCTGGCCGGCCGGGCTCAACCAATTGGCCAGCTTCGCCATGGCCGAGAAGTTCTGGCGTTCCGCCGACCGCGGTCGCAACGATCGCGCAACCCGCCTCCCGTGCTTCCGGAATCACAAGACAGCAAGGGTCGGCATAAGAGGCCAATACGAAAATTTGCGACTGCCGCAACAAAGGCTGCGGCGCCTCGACGGGTCCGATGAAATGCGCAGATCCAGAAAGTCCAAGTTCCCCCGCCAATGCTTCCAGTTTCTCCCTATCTGGGCCTCCCCCGATAATATTGAGGTGCCAATTTGGAAATTCCGGGAGAAGCACGCGAAACGCGGCGAGAAGATCGTGGACGCCTTTACGCGGATGCAAGCCGCAGACGGTGGTGATGGAAGGCGTGGCGAGCACAACATCGGTTGGAATACCAAAAGTTTCGCGCGGCGAACCATTGGGTCCATTGAGGACGACGGTAACCTGGCCCGGCTTGAATCCCCGGCTCAGAAGCAAATTCCGTTCAGCCTTGCTCACCGCGACAACGACGCGTCCGGCTCGCATGAGGATCGCATGGCGATCGAAAGAGTTGTGAACAGTCGTCACGAGCGGCACGCCGGTCAGCTTCGAGGCAAAATAGCCGAACACCGCGCTTGACATCATGTGCGCATGAATGACATCCGGCTTAAACCTCCGGCACAACCTCACCAAGGCCGCAACACTGCGAGCGAGCGCCAAGGGACTGCTCTCTTGGCCTTGGCTTATCTCTGCGCGTTGCACGCCATGCGCGTCGAGAAGCGTATCGTAATGGCCCCCGCCGCTGGCGTAGACAACCTGATGTCCCTTTCGCACTTGTCCGCACGCCAAGTCGACAGCAACGTTGACATTCCCATTGCAATGCCGGCTATGCTTGATCAGATGAAGAATATGCATCGCCTCTCCGGAACCTTGGCCCGTGGATTCGTGTAATGACGCGGCTGGCATTTCCCGGTATCCTTCATAAATATGGCGTCGGTCAACAATGTTGATCAAGAATAAAACAGGGCATCCAATTTTCAGCTAACTAGGCAAAGATTGAGCGCAAGATCAATCTGTGAACATTATAGGGGCATCATCCAGAGTGCTGCATCGTATTCACAGCCATCCGGGGCAACGGCGCTATTAGAGCGCGGCGCTCCGCCGCATTTGGAGGACCTCCGCGACAGCCCTTGCCGCCGCGCCCCTCCAGGATTCTGGTGGAAATTCTTCTGACGCGAAGGAATACACCAATGCGCCTGAGGATGGTCAAAGATTTGCTCGCACGGTTTGATTGAGAGAGTCTTTTCTGTTACCTACCTCGTTTCTGAGGCTATTCATGACACAATAGTCACAACCGCCTCCGGGGCGCGAGGATAGCAGCGACAGTTTGCGCTTACATTATGCAGCCTTGGAGTTGGCTGCCGTTTGGTTTGACGCTCACGGAAGCGGAGTAGCACAGTCGGACACAAGGTTTAACCTTTTGTCACGCGATACGAACAGCGGAGGGGTGGCCGAGTGGTTGAAGGCGCACGCCTGGAAAGTGTGTATGCGGGAAACCGTATCGCGGGTTCGAATCCCGCTCCCTCCGCCAGCCCGCATACGGACAACATTTTCCCGTCTCCCACTGGGCGCTCAAAAACGGCCCGTAATTCCGGGAATCCTGCCGAAAACCTGTTGACAAAGGCATGGCCTGGATCGGCTCGATCGCTTCTTTTCGAGCCCACTTACCCCTGCACCTTTGGGCTGCGGCCGTGCCATGCTGATTTTCTAAATAGTTGTTTTTACTCGCGAGTTCGTCACACGCTACAGCTTTCACGAAGCGCTTAGCCAGGGACATGCCCTTATGACCGCTGCCAAAGCAGGCATTGATAGCGCGATTATTTCGCAGCCGGTTGCAGCCCCACTCACCCGGGCGGCGATTTTTCTGATTGTGACGATAAACCCGGGCCCGAACAGTTGTGCGACCGTTCGCTCGTTCTGCGCAGACCTTCCCGCATTGTGCCGCGCCGAGGAATTTCGTAACCTAGAGGCTGGCCTCACCTGTGTGATGGGGATCGGTTCCGAAGCGTGGGACCGCCTGTTCGGACACCCGCGGCCGGCCGAATTGCACCCCTTCCGCGAGATTCGGGCGGGGTCGCGCCACGCAGTATCGTCGCCAGGCGATCTTCTGTTCCATATCCGCGCGAAGCGCATGGATCTCTGCTTTGAGCTCGCGACCAGGATCATGGCGAGCCTCGGGGATGAAGTCTCAGCGGTCGACGAGGTTCATGGATTTCGTTACTTCGACGACCGCGATCTCCTGGGGTTCGTTGATGGCACCGAGAATCCCTGTGGGCAGGCGATAATCGAGGCTGCGATCATCGGAGAGGAGGATGCCGCATTTGCCGGTGGTAGCTACGTTATCGTGCAGAAATATCTGCATGATATTGGTGGCTGGGACGCACTGTCCACGGAGGCTCAGGAACGCATCATCGGCCGCACCAAGCTCTCCGACATCGAACTGGACGATTCGACAAAGCCAGCGTCGGCGCATAACGCGCTCACCACGATCACCGAGAACGGGCGGGAGTTCAAGATCCTGCGCGACAATATGCCCTTTGGAAATGTGGCTGCGGGCGAGTTTGGCACCTACTTCATCGGTTATTGCCGAACGCCCAAGGTTACCGAGCAAATGATCGAAAACATGTTTGTTGGCCGGCCGCCTGGCAATTATGACCGGCTGCTTGACTTCAGCCGTGCGGTGACCGGAATCCTGTTCTTTGTACCCTCCGCCTCATTTTTGGAATCCGTCAACGACGACGCTGCTATGACAGTGACGGCCGCCGCAACGCCGGTGGTTGAGTCTGAACCACCCATGACTCCGGTGTCCGATGGTTCGCTCGGCATCGGCTCCCTCAAAGGAGAAAACCGGCATGAATAATCTACATCGCGAGCTTGCCCCAATTTCGGATGCCGCGTGGGCGCAGATCGAAGAGGAGACGACGCGCACCCTCAAGCGCTATCTTGCCGGACGGCGCGTCGTTGACGTGCACGGCTCGGGAGGGGTTGGTCTTTCCGCCGTGGGCACCGGCCACCTCAATACCATTGCGGCGCCAGGAGAGGGAATTCTCGCACGGCAGCGCGATGTCAAGGCGCTGGTGGAGTTTCGAGTTCAGTTTGAGCTGAATCGCCAGCAGATCGACGACGTAGAACGCGGGGCAAACGACTCTGACTGGCAATCTGCCAAAGACGCCGCCCAGAAGATCGCTTATGCCGAGGACCGAGCTATTTTCGAGGGCTACGCTGCCGCGGACATCATCGGCGTCCATCAGGGGACCAGCAATCCGACCATGACGCTACCAGCGGATGTGCGTGAGTATCCTGACGTCATCGCTCAAGCGTTGAGCCAGCTACGTCTCGTCGGTGTCAATGGGCCCTATTCGGTGCTACTCGGCGCCGATGCCTATACGGCCCTCGCCGAGATTAGTGACAACGGGTATCCGGTGCTGGAACATATTAAAAAACTCGTCAAAGACGAGATCATCTGGGCCCCTGCCATAGCCGGGGCCGTCGTGCTCACCACCCGTGGCGGTGATTTCGATCTCCACATCGGCCAGGATGTTTCGATCGGGTATCTGAGCCACACCGACAGCGTTGTGCATCTTTACCTGCAGGAGACGTTGACGTTTCTCCTGCTCACAACGGAAGCCGCCGTGGCGCTCTTACCTTCCACCGAGAAGTAGAAGACCTGATGCGATCAACCGATCGGCTTACTCACGAGCTTCTGCCCCAGGATGCCAAATGGGAAAGACCAGTCCATTTAAACCCCCCTCTATAACCTAAATGGTTCTATCAATTCCTGCTAAGGTTAATCTAATTTGAGCGAGCTGTATCTCCACGCTGCCAAACGGCGCAATTTGCTCACCCATGTATGAGATCCCGACTCAGTTTCCTTGCATCACACCGAGATACGCAAGATGTTTCAGAGATCTTATCTGTGCATCGACGTACCCTGGCCTTGAACGATGACGCTTACCTATGAGGCGTCTTAATGCTCAACGCACCTAACCAAGTCGATTTTGAATTCACACTGGCTCTCAACAACAGCACAGGAAAATACTTTATCGGTCAAGACGTGATTGAGGCTTGCGGTGACCTCATTCGACATGTGTGGTATTGGCGCATCCCCGCGAAATCGCTTCCGCGCCGCAACGTTTCAAGAGTGTTGGGCCGCCTGGCGCTAATCGAAGTGAATGCTAGAGTTGCATTGCGCTCATCATGGTTTGTGCCGCCGCTGGTACGATGCCCAAGGCCCATGGTCTTCACCGATCCAAGAGAAGTCATTTTGTACGAAATAAAGCCTTGCGACGTCGTGGTCTGCCATGACATGGGGCCGCTCACACACTCGCATTTGTATGGTCGAAAGGTCCGGTCCACTTACGAGATTGCGTTCAATAAAATTAAACAAGCAAAGCCGATTTTGATTTTTGTCAGCAAGTGTAGCATGAGCAATTTCGTGTCACTATATGGCGATGACTATCGCTCTATGAGCGTGATCTATCCCGGGATACGTGAGGGTATCTTTAGTGGAAATGTAGAACCTTTCGAGGTTGCTTCGCAGCGCTTTTTGCTGTCAGTTGGTAGCGTTGGTTTAAGGAAAAACTACCTACGTACCATTGAAGCCTTCTCACGATCTAAGCTCGTTGATGAGGGATTTTCTTACATCATCTGTGGCGGCACCGAACCAGGATTTGACGACGTCATTGAAGCTGCCAGCAGCGTTCCCGGCGTTATTATCCCGGGTTATGTGAATGACAACCAACTTCGTTGGCTCTATAGGCATGCCAGCGGCTTTGTCTTGCCGAGCCTGCTCGAAGGTTTTGGGTTGCCAGTGGCTGAAGCCATTTACAATGGCCTTGTTCCATTGCTGACCACAGGGAGCGCTATGCATGAGGTAGCAGGCGACTCTGCGCTGCTTGTCGACCCCTTAAACTCGGCCGAAATTGCCGAGGGAATGCTGCGCCTCGCCAATATGGGACAAGAGGAACGGCAGTCTCGGTTGGAGGCGCTTCAAAATAGTTGTGCGCGCTTTTCCAGGAATTCCGCAAACTCGGCCTGGCGTTCGATTTTGCTTCAGGCCATCGAGGATGCTCGTCTGCAATGGGCAAGAGATAATGTTCCGCTTGAGGCGAGATCGCCTATGGGCAGCTGATGGGTTGCTGGCCTCCGGCGACGCTATTGCTTAGGCGAAAAAGCGCGCTACCACGGGGCCCATGCCGGACGTCGACCTTCGTGGCCTTCAGTTTCAGCCCTTGCGCACCAGACAGCAAAATCTCTGCCGGTAACGCCATGCGCTCCTGTTTTTGTAACCCTTGAAAGCAGCAGCGCCCAGCGCGGCACGGACATGGGGTGAGTTTAATCATCGCTGCTGTTGCCATCATCCCACAGCCAGATTACATTATCTTCCATACGTGATGCCTTATGTCATTGAAACTATTAAATCGTCTTAAGCAGCGAGGGGTGCACGGACGTAACCCACACGAGCGATTATTACGGGTTCCGTCGCTGCTATTTTAAAACAATTGTTGACGCGCTGATGCAGGATTTAGAGGACCATGAGACTTTTTGTGATCATCCCGACTCTCAAGCGCAAAGAGCTTCTGAGCCGGGTATTGAAACATTTAGGCCATCAGACGAGGTTGCCTGACGAAGTGATTGTTTCGGCGCCTGATGCGACCCATGTGGAGGCGTTCCAGCCCGAACACTTCCCTATTTCCTATGTATTCGGAAGTCCAGGTCTATGTGCCCAGCGAAACCGGGCCATCGAACGGGCGCTCGGACGCTGCGACATCATCACATTTTTTGATGACGACTTCCTGCCTGCAGACGATTATTTGCGGCGGCTTGAAGAGGGATTCACTGCGCATCCGGATTGGGCAGTTGTCATGGGCGAAACCGCTGCCGATGGAGCACACAACTCTGGATACAGCTTCGATGAGGGACTAGCGTTGCTGCGTCAAGCTGAATGCCACGAGCGCCCGCGTTGGGTCTCTGATCATGTCGGCGCCTACGGTTGCAACATGTCCGTGCGGGCAACTCAAATCGGCGATTTGCGTTGCGACGAACGCCTTGTCCTTTATGGATGGCAGGAGGACATCGATTTCACCAGTCAACTGAAAAAATTCGGCCGTGTTGTCGGTCTGAACGCGCTCATCGGTGTTCATCTCGGTGCCAAATCTGGGCGGGAAGCCGGCGTGAAACTGGGTTATTCTCAGGTGGCCAATCCTGTTTACCTGATGAGAAAGGGGACCGTTCCCGCAACGTTTGCCTTGAACTTAATCTGGCGCAATATCGCTGCCAATGCCATCAAGAGCTTCTGGCCGGAGCCATACGCCGATCGGAGGGGACGCCTCAAAGGCAATTTGTTAGCCGCCATCCACTTCATACGGGGCCGGATCGAGCCCGAATATATTTTGAAACTTTGAGCCTGAACGAAAATTACCTCGGGGCGGCGGCCGTTTGGCGACCACACTTGAATTAATCCTTTTGTATAATCATTGCTTTAAAGGAAACTTATGCATGAAGGTTCTTGTCACCGGTCACTTGGGTTATGTTGGCACGGTCATGGTTCCCTTACTCCGTGCGGCGGGGCATGAGGTCCACGGGTACGACAGTGATCTGTACCGGCGCTGCACCTACGCCGCTGGCGGCACGATCATGGAAGTTCCCGCAAGCGGCAAAGATACGCGAGACGCGGTTGTCGCGGACTTAGCCGGCTTCGGCGCAGTGATCCATTTGGCTGCGCTTTCCAATGATCCGCTCGGCAATATCAATCCAGACCTAACCTACAGGATCAATCACCGCGCGAGTGTGGGCCTCGCCAAAGCGGCGAAGGAGGCTGGCGTGGGCCGCTTCTTGTTCGCCTCCTCCTGCAGCAACTACGGGCGTGCTGGCGACGAGATGATCGATGAGTCGGGTGCGCTCAATCCAGTGACGCCATATGGTCAGTCGAAGGTCTGGTCTGAGCGGGACATATCGGCGCTGGGGGATGAGAACTTCTGCCCCGTTTATCTCCGTCCGGCCACAGCTTACGGTGTGTCCCCTCGGATGCGCTTTGACATTGTCTTGAATAATCTCGTGGCATGGGCGGTCACCAAAGGTTTGATCTATTTGAAATCGGATGGCACACCGTGGCGCCCCATCGTCCATATCGAGGATTTTTCGCGCGCTTTCTTGGCCGCTCTCGAAGCTCCCAGAGACATCATTTTCAATCAAGCGTTCAATGTGGGACACAGCGACCATAATTACCGCATCCGGGATCTGGCCGAAATTGTCGCCGAAGTGGTCCCAGATTGCCGCCTCGAATACGCGCCGGAAGCTGGTCCCGATACACGCTCTTACCGTGTAAACTTTGACAAGATCGCGCGTGCGCTGCCCGCGTTTCAGCCAGAATGGGACGCGCGTCGCGGGGCTAAGCAATTGTACAATGCTTATCGCTCATCCAGTCTGACCTTGGAAGAGTTCGAAGGCCCCCGCTATCAGCGTATCGCTCATATCGAAAAGCTACTCGCGGATGGAGTTATCGACCAGGAATTGCGGCTTTTGAATTGATTGGATTTGATACCGGACAGAGCCGGTCTCGCGGTCCGTCTCCGCGTCACGCAGGGTTCCGCCTAGGCAACAACTCGATTTGGGTTGTGCACGCTTCTAGGCTCAGGACCCATTAAAGTTCTTGCGTTGAGGTGAGTCGGCTGATTCATAGGCGGGGCGAGGAGGCTTCGCCATGGCTGATTTGTTTTTGCTCTCCGAGGCGCAAATGCGCCGGATTGAGTGTTATTTTCCGCTGT
>DATBPZ010000044.1:0-2160 GCA_036561105.1 Methylocella sp. | reverse complement strand
CTCCCGATCCTCGCCAGCTTCCTCGATGAGCGCGGCGATCCCGCCGATTTCCGTGCTCATTCCCGTGGCGACGACGACGCCGCGCCCAGAACCTGCGGCGACGCTCGTCCCCATGAAGACCATATTGGTCCGGTCGCCGACTGGGAGATCTGAATCGCGCAGAGGTCGAGTTTGTTTGGTAGCGGCTTCCGCTTCGCCCGTCAGGGCCGCTTCGCCACAAGTAAGAGAAGCGGCGGCGAGCAGCCGGGCGTCAGCCGCGATGAGATCGCCCGCCTCGAATTCGATCACGTCGCCGGGCACAACCCCGGCTGCCGGAATCGTCGTCACGACGCCGTCACGCCTGACTCTGGCCCGCGGAGCGGTCATTCGTTTCAGCGCGGCGATCGACTTCTCGGCGCTGTACTCCTGGTAAAAACCACCCAGTGAGTTCCACACTACGATCGCGAAAATAGCGATCGACTCCTCTGCCTCGCCGAGCACCCCAGAAACAATGCCCGCGGCTATGAGGACCCAGATCAACACACTCTTGAATTGCGCCAGGAATATCGCCCAGGGACTGAACGGCTCGGCAACGGTGATTGCGTTCGGTCCATATCGAGCAAGCGCGGCTCCGGCCTCTGCCGAGGTGAGACCGTCCGAGGACGACCCGAGCCGCAGCAGGCTCTCCTCGGCCGACAAGGAATGCCAGCCCACGTCGATCTGTTGTTCGGTGGCTACCGCATCCATTGCTGCTCCGCTCTCGGCGTAGCCTTCGCGCCGCTTTGTAGCAAGAGGTTTGCGCTTTGCCCTTCAGCACGACCTGTGGCACACGCTCCCAGGATCATCAAAGCCTTAAGCTATCGCTCAATCGCCTGCTCCAATGATTCTGGCGCGACTCACAATGCCTATGTGGACATTTTCAGCGCGTCAGGAACAAAACTGGCCGAAGCCTTCGACAACCTCGGGGAGGAACCCTCTTGGGAGTGGCGCCAGCGGTCACCGCTGCGATCATCGGCGCCCCTGGGGCCGGCATCCTAGGTCGTTTCGTCGTATGGGGTCCAGCATGGCCACTCCGTAGGGCCTATTGTTCGATGGCCATGCGCGCCCGGTTCCCAGCCGTTCATCATGAAGACTTCGTAAGATCCTTCCGCTCCAACAGTTTTCGCTCTCTCGTTCTCCTGTGGGTTCCGATAACAGGCGATGTGGCTCTCAGGAATGTTGGCGGCCTGGATCGGACTCTTGCCGCGCGCAGCACCAAATCGCCAGTTCGACAGGGATCTGACAGCGAACCCGTTGGAAAGTGGTGGTGGCGTCTATCCGCAAGGGAGGCCCCGTAGCCTTTCAGCGATCTCGGTATCGCAGCAGTCACGCCGAGGCGCGGAGCGCCCTGTCAGGAACAAGGTCGAGGCTCATCGGCTGCTGTGTGAGCTAGCTATGAAATTTGAACTGGATGAATTCGGCGTTTCAAGAACCGCGCTTGCATGCGCGGGGATGGGCGCTACCGTGGGGATGCTCCTTGCAGGGACCCTCTTGGGAGTTGCGCCAGCGATCACCGCTGCGATTATCGGCGCCCTTGGGGCCGGCATCCTAGGTCATTTTGTTGAACCGAACGAATCATCGGAGTGACAGACCCTGCGGAACGGTCCGAAACTGATGACAGCCAAGCGCTCGGAGGAGCAGACATGGGGCCGGTCGATTTCAGAGCGCCAAATCGTCGTGGTCACGGCGCAGCTCCATCGGCGCGAATTTCGTGCCTGCCTTCACATTGTCAACTCAACTCCGCCGGAACGAACTCCAAGTTCTCGATTGCGTCGGTGATCGAAGTCCCAGCGATCGCCGTCTTCACTGCCACGACACCCACCACAACGGCGTAAGCCGCCGGCGGCGAAAAGCCAAATCCTGGCGGAAATCAACACTCAGATAGAACCGAGCGTGATCCGCGGGACCCAGGATCGACGCACTTCGGACATTTTGCGCGTGATCTTTGACGGCCAGGCTCGATTCCTCCGATAAGGGAGACAACCGCATGCAAAAGATCAAGTTCAGGATGGGCGGGGATGACCTGCGTCCGCGGCGCACCAAGCTCGAAATTCCCGGCTGGGCCGGCAAGCCCGAGCCGCGCAGCGACGGTTCCCATGAACATGCGTGGCACTGCGTGCCCTTTTCAGAAGCCGCGAAATA
>DATBPZ010000043.1:0-142587 GCA_036561105.1 Methylocella sp. | reverse complement strand
CGAGATTTTGCCGCCAGCGGAGAGCCCCAGCGGGTCATCGTTGAGGACCCCAAGCCCCGTCGCGATGAGCCCAAGAACGGCGGCCACGTTGATCCAGTGGAACCAGCGCGTGGGCGCATCCCACGCGAGATACTCCCTGTACTCAACGGCGTGGGCCGGCGTCTGATGTGTCATGCGCGAAACCTTTCCAGCCCATCTAGGGGTATTTTATTCGGGGCGCGAGGGCGTTGACACGTATCAAAATGTGAGCGCGCTCGATCACAACGTAGGCGCGGGCAGCGATTGCCCAAGCTTTGCCGGGACGAACAGGAAGCGTTAAAACGCCACATCTAAGTCGATCCCCTCCTTCGCGGCGGTTTCTGTTATGAACCGGGTCCCCGGCCGCAGGAAAATGCTCTAGGTTGCGATCATGCCAAAAAGCGCAGCCGGCACTCCCCAATCTTTTCAATCGGCGACATCCGCCCTGGATGTAAGCGGACCCGGCTTTGCGCCTGAGCCGCAGCTCAAAGTCTCGCCGATGATGGCGCAATACAGCGCGATCAAGGCGCAAAATCCAGGTTCCCTCCTGTTTTACCGGATGGGTGATTTCTACGAATTGTTCTTCGGCGACGCCGAGATCGCCGCCCGGGCGCTCGGCATTGTGTTGACCAAGCGCGGCAAGCATGAGGGACAAGACATTCCCATGTGCGGGGTGCCGGTCGAGCGCGCCGAGGATTACCTGAACCGGCTGATTTCCCAAGGGCACCGCGTTGCCGTCTGCGAGCAGATTGAAGACCCGGCCGAGGCCCGCAAACGCGGCGCCAAATCCGTCGTTCGCCGGCAGGTGGTGCGGCTGGTGACGCCGGGTACCATCACCGAGGAGCTGCTGCTCGATCCCGTGCGCGCCAATAGTCTGCTCGCCCTTGCGGGCGGCGGGCCGCCGGAGGCGTTTTTTGGGCTGGCGTCCGTCGATATTTCAACCGGAACCTTCATCGTCGTCAGCACCAGCGAGGCCTCCCTCGAGGCCGAAATCGCCCGCATCGACCCGGCCGAAATCGTTGTGCCCGAAGCACTCCTCGACGTCCCTTGTCTGGCAAGGTTCGCGCGCGAGACAAAACTGCCCGTGACGCCGCTTGGCCGCGAGGCGGCAGAAGGGGCGAGCGCGGAGCGGCGTCTCAAGGATTATTTCGGCCTCGCGACGCTCGACGGATTGGGCGCGCTTTCCCGCACAGAGATCGCCGCCGCCGCCGTCGCACTCTTTTATATCGAGCGCACTCAGCTTGCCGCGCGGCCTGCTCTCAGCCTGCCAACCCGGCTTTCGCGCGACGCGCGGATGGACATCGATGCGGCGACACGCGGCAATCTCGAATTGACGCGAACGCTATCGGGCGCGCGGGAGGGCTCGCTGCTGGCCGCCATCGACAGAACCGTCACCGCGCTGGGCAGCCGCCTGCTCGCCGAGCGTCTGGCAGCGCCTTTGACGGACACAAGGGACATCGAAGCCCGCTTGGATTCGGTCTCATTTTTTGCGGGCGAACCAGGTTTACGCAGGGAGATCCGCGCGGGCCTCAAGGCGGTGCCCGACATCAGCCGCGCCTTGTCGCGCCTTGCCCTCGATCGCGGCGGACCGCGCGATGTGGCGGCGCTGGGTGCCGGAATCGAGGCGGCCAGCGCCGTTGCCGGAAGGATGGCAGCAACCGGACCGCTGCCCAGCGGGCTTCTCGAGGCGAGCACGGCCGCCGCGAGCGTCGATCCAGCCATCGCAGTGCGATTGCGGCAAGCGCTCGCCGACTCTTTGCCGCTCAACCGGCGCGACGGCGGCTTTGTCCGCAGCGGATATAACGCATCGCTCGACGAACTGCGGGCGCTGCGCGACGAAAACCGGGGCGTGATCGCGGCGCTGCAAGCGCGCTATTGCGACATCGCGGGAACAAAGCAGCTCAAGCTCAAGCACAATCACTTTCTTGGCTATTTCATCGAGGTGCCGCAAGCGCAGGGTGAACGGCTCCTCAAGCCGCCGCATGATGGCGTGTTTATTCACCGGCAAACCATGGCGGACGCGATGCGTTTTTCGACCAAGGAACTTGCCGAACTTGAAGTGAAGATCGCCTCCGCCGCCGACGAAGCCTTCGCCCGCGAGCAGACGATCTTCGAGGATCTCGCCGCGCAACTCTTGGGGGAGCAAGCAGCAATCAAAAAGCTGGCGTCGGGGCTTGCCATCATCGATGTGGCGGCGGCGCTCGCCGAATTGGCGCAAGCCCTGGATTGGTCGCGGCCGGATGTCGATGCCTCGCTGGCGTTCGACATCGAAGGCGGCCGGCATCCGGTTGTCGAGGCGGCTTTGCGCCGGGAGGGGCAAGCCTTTGCCGGCAATGACTGCAAATTGTCCGGTTTACCGGGCAAAGGCGGCCGGATCGCCGTCGTGACCGGTCCCAACATGGCTGGCAAATCCACCTATTTGAGGCAGAACGCGCTGATCGCGATTCTCGCTCAGATGGGCTCCTTCGTCCCGGCGGCGCGCGCCCACATCGGGGTTGTCGACAAGCTCTATTCCAGGGTCGGCGCCGCCGATGATCTCGCCCGCGGTCGCTCGACCTTCATGGTGGAAATGATCGAGACGGCCGCCATCCTCAATCAGGCGGGTGAGCGTTCGCTCGTCATCCTCGATGAGATCGGCCGCGGCACCGCCACCTTCGACGGGCTTTCGATCGCCTGGGCGGTGATCGAGCATCTGCATGAAAAAAACCGGGCGCGGGCGCTGTTCGCCACCCATTTTCATGAATTGACGCGGCTTTCCGCCACGCTCGACCGGCTCGACAACCTCACGGTGCGGGTGACTGACTGGAACGGCGAAGTGGTGTTCCTGCATGAGATCGTGCCCGGCGCCGCCGATCGCTCCTATGGCATCCAGGTCGCCAAGCTCGCCGGGCTGCCTGGCCCGGTTGTGGCGAGGGCGCGCACGCTTTTGGCTGAGTTCGAGGCCGCCGAGCGGCTTGCCTATGCGGACCGGTCCGTGGCCGATCTGCCGTTGTTCACGGCGGCGCAAGGGCAGACTGCTTCCTCTGCGCCCCTTCACGACGAAGCATGGGTGCAGGCGCTCGATGCCATCGACCCGGACGCCCTTTCCCCGCGTGCGGCTCTGGAGACGCTGTACAGGTTGAAAAAACTGCGGACCGGGGACGGCTAATACTCCAATTTATATTGTGTACGATTTAATATGCTACGATAGAATAGCAGAAAAGTTACGGGAGAGATCATGTCGGATGACACCGTCAAACCAAAGCTGGAGCAGCAGCTGTGTTTTGCCATCTATTCGGCGATGCATGCGATCACCAAAGCCTATCTGCCGCTGTTGGAAAATCTGGGCCTCACCTATCCGCAATATCTCGTCATGCTGGTGCTATGGGAGGGCGGCGATGTGACGGTTAAGCAACTCGGCGAACGTCTGTACCTCGATTCCGGCACATTGACCCCGCTGTTAAAGCGCCTTGAATCCATGGACCTCGTTCACCGGGCGCGCGACCCCAAGGACGAGCGCCGCGTCCGGGTCACGCTCACCGCCAAAGGCCAGCTTAAGCATAAGGAGGCGCAGATGGTCCCTGCGCAAATCTTGACGGCGATGGGACGCCCCGCCGACGATTTGAAAGCTGTGCGCAAGGAATTGCGGAAAATCCGCAATGCCCTCTTGGAAACACGAACCGTGAAAGCCCCGTCAAAAGAAGCTTAACTTGGAGGCTGAAGACGGCATAGCCGGTCGAGCGCCCCTTGCAGGATAAAAGCCGCCGCCATTTTATCGACCACTTCCGCACGCTTGGCCCGGGACACGTCCTGCTCGATCAGCGAGCGGGTAACGGCGGCCGTCGAGAGCCGTTCGTCCCAAAAGACGCAAGGGCGCCCCGAGAGCGGCGTGAAATTGCGGGCGAAGGCGCGGGCGCCTTGTGCGCTCGGACCTTCCGATCCATCCATGTTCAGAGGCAAGCCAACAACCAGCGCCGCGACATCAAATTCATCCATGAGCGAGACGAGCATCGCCGCGTCCTTGGAAAATTTCGTGCGCCGGATCGTGATCAAGGGCGTCGCGATCCGGCGTTCCACATCTGAGAGGGCAACGCCGATGGTTTTGCTGCCGAGATCGGCGCCCATAAGCCGCTGGCGCAAGCCGATGCGGGGCGCCAAGCCTTCAAGGTCCAAAATCTCCGCCGCCATCATCAGCTCTTCGCTTCGGGTTGAATATGATAAAGCAGCCCGAAATCAGCTGGCTTTCGAGAGCATTTTCCAGCGAAGAGAACACCGGTTCGCGTCGAGAAAATGCGATAAAACAAAACTATTGAACCCGCTTTCTGCTTTGGAAAGCGTTCGAGGAGCGCATCCCATGAAACTTATTTGGCTCGGCCATTCGGCATTTCGCATCGAGCTTGGCACGGCGGTCATCCTCATCGACCCATTCCTCACCGGCAATCCGAAATTCACCGGCGATCCCGAACAGCCCGGCACGACCCATATTTTGCTCACCCACGGCCATGACGATCACATCGGCGATGCCGCCAAAATCGCCAAGTCAACCGGCGCGCAGGTCCTCTCGAATTTCGAAATCTGCATGTTCCTCAACGCCCAGGGCGTCGAAAACATCAACCCCGGCAACACGGGCGGGACCATCGATTGCGGCGCCTTCCAGGTGAGCTTCACCCCGGCGTTGCACTCATCGGGCACCGTCGTCAATGGCCAATCGGTGTATCTCGGCAATCCGAACGGGTTTGTCGTCAAGCCCAAGGAAGCCCCCAGCGTCTATCACATGGGCGATACCGGCATCTTTTCCGACATGGCCTTGATCGACGAGATCTATGCGCCGAACATCGGCCTGGTGCCGATTGGTGACCGCTTTACCATGAGCGGGCGTACGGCGGCGCTCGCGGTGACGCGCTATTTTCACTTCGAAACCGTCGTCCCCTGCCACTATGGAACGTTTGACATAATCGATCCAGACGCGAGCCACTTCGTGGCGGCGATGCAAGGCCACGCGGCCAAGGTCGCGGTGCCGGGTATCGGCGAGGTTTTGCAGTTTTGAGGAAGGCCCTTGTTATTGCCGCCACAGGGCCAAGATGGATCATTAACTTTTGTCGCCATGCCCGGGCTTGACCCGGGCATTCAGTCACGGAAGCTGCCGGATGGCCGGATAAAGTCCGGCCATGACGGCGCGACCAACGGCTATCCTCTTCGAGGCCTGGTATAAAATCAGGCGACCAAAACAACAGGAAACGCCATGGGCAATTTTTTTGGGAATATCGATAGTCAGTCCGTCGATACCATGAACATGATGGGTAACGGCTGGTTGTATGCGTTCTTCATCATCGGCGTGTGCCTTCTCCTCGCGAGCTGGCTGGTCGCCTGGCAGGTGAAGCGGATCCAAAAGCTCCTCGCCCGCGCCAAGGCGGAGGAGGATATGGAAAAAGAGGCGAGCAACAAAGCCCGTATGGATAAAGCAGCATCTTAAATGCAGGCCCCGTCGAGTGAATTTTTTTGATGAATGCTACTCCGGCGCTCATCAAGAAACTCAGACTAGAATCACGAGTAAAAAGGCGTTATCATACGCATTCTCCTTGATTTACCCGGATTACTTATTACTGTCGATTAACTAACTTATTTTGATACTTTATTTAATAAATATGTACGAAAAAAATAGGAGAGTGAGATCAATATTGTTCTCAGCATTTTGATCTGCACACATAACCGGCCTGCGGATCTTACCGCATGCTTGGCTGCACTGACCCTGCAATGGCGAACCGGCACTGAAATTGTCGTTGTCGATAGCGCCTCCGAGCCGCAGACTAAGGACGCGCTGGCCCAGTTTCTCGTGAAGCACCCCCAAATCGTGCTGCACCGCCTGAACTGGCCTGGCCTTTCGATGGCGCGCAACGCCGCGGTTTCGCTTAGCAAAGGGCGATGGCTCGCCATTCTCGACGACGACACGGTCCCCGATCCCGGTTGGCTGAATGAAATCTTTGCTTTGATCGAGCGGCTGCCTGCGAAGTCGGGCGCGGCCGGGCTCTACACCTATCCCCTCTGGCCGGAGGGACGAGAAATCGATCTGCCGGTGCTCTGGCGCAAGTATCTTTCCCTCGTCGAAATCGAGGCGGAGGAGGACTGCACCGGCACCCCTGTCTTCGTCGGCGCCAATATGCTGTTGCGCCGCGATGCCCTGGTTGAGGCTGGTGGATTCCCCGAGCGCCTGGCGCGCCAGAACCAGCTTCTTCTCTCAGGCGACGACGTCTTTGTTGCGGAAAAAATGCGCCGGGGAGGTTGGGCGATTTGGTACTCTTCCCGGCCGCGCGTTGGCCATCGCGTTCATTTGGAACGCCTAGATCCTGCGTGGTTGCGAAAGCGCCTGTTCTGGGAAGGCGTGACCGCTATGAGATTGCACGCTGAGCTCGACGGGGTCATGCCGCTGTTCCCGGTTGCGCGCGCATTCGCCTTTGCCCCGGTGCTGTTTGGGCTTTCGTGTTTCGACCCTCCGCGCGGCACCCTCCGGGCGCGCGCCATGTGGCACTTCGGAGTTCTCCGCGCGTATTTCGCACGCCAGCCGCTGCTGGCGCAAAGTTCCGGCGCCGCGAACGGTCACGGCGGCCTGGGCTCGCGCCCCGTGGCATCGCCGCAAGGAGTTAACGCTGAGCTTCACGCGCGTGGAACCGCACAGCAAGACAGCGTAACGGAGTGAAAGAGCATGACCGCACGCGTCATTTTCATCGGATTGGACGCCGCCGAATCCACCTTGCTCGAACGCTGGGCAGCGGAAGGCTTTTGCCCCTCGCTGTCCTCCGCGATGGAGCGTGGCGCCACGATCCGCCTGTCGTCTCCGCTCGAGACGCTGCCCGGCGCGGTGTGGCCCGAAATCGGCTCCAGCATGGGCTGCGGCCGGCATGCGCATTTCTACCACGGCCAGCAGCTCCGAACCGGCGAGGTGGTTAAGCGCGCGATCGAGCCCAAGGAGGTCGATACGGAACTTTACTACTGGGCCCGCGCGAGCCGTGCTGGCAAGCGCGTTTTCATTTCCGACATCCCTCAAACCGTACCGGTGCCAGACTTCAATGGGCTGCAATTGTTCGAATGGGGCACGCATGACCGCAATTTTGCAATCACCAGCGAGCCGCCATCACTTCTAGACGACATTAAGAAGACTTACGGCGACCACCCGATCACCGCCTGTGACTCGCACGGCGAGACGCCTGAAGGCTACGCCAAGCTGCTCTCTGGCCTCAAACGCGGCGCCTCGACCAAGACACGCATCTATCTCGATTATTTGCGGCGCGAGCCGTGGGATCTGTTCAACGTGTGCTACACGGAAAGCCATTGCGCCGGGCATCAGTTTTGGCACTTTCTCGATCCCAATCACCCCAAGCACGATCCCCATGCAGCGGACGACTTCAAGACCGCGATCCGGGATGTCTACGCAGAAATCGACAAGGGCGTCGGCGCGCTCATCGAGGCGGCCGGGCCGGACGCCAAGATCGTGCTTCTCGCCAGTCATGGCATGGCGCTTTATTCCGGCGGGCCAAATCTCTTGAACGAAGTGCTCGCCCGGCTCGGCCTCACCTCGAAGGGCGAGGACAGCCTGAAGGGCCGTTTTTGGCGCAACATGCAATATTCGTCCAACCCCTTGATCCGGTCGCTCCGCGACACGGTGAAGTCCCTCATCGGCAAGCGCGTCATCCAATCCATTCAGGCCGGAAGCGGCGGATTGCACGAGCCTTTCACCCTTCCCGAAACGCGGGCCGCCGAATTGCGTAACAATCGCTGCGGCGCGATCCGGCTCAATCTGAAGGGCCGCGAGCCCTTCGGGGAAGTGGCGCGTGGCAATGAAGAGATCGCCCTGACCGAAACGATCCGCGAGGCGCTGCTCGAACTCAAGCACCCCGAGACGCGCGAACCCATCGTCGTAAAATTCTACACGGCGCAAGAAGCCTTCGGGCCCGATCACCACCCCGACGTGCCCGACATCATGGTTGTGTTCCGCGATGATCTCGGGCCGCTGGACGCCTGCTGGTCGGACCGGCTCGGTCTCATCAAACGGACCGTCTACCAGAATTGGCTGCCGCGAACCGGCGACCACACTCCGCATTCGACGTTTTGGGTGTTGAATGGTCCATTCCCGGCCGGGGCGCGGTTTGAGGGCGGCGATGTGCTCGACGTTGGCCCGACCGTGCTGGAGTTGCTGGGTCTTCCTTTCGAGGGCGAGATAGATGGACAATCTCTGACGCGGTTTGTCACTGGCGTTGAGGCTGCGCCGCGCGACCGCCGCGTCGGTCCGCGCGCCGCGAGCCGGTTTTGATCCATCATCGGCGTGTGCCTCCTCCTTACGAGTTAGCTGGTCAGCTCGCAGGTCAAGCGCATCCAAAGGATCATGGCCCGCGTCAAGGCGGAGGAAGAGGCCGCGCGGGGCATTGAGGCGGGCGGCAGTGTTGCGGGAGAAACGCCACGGAGTTAGACGGCAAGCGCGTCTTTGTACAAAACCATTGCGCCCGGCTCGAAAACAAGATCAATGACGGCAAATTCGCAAGGGAGGGCGAACGATGCTTTCTGAGATTTGGCAATTTCTGAGTGACAACGAGCCCATCATCAGCTCGGCCGGGGCGATTTTGGCGACCGCGGTAGCGGTTTGGAAATTGGTAGGGTTGTATAAAGGAAAGGGCGCCAAAAGCTCCGCCCCCGTCAGTCCCCACTGGCAAAACACCACCTGGGAAAAGCGTCAGAAACGCTGAGGGGTCAGCTTTCCGGTCGTGTCTGCCGTTTCCCGCTTATAAGCAAAGCCGTTGCATCCGGCTGAAAAACTATAACAATAATGGCGTTTTCCGCACGATTGACGCGTGGCCGCCGCCGTGGCGGGCGGACGTACGCGGATTTTGATGCTACTGCCGGAATCTAACAGCATCCTATACCATGTGCCGTCCTGTCGCGCACCCACCGCCTGTTCGAGCTTCTACAAATGCTGCGACGGCGCCGTCAGCCGGTGAGCGGAGCGGAGCTTGCTCGCGAGGCGGGCATTTCCTTGCGCACCCTTTATCGCGACATCGCCGCTTTGCAAGCGATGGGGGCGGAAATCGACGGCGAGCCGGGCGTGGGTTATGTGCTTCGCCCCGGCTTTCTGCTGCCGCCCTTGATGTTCTCTGAAGAGGAAATCGAGGCGCTCGCGCTTGGTGCGAGATGGGTGGCACGGCGTACGGATGAATCACTTTCTAGCGCTGCCCGCGACGCTATGGCGAAAATCGCGGCGGTGCTGCCTCGGGATTTGAAACATCGGTTGGAGGATGACGCCCTCCTCGTCGGCCGTGGTTGGGAAAGGCCGCACCTGGTGGGCCTGAAATTGTTGCGCCGGGCTTTGCGCGAGGAACGCAAACTCGCGATTGCATATCGGGACGACAAGGGCGCTCGGACCGAACGCATTATCTGGCCCGTGGCGCTCGGCTTTTTCGAATCCGCCCGCGTGTTAGTTGGCTGGTGCGAATTACGACAGGATTTTCGCCATTTCCGTGCTGACCGGATCGAAACGGCGGAGATTCTGGATGTGCACCTGCCGTGCCGCCGCCTGGCATTGGTGAAGGAATGGCAGCAAAACATGCTGACAGAAACTGACAGTACCTTGGTTTATGCACCTTCCATAGCAGGAAAAGCAAAAGGCAAACCAATGGCAAAGGAACTCGTTTTCTACACCAATCCGCGCTCGCGCGGCGGGATCGTGCACTGGATGTTGGAAGAGACCGGTACGCCCTACGTAATCGAGATCAAAGACTACGAAACAACAATGAAGGCCACCGCTTATCTCGCCATCAACCCGATGGGCAAGGTGCCGGCCATCAAACATGGCGAGACGGTGGTGACGGAAGCAGCTGCCATCTGCGCCTATCTCGCCGACGCCTTTCCCGAGGCGGGTCTCGCGCCAGAGCCTGGAGTGCGCGGCGCCTATTATCGCTGGCTGTTTTTCGCGGCGGGCTGTGTGGAGCCGGCAACGAACAATCACGCCGTCGGCTGGGATCCGGCGACACCAGAGATGCAGCGCCGCTTCGGCTACGGCTCTTACGCGGCGGTGATTGATACGCTCGCCAGGGCAGTGGCAGGCCGCCAATATATCGCGGGAGACACTTTTACGGCTGCTGATGTCTATGTGGGGTCGCTGATTGGTTTTTGCTTGCAGTTCGGTGTAATCGACAGGCGGGCGGAATTCGAAGCCTATTGGAACGGCCTAAAAGATCGTCCCGCGCGCTTACGGGCTGTCACGCAAGCCGAAAAGCTGGCATCGCAAGAAACATGGATGCGCGCGTGATCCCAAATCGCTTGCACAAAAAAACACACAGCTAAAGCTTAAACCTATCGCGCTTTTCTGCTTGCGCCAAATCCCGGTTTCGTATCTGGCCACGCCTTCCAAAAGTAAGGTTGCACCGACCGCCAATCGTACCAAAACGTTTCACGTGAAACGCTTTTGTCCGATTGGGCTGAATTTCCTTACATAATTGATGTCCAAAACCTCGCATTGCTTGCGCCAAGCCCCCGGTGCTATAGCCCTCCTTTAATTTCTAACCTTCGAAGAGCACGCGTCCCGGCTCCGTCATGGCCGGGCTTGACCCGGCCATCCAGACTCGTTGCCTGGATGCCCGGCTCAAGGCCGGGCATGACGAGGCTCTTGTCAGGTTTTGGCTTCGGGTTCAAAGGGAGAGTTTATGTCCGTCGATCAGGCGACCGTGCGGCGCATCGCGCATCTAGCGCGAATCAAGGTCAGCGAGCACGACGTGCCGCATCTGCAAACCGAGCTTAACGCTATCCTCGCTTTCGTCGAGGAACTCTCCAGCGTTGATGTCGAGGGTGTCGAGCCAATGACCTCCGTCCAGCCGATGCCAATGAAAAAGCGCGAGGATGTGGTGACCGACGGCGCCATCGCCGACAAGATCGTCGCCAATGCGCCGGTCTCGGACGACCATTTCTTTGTCGTCCCCAAAGTGGTGGAGTGAGCGCACCCATGACTGGCCTCACGGACCTCACCCTCGCCAGCGCGCGCGACGGCCTTGCGCAAAAGCAATTTTCCGCCGTGGAACTCGCCAAGGCGCATGTCGCGGCGATCGAAAAAGCGCGGGCGCTCAATACGTTCATCGTCGAGACGCCGGAGCGGGCGCTCGCCATGGCCCGCCACTCCGACGCCCGGATCGCCAAGGGGGAGGCCGGGCCACTTGAGGGCATCCCGCTTGGCATCAAGGATCTCTATTGTACCGAGGGCGTGCAGACCACGGCGGGCAGCCATATTCTTGAAGGCTTTGTGCCGGCCTACGAATCGACCGTCACCGCCCATCTGTGGCGCGACGGCGCGGTGATGCTCGGCAAGCTCAATCTCGACGAATTCGCGATGGGCTCATCGAACGAGACCTCGTACTACGGCCCGGTGATTTCCCCCTGGCGGCGGCGCGGCTCCAACACCGCGCTGGTGCCTGGCGGCTCGTCGGGCGGCTCGGCGGCGGCGGTCGCGGCGCGGCTATGTTTTGGCGCGACGGCGACGGATACGGGCGGCTCGATCCGCCAGCCTGCCGCCTTCACCGGCACCACCGGCATCAAACCGACCTATGGCCGCTGCTCCCGCTGGGGCATTGTGGCCTTTGCCTCCTCGCTCGATCAGGCGGGTCCCATCGCCCGCAGCGTGCGCGACGCGGCGATCCTGCTTCGCTCGATGGCGGGGCATGACCCGAAAGATACGACCTCCGTCGATCTGCCGGTGCCGGACTTCGAGGCGGCGGTCGGGCGTGGCATCAAGGGCCTGAAAATCGGCGTCCCCAAGGAATACCGCCTCGAAACCATGCCTGCGGAAATCGAAAAACTCTGGGCGCAGGGTATCGCCTGGATGAAGGACGCGGGCGCGGAGATTGCCGACATTTCGCTGCCCCACACGCGGCACGCGCTGCCCGCCTATTACATCGTCGCCCCCGCCGAGGCGTCCTCAAACCTCGCCCGCTACGATGGAGTGCGTTACGGCCTACGGGTCCCCG
The DNA here is from genome assembly GCA_036561105.1 of Methylocella sp. Classification (GTDB taxonomy): domain Bacteria; phylum Pseudomonadota; class Alphaproteobacteria; order Rhizobiales; family Beijerinckiaceae; genus Methylocapsa. The sequence goes on along the minus strand of DATBPZ010000043.1, from coordinate 130,591 downwards.
GCAAAGACATTGCCGGCATGTATGAGAACACCCGCGCGGCGGGGTTCGGTAAGGAAGTGCGCCGCCGCATCATGATCGGCACCTATGTGCTTTCGGCCGGTTATTACGACGCCTATTATGTGCGGGCGCAAAAGATCAGAACCCTGATCAAGCGCGATTTCGAGGCAGCCTTCGCGGATGGCATCGATGCGATCCTCACGCCCGCAACGCCGTCCGCCGCGTTTGGGCTCGGCGAAAAGGGCTCCGCCGATCCGGTCGAAATGTATCTCAATGATATTTTTACCGTGACCGTGAACATGGCGGGGCTGCCGGGCATTGCGGTGCCGGCCGGAGTGTCCGCCGAGGGTCTGCCGTTGGGGCTGCAGGTGATCGGCCGCGCCTTCGACGAAGAGACGCTGTTCTCCGTCGCGCAGGTCATCGAGCAAGCTGCGCCGAAGATTCCGGCGCCGGAAAAATGGTGGGCGTGAGCGCGGGCTGATCAGAGCCGCTTGATCGACGTGATGCCCTGTAAGGTCTTGCCGAGGATTCGATCCCGCGCGGTGCGCAGCGGCTCGCTGACCACCAGCATGTGATGCGCATTGGCGTGCAGCAGATGGGTTTCGTCGCGCATGATGCCGACATGGCCGCGCCAGAAAACGACATCGCCGCGCCGCAAGCCTGTCAGATCCGGATCGAACGCGAGCGGCGTGCCAATTGCCTTTTCCTGCATATAGGTGTCGCGCGGGGCCGGGAGTCCGGCCGCTTCAAGCGAGACCTGCACGAGACCCGAGCAATCGATGCCAAGGCTTGTCTTGCCGCCCCACAGATAAGGCACGTGCAAAAACCGCTCAGCCACCGCAACGAAGTCTTTTTCGTAAGCGTCATAAGGCTTCAAATGGTCGGCGAAGACGAAAGCACAGTCCCCGACTTGCGCGAAAGCCCCTTGAACCGCCCGGACGCGAACGGCGGCACCCAGCGGCGAAGAGCGGCGCGCCGGCATCTTGATGTCGGGACATTGATAGACGAAAGTGCGTGTCACCGCGACGCGATGGGTCGCCTCCATGCGTCCCTCCGCCAGCGCGGCCATGGCGATATAGCCGACATAGCCGTCGCGGGCGAGCTGCACCCAGCCCCAGCCTTCGTAGTCCTCGTAAAGGGTAACCGCTTCGCCATAGATCGCTTGCGTGTCGAGCAGCGCCTCATGGGCGGGCTCGCGCCGCACATCGGCAATGCCGGTGACGACCTGCATCGCGCGGCCTTCGACGTAATCGGCGGCCTCGACGAGATCGCGCAATTGTGCAGCTGCGAGATCAGGGCGGGCCGGAGTCAGGCGGGGGTCGAACTGAGGCATGTCAAAGCCTGCTGAATCGAAGATGTGGTAAATGCGACAGGAATCTTCCGTTGGCATTCAATCACTAGCGGCATATTCTGGAAATGCCAACGCAGGCGCGGAGCCAAACTGTCATGTACAAACATATTCTCATTCCCACCGACGGCTCGGAATTGTCCCAAAAAGCCGTCGAGCATGGCATTTTGCTGGCCCGGACACTCAAGGCGAAAGTCACGAGCATCACTGTTTTATCGCTGTCGCAAATCTTCGATTTGGACCCGGCCCTCTTTAAGGAACTGCCGGAGGAATATGGCTATCAAAAGCAGATGGAGGTCTTTGCCAACAAATGCCTCGATCAAGTGAAGACGGTGGCCTTGGCGCAAGGGGTCAGCTGCGACGTGATGTATGTGGAGCACGAACATCCGCATCAGGCGATCATCGAGACCGCGACCAACGAACATTGCGATCTGATCGTCATGGCCTCGCATGGACGGCACGGACTCTCCGCGATCGTGCTCGGCAGCGTCGCCGTCAAAGTGCTGACTCACAGCACGATCCCGGTGCTGATTTATCGCTAGGGCAAAATATGGAGCCATTGCGACAGCAGGCATTCTTCCGATCTTCGCCCCCGATTATCAATACTGCGCGCCGAAGGTCGCTGTAGAATTATGAAATTCTAGCCTTTTCTATTACGCTCGAAGTATGGCGACCTGCGTTTTCGGGATGCACTCGTGCTGATAGAATTTGAGCATCGGGAATCGGACTCGCCCCATGTCGAGCGCATATGGCGCAGCCGGAGCCGGCAGGGCGGCTTCTTCCTCTCTATGGCTGAGAGCAGCATCGAGTTCGTCTTCACTAGACTGCCCGAATTTTCGGCAGTGACGCTGCGGGGGCCAGTGTCCAAAGGCATCCTCGTCGAATGTCCGCCGAACGGCGAATGGCTAGCCGTCCGCTTTCGGCTTGGCACCTATCTACCGCAGATCCCCACAGCGACATTGATCGACCATCAGAATATCCATTTGCCAATGCTCCCCGATGGTCGATTCTGGTTTTCAGGCCAAGCCTGGGAAATCCCAAGCTATGACAATGCGGAGAACTTCGTCGCTAGCCTGGCGCGCGCCGGGGTTCTTGCACAGAGCCATGCGACCGACGCTGCGATTGAAGGCGATTGCGACCGAATGAGCCTTCGTTCGCTGCAGCGCCATTTTCGCCATGTCACCGGCATGACGTTCGGCAGCTATCAGCAAATTGAGCGGGCCCGTCATGCGGCAGCCTTGCTAATGGACGGGAGATCGGTCCTCGATGCGACATTCGACGCCGGCTATTTCGATCAGGCGCACCTCACCCGCTCGGTCAAACAACTGATCGGCACGACCCCTGCGCGGCTTGTGCGCGATCGGCCGCAACTGTCGTTCTCATACAAAACAAAGGGCGCCTGATCGGCTATTTGTGGCGCGTATCCGCCTGAGTGGCGAGAGCGAATCGAAGGAGCGCGGTCATGAGTTTTCAGGCCTATCTTGACAATATCGAAGCCAAGACCGGAAAGACCCCGGAGCAGTTCCGCCAGTGGGGCGTCGACCGGGGTTTTTCCACAGGGCAAGGACTTGCGGAGGGTATGAAGGTGGGTGCCATCGTCGCCGCCTTGAAGGACGAGTTCAGCCTCGGCCATGGTCACGCCATGGCGATCGTGGCGCTTCTCAAGGGCAAGAGTAGCTAGGGCGAGGCACGCTCGACCCCATTTCATCGTTCCGATCCTCTGGATATTCGTGGCCCGCAATCAGCGCTCGGTCGGGCGATATCCTGCAGCTTCAAGTCAGGAAAGACAATGACGAAAGGAAGATTTGGACGCGCAGCCGGCTATGTGATGAGCGGGCTCGTCATCGCCTTCATGTTGCTCGACGGCGGGATGAAACTGGTCCCGCTGGACGTGGTGATCAAGACGACCGCCGAACTCGGCTATCCGCCATCGCCGGAGCTGGCGCGAGGGCTAGGCGTGGTGGCGCTGCTGTGCACCGCGCTCTATGCTTACCCACGAACGGCGGTGCTCGGCGCGATCCTGCTGACGGCCTATATGGGGGGTGCCGTTGCAACGCATCTACGCGTGGGCAATCCGCTTTTAACCCATATGCTGTTCGGGGCTTATCTGGCTATCCTCGCATGGGGCGGCCTTTTTCTACGCGACTCCCGGATCAGGGCCTTGCTTCCTTTAAGATCGCCATCGGAGGAGCTGTGATACCGGGGATGGCACTTATACGCGCACCGGATGCCATTCCGATGCGCTCGTCAATGGATAGAGCATATCCTGGAGTCTAAAGCAGCCAGCCCCTCCGCTTGCTGGATCGAACGGTTGCTGCTCCAATTGCCACGAGCAGTCGGTCTGAAATTGGCCAGACTTGGCCATGAACCGAATGTGCGGACAAATGGAAAGCCACCCACTGCGGAACATCAAACTGAGACGCGACCGGATCATGCCTAAACGTATCACCAGATTCGCAATCAAAGCGTTCGCGGCTTCGGCGAAAGCAAAAAGCATCGTGATCCGGAACTTGGCGATGGAGCATACACGATGTCCGCACCCGGGTTGACCACCATACCCAGCAGCTTTGGCCCGAAGGACACGGCGGACCGGCTTGAGGCTGAGATCAAGGCCAAGGGCATGACCGTGTTCGCGCGAATCGATCACGCGGCGGGGCGGCGAGATGACCCTTAACGGACATCGACCACCCATTGATACTTCGAAGCCTAGCTTTTTGGCTCGTTCGAGGCACTTTGCGTAGGATCGGTGTTACGCGCTAATTCTCAAAACAATCTTGACGCGGGGTGGGATCCTTTAGCACCAATGGACCTTGGGATGTGTGTCGTCATTCGCCTCCGATGCGCGCGCCTTTTTCGGCCACCGAGCGTTTCATCAATAGAACGACTGGCACGAGCGCAAGCATCACCATGGCGAACACCCAAAAGCAGTCAAAAAAGGCAAGGGCCGAAGCTTGCTGCTGGCGCAGATTCTCCAAAGCTTGCCAGGCAAGCTCCTTCGACAAGACCGGATCGCCGGTCTGCTGGAGCAAAAATGCTTGGGATTGTTCGGTAAAGGAATTCACGGCCGGGTTAAAGGGATCGAGATACTCGCCGAGCCGAAGGGTGTGGATTTGTTCGCGGTGATCCTGCAGCGCCTGGCTCAGCGACGTTCCCACGCTGCCTCCTTCGTTGCGGAGCAGACTGAGCAAGCCGACAGCGGCTCCGCGCAACTCCATCGACGTGTAGAGATAGGCAGCGACATTTAAGGGGGCAAAACAGACGGACACGCCGACAATCATGAGGACGCGGGGCCAGACGGCCTGCCCAGGGCTAATATCGAGGTTCAGCTGCGACATCCAATAATTGCCGGCCGCCATGAGGAGCAGGCCCGTCAGCATCAACCGCCGTGCATCTGTCTGCCGGCCAAGCAGGAAGCCCACGACAGGCATTGTAAGGACGGCAAAAAACCCCGCCGGAGACATGACCAATCCCGCCTGCAGCGCATTGTACCCAAATAGGGTTTGAAGCAGGCCCGGCAATAAGGTGCTGTTACCATAAAGCACCGCATAGGCACCGAAAATTATAATGCAGCAGGCGCCGAAATTGCGCTCCCCTAGCGGGCGGAAATTCACGATGGGGCTCTTGTGGCGCATCTCCCAGAAGATCAGCGCCGCCAGTCCAACAACAAAGAGTGTTAGTAGTATCTGGATCCGCCCGAATGCATCGCCCAGCCAATCCCACTCCTCACCCTTGCTGAGCATCACTTCCCAGCAAACAATGGTGATGACAAGCAGCGACAAACCGATCGAGTCAAAACGTGACGGTAGCCTTCGCTGCTCCGCGCGCTGGGCAGTCAGATAGTCCGGGTCATGGACGACGACGGCGTAGCAGGCGGCGCAGGCCAGAAGGCCGACCGGAAGGTTGATGTAAAAGACCCACCGCCACGAATAATTGTCCGTAATCCATCCGCCGAGGGTCGGACCGACGACCGGCGCGATCAGGGCAGCCAAGGCAAACAAGGTCATTGCGACCCCTTGCTTCTCTCTCGGGAACGTATCGAGCAGAATTCCCTGGCTGCTCGGCTGAAGCCCACCCCCTGCCAGACCTTGGATTACGCGGAACAGAACCAGCTGGCTGAGGCTCGTTGCCATCCCGCACAGCGCCGAAGCTACGGTAAATACAGCAATCGACGCGAGGAAGTAGTTGCGGCGGCCGAAGCGGTTGCTCAACCAGCCGGTGATCGGCAGGATAATGGCGTTGGCGGCGAGGTAACTCGTGAGAACCCATTCGCCGTCGTTGACCGTCGCTGACAGTCCGCCGACGATATAGCGCAGTGCGACCACGGCGATCGTGGTGTCGAGCACCTCCATAAAGGTCGGCACCACCACCGCGGCAGCGACGACCCAGGGGTTCATTGCCGCCTGGCGCCTGGGAAGCGAAAGTGCCGCCTCTGTCATTGGTTGCGCGCCGCTGGGCGTTCAACGGGAGCAGCTGCCGAGGCTGACGATTGCGGCACGGAGGCTTGCAGACGCTTGCCAGCATCGGGTCCTGTCGCCGGCCTATTAAGATAGACGTAGGGGACAACGGAAAGGCCGATGAACAAAGGATCCTTGTCTGGATCGTATTGCTTAAGCTCTATGCGCACCGGCAATCGTTGCACGACTTTGACGAAATTGCCCGTTGCATTCTGGGGCGGGAGCAGCGCCAATGTCGACCCGGTGCCGAACGTAAAACCTGTGATCCGGCCTGAGAAGACGCGCCGGCCGCCATACATGTCGGCGTACACGTCGACCGGCTGACCGATACGCAAATCGCTCAGTTGTGTCTCCTTGAAATTGGCGTCGATCCAGATTTCTGTGAGTGAGCGGATCGCCATCAGACCTTGTCCCGTCAGCACATTGTTGCCGGGATTGACGTTGCGGCGCGTGACGACGCCGTCAATTTCCGCGATGATCTTACAATAGCGAAGGTTTAATTCCGCCTGATCGAGATCGCGTTCGGCGGATTCGAGTTTCGCCTCGGCCTGTTTGACGGCTGGCGCCTGCGGCACCAGCGCGGCATATATTTTGTCGATGTCTCCTTTAGGGTCACGCTTGTAGAACTCCTCAAGCATCTGTTTCGGAGTTCGATTGACCGAAATGGTAAGGCCAAGCTCAGCCGCACTCTGGATCAATTCTGCCTGTGCCTGGCGCACCGCGGAAAAATTCTGATCGAGATCGGGTGGCACTTGGCCTAGGTCTCCACCGTTCTCTGGTTCCGCTGGCAGCCCCAAGGAGACACGAATTTGATGCGCATCGTCTAGCGATTGGATAACTTCTGCTCGGGCAACAGATAAGGCTGCTTCCCGCTGGTCGAACTGTTCGCGACTCGCCACCGCAGAGTAAACCAGCTTTTTTGTCCTTTCGAATTCCGCCTCTGCCAATTTCAGCGTGGCCTTGCTCTTGTCCAGGGCGGCAATCTTCGCATGAAGAAGGGCGATCTGGTTTTCGACGTCCTCGATGGCGTGTTGAAGTCTCCAGCGTTGACTTCTTGCCCTCGCTTCAACACCACGCACATTAGCTTTAGCCGCCGCGAGATCCGCCTTTGCCGTATCGACGGCCGCTTTCTTGACAGCGACGATGACCTCATATGGCTCAGGGTCGAGTTCGACGAGAAGATCTCCCTGTTTTACGCGGTTATTGTCATCGACCAGAACTTTTGACACCTGACCAGGTACACGGGCCGCCACGAACGTTACGTGACCGTTCACATAGGCATCATCGGTCGAAACTGTGGTGAGAATTTCCTGAACCCAGGGACCGCCGTACACGACACCAATTGCCAGGACCACGGTGGCGAGCACTGCCATCAACAAACGTCGCCTTTGCATTGAGTTTCGACCCGTTGGGGCGCTTGGCTTGGCGGGGGGTGTCCCGGTTAAGGTGTCACCTTGATCAATTGAGATGCCGGATTCATCCGTCGGACGCGCGGCGATGGAGCTTGGCTTATGCTGATTTGCACTTTGACTTTCCTCATCAATCATAGCGGCTCCCGTGGTACCCTCGCCATGCCAGCTGTGCAAAAAGGAAATCGATCGGCAGCGGAATCCGTGCATCCGCAAAGACCCAATTTAAACCGCCCAGGTTGTTACCGAAAGCGCGCTGCCATAAAAAATTGGCCCTCGGGTTGACGAATAGCTGACCTCCGCTTCCCGCACCCTCTTGTGACCTTTAGTTGGCGCGCTCTGGCGACACTCAGGCGGCTTCGGCGTGGGCAAAAAACAAGGCGAAATTGACGAGTTGACGGCGACGAACAAGTCGACGTCGCGGCCCGGCGTGAAGGTTAGGAGCATACCACCATGGCTACGGACGGTTTGACCACAATACCCAGCAGCTTTGGGCCAAAGGACACGGCGGACCGGCTTGAGGCCGAGATCAAGGCCAAGGGCATGACCGTGTTCGCCCGAATCGATCATGCAGCGGGGGCGGCGGAGGCGGGGTTGCCGCTGCGGCCTACCGAACTGCTGATATTCGGCAATGCCAAAGCGGGGACGCCGCTCATGCAGGCCAGCCAGACTACCGGCATCGATTTGCCCTTGAAAGCGCTGGTTTTCGAGGATGCGGCGGGCAAGGTCTGGCTGGCCTACAATGATCCTCGCTGGATCGCACAGCGGCACGGACTCGCCGCGGCGGACATCCCGGCCGCCGTCGATGCCATGGCCGCCGCGCTCCATGCCGTCGCAACAAAGGCAACGGAAGCCCCCTGATCGAAATCAGCCGGCCTCACTGGCGCAAGATTTGCTCGTTCTCGATGCCGCGTCCATGCGGCGAGTGGCGCGCGGCCCTTTTGTCGCAAAGACGACGAGCGGAATGGCTGGTGCGATGAAATCCCTCCACCGAAGCCGCGAAATGTGTGAGTGGGACGACTTCGCCCAGGACGCACAGTCGATGCGCGCTCGTCTCGCGGAAGGGCTGGCGGGTCAGCTTTCTCCGTTCCAGTTTTTGACAGTGCCCGGTGTCAGCGCGAGGGAGCAGCGGGACTGTTCCGAACTTTGGACAAAGGACCGCCGCGCGCGGAGCGTTGCGATCCGTGACGATCTTGCTTTTTGTTTCGATGATGCCGCGCGCGAAAAAATTCGCGTCGGCTATCTCTCGAACGATTTTCAGGATCATGCGACGCTGTTGCTGCTGATCGAAATGTTCGAGGCGCATGACCGGGCGCATTTCGAGCTGCATGGGTTTTCCTTCGGTGCCGACGATGGCAAAGCGATGCGCCGCCGCCTTAACGACGCTTTCCATACGCTGCATGATGTATCCGCGCTGAGCGACGTCGCGGCGGCGCGCGCCATCCATGCCGCGAACATCGATATTTTGGTCGATCTGAAGGGATTTACGCAAGGGGCGCGGACCGGCATCCTGATGCTGCACCCCGCGCCCATTCAGGTGAATTATCTCGGCTATCCCGGAACTTTGGGCAGAGGCATCTGCGATTATATCGTCACCGACTCCTATATGACGCCGATGGAGGCCGCAGCCGATTATTCGGAAGCCTTCGCCTATATGCCGCATTCCTATCAGCCGCACGGACGGACGGGCGAGATTGGCCGCAAGCCGTCGCGATTGGAGGCTGGCTTACCTGACACGGGCTTCGTGTTTTGCTGCTTCAACCAGGCGTTCAAATTGACGCCATCGGTTTTCGATCTTTGGTGCCGCATCCTCGAGGCGACGCCGGGCAGCGTGCTTTGGCTGCTCGCCACCGAGCGGGCGGAAGGCAATCTGCGCGGCGAGGCGCTGCGGCGCGGGATCGCCATGAGCCGCCTCGTCTTCGCCCCCGATGTGGGGCAGAGCGAGCATCTCGGCCGGCTCCAACTCGCCGATTTGGTGCTCGATACGGCGCCCTATGGCGCCCATACCACGGCAAGTGACGCGCTGTTTGCCGGCGTGCCGGTCGTGACCCAGGCGGGCGGCACGTTTGCCGCGCGCGTCGCCGGGAGCCTTCTCAACGCCGTCGGCCTACCCGAATTGATCGCCGAAAACGAAGACGACTATGTCGCCCTGGCGGCCGGGCTTGCCGCCGAGCCGCAGCGGCTCAACGCTCTGAAGGCCAAACTCCAGCGCGAACGGCTGACCTCCCCATTGTTCAATGTTGCTGCCTATACGCGCGCGCTGGAAGATCTCTACGAAACGATGTGGAGCCGCCGCACCAAGGATGAGCGTAGCGCGATATGGGCTGCGGCGACGTGAGCTTTTGCACCGCGCCAGCATCTTCGTCGCCCGCGCTTTTCGCACAACCGTAATCAATTCTGCACAAAACCTTCATATGGCCACTCTAAGGGTCGTGCGGCTCCGCGCACTTCGCGCAACAACGGCCATTTAGGGGGATCTTCGTGAAAAGGCTTCTGCTTACAACCGCGTTGCTTGCCGTAACGCTGGGCGCCGGTGATTTGGTTATCGCCGACGAACATCATAATAACAACAAGCTGACGGTCGCTGTCTTTGGCGATTGGCCCTACAATCAAAACCTGCTGACCAATGCGCCGCTTCTGATCAACTCGATCAACGCTGACCCAGATGTCAGCCAAGTGATCCATGTTGGGGACATTCATTCCGGCAGCTTTCCCTGCACGAGTGCCGGTATTCTGCCGCCGATCTCCACAGCAAATCCGGGATGGAATCAGGCGATTTACTATGATTTCCAGCAGTTCAAGCCGCCGTTCATCTATACGCCCGGCGACAACGAATGGACCGATTGTCACAAGACCAAGGAATTCAAGAGTGGCGCGCCGCTCAATGAATTGGCAAGTGTGCGGAGCTTGTTTTTCGCCAGGCCCGGCAAGATGCTCGGCATCGAAGAGAAAGACGTGTTAAGTCAGGCGAAATATTTCGATCCGGCTTTTCCCGCAGATGCCCAGTTTGTCGAAAACATGATCTGGGAAGATTCGAAAGTTGTGTTCGTCACCGTGAACTTGCCGGGCTCGAACAACGATACCGTGCCTTGGACGAATGGCTTCGAGAATCCGGCCGCTCAGGCGCAAGAAGTCGCCGATCGTACCGCTGCTGACATCCGGTGGCTGCAGGCCGCCTTCAAACTGGCGGCAACGGCCCACGCGAAAGCCGTGGTGATTGCTCTGCAAGCCGATATGTGGGATCCGTCCGCCCTCGTTGCCGGCGGCGACGGGCTCTCAGCTTATACGCCCTTCGTGCAGCAATTGGCCACGTCCAGCATTAAGTTTGGTCTGCCAGTGCTTCTGCTCAATGGGGACTCGCATCTCTTCGAGGTGGATCACCCGCTCGCGGTTCCGACCAGTGCCACGGGCTTGATCCACAACACACCGGCCGTACCGAATTTGACGCGCATCACGGTCCAAGGCTCGACGAACAAGCCGGGCGAGTGGCTGCGCCTGACCATCGATACCCGCATGCCTGGCGTTTTCAGCTGGAAGAATGTTTCCTATTGCATCGATCCGCTGACCAGCTGCCAATAACGGGAAACTTGGACAGATCCGTTTTCAGAAACGGATCTGTCTTCTTTTTTCAGCGCGTCACAAGATCCGCGATCATTCCGTTGGCGGCTGCGGTGAGGGCGAAAAACATGGCGAAATCGACGCGGTTGACGGCGACGAAGAGACCCACATCGCGGCCCGGCGCGAAAGCGATATAACTCATGAAACCAGCGCCGCCGCCGCTTTTGGCGATCAGCGCCGGATGGATTCCTTGCGCCGCGACGGAGACCCAGCCGAGCCCGAGGCCCGCCATGGGTCCGGCGTCGTCGAAGCCGATCGCCGCCTGCAGCGCCTGACGCTGGCGATAGATGGCGTGGCTCAAAGCGAGCGGGCCGTCGGTGTCCTCGATGTTGTGGCGCAGCCAGTGGGCCATGTCATTGCCGGTGCTGTAAAGGCCGCCGCTGCCGTCCGTGGCACGGGTATCGACACAAGGGCCGGTGCCGCCAAGGCCGCTGCCGACCATGAGCCGGGCGCATTGCTCGGGCGTTGGTGAAAAGCCGGTATCCGTCATGCCGAGCGGGGACGTCACGCGCGCCCGTAAAAGATCGGGATAAGATTGCCCGGCGGCAGTTTCGATGGCGTCGGCGAGGACATCGAAACTCACATTGGAATAGGAGGCGATGCTGCCGGGCTCCCAGGGGAGTTTGTAGCCGGGGAGCCATTTCCAGCGATCTGCCCGCGTCGGCCAGGCGCGCGAGAACACGCCGTCCGGCACGTCGCCCATCTCGCGCGGCAGGGCGGCGGTATGGGTCGCGAGATCGAGCAGGGTGATGGGATGCGTGCCGGTTGCGGGCACTTTCGTTTTGCCCGCATAGCGCTGCAGCGGATCGGTGAGCGCGAGCTTGCGGTCGGCGGCGAGCGAGGCCAGCACCTCGGTGGTGAAGACTTTGGTAATGGAGTTCAGGCGCAGAAGGCTGTTGCCGTCCGGCGTGTGATTGTTGCCCTTCTCGGTTTCCCCATAGCCGAGCACGACGCTGTGGTCGCCGCGCACGAGGACAAGGACCATTCCCGGAGCGCCCGACATCATGAACATGACGAGGCCGCCGAGATCGGTCACTGCGGCGAGGACCGGGTCTGCCGCAGCCGGATCGGCGCGGGTCGGGGCCGATGCTATGAGCGCGAAGATCAGCGAGAAGATGAGGCGCCTCATGGAACAGTCTCCGCTGCTGATTTTTCCCAGTTGTCCGGCGCACCCGCCGGAACGGTTGTTCCATAGCGTGCTTCGAGCAGATCATACAGCAGCCGCGCCACTTGGATTTCGGCGCCCTCCGGGTGGCCCGGTTTTGCCTTCGGGGTCCAGGCGTAAATGTCGAAATGCACCCAAGACGCCGTGCGCTCGACGAAGCGGCGCAAGAACAGCGCCGCCGTGATCGAGCCCGCGAAAGGTCCGCCGGATATATTGTTGAGGTCTGCGATCTTCCCCTCGAGCAATGAGTCGTAGGGATCCCACAAAGGCAGCCGCCAGACGGGGTCCGCGGCGTCCGCGCCAAACCGCCCGATATCGGCGGCAAGCGCGTCATCCATGGTGTAAAATGGCGGCAGGTCGGGGCCGAGGGCGACTCGTGCGGCGCCTGTCAGGGTCGCGAAATCGATGAGAAGATCGGGCGACTTCTCGTCGGCCAGCGCCAGCGCGTCGGCGAGAATGAGCCGCCCCTCGGCGTCCGTGTTGCCGATTTCAATGGAGAGACCCTTGTGGCTCTCATAGACATCGCCTGGCCGGAAGGCATTGGCGGAGATCGCGTTCTCGACGATCGGGATCAGCACCCGCAAGCGAATGGGGAGCCCCGCCTCCATGATCATCGACGCCAATGCCAGTGCGGTGGCGGCGCCGCCCATATCCTTTTTCATGAGCAGCATGGCGGCGTCGGGCTTGATGTCGAGGCCGCCCGAATCGAAACAGACGCCCTTGCCGACGAGGGTCACTTTCGGGGCCGATTCATTGCCGAAACTGAAATCGACCAGACGCGGCTCTTTTTCGGCGGCGCGCCCGACGGCGTGAATGAGCGGCAGATTCGCTTCAAGCAGGGCTTCTCCGCGTGTGACCCCGGCCTCGGCATGATGCTGCGCGGCGAGCGTCAAGGCGGCGGCTTCAAGCGTCTCCGGGTTCATATCGTTGGCGGGCGTATTGATGAGATCGCGCCCGAGAATGACACCGCGCGCGATTCGCTCGATCCGCGCGGCATCGACACCGTCCGGAACACACAACTGCGGATGATCCCCGCCCCCTTTTTTGTAGCGGTGAAAGCGATAGGCCGACAAAAGCCAGGAGAGCGCGGCAAGGGACATATCATGCGGGCTGTTGGCGAAGCGGTAGAGGCCGGGCGGCAGCGACGCCGCCAGTTGGCCCGGAAGCAAAAAATCGCGGGCACGGGTCTCGACGCTTTCGATTGCAAAGAGGACAGCGGCGATCTCGCCATCTGGGCCGGGCAGGATTTGCGAGCGGCCGGGTTTTGGCTCGAAACCGCAGGCGCCCGCGAAACCTTGCGCGGATTGCGGGAGAGACTCGCGGATTCTTGGCCATGTCTCCTTGGTAACGAACCAGATGGGCACCGCGGCTTGGGCGGATTCAGACCGGACCAGCATGGAAACTCCTAGAAAAACAGCAATTGGCGCGGCGTCAGCGCGACGCAAGCAAGGGGCAGGCTTAATGGCTGATTGGCTCTCGCGCAAACCGCAAATCGCGGCGCTCCGGAAGCATGGCGGACTCAATGAACCTATGTCCTAATCCACGGCGCGATGAGTTTGGACAAAGCGGCCCCCCGGCGCGCGCTACGGCCATCCTTTCGCGTGGGGTGCTGCTCGCGGCCGCCCTTGGTCTGGCGGGCTGCCAGTCGAGCGGTGAGCTAGACATCACGGGCGCGATCGGCGGTGCTTCCGAACCGGATCCGCGGCACGCGGCGGAGGACTGGGGACGCCGCTACGACCGCAGCCCCGATGATAAGGCCGTCGCGCTGAATTACGCGCGGGCGCTCCGGGGTTTGTCGGAACATGCGCAGGCGGCGGCGATTTTGCAGCGGCTTTCGATCAAATTTCCGCGCGACGTGGACGTGCTCGCCGCCTATGGCAAGGCGTTGGCGGATGCGGGACGCCCGCGCGAGGCGGCCGAAGTCTTGGCGAATGCGCATACGCCCGAGCGGCCGAATTGGTCGGTGCTCTCGGCGCAAGGCTCGGTCGCCGATCAGCTCGGCGATCATGAGCAAGCCCAAGCCTATTATGCGGCGGCGCTGAAAATCGCGCCGGCGCAGCCGCATGTTCTGTCCAATCTTGGGCTTTCCTACGCGCTTTCCAAGAAATTGCCGGAGGCCGAAAAAGCATTGCAAGAAGCGGCGGCAGGGCCCGGCGCGGATCGGCCGGTGCGCCAAAATCTTGCTCTCGTGCTTGCGCTTGAAGGCAAATTTTCAAGCGCCGAGGAGGTGGCGCGGCGGGATCTCTCTCCTCAGGATGCAAGCACCAATGTGGCGGCGATTCGCCGGATGATCGCCCAGTCGAATACGTGGAAGCAGATCCAGGCGCTCGACGCGAAGTCCGGCGCCGGCGCCAAGACGCACATTGGGTTCATCCCTGAATAGCTGGTCCAGATGCAAGTTTCAGCACGTACAAAAAGTCAATTGGCTATAGGTTTATACTTAGTAACGAGGCCAGATTTGTAAGATTGATACTTATACCTGTTTCGCCATAGCTTCATTGTTCCAAGTAATAGCGTTAAATCGATTTGGAACTGATGCCATTTAAATACTTTAGATGGCCATACGCGAAGCTTGGCGGGCACCCGCAAGCCCGCTCTTTTTTGGAAGGAAAAGGCATGCATCTCATTGATTTGATGAGTTGGTTCGACGAAGGATTTACGATGATCGCCCTCTATGCGATGCCGTGGATCCTCAAATAGCCTCTGGTTCTCCCAGCACGCAAACATGCCGCTGACGCCGCCGGGCGGTGTCAGCGGATCAGTTCATTTGAACGGCGGGATCAACCGATCTCAATCGACAGCGTCTCCAGCCCGGCAATCGTCGCTTCGATCTTGTCGCCCTTGACGACAGGCCCGACCCCAGCGGGAGTGCCGGTAAAGATGAGATCGCCCGCATAGACTTCGACGAGCTGTGAGAGATAATGGACGATCTGCGGCACGCCCCAGATCATGTCGCTGATATCGGCGCTCTGACGCAAGGTCCCATTCACCTTGCATTGGATCGCGCCCTTGGCGACGACGCCGCTGTACATCTCAGGCGTAATCGAGGAACAGGGTGCCGAATGGTCAAAGGCTTTCGCCATTTCCCAGGGCCGGCCCTTTTTCTTCGCCGCGCGCTGCACATCGCGTTTCGTCATATCGAGACCGACGGCATAGCCGAAGATCATATCGTTGACGTGTTCGGGCGGAATGTTTTTGCCGCCCATGGCCATCGCGACCACCAGTTCGACCTCATGCTGCAGATCGCTGGTGCCCGGTGGATAGGGCATGGTTTCGCCATTCTGCAGGATGGCGCTGGCGGGCTTCATAAAGAAGAACGGCGGGTCGGCCTCGGGATTGCTGCCCATCTCCACCGCGTGCTCGCGGTAATTTTGTCCCACGCAATAGATCCGCCGCACCGGAAACGGTTTGGTCGACATTGACATGAGTGAGATGATCGGCGGCGTGGCGAAGGCATAATCGCCCATGGGTCAAACCTCTGTTACGAAAATTTGGGGAAGATTTCGACTTACCGCTGGGAAGCAAGCCGTCTGCCAAGCGTTGTCGCGCGCGAAATTTCTAGGCCGCAACAATCGCGTTCACTCTATTTCCCGACCAATTCGACAATGCCCCCGTGGTTCGCACAAATATCCGGTCCGCGCGTTGCGTAGGAATACAACCCGTCACGGCAAAGTGCCGTCGCACCTCGATGAGGAACCGCTGTTGGCTTGTGGACGCAAACACCCTCAGCGTTGAGATAGTAGCCGTGAGCGCAAGTCTGCGGGACGTATTGTGCTTGTGCCAGCGCCGGGGTTGTGGCGGCAAACATAGCTGATGCGAGGGTAATATTTTTCAATTTGAATCTCAAACTTAAAGAATTTCACCCCGTATAAAATCTGAAATCAATAGCATTCATCAACTCTACCCAAGTTTCCCGTGCTCACTCCACGTCGAGCGGTTCGGTGCCGCTGGGGCGGCCGTCGGCGGCAAAGGTGATCCTTTCGATTCGTTGCTCGGCGCTTTTGAGCAATTCGCTGCAATGGGCCTTCAAGGCCGCGCCGCGCGCATAGATCGCAATCGATTCCTCAAGTTCGACGGTCCCTTTTTCGAGCCTATCGACAATCAGTTCGAGTTCCTTGAGCGCCGCCTCGAAGGACAGGGCAGCGATGTCTGGGTCGGTGGCGGGCAAAATCGCCTCTTTCTCTCGGCTACAACTAAAAATGCTGTAGACGCGGTTGAAAGTCAGCGCAACTCCAGAGCGAAAGGGGCGCCTTCGAAACAATTGCGCCCGCGGCCGATATTTACGATGGCGGCGGCCATTCGTCCGTTGCGGCCAAGCTTGGCGTCGGCGATGGCAACAAGCCGGGAGTTGGGCGTCGCGGTCGGCGAATTCATGCGCACGGCCCGGGCGATGTCGGCCTCATCGCGATCCGGGCGCAAGGCGCAAGCCGCGATGAAAGCCGCCGCCGTCGAGCGGCTGACACCCGCCCAGCAATGGATCAACAAAGGCTCCAGCTGGTCCCATGTCCGCACGAAATCCAGCAGATGTTCGACATGCGACTCGTTCGGGAGTGTATGGCCTGGCTCCTCGACGACAATGTCGGACAGAGTGACGACGAGATGTTTATCGGCCGTGATTGCGGGCGGGCGCTTGACCGGCGTGCCTTCGTTGATCAGCGTGACGAGGCTGCGCGCCCCACTCGCTTTGACCGTCTCCGGCAATCTGGAAAGGGAACACACATGAATGCGCGGGGCCACCATCGTCCTCCAGCATGACATGTTTGCCGCGAATCGGTTCGCGGCTTCTTTTGGCGCATTTAGGTGTCATTTTCGCGAAATGCGACCCAAATCCGCGTGATTGGCGGGCAATAGCTGTTCGAGTTCGGCCAAGAAACGCACTGCCGCGACGGCGGGTGTCCACGGTTCCCAGGGCTTGCCGCCATAGATCGCGCACAGGGGATCGGCGGCCAGGACTTCATAGGGAATCCGCAACGTATTGCGCACTTCGCTCTCCGTCCAACCCACCACATGGACGGCCTCGGAGGCGGCGGCGATGCGGTCCGCCCGTTTGTGCGCCTGTCTTTCCCCCGGTGTCCAGGCAGTCAAGCCATAGCGGAGGGCAACAGCGTTTTCGAGCCGCTCGGTCAGGGTGCGATAGGCCTCGCCCAGAAACGGCTTTATCACCGAGATGCAATCGAAGCCGAGCAGGCCTTCATCGGCGTCGTGCAGCAATTCGTGCAACTCCGCCGTGGGATTTGCAGTGCTCGCGGCCCGCTGCCGGTGCAAAGCCAGAACCAAAAGCGAATGCTGCGCCACCGACAGCGGCAAAGCCCACGCCGAGTGACCGCCCCAGCGGTAGGTCCGCGCCAGCCCGAGAGCGAGGTCCTTGTCCTCCCAGTCGAACGGCGTCGGGTTCAAAAGATCGAGGCGTTTGCCGGACGGCAAGCGAACCCACGCCCGGACTTTTTTCATCGGCGGCTCGCATACGTCCGGCATTCCTTGTGCCGCCAGCAGCTGACGAGGTGGTCGTTCACCATGCCGGTGGCCTGACAAAAGGCGTAAACGACCGTCGGGCCGCAGAAATTGAATCCCCGGCTTTTGAGGTCCTTGGCGATGCGCGCCGAAAACGGCGTTTGCGCCGGGATTTCGCTCATGGCGCGATATGTGTTTTGAAGGGTCTTTCCCTCGAAAAACCCCCAGAGGTAGTTGGAAAAGCCTTCCTCTTCTTGGATTTTCAGGAAAGCACGGGCCGACGCCACGCTGCTTTCGATTTTTGCGCGATTGCGGATGATGCCCG
The DNA here is from genome assembly GCA_036561105.1 of Methylocella sp. Classification (GTDB taxonomy): domain Bacteria; phylum Pseudomonadota; class Alphaproteobacteria; order Rhizobiales; family Beijerinckiaceae; genus Methylocapsa. The sequence goes on along the minus strand of DATBPZ010000043.1, from coordinate 112,824 downwards.
CGTTTTGCATGAGCGCTTCGATCTTCGCGCCGTCGTAACGGGCGATTTTTTCGGGGTCGAAATTGTCGAAGGCGGCGCGGAAAGCGTCCCGCTTGCGCAAAATCGTGATCCAGGACAGGCCGGCCTGAAACCCATCGAGGATGAGTTTTTCATAGAGCGCCCGGCTGTCCCGCTCCGGCACCCCCCATTCCTCGTCGTGGTAGGCAAGATAGAGCGGATCAGTGCCGGGCCACGGGCAGCGCGGTTTGCTGGTGGCGGAAGAACGTGCGCGTGTTTCCTGCATCCCGCTAGGAAAGTCACAGCTAGGGCCGTTTTTCAACCCCAGCGGCGGCGGCGATGAATTCGGGCGGCACGGTCACGGCCACGGTCGCATCCCCGGCCGTGATCGCTGTGCCCGCCGCGCGCGCTTCTTCGAGCCGGTCAATCCGGAGCGTCGCCAGACCCTCGGCTCCGGCGGTCGAGCCAAGCTGGCCGATGTTGGTGTCGCCGGCCATGATGGGAGCACCCGTTTCCGGCGCGTTCCCATCGAAATGGATTTTTAGAATGCGCTTGCGGGCCGATTTGCGGAAATGCACGCGGGCGACGACCTCCTGGCCGACGTAGCAGCCTTTTTTGAAATCGACGCCGTTCATCACATCGAGGTTGATGTCATGCACAAAGGCATCGCCATAGGTAAAATCGGCGCCGCCCTTCGGCACGCCCTGGGCGATCCGATGCGCCTCGTAGGCGGCCTCGCCAGCGTCTTCGATCCGGCCCAGCTCTTCACGCGACGCGATGATTCGCAGGCCCATGCCGGGTGCCCGCGGATCGCGATAAACAACGCCTTCAACCGCTAGCGGTGCCTCGCCGCCTAAGGTGGCGGCCACGCCCAATTGTTCCGATTTGTCGGTGATTGCGATTTTCGCCCGCATTTTATGGAGATTGAGGCGCTTGACGAGATCGCCGGCTTGCGCCCGCACGCAGTCGAAGAGATAGCCGGCGTCCGGACCTTCCCGCATCGGGACAACAAAGAAATCGAACAAAACTTTGCCTTGCGGCGACAAAAGCCCGGAATAGCGGCTTTCTCCTTGCGGAATATCGCGGACGCTGTTGGTGATCAGCCTTTGCAGAAAACCCGTCGCCTCGGCGCCCGCCACTTCGACGACGCCGCGATCGCTCAAGAGACACAATTCCATTCCGTTCCTCGACTTTCCGCCATACCGTTTGTAGATAGTCCGACAATGACCAGGCGCAAGCCGAAGCTGCTTTGCAATGGATGAGCCAGTGCCCCAAAGTTTTGATATCCTACTGAAGGGCGGCACTGTCGTCGACCATACCGGTGAAAGCCCTCGCGATATCGGCATAGGGGCTGGAAAAATCTCCCAAATTGGCGATCTTTCGAGCGCTGGTGCTGGCGAGACGATCGACGCGACTGGCTTCCACATTTTGCCGGGCGTGATCGACACGCAGGTGCACTTCCGTGAGCCCGGAGCGACGCATAAGGAAGATTTGGAGACCGGCTCCCGCGCGGCGGTCATGGGCGGCGTCACCGCCGTTTTCGAAATGCCCAATACGAACCCCTTGACCACGGGCGACGCCGCGCTCGCCGATAAAGTGGCGCGCGCGACAGGCCGCATGCATTGCGATTTCGCCTTTTGGGTCGGCGGCACCCATGATAACGCCCGCGATATTCCCGAACTCGAACGGCTGCCGGGCGCGGCGGGCATAAAAGTGTTCATGGGCTCTTCGACGGGTTCGCTTCTCGTCGCCGATGATGCCGGCGTTGCCAGAATTTTGAGTCAAACCCGGCGCCGCGCGGCGTTCCATAGCGAAGACGAATTTCGCCTCGACGAACGCAAGGACCTGCGCGTTGCCAATGACCCGTCCTCGCATCCGGTCTGGCGCGATGAGATCGTGGCGTTGCAATCGACAGAGCGTTTGTTGCGCATCGCGCGCGAACAGCGCGCCTTGATCCATGTGCTGCATGTGTCGTGCGGCGAGGAAATGGATCTGTTGGCGGCGCATAAAGATATTGCGAGCGTCGAGGTGACGCCCCATCATTTGACTCTAAGCGCGTCCGACTATGCGCGGCTCGGCACCAAATTGCAGATGAACCCGCCGGTCCGCGACAAGAGCCATCGCGACCGGATCTGGTTCGCGCTGACCCAAGGCATCGCCGATATTTTGGGCTCCGATCATGCGCCGCATACTTTGGAGGAGAAAGCAAAACCCTATCCGCAAAGCCCATCTGGCATGACCGGCGTGCAGACCTTGGTGCCCATCATGCTCGATCATGTGAACAAGGGGCGGCTGTCGTTGTTGCGTTTTGTCGATATGACGAGCGCCGGTCCCGCACGGCTGTTCGGCATCGCGGGCAAGGGGCGCATCGCCGTGGGCTATGACGCCGATTTCACGATCGTCGATCTGAAGCGGCGTCAGACAATCGAGAATCGCTGGATCGCCTCACGCTGCGGTTGGACGCCTTATGACGGCAAGGAAGTGGTGGGATGGCCGGTGGGCACTTTTGTTCGTGGCCGGAAAGTCATGTGGGAGGGGGAGCTTGTGACGTCTGGGCAGGGTGAGGCAGTGCGGTTTTGGCAGGCGCTATAGGCGGATGATAAATCTTCAGATGAGCCAGTCATTTCACACCTGATTTTCGCAGTTCCGACCCATCCCGGTCGAGGCGCGGTGCACCGGTCAATCCCGAGTGACGCCTTAAGCGACTAGCCCTTTTCGCCGGCAGCTGTCTGGCATATTTGTACCAGAGCCACGATGCCGAAAAGGCGCGCATCACTGTGACGCCCGCGACTCGGGCGAGGCCCGGCCAGCGCAGCAGCGCGGGTCACTCTTCAACGATCAAGGAAAGGAGCGCATCATGAAAGTCCTGATGGTTCTTACCTCCCACGACCAGCTCGGCAACACCGGGCGCAAGACCGGTTTTTGGCTGGAGGAATTGGCAGCCCCCTACTATGTCTTCAAGGATGCCGGCGCCCAGATCACCCTCGCATCGCCCAAGGGCGGCCGCCCGCCGCTCGATCCCAAGAGCAACGAGCCGAGTTTTCAGACCGACATCACCCGCCGGTTCGAGAAGGATACCAGCGCCAACGCCCAGCTCGACAAGACGGCGCGTCTCGATAGCGTCAAGCAGGAAGACTACGATACCGTCTTCTACCCCGGTGGTCGTGGGCCGATGTGGGATCTCGCCGAAGACAAGAACTCGGTCAAGCTGCTGGAATCCTTCTTGGCTGCCGGCAAGACCTTCGCAGTGGTCTGTCACTCAACCGGCGCGCTGCATCATGTCAAGGCCCCAGACGGCAAGCCACTCGTCGAGGGCAAGACCGTGACCGGCTTCACCAATGGCGAGGAAGAAGACGTCGGATTGACGAAGGTGGTGCCGTTCCTTGTCGAGGACGAAGTGATGAGGCTCGGTGCCACCTTTTCCAAGGTCAAAAACTGGGGTGTTCACACGGTCGCCGACGGCCAGCTGATCACGGGCCAGAATCCGGCCTCGTCCGGCCGGGCTGCCAAGCTTCTGATCGAGACGCTGAACAAGAAGGCGAAATAGGCAGGATAACTGTTCCTGGGCGCTGCCGCGCGCAATAGGACAAGGTTTTTACGCCATTCCACAAACCAAAGGCTGCCCTTTGTCTGCGGGATTGTAAGATTTTCCAGCCCGACCTTACAAAAACGTTTCACGTGAAACATTTTTGTAAGATTGCGGGGCAAAATCGGACAAAACTGATGGCTGAAACATCTCACAGCGTCTTCAAAAATCCGGCGAAACGCATGAGGCCTTCCGGCCAGGGGCCGTGTCCGCTTTCAATATTGATGTGGCCGGAATGGCCTGCGTCGGCGAGCTCCGAACCCAGCACCCGCGCGAGTTCCTCGCTGTCGGCGAAGGAGGCATAAGGATCGTCGCGGCTTGCGATGATCAGGGACGGGAAAGGAAGCAATTCGGCGGGGGGAGTCAGAAACGCTGGATCGATGGCGTCAAAGGTTTCGAGCACCTTGGCCGAGGGCGGGGCGACAAAAAAGCCGCCCTTGACCTTGCCGTTCACAGCTCCCTTCGCCAAAAGTGGCGCGGTATGAGCGACCGCGAGCACGCCAAGGCTGTGAGCGACGAGAATGACCGGGCGCTCCGCGCGCGCGACCTCCTCGACGATGCGGTCCCGCCAGGCATCAAGACTCGGGTTCTCCCAATCGGCTTGCGCGACGCGGCGCACCGCGGGGATTTTGGCTTCCCAGCGGCTTTGCCAATGATCGGGACCGGACCCCCCGTGCCCGGGTATAATCAGAATGTCGGCGTCGGATGAGCGCATGGGTTAGCCAGCAACCGCTGCCCCGGCGGGTGCTCGCGCGAGCTCTTTGGTTAGGGCGCCAAGAAAGGTCTCGTAGAGCGAGGTTTCGACGGCCTCGAACTCTTTCGATTTTGTTGCAAAATCTGGATCGCCAGCCTGCAGGAAAGCCTCGATATCGGAGAGATGCTTGACTTCTTCGGCTACCAAGCCGCCCAGCTTTCGGGCGATTTCCGAATTGCCGAGCGCGTTCTTATAGATCCCATAAACGTCGAGCGCCCGCCGCTCGACAAGCCATGTCACATAGCCGTAGGCGAGACTGACCCGCTCCTCCGGCGAGCGGTCCGCGAAGGCTTCATCGCAAAACCGGTCGAGGTCCTGAAAATAATCATTGGCCTCCTCGCCGCAGAGCAGAACTTCGGGAGCGTAGGAGTCAAAAGCGCCACCGCCCAATTTGATCGCAAGCTTTTTCAGACCGAGCGCATGGCGGCCTTCTTCGCAAGCATGGCCAAGGATCGCGGCAGTCAGAGCCTCGGCCTTTTGGCTTTTCACGATCTTGCGGAAGCCGACATATTCCAGATAGGAAAATGTGTTGAGCCAACGCGCGTGCAGTCCCGGCTCCGCGACGATTGTGGCGACCAAATCTTCCAGACGGTTGTTCGTTTGCATGAGAGGCTTTCCACTCGGGTTACGCTGCGATCTTCAACACTCGCCAAAGACTCGCTTAAAAATGAAATCGATATTTTTTAGATGATAGCCAAGATCGAACAGCTCCTCGAGCTCGGGCGCGCCCAGCACCTTGCGCACCTCCGTGTCGTTTTTCAAGAGCGTCAGAAAATCGCCTTCGCCGCGCCACACCGGCATCGCGTTGCGCTGAACCAGCGCATAAGCATCCTCGCGGCTCACGCCCTTTTGAGTGAGGGCCAGCAGCACGCGCTGCGAATGAATGAGGCCTCCGAGGCGCTCCAGATTTTTTTTCATAGTGGCGGGATAGACGACGAGCTTATCGATCACTTGGGTCAGCCGTGCGAGCGCGAAATCGAGCGTGACCGTCGCGTCCGGCGCGATCATGCGCTCGACCGAGGAGTGTGAAATGTCGCGCTCGTGCCAAAGCGCGACATTTTCCATGGCGGGTGCCGCCATGCCGCGCACGAGGCGGGCCAGCCCGGTGACGTTTTCGCTGAGCACCGGATTGCGCTTGTGCGGCATGGCGGACGAGCCCTTTTGCCCCTCCGAAAAAAACTCCTCCGCTTCCAGAACTTCGGTGCGCTGCAGATGCCGGATCTCGGTCGCCAGCCGCTCCATCGAGGAGGCGATCACGCCGAGCGTCGCGAAGAACATCGCATGCCGGTCGCGCGGAATGATCTGTGTCGAGGCGGGCTCGACGGCAAGGCCGAGCTTTTTCGCGACATGGGCTTCGACGCGCGGATCGATGTTCGCATAGGTGCCGACGGCGCCGGAAATCGCGCAGGTCGCGATCTCTTTCCTTGCGTGGACGAGACGCTCGCGAGCGCGGGAGAATTCCGCATAGGCTTGCGCGAGTTTTAAGCCGAAGGTCATGGGCTCGGCGTGGATGCCGTGCGAGCGGCCGATCATCGGCGTAAATTTATGTTCTAAGGCGCGGCGTTTCAGCGCCGCGAGCAAAGCGTCGATGTCCGATAAAAGAATGTCGGAGGCCCGCGCGAGCTGGACGGCGAGACATGTGTCGAGCACGTCAGACGAGGTCATGCCCTGATGGACAAAGCGCGACTCGGGTCCGATGAATTCGGCAAGATGGCTCAAAAAGGCGACGACATCGTGATGCGTGACCTTCTCGATCGCGTCGATCCTCGCCACATCGAACGTCACATGGCCAGCCTTCTCCCAGATCGCCTTGGCAGCATCCTTTGGAATGACACCGATTTCGGCCAGCGCATCGCAGGCATGCGCCTCGATCTCGAACCAGATGCGAAAGCGGGTTTGCGCTTCCCACAGGGCGGCCATTTCGGGACGGGAATAGCGGGGGATCATACAAGGCGCTCATTGGATTGAAGATCCGGGTGGCCTAACACGGCCGCGCGGCCGGAGCAAAATTCGTGACGATCCGGCGCCGTCTCAGTTTGTAGGCCTCCGCTGCGGGCAGAGAACACAGCCTGCTAGAATTTGATTGACTAGGCAACTTTCTTTCGTTAGTTTCCTAGTCAATCAAATGGCGCTCGTCATGAAACATGAACCTTCCGAATTGACCGCACACCTTGGATACTGGCTCCGCCACGTTTCCAATCACGTGTCGCAAGGCTTTGCCCGCAAGCTCACGGCCCACGATGTCACCATCGCTGAATGGGCGGTGATGCGCGTGCTTCTTGATCGGAAGCCGACATCACCCAGCCAGCTAGCGAACGACATGGGCATGACGCGAGGAGCGATCACCAAGCTGGCTGACCGGCTTCTCGCCAAGGGACTGATCGACCGGGAGGCCAGCCCAGATGACGGGCGTTCGCACACACTTCGCCTGACTGCACAAGGCGCGGATTTGGTGCCCAAACTGGCGGCGCTCGCTGATGAGAACGATGCCGAGTGCTTCGCCCACCTATCCGACAGAGACCGCAGCGCCATGCTGCGAATTCTCAAAGAAGCAGTCACCCGGCTGGGCCTAACCGCCATACCGATTGACTGACACATCCTACAATTGGGAGGAACCCATAATGAACGACCACCTTACCAAGATTGCCCAGGCATGTCTCGACGGGGCGGAGAACAACACCATGACCTTTCCCGAAATTGTCGGGACGCTGATGCAGGAAGGCTTCGAAAGCTATGCGATCGACTACCGCCGTGCGACGGCAACCTACTTCTTGCCAGACGGCGACAGCATTTCGATCCCAACGCGGCACAGCAGCGGCCTAATCGCACCAGCTCTAAACACCGCCGCTATTCAGGCCGCCATCAAAGAGGCGCAACAGCTTGTGCCGGGCTACACTTACGCGGGTTTCTGCACGAAAGTCATGGCGGGAGGATGTGCGGGCTACATCGTCTCCTTTACCGGCAGGCGTGCTGTCTACTTCGGTCGCACTGCCGAAATTCACGTCGAACATTTCCCTTAGTAGGAGCTAGTGTTATGGTCGCCCACATCATTAGCTTTGTGCTTCAAAACCTCCCCGCTCTGCTGTTTGTCGTTGCCCTCTTGGTCGCGGCGGCTCGGCGTCGTCACGGGCCTGCCGCTGAGCGATTCCTGTCGTGGGTCCTATTGCTACCCATTGGCGTAACAGGGCTTTGGGCCGGGGCTTTTCATGTCTTTTTTCCCGCCACCGCTGCAAGGCTCATTGGCTGGGACGTGAGCCCGTTTCAGTTCGAAGTCGGCATGGCCGATTTAGCCATCGGTGCGACCGCCGTGATCGCCTTTTGGCGCGACTTGAACTTCAAGGCCGCGGCTGTATGCGCTGCATCCATTTTCCTGCTCGGCGATGCCGTCGGACATGTCAAGCAGATGCTAATTGCGGGCAACTTTGAACCCGGCAACGCGGGCATCCCATTCTACACTGACATCATTTGCCCCGTGCTGGCCATTGCTCTTTTGATCATCGCCAAACAGCGGATTGCGTTGCAGAAGTCTTAATTTTTGCGCTACTGGACAACCCATTTCGACTCGAAATCTGAAAATGCAAATTGAGGCCATACCGTTGGCGCTATGTAGGTGCTTATCGAGGCCGTCATTATCGGGCTTTATCTTTGTCGGCCTTCAAACGTTCAATCTCCGCGCGGATTGGTTGGAAGGGGCCATATTTATGCTGGGCCTCAGAAAAATGATCGGCGTAAGGCCCATAGGCGGCATCGACGGGCTTATCCAGAAGATCCGGCAAAAAGTCGTTCTCGAGCCCGGATTTGTGCGGCCGCACTTGCGATTCGACATAGGCCGCCACATCCCACGCCTCTTCAATGGAAAGCATCGGGTTCCGGTAATCGGCTCCATGCGGCATGTTGGAATGAAGAAAATCCGTCAGCGTGATGAGCCTTGCCATCCCGGCGCCATCGTTGAAACTGTCGGCTCCCCAGAGAGGCGGAACGGCATAACCAAGGCTCAACGCTTGCGGGCTTCGCGCGATGCCAGAGCCATTGGTGTTGTGGCAATCGAGACAGGCGCGGGTATAGACGAGCTTTCCATGTTTGGGATCGGCGGGGCGGTCGAGTCCGGGGATCGTGCCCGCGCCATGCCCGGGTACGTGCTCGCCTGCCGTGAGGCCGGTCGATAAAAAAGTGATGTAAGCTTTGAGCGCTTGCATTTCGGGTGACGGGACTGGCAGCGGGCGCCCGTTCATGCTCCGCGTCATGCAGGAATTCACGCGGTCTTCAATCGAGATCTCGGCGCCCATTCGAGCGCTGTAGCGCGGGAAATCCGATGAGAGCCCGTAAATAGGCAAGCCAAATTTTTTCGTTCCGGCTTCAAGATGACAATTGCTGCAGGCGAGGTTGTTGCCGGCGAAGCGCGTGTCCCGGTCGGGCGCGTGCGGCCCGAGAAAGGCATAGGTCATTAGAATAAGGTCGCGGCCGTGCCGCACGAGCCGGCCATGCGGATCATCGGGCAAAGTATCAATGTCGGGGATGGTCCAGACAGGAAGACTTTCCTGGTCCTTTGCTTGACCTTTCTCGAGGGCAACGGCAGCGATGATGAGCGCGCAAAGCCCTGTCAGGGCCGCGAGGACGATGCGGACGCTGGTCATTTAAATTCTCGCCTTTGGGAACGAACAATGGCAACGGTGCAGGACATCTCACCGTATTCTAGCGGGCTGATGCCGGTCTTGCCAGCTTGGCAAAGCGCCGGGAAAGGGCAGGGGCGTTGCCTCGTAGACCGCGCGAGCGATGGCCCGTGCCAGACAGCCGCTCGCGCAGTGGCCGATCTCGGTCTTGTCGATGATCGTTGCACTTTTCGCCGAACTTCCGGACGCGGCGGCAAAAATCGTGTCGCCATCCATCGGCGCATGAGAAGGGTGCAACGCGCGGGCCATGCCGTCATGCGCCATGATGGCGAGGCGTTTGGACTCCGCTTTGGTCAGCGCCGCGTCGGTCGCCACGATGGCAATCGTGGTATTTTGCGGAGCGCCGCCCTTGATGCGAAAGGCGAGCGCGTCCGTGGGCCAGGGCGAGGGCAAACCAAGGCCGCCAAATTCGCGATTTTGTTCATAAGGGGCGGCCCAGAAATGCGGGCCATCGCCGATGGTGGCGCGGCCAACCGCATTGACCGCAACGAGGGCGCCAACGACAAAGCCGCCGGAAGTCATCGCGCTCGCCGAGCCGAGGCCTCCCTTAAGATCGACGGTGGTAGCACCAAAACCCGCGCCTGCGGTGCCTAGCGCGAAACTTTCGGCTGCTGCTGCTGCTGCCCGGTATCCCAAATGCCAGTACACCGGCTCGCGCCAAAAATTTTTATCACCGCCATTCAGCAAATCAAAAAGCGCCGCCCCCGGCACGATCGGCACTTTGATATCCAGCACCTGGAAGCCGCGGCCGCTCTCGCGCAAAAAAGCGATCACGCCGCCCATGGAATCGAGGCCGAAAACGGAGCCTCCCGATAGGACCAAGGCATCGATACGATCGACGGTCATTTCGGGTTCGAGCAAAGCGGTGTCACGCAAGCCCGGTGCGCCGCCATGGATCGCAATCGAGGCGACAGCGGGAGAGTCGAAAATCAGCGCCGTGACGCCGGACGCAATCTTTTCGTCATGCGCATGACCCACGCGAAGGCCGGAAACATCGGTGATGAGATTTTTCAATCTTGCCGCACAGCAACAGAGCGATTGTATTTTCGATTATCGAAAGTTCCCCCGGCAAGGTCAATGATTGTACCGCAAGGTTGATTACTGAGACTTGGCGTGTTCGCTGCTATGTACGCTGTTCAATCAATTTACATAGCGCACGCTTCACAATGTCTCGGTGCGATAGCTTGACCATCGCTTGCACGGATGTCTATGGTCGCCGCGTTTTCAATCCTCGCTGAAGCGCGGCGAGGCTCTCCTACGCGCTCATATAGTAAAACGCTCACCTACCAAGAAGAGGCGGCGGACCAATGGTACGAGAATTTCAATATCGCGGGGAAACGTTCAGGGTCAACGCACATGGCATCGCAGGCCATGAAGAAGTCTTCATCATCTATCTCGTTGACGGCGAAGAGTTGGAAGAAACCTCGATCGATCGCATGACCGAGGAAAATGATACGAATGCGCCCCTCGAGGATATTTGTGTCATGCTCTGCGACCGTCTCATCGAGGAGCGGGAGATCGTTTGTTCGGCTCCCGAGTCCGGGTTCATCTGGGTCGAAGGAAAAGTTCTCGCCCAGGTTCACAACGGCATTCAGGACCATCATTGATTGATGGAACACAGAGACCCACGCCGGTGATCTAGCAAGACTGCTGGCGCCGGCGCCTTCTTGCTCCTCCATTGAATGGACAAAGGGCAGTGTCCACTTGCCGCTCATGCTGATGGGCGCCGGGTGTCCTTGGCATTTTTCTTGCGACATTGCATCGAATCCGCTCCAGGACGCTTGTCCTGTTGTCGATTTCCCGACCCTCCGTTGACGCAACCGCACTGACGCGTCTGGGACATATTCATGACGGATATGGAAGAGCTGAAAAAGCGCAAGATGCCGCTCAATCTGGCGATTGTGCATGTGGATCCCGATGCGTTCATTGAACATTTCATGGGCTGGCTGGAAATTACCGCGTTTATCACGGCGCAACGGGCTGGCGAAGCAGATATCCCCGCGGATGGGATCACCCCGAAACTGACGCCGGAGAAGTTGAGAAACGGCGGTGTCCATAATGTCGGGAATGATGCAATCTTCGCATTCTGTATGACCGCTGCGATGAAAGGCGACAAGGCGGCGGTGGACAAAGTGGAGGCTGCATTCGTTGAGACGATGGGGAAAGAATTCCCCGGATCGTTCGGTCTACGGCATTTTCGCGGGGTGATCGACGCGCCGGTGACCTTGGAAGATTTCGTGGGTCAAGCGGGCAAGAAATTGCTGTCTGGCGATCCACCGCCGCCGCCGCTGCGCGCAAAGGAAAACTGGAATACGAGTTTACGATTCTTCGAAAAGGCCCGCAAAACCAATTTCGTTCACGAAGTCATGTATCCCCTGGCGAGATGGACCCGCGAGCGCTGGACAGAAACCCAAGAAAAAGGCGTGGCGTTCCTTCATCACATTGAAGATAATCTTCCCGTCGTGCGCGAGGTCTTGGAAGACGGCCGCAACGATGAGCCCTTCGTTGCCAATCTCTTGCTGAAGGTTGCTCCCGCTGTGGATATGGAACTCAACGAAGAATATCAGGGATATCTGCGATCCTTGGCGCGCCGGGCTTAGGTTTGATACTCACGACGACCCATATCGATTGACGACCTCGTGAGCGATCTTGCCGCCCTCGGCGAGAAACCGGCTGATGACGGCTTGGGCGTTCTGAGTGCAGACTTGATAGGTTCGCTCGTAGTCATGAAAGCCCCGGTTATAGCTGCCCGCCAGCCGCTCTTTCTTGGCGGTGGTCTTGGCTTCGGCTTCAAGCAGCGTCTGCATCTTCGCACGCCAATCGCCGGAAGGCTGGGAGCCGCAGAGGTCATCGAGATAGGTCAACGCGCCGAGGATTTCTGCAAGCCTTAGCATTTCGGGATCATAGGGAGCCGGCGGGCCCTCCGCCGCTGGCGCGGCAGTGCCGCCCTTGCTATCGGGTGCGGGTGCCCCCGCGATCGCTTTCTTAGGCTTGGGCTTCGACTTGGCCTTGCTCGTTTGGGATTTGTGGAGCGCCCTGGATGGCGGCGCCGCCGCGGGTGGCGGCGAGGGCTTGCCAAACCCGAAAAGAAAATCGAATTGGGCGTTTCCCGGCGTTGGCGCAATCCCCGCGCACAAGGCGGCCGCCACGAGGACGCTAAGGGCAGGGCGGGATTTGGCGCGGATACCCGCGAAGATCATGGCTGCTTTCATTGGCCGGGTCTCAAATTTGGCGCATGCAGGCGCGCGAGCAATTGTTCCGCCGCGTCCACCACAGTGGCGAGCCCCGGTGTGCAGTCGAGAGCGGCGAGCCGTGACGGCGCGGCCCAGACGGTCTCAATCGCTTCCGCTCCCAGCGTGGCCTCCCCCGCGATCCATTCGCCCGCGAAAGAGGCGATCACATAATGATGGCGAATTTGGCCTAGACTGTCGCGCTCGATCGATTCCACAAATTGATTCAACGTGACGATCCGCGCTTCAATCCGCACTTCTTCCCGCAATTCGCGCAGCGCGGCGTCTTCCAAAGTCTCACCGGCCTCGACGAGGCCGCCGGGCAATGAAAAAACTCCCGTGAAGGGCGGCCGAGTGCGCCGGGCAAGAAGCACAAGGCCGTCGCGGAACACGGCCAAGCTCACGCCAAGGCACGGGCGCGACGGATATTCCCGCGCGGAGCCGGACGCATCAGAGGGGCGCGAACGAGCGGGGGTCATGGATAAAGGCGTTCCTTATGCCAACCATCTTGCTCTGTTTGCCGCCGGAATACGAGACGATCATGCAGCCGGAAAGCCCCTTCCGACCAGAATTCGAGATAGAGGGGCGAAATTCTGTAGCCGAACCAATAGGGCGGCCTTGGAACTTCGCTGAGGGCGAATTTCGCGGCGAATTTGGCCGCTGCGGTCTCCAGGGCGAACCGGCTTTCGAGCGGCCGCGATTGCTGGCTTGCCCAGGCGCCAATCTTGCTCTGCAAAGGCCGGCTGGCGAAATAAGCATCCGCCTCGGCGCCGTCCACAAGGGTCACGGGGCCACGCAAACGAACCTGCCGGCGCAGTGATTTCCAGTGAAAAACGCCCGCCGCGCGCATGTTGGCCTGCAGCTCCTGTCCCTTGGCGCTCTCCGAGTTCGTATAAAAGACAAACCCGGCGGGTGTTGCGTCCTTGAGCAGGACCATGCGCACATCCGGCAGCCCATCGGCGCCGGCCGTTGCCAGCGCCATTGCGTCCGGTTCGCTTGGCTCACTTTTTTTGGCGTCTTCGAACCAGGAGGCGAACAAAGCAAATGGCTCGCCGGAGCCGGTAAAGTCACCACTCGTTAACTCGTTCAACGTACCCTCCAGAAGAGCCAATTTTAGCAGGCAGCGGACTTGTGACAGTATATGAAATTCGCCGCGAAACGACGGCATCCGCTTGGGGCGAGGCCTTTTAGCATGGCTTGCGGGGGTCGAACCATTGTTTGGTTTTCCTGGTTGCGGGCCGTGCCGCTCGTCCGCGCCGGCGGCCTTGGCTGTGCGCTGGCTGTCCTCGCCGGATGTTCCATGTCGTTTCCCATCTCACCCTTGATGACGCCGTCCTCCAAGGAGGATGTCACCGGGACCATTACAAAGGCCTCAATCGCCAACCTCCTCGAGCCTGAGGATTGGCGCCGCGCCAAGGCGGCGTTGTCGACCGCCCTCGACCCGCAAGGCAATGGGTCCCTTGTTGGATGGGACAATCCGGAATCAGGCAACAAAGGCTCCTTTATCCCGGTCGGCAAACCCTATCCATTGGAGTCCGGGATTTGCCGGGTCTTCCTCGCCGAGCTAGACCGGAAGGGGGCCGAACAATCCATCCAAGGCACCGCTTGTGCGGATACCAAGGGCGAATGGACGATCGCGGAAGCCAAACCCTGGAAAAAAGCGTAAAAGCCGGTTTGCTTCCGCGAGCCGCTGGTTTCCAATAAAAACCTTGCGGCGGGCGCGCCGCCATCCCAAGTTGAGGGAACACACTTGCGCTCGCGCCAGTGGGCGAGCGCGAAAATGGGATGATCGATGCGTGATCCGTACGTGGTTCTAGGAGTTGAGAAATCCGCCAGCCTAGCCGATGTCAAAAAGGCCTTTCGCAAACTCGCCAAGAAGTATCATCCAGATCAGAGCAAAGAGCCAAAGGCGAAGGAAAAATTCGCGGAGGCAAACTCTGCCTATGAAATTTTGGGCGATGAGAAAAAGCGTGCGGCTTTCGACCGGGGTGAGATCGATGCGGAAGGCAAACCGCGTTTCCATGGGTTTGAGGGATTTGGCGCGGAGGGGCCGGGCTTTGGCCGCCGCGCGCAAGCCGGCGGCCCAGGGTTCCAGCATTTTGAGTTCAATTTCGGCGGCGCCCAGCCAGGGGGAGCGGCGGAAGGATTGAACGCGGGCGATATTTTCTCCGAGCTCTTTGGTGCGGGGGCAGCCGCCGGGCGCCGGCGTGGCGGGCGTGGCGCCGCCGGGCCGCCGCCCCGCGGCGAAGATGTGAGCGCGGTCGTGACGATCTCCCTTGCTGAAGCGGTCAAGGGGACCACAGCACGCGTCACCTTGCCGACGGGCCGCACTTTGGAAGTGACCGTCCCGGCCGGGATTGAGGATGGCAAGCAAATCCGCCTGAAACGGCAAGGTCATCAAAGCCCTCTCGGCGGCGAACCGGGCGACGCCATGGTCACCGTGCAGATCGTCAAGCACCCCTATTTCCGGATCGAGGGGCGCGATCTGCGGCTTGAGTTGCCGGTGACCCTCTACGAGGTGGTTGTCGGCGCCAAGGTCAACGCGCCGACCCTAGACGGCACGGTGGAACTGACGGTTCCTCCCGGTTCGAATGGCGGGCGCACTCTGCGACTGCGCGGCAAGGGACTGCCAAATTCACAAGGGCCGGCCGGAGATCTCCTGGTGACCCTGAAAATCGTCCTGCCCGATGAGACGGACAGCGAACTTGCGGGTTTGATGCGCAAATGGGAAAGCCAAAAGCCCTATAATCCGCGCGCCGGCATGAAGTAACCACGGCACCAGGCCGCTCTGCGGGACAACCGGCGAGTCGCAAAGGTACGCTGCGTAAGGGGACATTGCTCATGACGCAAACCGGGGCTGAGCAGGCCATCCGTGAACCGTTTGATGCGCTGGCCCTGGCGAAGGAGCTTTTGCGCTCCGTCCGCGCCGGGGCGCTGGCGACCTTGGTTCCGGGTCAAGCGTTCCCCTTCGTCAGTCTCGTGAACGTCGCGACGGCGCCGGATGCAAGTCCGATCCTGTTGTTGTCGGAACTTGCCGCCCATACAAGGCATCTTGCCGCCGATCCCCGCGTTTCGCTGCTTCTCGCGCGAACCGGTCCCGGCGATCCTCTCGCGCATCCGCGTATTACCCTTGTAGGGAAGGCCGGGCGAATCGACGATCCGGGACGCCGCGCAGCCCTGAAGGAGCGCTTTTTGGCGAAACATCCCAAATCGGCGCTTTATGCCGATTTCGCCGATTTTTCCTTTTGGCTGATGGCCCTAGATGAGGCGCATTTGAACGGCGGTTTTGGGCGTGCCGGCCGTTTCGAGGCCAAGTCTCTCGTGACTTCTCTTGATGGGGCGGGAGCCTTGATCGCGAATGAGGCGCAAGGGCTTTTGCAACTGAATGGTAGCCATCAAAGCGCACTCGCGCGTTTGGCAGCCACACGCGCCGGCAAGTCCCATGGCGACTGGCTTGCAACCGGCATCGATCCCGAAGGCCTCGATCTCGCTTGTGGCGATCGAACCGCTCGCGTCGCGTTTCCGGGCCGCGCCCAAAGCCTCCAGGAGGTTTTCGACATCGTGCCTCTTCTTGCGGAGCGAAACGCGAACAGCCTGGAGCCGGGCGCTTGAAGACATTGTGCCGCGCGGCGATTGGCGCTTTTTTGAGCTCTCATTCTGTCACCAGTGTCGTATAAGATCTGCGCTATAGCTCATAGCAACGCGCCATTCTCGCCGGCGCATCGAAAGTGAAGACGATGTTCCAAACCGGTCCTTTCAATCCGGCGTTTGGAGCCGGGACTTTCGGCCTCAAAGACCTCCGCCATATCTCATATAATCTCGAGGCCCCGCGCCTTGTTGAAGAGACAATACTGCGCGGCGAAGCCGCGATTGCCAAGGGCGGCGCCCTTTGCGCCGAAACGGGCGCCCATACCGGCCGTTCGCCCAACGACAAATATATCGTGCGCGATGTTCTCACCGATCAGACGGTGTGGTGGGACAACAACAACGCTATGACGCCGCACGCTTTCGATATGCTTTATGCCGACATGCTTGCCCATGCCAAGGGAATGGAACTTTTCGCGCAAGATCTTTATGGAGGCGCCGAGCCCGCGCATCGGGTGAATGTGCGTGTGTTCACGGAATTTGCGTGGCACTCGCTGTTCATTCGCAATCTGCTGATCCGCCCGTCCAGCGAAGAGCTGGCAAATTTTACCGCCGATTTGACGATCCTCGATCTGCCTTCTTTCAAGGCGGACCCTGCGCGCCATGGCTGCCGGACGCAGACGGTCATCGCGATGGATTTCAGCCGGAAAATCGTGCTCATCGGCGGGACGAGCTATGCCGGCGAGATGAAGAAATCGGTTTTCACTTACCTCAATTTCGTGCTTCCAGAAAGCGGCGTCATGCCGATGCATTGCTCGGCGAATGCTGGCCCGGATGGCGATAGCGCGCTATTCTTCGGCCTCTCCGGCACCGGCAAGACAACGCTTTCGGCCGATGCGTCGCGCACCTTGATCGGCGATGACGAGCATGGCTGGAGTCCGCGCGGCATTTTCAATTTCGAGGGCGGCTGCTACGCGAAAGCGATCAAATTGTCGCGTGAAGCCGAACCCGAAATCTATGGGACATCGGAACGGTTCGGCACGATTATGGAAAATGTCGTGCTCGATCCGCTGACACGCATGCCCGATTTCAACGATGGTTCAAAGACCGAAAACACCCGTATTGCCTATCCGCTCGATTTTATTCCCAATGCCTCGGCAAGCGGGCGCGCCGGCCATCCCAAAAATGTCGTGATGCTCACTTGCGACGCCTTTGGCGTTTTGCCGCCGATCGCAAAACTCGACGCAGCGCAAGCGATGTATCATTTTCTGTCCGGCTACACGGCAAAGGTTGC
The DNA here is from genome assembly GCA_036561105.1 of Methylocella sp. Lineage (GTDB taxonomy): Bacteria > Pseudomonadota > Alphaproteobacteria > Rhizobiales > Beijerinckiaceae > Methylocapsa. The sequence continues at coordinate 95,708 of DATBPZ010000043.1, read as the reverse complement.
CGGAACGGAAACTGGGGTAAGCGAACCGCAGGCGACATTCTCGACGTGTTTTGGCGCGCCGTTCATGCCGCGCAACGCGTCTGTCTATGGCAATCTCTTGCGCGACTTCATCGCCAAGCATCAAGTCGATTGTTGGCTCGTCAATACGGGCTGGACGGGCGGCAAATATGGAATTGGCAGACGCATGCCGATCCGTGTCACGCGTAGGCTCCTGGCCGCAGCTCTCGATGGGTCGCTTTCGCAGGTCAGCTTCCGCATGGATCCTTATTTTGGCATTTCGGTGCCGTGCGACGTCCCAGGCCTTGAAGAAGATTTGCTCGATCCCGCCAAGACCTGGGTTGACCAAACCGACTTTGAAGCAACCGCCCTCAAATTGATCGGCATGTTTCGCGCGAATTTCGTCAAATACGAGGAGCATGTCGATAGCGAGGTCAAGGCCGCGCAGCCCGGTGTCGCGGAAGCTGTCTGACGTTTCTGCGGAATTTCTATGATTGATGTTGACCAAAATATATAGGAGTAGTCCTATATATAGGGGCATGGCTGAGATTGAATCCCTTGCTCTGAGGCAGCGCATTCTGGATGGGGCTGGCGCGGCTTGCGTCGGTCATGCGAGCGGATGCGCGCCGGTCCTCCGCGCTCCTTGGGCTCAATCCCGCGCAAGACGAGATTCTGCGGCATCTTTTGGTCCGCCCCGCTGGGGCCCGCGTGAGTTTTCTCGCGGCGCAACTCGGCGTGAGCCAGCCAACCATCACCGACTCAGTGATCGCTCTTGAGCGCAAGGGTCTCGTTAGCCGCCAAGCCGACCCAGAAGATGCTCGCGCCATTATCGTCAAGGCGGCGCCGGATGCTCGGCCACACAATGTGATGGAGGTGACCTCTCATGCCGCCACCGCCCTGGCTAGCTTGAGCGACATTGAGCAAATTCGCCTCTTGCGGATGCTGATTAAGCTTAGTCGGAACCTTCAGTTGCAGGGTGCCGTTCCATCGCAGCGGCTGTGCATCACTTGCAAATATTTCCGGCCAAATGCGCACCAAGACGCAGGAGCGCCACATCACTGCGACTTCGTCGATGCGCCGTTTGGTGACCGTGCTCTTCGTCTCGACTGTGCCGAACATGCTGCGGCCACGCCAGCCGAAACTGCGCACAATTGGGAGATTTTCGAGGCTCACCAACAAGAGATCCGGCCATGAAATCACCCGTGGCTGTAACCGAATTTTTCTTGCAGCAGGAGTGCTGCAATAGCCTTTCGCCAAGCCATCGGGCGAAACCATCCGGTTCAGAACCGGACGGAAAACGCCGAACGCCTGCTGCACACAGGCGTTCGGCTACGCAAGTCGTCCCCTCTTCAACCTGCAAAGGAGACTTCTTATGCCGCAAGTAGATCTGGTGACCCAAGGGTCGGCGACCGGCGATGCCAAATCTTTGCTCGAGCAAATCAACAAGGCGTTTGGCGCCACTCCGAACATGTTTCGTGCCGTCGCCAACTCGCCGGCCGCCCTAAAAAGCATGTGGGGAGCGTTTGGCGCGCTTGGCGCCGGAACACTCGGTGCCAAACTCGGCGAGCAAATCGCTGTGGCGGTCGCCGACCGCAACAACTGCTCCTATTGTCTGGCCGCGCATACCGTGCTTGGAAAGAAAGCGGGCGCCACCACCGAGGAAATGGCGGATGCCCAAACTGGCAGCTCAGCGAACCCGCAGACGGCGGCGGCGCTCAGCTTCGCGTTAAAATTGGTTGAAGCCAGAGGGCAGGTCACGAATGCCGACATCGCGGCGTTGCGCGCGGCTGGCTTTGACGACGGGCAAATTGTTGAAATCATCGCCCATGTCGCGCTCAACCTCTTCACAAACTACGTCAATATCGCGTTGGATGTCCCGGTTGATTTCCCTGGCGTGAAATTCCGCCAGGCGGCTTGACCTTCGAGCGAAAAGATCCGGGGCGGATTGTCGTTCCGGATCTTATCAGTCGGGTCTTTGCGGCTTTAAGTCTCGATAACCAGTTTCCGTATGTCGAAGATCAGGCGGTGATTCGTTCTTCCTGGTCGCTTGGTTCGCGCAGGACATAGCCGCGTCCCCAGACCGTTTCGATGTAGTTACGGCCATCACTTGCATTGGCGAGCTTTTTGCGCAGCTTGCAGATAAACACGTCGATGATCTTGAGCTCGGGCTCATCCATCCCGCCGTAGAGATGGTTGAGGAACATTTCCTTTGTCAGCGTCGTGCCCTTGCGCAGGGAGAGCAGCTCCAGCATTTGATATTCCTTGCCGGTCAAATGCACCCGCGCGCCGGCGACCTCGACGGTTTTCTGATCGAGATTGACGATGAGATCGCCCGTGGCGATGACGGACTGGGCATGGCCTTTCGAGCGCCGCACGATGGCTTGGATCCGCGCGACAAGTTCGTCCTTATGGAAAGGTTTGGTCAAATAATCGTCGGCGCCAAATCCCAGGCCCTTGACCTTATCTTCGATCGCGGCGAGCCCGGAAAGAATGAGGATCGGCGTTTTGACCTTGGCGACGCGCAGGGTTCGCAGAACCTCATAACCCGACATGTCGGGAAGGTTCAGATCGAGTAGTATGATATCATAGTCGTAGAGCTTGCCGAGATCGATGCCCTCCTCGCCGAGATCTGTCGTATAGACATTGAAATTCTCGGATTTGAGCATCAGCTCTATGCTTTGCGCTGTCGCGCTATCGTCTTCAATCAGTAAAACGCGCATGTGAGGTCCCAGCCTTCCCCCCGTCGGTCGCCTTGCCGGCGCGCAAGATCGCTTGAAGTCCCGCGCGGTGGCCGTCTTGGCCAGTGTTCCGCGAGGAGGGCTTCGCTACGAATTTCGTAACCTTAACGGGCATTGGTTAACAAAAACATTCCACCGAAATCCAGATCGTTGCTGGCGGCCGCGCCACGGGCACCAGCTGATTCGTTTTTCCGTCTCGAGAGTTTAATCCTGCCGGCGCAAGCTTGCGCGACGAAGGACACGCCGCGTCGCCGAATGTGTGCAGAAATTTTCGCGAATTTGGGCAGGAGCGTTGAAAAAGCTCTCCCGCAAGTGAAAAATTGGCCACCGCGCCGGGCCAGGGGAGGGAAAGATTGTGAGCTTTTTCGTGGGGGTAACGAATGGGCAACTTTACTCAGGCAAAGTGGTGATCGCACGGGGCCTTGGGCACGCCGTGCCATGCCGATCGTGTTGGAGCAGGCCGTTGTTGAAAAGCCCGGCATCTTTTTTCGGATCCGCCTTTGAGGTCCAGCCCGCGTCTTGGAGTTGAAACAATGAAATCGCGGGATACATTGGCGCGTCTCAGGCGTTTTCAGGTTGATGAAACCCGCCGCCGGGTCACCCAAATCGAAACGATGATCGCCGAATTTTCCAAGATGGCCCGCGATCTCGACCGGGAAATCGCGCTTGAGGAACAACGGTCTGGCATATCCGATATTTCCCACTTCGCCTATCCGACATATGCCCGCGCGGCGCGAACGCGGCGGGACAATCTGCAGCGCTCGGCTGGGGAACTGACGGTTCAGCTCGAAGAGGCGCGCCAGTTTCTCGAGGAAACCCTCGCCGATCCGAGCAATGCACGCATCCTCGATAGCGGGAAGCCTATTGGACCCGTCAATGGTACCGGGGCCGGGACAAACCCAACGTTGGGGATAACCGCGCGCCGGGTGCAAGTTTAATCGATTTTGATTAGATAAGGCGCGCCGGGAGCGGGCGGAGGATTGCGGCAATCGTCCATTTTCATCAAGTTTCCGACAGACCAAGTTCCGCTTGCCATAGCGGCACGCATCGTGCAGGGATTCCGCCGGACATGGCGGCCGGGGCCCGCGCGGCGGCGCGGCGGGGCATGGTTGTCCGGAGAACGATGAAGCGCATTCTCGATTTTTTCTGGCCAGTGGTCGGCTTTGCCGCGGTCGCCGTTTCACTTTGGCTTCTCCATAGCGAGTTCAAAGGTGAAGCTGTAGGCCCGGAAGTCTGGGAACACCTCAAGTCGATTTCCCTTGGGCATTATTTACTGGCAATGCTATCGACGCTCGTCGCCTATGCGGCGCTGGCTTGGTATGACCGGATCGCGCTCCTCCATCTTGGCGTCAAGAATATCTCTTGGGTGTTTATTTCGCTTTGTTCCTTTACGACTTACGCCCTTGCGCATAATATCGGGGCGACGGTTTTCTCAGGTGGGATGGTTCGCTACCGGGCCTATCACTCGAAGGGCCTCAGCGCGGCGCAAGTTGCGGTTCTGGTCGCTATTTGTTCTTTGACATTCGCCCTTGGCACAGTGTTGCTCGGGGGCATCATTTCCGTGTTGGAACCAGAACAGCTCAGCCGTTTTCGCGGCAAATTGCCGGAATATCTGCGGTCTCTCACCGATCCCACGACCGCCCGCCTAATCGGCGTCGTGTTCCTCAGCGGCGTCGCAATCTATGTGATCGGTTCGATTCTCCGCTTTAAACCGCTCATGATAAGGGGATTCCGGCTCGAATATCCCAAGCCGGGTATCACCGTCCGGCAGTTGCTGGCGGCGCCGCTCGAACTTCTAGGGGCGGCCGGGATCATCTTTTTTTCGCTTCCAGATGCTGGCAATCCTGGTTATTTCGCTGTGCTGGCGGTGTTTATCGCTTCGTTTTCGGCGGCGCTTTGGTCGAACGCACCAGGCGGATTGGGCGTTTTCGAATGGTTTTTCATCAGCGCCATGCCCGAAATGCCCAAAACGCAGGTGCTGGCGGCATTGCTTGTCTTCCGGCTATTTTATCTGCTCATTCCCTTTTTCCTGTCGATTTTCGTTGTAATTGCGTTCGAACGCAACCGGCTGAAGGAAGTGCTGCACGCCGAGAGCCATCATCCCCTTTCCAGCGGCGAGATAAAACAAACGTCTGACCGCAACCGTGCCGGGATCCCTTAGCCAGCGCTTCGCTATTTCGCGCGCGAATGCAGTCCTTGCCCTAATTGGCGCTTCCTTTTCCCGCTCGCGGCTGGCTATGCCTTGCAGGAACATGCAAGATATTCCTATGCTGACAACGGTAAGGGCGCTGCTGTTTGTACAAAGTCACATCTATGTCAAGGATAATTGGCTTTGCAGACAATGCTCTTGATCTATTTGTTAGATTTTCGATATTATTAAGTATTTCTGTATCTTCAATTATAAATAAAGTTTTTGTCTTGTAGAGATAGATATACATAGAATATAAAAGTTTTTTAATTTATCAATTAAGATATGAATATATTGCCGCCGTTTCATCACAATAGCCATGCAACCATTGTCATGCTCAGCAGATTGAGCTTGAAATGTCACGGCATGGAGTGTGAATTTTGAGAAAAATTATCATGGTTGGTCTTGCGTTATTTGCGTCTTGTTGCATCGCGCAAGCGCAAAGCTGGACAGGCAAGGCGTCTTATTATGGCGGCCGCGGCCATATGGCCTGCGCGCATCGCTCGTTGCCGTTTGGAACGCATGTCCGGGTGACCAATCTCGCCAACCACAAAACAGCAGTGCTCGTGGTCAATGACCGGGGGCCGTACATTCAGGGCCGGATCATCGATGTCTCGACTGGTGCCGCCGATATTCTTGGGTTTCGCCACGCCGGTGTGGCGCAGGTGATGGTCGAGACGGTGACCGACTAGGCAGCCGCGGGCCACCAAATTCTTCCAATCCCTACGAGTTGAAGACCCGGAACCTCAGCCGGATTGCGCCCACATCACAGTATCAGAGGGCCAAGGTCGCCGACGACCATGGTCCCCGGCAAAAGTCCCCGCGCGCGGCCGGTGATTTTGCAATCGCCGCCGCCGCCGGAAATCTCGAAAAGGTGGTATCCGGCGCGGTGCCGCGGTCTCCCGCGAACGGCGGATGCCGAGGGCACGCCTATGACCGGCACGAGACCGCCGGGGCCTTGGAGCCGGGTCGTGCAAAGTTTGTGGTTGTGACCATGAATGATGAGTTCGGCGCCTGCGCGGGCGATCATGGCGCCGAAGCGCCGGGCATCGGTGAGACCGCGCCCGATGCGGGACGCCGAGGCTTCGGGCGGATGGTGCAGCATCACGACCCGGACAAGACCGCTCCGGGCTGTTTCGACGAGAAGTTTTTCCGCGGCGTCCAACTGGCGATCGCCCAAATAACCGGAAGCAATGAATAAGGGCGTGGGGATGCCCGAGGATAGGCCGATGAAGGCCACGTTCTCCCGGACCCGCAGATAGGGGAATTGCCGGGCGCCGCGCGTCTCGCCCGTCGTCCAGGGCGCGAAAATTCGGGCAAGACCAGGCAATGAACCGCGCACATAGGCATCGTGATTGCCCGGCACGAAACTGACGTCTTCGGGGTCTCCCAAGGTCTCCAGCCAAGTGCGGGCGAGATGAAATTCCGCTGGAAGACCGATATTGGCGATGTCCCCGGTGACCGCGATATGGCTTGGATGATGGGCTCGCAGATCCGCCACGATTTGCGCAAGGATGTCCATATCATGGGCGCGGGAGCGGGAGCGTTTCCAGTTCAAATAGCCGGTCATCCGCTTGCCGATGAGGTCACGCCGGCGCAAACTTGGCAAGGGCCCGATATGCGGGTCGGACAAATGGGCAAGAAGAATTTTCACGCGGCCAATGTGCTGCTCTTCGCGGCGCGTCAAGCGGCGACGCGGAAATTTCCGACAAGGACTCAGACAAGGACATTTAGCAAATCCAAGGCCAACGGCAAAACGAATTGCACGCAGCCACGAAGAAGTGACTTCTCCCGGCGGTCCGGCTGGCCTGCCACCGTGATACGCTGAGGCGGCACTGCTCCCAACGTGGGACGCGCCAGTTGATATTCATCAAATGACGGTGGGACTTTCCGCGATAAACATGAATTGACTCGCGCCTGCCAACCGTTTGTCTAAACTCAGCAAACATGCGTCAGCACTGCAAACTCCATGGTTTTACCGAATGGTTCCCTACTCTCGTTTAATATTCACGGTCTCCGCCCGCGCTGCGGCAATTCTCTTTGCTTGCAGCAACATTGGCGCCGGACAACTCTCGCCTGGCAAGGCCGATTACGTCCTTGAGCTGTTCACGAGCCAAGGCTGCTCTTTTTGTCCGCGAGCCGACCAAATGCTCACCGCAATGGCGCGGGAGCCAGGCGTTGTCGCGGTGTCCTTCCCGGTTGATTATTGGGATTATATCGGCTGGCGGGATACACTCGCTTCGCCAGCATTTACGACGCGGCAAAGGGCTTATGCTTTGGCGCATGGCGAGGCGCAAGTCTATACACCGCAGATTGTCGTAAACGGGCTTGCCAGCGCGGCTGGCGGCGATCGTGAGGAAATCCAACAGGCGATCAAATCGGCGAAGGATACCGAGGGCGCCATGACGGTGCCGATGCATTTGTCGCAAACGGATGGCCATTACTCGATCGAGGTCGCCAGCGGCGGCGGCGGCCCGGCGGGAGTTTTCGTGCTCCGGGTCGCGCGCTCGAGCACGGTTCACATTCAACGTGGAGAGAATGCCGGCCGCGTCGTGACCTATACGAATGTCGTCCGCGCGATAGATAAGGTCGGGGAGTGGAACGGTCAGACCGCGACATTCGACATGCCGCGCACGCCTCCGTCGGACGAGGGCTTTGTGGTGCTGATCCAAAAAGGCACGCCGGAGCAGCCAGGTGCAATTCTCGCCGCGGCGAAGACCGAGGGGCTTTGAGGTCATCGGCCGCGAATAGCCACGGCTTCGCTTCCGCCTAAAATTTCCGGATTGGCCAGGACTGTCCAAATTTCAGCGGCAACCCCGGAGGGTGGCTTCCACCGGCCGTGCTCACGGCCTATAGAGGAGGCAAGCAGTTCGCGCGAAGCGGCCAGGAGCAACGATCCGCCATGTTTTTTCCAAATATGTCTTTTCCCAACATGTCTTGTCGACTCATTCGCGGTTTTACCGTTGTTTTCACCCTTGTCCTTGGGGCTGTGCTCGTTTGCACCAGTCCGGCGTCCGCAAGGAGGAGGCACAAGGAACCCGCGAAAACCGAACAGCCCACTCCCGCGGACACGAAGAACGCCGGGAAGCCCTCGCAATTGGCGAGTTACGGCGACTGGGGCGTTTTTCTCGCCCAGGGGGACAAGTCGAAAACCTGCTATGCGTTGGCTTCGCCGAAAGATAGGGCTCCCTCAGGCCTGAAACGCGACCCCGCCTATGTGTTCATCTCCAACCGGCCCGGCGAAAAGGTGCGGGGGGAAGTTTCCATCATCATGGGATTTTCCGTGAAGGATGGGGCCGCCGCACATGCTGACATCGGGGGAACCGGCTTCGATCTGGTTACCAAGGGGGCCAATGCCTGGATCAAGAACCAGGCACAGGAGCCGCAATTCGTCGATGCTTTGAAGAAAGGATCGAAACTGATCGTTAAGGCGCCCTCGTCCAAGGGGCGCTTGACGATCGACAGCTATTCGCTCGCCGGCCTGGCGCAAGCGCTCGACAGGATCGAGAAGGAATGCCCTTGAGACGTTGCTTGCGCGAAGGACCATGCTGGCGGTAGCATATCGCCACATGGAAACGCGCACTGAGGCGATGCTCGCGGGGGGAACACATGTCCGACAAAATCTATCCCGTCACGCCTGACTGGGAGAAGCGCGCCTTCATCGATAACGCGAAATATCGCGAACTTTACGCATGTTCGATCGTCGACACCGAGAGCTTTTGGGCCAGGGAAGCTGGCCGAATCGATTGGATCAGACCCTTTACGCAGGTCAAGAACACGTCGTTTGGTCCGGGCACCGTGTCGATCAAATGGTTCGAGGATGGCACCACCAATATCACTCAAAATTGCATCGACCGGCATCTGTTGCGGCTCAAAAACCGAACGGCGATCATTTGGGAAGCCGACGACCCTAAAGAGTCGCGACATATCACCTACCAGCAATTGCATGATGAAGTCTGCCGCCTCGCCAATGTCCTCAAGGCGCATGGAGTCGGAAAAGGCGACACGGTCACGATCTATCTGCCGATGATTCCCGAGGCGGCCTATGCGATGCTGGCCTGCGCGCGGATTGGCGCGGTCCATTCGGTGGTCTTTGGTGGCTTCTCGGCGGATTCGCTCGCGGGACGGATCGAGGATTGCCGCTCAAAACTCCTCATCACCGCCGACGAAGGACGGCGCGGCGGCCGCGCGACGCCCTTGAAGGCACATGCCGACGAAGCGGTCGCGAAAACGGCGGGAATCGTCGAGACGATGCTCGTCGTCCGGCACACCGGCGGCGATGTTGACTGGGTGGACGGCCGCGATGTCTGGTATCACGAGGCCGCGGCAAACGTTTCGACCGAATGCCTTTATGCCGAGATGAACGCGGAAGACCCGCTGTTTATCCTTTATACATCCGGCTCAACCGGAACCCCGAAAGGCGTGGTCCACACGACGGCGGGCTATCTCGTTTATGCCGCGATGACGCATCAATATGTGTTCGATTATCACGACGGCGATATTTATTGGTGCACCGCCGATGTCGGCTGGGTGACCGGGCACAGCTATATCGTCTATGGCCCGCTCGCCAATGGCGCGACGACGCTGATGTTCGAGGGCATCCCAACCTACCCGGACGCGTCCCGCTTCTGGCAAATCATCGACAAACATCAGGTCAATATTTTTTATACCGCGCCAACCGCGATCCGCGCCCTCATGCGGGCAGGCGACGCGCCGGTCAAGGCGACGAGCCGGGCTTCGCTGCGGCTTCTGGGTTCGGTCGGCGAGCCGATCAATCCGGAAGCTTGGGAATGGTACTATCATGTCGTCGGTGACGGCCGCTGTCCGGTCGTCGATACTTGGTGGCAGACGGAGACCGGCGGCATTCTCATCACGCCGCTTCCGGGCGCAACGGAGCTGAAACCCGGCTCGGCGACACAGCCTTTCTTCGGCATCAAGCCGGAAGTGGTCGATGCCGGCGGCAAGGTGCTTGACGGCGCCTGCTCAGGCAATCTGGTGATCGCCGACTCGTGGCCCGGCCAGATGCGCACGGTTTATGGAGACCACGAACGCTTCGTGAAGACTTATTTTTCAGCCTATCCGGGCAAATATTTCACCGGCGATGGCTGCCGCCGCGACGCCGACGGCGACTACTGGATCACAGGGCGGGTCGACGATGTCATCAACGTCTCGGGCCACCGGCTCGGCACAGCGGAAGTGGAAAGCTCTCTCGTCGCCCACGAAAAGGTTGCGGAGGCCGCCGTCGTCGGCTATCCGCACGACATCAAGGGCCAGGGCATCTATGCCTATGTCACCTTGATGATCGGCGCCGAGCAGAACGAGGAGCTGCGCGCCGAACTCGTCGCCTGGGTGCGCAAGGATATTGGGCCGATCGCCAGCCCCGATGTGATTCATTTCGCGCCGGGATTGCCGAAGACCCGTTCCGGCAAGATCATGCGCCGCATTCTCCGCAAGATCGCCGAAAAGGAGTTTGATGCGCTCGGCGATATTTCGACGCTCGCCGATCCCGCGGTGGTCGAAGAATTGATACGCAACCGAATCGGTTGATATGCATTTAGTAAATGAGGCAGAACGACCATACTTAGGCCGTATGACGGCCATATTTTAACCATATTTGGTAATTTTGCCCCGATAGAGCCTATCCCTTGGTATTATTGTATTTCCAAGGAATTTCAAAAGCCGGTGGGCAATGCGATGGGCAAGCGTAACACAGGCGGCGGTCATTTTTTTGACAAATTTTCGACAAAGTTAACGGGCTTCGGAAGATTGGCACTTTTGGCGGGCGGGTGCGTCGCGGCATCCGGAGCAAACGCCAGGGAACATGTCGCGTTTCCGGCGAGCTATGCCGCCGGAACGATCATCATCAAGCAAAGCGAGCGGGCGCTTTATTTCACGACCGGATCGGGCACAGCCATCCGGTATCCGATCGCGATCGGCCGGGCCGGAAAGGCCTGGCAAGGGGAGACTTCGGTTCAGGGCAAATATTTTTCGCCCGCATGGTCGGCGCCCGATGTCGTGCGGCATGACCACCCGGAACTATCGTCCGTCATCCCTGGCGGCTCTCCCCGAAATCCGATGGGCGCGGCGGCAATTACCTTAAGTCTTTCCGAAGTCGCGATCCACGGGACCACGGCCAGGATGCGCAGATCCGTCGGCACGGCCGCCTCCTACGGCTGTATTCGGATGTACAATGAAGATGTGATAGACCTGTTTCACCGGGTCCAGGTCGGAACTCCGGTCGTCTCTATTCCCTGATTGGTGAGATTTCCTGTCCGCGGCCTCGAGTCCCACAGCGCCAGCGGGCGGGTCACGCAGCGGAAACTGCCGGTGCACTGCTTCGTGCGGGGTCTTTATTTCCGTCTTGGATTGGTCTAACCAATCTCTTCAGCGTGGTCTTCCCGGCGGCCGGGAGGGAGCCGGTCGGCAGTGCTGGCGAGTTGCGGTTGATGGGCGTAGAGTTCTGCGTTGCGGCATAGCTCCGTCACGCGGCCCGCAGAAGCTTAGCGGTCATTTTCTCAGGGAGTAACTGGTGGAAACGAAAGCCCTCGAGCAAACTGAGCTTGCCAATCAGATCATCGACGTGATCGTCAAGGAAGGAATGGTTGACCGCGAAAAAGCCACTTTAGACGCGACGATTGAAAGCCTCGATCTGAAATCCATCGACATTGTGATGATCTTGACCGCCATTGAGGAAAAATTCGACGTCTATATTCCCATGGATGGGCCTTTCCATGAGGCAAAAAGCGTCGGCGATTTGATCGACGCCATAGCCGCCTACATCATCAAAGAAAAAAACTGAATGGCTGACACGCGGCGTATTGTCGTTACCGGCATGGGTGCTGTGTCCGCCGCCGGCGTTGGCGCGCCGGCTCTTTGGCAGGCGGCGCGCGATGGGCGTTCTTGCGCGCGCGAGACCCAATTCGCGCGGCCCTACCGGGGGCGCATAAGGATTTCCGCGCAGGTCCAGGATTTCGACGCGGCCGCCTATCTCACCTCCAGCGAGTTGCCCTTCTGCGATCCGGTCGCGCAATATCTGCTTGTCGCCGCCGACGAAGCGATGGCCCAGGCGGGGCTGGCATCGGCCAAACCCATGGGGCCGCGCACCGCCACCATCATCGGCACGGGTGTCGGCGGCATGCACACTTTGGAAAACGGGCTTTATCTGACTTTGGTCGAGCAAGGACGCCCGGATCCCTTGACGATCCCGCGTCTCATTCCCAGCGCCTGTCCCTCCTTGCTAAGCATCCGTTATGGTTCGACCGGGCCCTGTTTCGCGGTGGCGAGCGCCTGCTCCTCGGCAACGCAGGCGATCGGCCTCGGGGTCCAACTCATCCGTTCCGGGCTCGCAGATCGCGCGATCGTCGGCGGGACTGAGGATTGCGTGACCAACAGTGCCATGCTGGCCTGGGAAGCACTGCGAGTTCTGACACCGGACGCCTGCCGGCCTTTCTCCAAGGGCCGCAATGGCATGATTCTTGGCGCGGGCGCCGCGGTGTTCATCCTGGAAGAATCGGAACTCGCGCGGGCGCGGGGCGCCGAAGCCCTTGTTGAGATCTCTGGCTACGGAACCTCGGCGGATGCCAAAGATCCCGTCCGCCCCGATGTCGATGGAGCCGCCGCCTGCATGCGCAATGCCTTGGCCGACGCTGGTGTCGACGCCGACGAGATCGATTACGTCAATGCGCATGGAACCGGGACGACCGCGAACGACGCCACGGAATCGGCGGCCCTGGGCCTCGTCTTCGGCGGCCGGCCTCTGCCGGTGTCCTCGACAAAACCCGTGCATGGTCATGCGCTTGGTGCGGCCGGGGCGCTCGAACTCGTCGTTACGATCGGCGCGGTTCGCGAGAGTGTGGCGCCGCCGACCATCAATTGGCGTGAGGCCGACGTCAAATGCCCTGTCGATCCCGTGCCGAATGAAGCGCGCCCCATGCCGATCCGCACCGCGTTGACCAATTCCTTCGCTTTTGGCGGCATCAATGCCAGCCTCATCGTCCGGCGCGCCGCCGCGGCATGACCACGCGGGATCCTGCGCAAGCCGCCGTCCAGGCAAGGGAGCCGGGCGCGGCCGGCCCGGTGCGCCTGCCCGCGATCCGGGTCCGGACCGAGCCCACTGAGGTGGCGGCGTTTTCGCGCGAGACCTTCGCTGCGGGGACCGGCGATTTCGTCCCGCTCACTTTTCCCTTCCGCTGGTTAACGCTTCCCCCCATCCGCGCCTTGATCGTGCAGTTGAGCGGCGGCGAGGAGTTTCTGCCGGTCCATGAGGCACAGAGTTTCGTCTATGAACGGAGCCTGCGGACTGGAGCCGATTATGTCCTCGACATCGCGATCGAAACTTCTGAAGCGCCGCCGCGCCTGACGTTGAAAATGACGGTCGCGGCCTTGCAAGGGGAAATTTGCGCCCGGCTCGAAACAATTTTGAGGATTGTCCGCCTCAAAGGGGAGACGCTTTCATGACGGAAGCCGGCTATGCGCCGCCGCCGGATTGGCCAAGCGCCGGTGATGAGATCGGCGCGCAAAATTTTGGTCCGTTTGGGCATGACGCGCTTATCCGCTATGCCGCGGTCTCCGGCGACGACAATCCTTTGCATCTTGATCCTGCTGCGGCAAGGGCGGCGGGTCTTGCCGGGCCGCCCGTGCATGGGATGCTGATGCTGGCCTGTTTCGAGCCTTTGATCATGAGATGGCGTCAGGATCTTTTCATTGCCCGGCTTTCCGCGAAGTTTTTGCGGCCCGTGCTGGTGGAGGAGGGCATTCGCGTTTTGGGGCGGGTCCTGCGCAGCCGTGGGGCGCCGAGGCCAGAACTCATGTTGCGGCTTACCGCACGGGGTCCCGGCGATGCCCTAGTGATCTTGGCGGAAGCCGAGGTCTTGTACAGAACCAGCTGACATGCAGCCCCGCTCCATCCTCATCACCGGCGCGTCGAGCGGCATCGGCCGGGCGCTGGCGCTGGGTTACGCGCGCCCCGGAGTGTCGTTGTCGCTCGTCGGGCGCGACATCGAACGGCTGGAGGACGTTGCCACCGCCGCCCGCGCGCAGGGGGCCGAAGTCAGCCTTGGTGTTCTGGATGTGCGCGATCAGGACGCAATGGCTGAATGGATCGAGGCCGCCGACGCCCGCCAGCCCTTCGATCTTGTCATCGCCAATGCAGGGATTACGACGGGTCTCTCGCCGGGCGAGATCGCTGAAGACCCAGGCGCGGTCCGCGCCATTATCGGCATCAATCTGATTGGCGTCTTGAACACTGTCGAACCTTTGATTGGACCGATGTGCGCGCGGGGTGCCGGCCAAATCGCCTTCATCGGATCGATCGCGGGGCTGCGCGGATTGCCTTATTCACCGTCCTATTGCGCGACGAAGGCGGCGGTCCACGCCTACAGTGAATCCCTGCGAGGCCGCCTCGCGGCGAGCGGTGTGCAAGTCGCTCTCGTGATCCCCGGCTTCGTGAAGACCCCGTTGAATGATGGCATCGATGCCACAAAACCGCTCCAAATCACCGCTAGCCAGGCAGCAGCACGTATTCAAAAGGGTCTCCAACAGCGTAAGGCAGTAATCGCGTTTCCATTCCCACTTTACTTTGCGGCGCGCCTCTCCCGCATCCTGCCAATTTGGCTTGTGGATAAAGTTATGGCGTGCTTCAGGGTTAAGATTCCCCAAACACACGAGCGTATTCGTTAACGAATTCTTACGATTCCCAGTTTTCTGGGAAGGTTCTTCGTTCGTCCTTACAGTCAAATCTCTCATTCACTCAATTTCTGAAACAAATTGTTGCAATTTGTTTGTTGTTGAAACCGTTCTTTTGGAGTTCAAAGCTTGAGTAGAGTGTATCCTTATGGCCTGCATTAAGGGACTCGTTGCTTGCATCGACCTGCCGTGCGGCCGCTCTGGCCGCATGTGACCGCATCACAGGGGTAATGGACCAGTGAGTTTTGTGGAACTCTTCAGGGTTGGATGCGAAATCGGCTTGGTCGCCGCCTTTTGCGGGCTCTTGTTCGTCGGCGGCGGCTTTTTGATCCTGATCGGGATCAATATTTTCGAGCAGGCCTCTGGCTTGCTGCTCGGCAAGCGGCTTTACGCTCCGGTTCTCCAAGACGCGGACTTGCCCCATGTTTTGGTGCAAATCCCGGTTTTCAATGAGCCTGCCATGGTGGCAGACTGCTTGCGATCGGCCGCTGCGCTGGATTGGCCGAAAGACCGGCTTCATATTCAAATTCTCGATGACAGCACCGACGGCACGGCGGCAATTGCCGAGGCCGCCGCCCGCGCCTTGCGGAGTCAAGGTTTTGATATTTCGCATCTTCACCGGATGGCGCGGAAAGGCTACAAGGCGGGCGCCTTGGACGCGGGCTTGGCACACTCCAGCGCCCCTTTTGTCGCGATTCTCGATGCCGACTTCCGGCCCCCCGCAAATTGGCTGCGCGCCGTCATCCCAGCCTTGATCGCCGACCCAAATGCAAGCTTCGTGCAATCGCGCTGTGAATTTGCGAACTACCGGACAAATTGGCTCACCCGCGCGCAGGGGCTGATGTTCGATGCGCATTTCGTGATGGAGCAGGCGACGCGCTTTCGGGCCGGATGGCTATTTCAATTCAACGGCACCGGCGGAGTCTGGCGGCGGGCCGCGATTACGGCGGCGGGGGGCTGGTCGGCCGATTCTCTCTGCGAGGATCTCGACCTGACCATTCGCGCCGAAATCGCCGGATGGCACGGACTTTTCTCGATGGAACCGGCTGTCCCCGGCCTTGTTCCCGACAAGGTCTCGCATTGGCAGGTGCAACAGAGGCGCTGGTCCAACGGCTTTGTCCAGGTCGCCCGTAAGCTTTTAAGCGAGGTCTGGGCGGCCGAATGGACGGTTTGGCGAAAACTTTCCGCCGCTTTCCTTATTCTGATCCAGACATTCTATCCTTGTGTCGCGCTTGCCTGCATCACCCTGGCACTTTGCGCCTTTATCCGGGGTGGCGACCTCGCCCCTTACGCGCCGATTGTCGAGACGATCGCGGCGTTGATCCTCATCGTCGGCATCGGCATGACCTTCGTCCCCTATGTTATCTTGGGGCGCGGTTCCGTTTGGCGCTATCTCGCGACTCTCGGATCGCTGGTGCCGCTGATGATCTATCTCAGTGTCTCCAATGCGCCCTCCATTTTGAAGACGGTTTTCGGAGCTTCCGAAACCTGGAAGCGGACGCCGAAGACTACGCCGTTCCTCGACGTTTTGCCGGCCGCTGAGCAGCAGCTCAACGAGGCGCAATCAGGTTCCGCGTTGATTTAATCGCTGTCGCCGCCCAACTCTGGTGACAGGCCGTTTCAAGCAGCAGCAGCTTCAATGCGCCTCTTCGATTGGCGATTGGCATCGACTTAGCCCGGCTTCCCAGCTTCAAATCTACAAGGATATCGGCGGCATCGAAAAGGCGCGGCGTGCCCAGGCGTTTCGGGCACACTCGCGGGCAGAATAAAAACCGCGATCGGCAAGCCCTGCCGTTCTCAGTGCCCAGCGCCGCGGTCGACCCGTGTGTACAATGTAAATTGCGGGTCGAAGATAAATGTGACCAACAATTTCGCCCAGGATTTGTGGGTTTTCAGCCCATCGTAATATTCCGGCGCCATTCGCTTCAACTGCGGCAGACGCGACCACGGCACATCGGGAAAATCATGATGCTCGTTGTGATAGCCGATGTTGAGCGCGATGAGGTTCAACGGGCCATAATAGCCAAAGGTTTCTTGGGCCGGATCGGAGGTGAAATGCTCCTGCAGCCAGCGGGCGCCGAGCGGGTGCAAGCCGCCAACCGAAAACCAGAATGATGCAAAGAGATAGAAAAGCGCATTTGGGCCGAAGCACATCAAAATGATAAGGTCGAAAAGGAACACGCAGCCGGCATTGATGAAGGTCCAGCGGCTCCACATCGGCACCGTGCCTTTCAGCCGGCCAAGGCGAGTGATTTGGAAGACCGGGAAAAGAAACATCCAGGCCGCTTTGCCCAGTGCGCTTTTGCCAAACAGATTGGCTTCCCAGCGGCTCGGCAAATCCGCGTCGTAATGGTAATCTCCAAGATGCGAATGGTGCTTCATGTGATAGCAGCGAAAGCCCATCGCGGTCGGAAAAGTGTTCGGCAAGTCGGCAAGAATTGCGACCCATTTGTTCGCGTCATTGGCTTTAAAGATGCAATTGTGGGTCGCGTCGTGGATGACGACGAACATGGCGTGATTGGCGAAGGCGCCAATGCAAAAAGCAGCGATGAGCGCCGCCCACCAATAGGAGAAACCAAGATAGCCGAACAGAGCCGCAATCAACACTTGCCCGATGACGACCGCGAGGGTGATCAGCGCCGTGATAGGATCACGCCCGATCAGGGTTTCGACGTCCGGATGGGCTGCCAAGATCGCTCGTCGGCGCAGCGGATGCGGACGCGGCAAATCGGTCGGAATGAACCAGTTCCGCGCGCTGGCGTCGACCAGGCCGGCAGGCCTTCGTTCAACTGCTTCTATGCGCATGTGCCGTCTTTCCTTCTCAAAGCATTATGCCGCGAGACTCTTCTCGTAGATGCGATGAATCTTATCAATTTTCGCACCCGACAGTTCGATCGGCCGCCGCATGCCGAAATTGTCCTCCAAAACCCAGCCGAATTCGACATGCTCGAACGAACTCGATTTGCTGCGGTGGCGCATTTCCTCGATGAACGCCAGAATGACCGCTCCGCCCGCCGCCTTGCGGTGCAAGGCGCGGCGGATACCGAACAGCGCGAGTCGCCCCGAGACAAAGCTGTGGTTCCTGATCCTTGATATAAGACGTGGCAGACCAAACGGGAACAAGCGGCCGCCGAGATCACCCGTCACCTCATGCAGGTTCGGCAAGATAATGCCGAACGACTGCGGCACCCCGTCGAGTTCGATCATGAATCCGCCTTCGGGAGGCATCACCATTTTCAGCGCATCGGCGCTCGACATGAACTCGGCGAGCGTAAAAGGTACAAATCCCCAATTCTCGCTCCAGGCATCGTTGAAGATATCGATGATAATCTCCGCTTCCTTACGGATATTCTTCAAATCGAGCGTCCGTATGTTGAGCCTTTCGCGCCATTCGGGCCGCTCAATAATTCTCGGGCTGGCTTTCCGGTCTTTCTCACCGACATCATAGCGGTAGGAAATGAGATCGCGGGCTTTCGTGTAGCCTTGGCGCTCCAAGGAATTGATCAAATAGGCTGGTGTCCAGGGCATGAACACCATGGGGGCAGCTTCAAACCCTTGCACGAGCAACCCGCATTCACTCCAGATGGAGGGCGAAAACGGGCCATGCACAAGTGCCGCACCGCGTTGACGCAGCCAATCTTCCGCCGCTCGCATCAAAGCCGCGACAACCGCATCGTCGTCAATGGCATCGAGACAACCAAATTGCGCGCGCGAGGCGGCAAGCGGCGTATAGGCTTCATTGTAGATCTGAGCCGAAATCCGCCCGGCAGGCTTCCCATTTTTGCGGGCGAGCCAGGCTTGCGATTCGACAAGCTTGAAATGCGGATTGAGCTTGTGCGCGAACATGGTCCAGCGTTCGGCATCGAGGGGCGGCGCGAAGCCTGGCTGATCGCCATAAATGAGCCGAGGAAGACGGCAAAACGCGAAAAAGTTTGCCAGCCCATTGACTGGAATGATCTCGATCTCGTCTGTATTTTTGTCCATTGGCCTGGCCTTGTTTCGAGCCCGAGCGCCACGCCGATGTCCGGGTGCAACTTCGAGCAAAGTGCATCAAGAAAGCATGGAAGCGGTTGAGGCGGCGCCCAACTGTAACGAAGCGCCGCCGTCAGCTGGCCGCGCTGAGCGAACGTGCCGGAGCCTCGCGCTGGGTTGGCCGCTTTGCCAGCAGTTCCGTCACACCCCTGATCTCTGCTTCCGTGTGCTTGGCCGAAATGAAAAAACGTAGACGCGGCTGATCCTTTGGCACACCGATTTGGATGATCGGCGGCACGTAATAGCCATTATCCATCAAATGGCTGGACGCCGCCAGCGTCTCAAGGCTGTCGGAGAAAAGGATCGGGACGACGCCGCGTCCGATGGCAGGTCCGGTATCAAGCCCCGCGTCATGCGCGAAATCGATGAACAGTTCGGCATTGTGGCGCAGCCGTTCAATGCGCCACGTCTCTTCTTGCATCAATTGGAGAGCGGTCTCCGCCGCCGCCGAGATGACCGGCGAGAGGCCGACGCTATAAACGAATCCAGGCAAGGTATAGCGCAGCCAATTGATCACCGGCTGCTTGCCGGCGACGAACCCGCCACAAGAGACGAGGGTCTTCGACAACGTGCCGATTATCAGATCGATTTGCTGCGGATCGACGCCCGCATGTTCCCAAAGACCGCGTCCGTCGTTCCCCAAGACACCGATCGAGTGGGCCTCGTCGATCAACAGCCAGGCCTTGTGTCGTTCCTTGAGACTGACCAGCCCCGCAAGGTCGGCGACATCGCCATCCATGCTGTAGAGGCCCTCGGCGACGATCAGCGTATTGCGGTAGTTGGCGCGCTTTTCGCGCAGAAGAAAATCCAGATGGTCGAGATCATTGTGGCGGAAAACGATGGTTTCGGCCGTCGTGCTTTTGGCCCCGCTCACAATGCTATTGTGCGACAATTCGTCGATGAACAGCGCATCGTGCGAGCCAAGGATATGGGAAATCGTCGTCACATTGGTGAGGTAGCCGCTGACCAGCGTCAAAGCCTCCTCGACGCCGAGGAATTTGGCGAGGCCCGTCTCCAAATTATGATGCGAGGAACGCTCGCCGCCAACGAGGCGGGAGCCGAGGGCCCCAATCCCCAGGGTATTCATGGCTGCCGCCGCCGCCGCGACGATCGAGGGGTGCGCGGCGAGCCCGAGATAGTCATAATTGGCGAAACTGACGAAGCGGCGGCCTGCTGCCTCGGCTTCCCGCCGCAAAGTGTCAATAGGCGCAAAAAACGGGTCGCCGAGGTCGAGATATGCCTTCCCGGCGAGCCGGAAGCGCTTCGTTGCATAATCGGCGAGGCTGTGGGTCTTTTGCACTGGCGTATTCGGAGGTCCAGATGGGGTCACGAATTTATAAAATCTTGCATCGAGGCGGCTGCGTTTGGTGCGGCGCAGCCGCATTTGAACAACTAATGAGCGAATCGTGGCATAGCATCATGCGCCGCGTCGAGCAAAAGGGGATCGGTACACAACTCCGCAAAACATTCGGAGCAGCCTGTGAGGGAATACAATACCTACTTTCTTATCAAAAGCTTACCGCATTTTTTCAATTCCGGTTACAAACCGTAACAATAACGGCTTTGGGGCCTGGCAAGCGCCAGGCAAGGAGATCGTGTTTTGCGAGCAAGATGCCTCCGAATCACCAAGATGAGGATGTGAGGCAGGTCATGACGGACGGCTGGCCCGCCAATGGCTGGCGTCAAGCGTTCCCTGGGACCGGGTCGAGGGCTGGTATCCCGGCGCCTTCGGCTTGGTCCGGTTCGCGCACGCGCGTCTTGGAGGCGAGCAACAAGGCGACCGCCGAGGCGGCGCGGCTGGCCGCGATTTTGCGGTCATCTCCCCGTTCGTAAGGGAATGGCTTGCCGAAGATGAGATCGCAGCGGATGGGCTCGCCCTTCAACACCGACCAAATGTGTGGAAGCAAGGTCGCATCCCCAAACCATGCCGCGGCCGGTGTCGAATAGCGGATGGCGACAGGTTGCACCAAGACTCTTTCAACTCCGCTCGCGGCCGAAAGAAGATCGCGCGCGGCGGCGAAGTGCGAGCTATGAAATTTGCGAAGCGCCGTGCCGTCGCCGGTCGTGGCCTCCGGGAACAGCAGCATGGGGCGGCCCGAAAGCATTCTTTGCGCCATCGCCGCATTGGTGCTGGGGATCGCGTGGCGTCTTTGACGATCGACGAACACGGTTTCCTGCAGCCGCGCGAACGTGGAAATGAGCGGCCACGCGCCGATCTCGCGCTTGGCGAGGAAACACACAGGCTCGACGCTGCAAAACGCCAGAATGTCCAGCCAAGAGACATGATTGGCGGCGATGAGACGGGGTTCTTGCGGATGCGATCCCGGCGGCGCCGCGCACTCGGCGCAAACATCTAGCCGCAGCAAATTGGCGAGCGTTCGGCCAAAGGCGACGGGAAACCATCGGCGTAGTGGCCAGCGCCGCCGCAGCGCGACCCACTGCAAAGGCGTAAGGCACAAGAACACGAACATAGCGAGCAGGATTGTCGTGGCGCGTAGGTAAGCCATGATGTGCCGCAGGTTGGCCAGCTTGGTCAGATTGCGATTCGCCTCTTTGTAGAATCGCTTGCCTGCAGTTTGATGACAGCGCCGCAGCGGGATTTTACCTCGGGAGCTTTCCCCAAATCGTCATCAAACCTTCGTGTCCGGTTTTTAGATTCGAAATATACGCAGCTCAATTCAGAGATTCGGCCCTTCATGTGGAATATCGCAACGCCTTCCGGTTTCGGCGAGGCCATCCGGCACACGGCTTCCTTCATCAGACCCCGCCGCATGACACGCGATTTGTCCGGCTTGCCAACGGTGCTAGGGCGATTTGGTCCTTACGAAATCCGGTTGGCAGTGGCGAACCGGGACATCCGGAAGGCGCAACGGCTTCGCTATAAGGTCTTTTACGAAGAAGGCGAGGCCATTCCTTACCAAACTGCCGCGCTGACACGCAGGGACATGTGTCCCTTTGATAAATACTGCGATCATCTGCTTGTCATCGACAAAGAAAAGCTTAATCGCCTTGGCCGCAAAAAACCGAAAGTCGTTGGCGTGTACCGTCTGCTTCGTGGTGACATTGCGGCCCGCCATCAAGGCTTTTACAGTCAAACCGAGTTCGATATCGCGCCATTGCTCGCACGCCATCCCGGCAAAAAATTCCTAGAACTCGGCCGCTCGTGCGTCCATCCGGACTACCGCTCGAAGCGCGTCATCGAACTTTTGTGGCGCGGCTTATGGGCTTATACGAAACATCATCGTATCGACGTGCTCATTGGCTGCGCGAGCCTGCCGGGGGTCGATCCGCACGCACTCGCAACGCCTTTGGGTTTCCTGCACCGGCACGCCCTGGCGTCGGGGGTCTGGAGCGTCCGCCCGCTCAAGGGGCGGGGGGTCGGCATGGCATTCGCGGAAAGCCCGGCGATCGACGCACGCAAAGGCGTGGCGGCGCTGCCGCCGCTTCTCAAGGCTTATCTAAGGGCAGGGGCGAAATTCGGCGATGGTGCAGTGGTCGACGCGCAGTTCCGGACCACCGACGTCTTCACGATTTTGCCCCTGGCCGATTTGGAAGACCGCTACATCGACTATTATGGCGGGCCAATGGAGATGCCGGACAGTTATGTTGCGTGAGCGGCTAAGACCGGGATTACGCTCTCCCGAAAATGAGCATGAAATTGTTGGCGGGCAAAGCCAAATGTTGTGTCAAGACAAGGCCGTGATTGCGCGCGGCCTTCTCGACATCCCGGACGTCCCGTAACCCCCATTCCAAAGCATTCGCGGCGCGCAACTCTTTGTCAAAGGCCTCGTTGGACGGCGTCGTGAATTTTCCATCGACATTGAACGGCCCATAAATCGCAAGAAATCCAGTATTCTTGAGAACGCGCGTGGCGATTTGCATCACGCCATCGGTGACTGCGAGGGGCGCGACGTGCAACACATTGATGGCAAAGATGACATCGTAGCGATGCGACTTCGTGTCCGGCCAAGACTCGGGGCGAGTGAGGTCGATGTGGATGGGATCCCAGACATTGGCGTTGGCACTGTCGGCTTGCATTTGACGGATTGCCGCAAACACGCCTTTGTCGTAATCGGATGGCTGAAACCGGACATGCGGAAAATGCGGCGCGAAATAATTGATATGTACGCCGCGGCCAGTCGCGAGTTCGAGAATGTCTCCAGAGGGTGGAAAAAGTTGCTTGAAGACTTCCAAAATGGGGTCGCGGTTGCGCTTTGCGGCTCCATCCACGTAGGAGCCTAGAGGATAAAGGTCGATCAAGGACCGCGTGCCCGTCATGAAGCGCTCCGATTAACGTTTGATATCATCTCATAGACAATGATGAAGCGCCACCGCAAGCGAGGGTGCGAGCGGCAACTTGGCCAAAATCATCGTTCTAGATTCCAGCCGGCTGGAATCTAGTATTAATCTATAGAAACTGTCAATTATTCTAACATATTCTAAAGTAGCTTATTCTAAGCTGCGGGAGATGGATCATAAATGATCCATTTCAACGTCTGAACAAGACAAGCCAAATAGCGACAAACCTTCCTCTAAATAATCAGCCAGGAGAGGAATACCGAGCAAGTAGGCGGCCGTGCGTTTGTTATGAGCCCGCGCGGCTTCGCCACGGAGTTCATCCCAATCGCCGATGGTTCCGTCGCCGCGCCCGAGCCAGGAGAGAGCGACAAGATCGATTTGCTCATCCTCGTTCATCGCGCCAATCATCCCCCGGATCTCGTCGCCAGCGGGATCGTCGCCGTGATCTTCGAGGACGGATATCATGCCGTCGTCCGTCGCGTTGGACCCATCATCGGGATCGGTGACGGCATCCTTCACATCGAATTCGCGTGCCTTGATGATCAGGAAACATATTTTTTCGGTTGCGATCGTCAAACTGGGAGGAGGCTTTGACATCGTTCACCTTAACTGGAGGCACGGCAAAAACGGTTGCGCGGGCATCGGAACGAGCAGGGCCGGTCCCCTCAAAAGAGCCAGGTCATATTTGGGACGCGTTTCGGGATTGTCGAGTCCGGTGAGCGGACTTGGGAGTGAGGTGGTTGGCGTATCCAACCGGACGGGGTGGCGATCGGCCGCCGTCCACCGCTGGATTTGATTAGGGATGGACGCCGGTTTCCGTGCTCAGCCGGCGAATCAAAGCCGGCGTCAAAATGCCGTGCACTGGAAGCCTGTGATCACGCTCGTAGCGCTCGACCGCCCGCTGTGTTGCTGGCCCGGCCACACCGTCAGGGGTAAGCACAAAGCCTAATTTGACGAGCGCGCGCTGGGCCGCCATCACCGGCTTGCTGGGGCTGATGGGCGTATGGTCCGCCGTAGCCGGTTGAGCGCGCGGAATAGGTTGAGATTTCGCTGCGGGTGGCGCGCTCAAGAGTTCTGTAATTTCATCATGCGGCGTGACGGGCGGCGTATTGGCATGAGCTTGGTGAGGCTGCCCTGTTTCAAGCGATGGCTTTTCCATAGGCTTGTCATGCGGCGGGGCGATGGATGCGGCTGACTGCGGCCGCGCTGGGGAAATTGCGCTCATCTCAATCACCCTTGGCTCCTTCGCGGGGATCGCCGGACGGGCGTGCGAGAAAAGCGGTGCCGGATGGCGGCTCTTCTGCCACGCGAGCGCATTTAAGAGAACGGCAACCATGGTTCCGCCGAGACAGATAGCGGCGAGAATGCCCACATAGCGCCGGCCGCGCCGTGCAGTCCGCCTGAAATGGCCTCCTCGCACCTTCCTGAGGGCATCCCGGATGCGATGCTGCTTCGCCGGCGGTTCGCGCAAAACAAAGTCGTGATCGGCGGTGGCCAAGGCTTCACGCAATTTTCTGCACCGTCATGTGATTGTGCGGGTCTTGCCTGTCTGATCTGGGCAAATCCGCGACAGTTTGTATTTTGGCGGGCATGCCGCTCTTGGCGGCAACGCCGTCGAGCGGCAGAAGGATATGGACACTGGTTCCCTTGTCCGGCTTGCTCGCCACCGCGATTGTGCCCCCCTGTAGTCCGACAAGGCCGCGCACGATGGACAGACCAAGGCCGGATCCGTTCTGAGTCAGCCCGGAAGTTTTGGCTTGAAAGAAGGGGTCGCCAAGGCGGGCGAGATCATGTTCGGCGATACCGATGCCGGTATCTGCGACCACAATCTGGAGGGCTTTGGGCTGGGGCCGGACACTGATTGTCACGGTGCCGTTGGGAGGGGTGAACTTGATCGCATTGGAGAGCAGATTGACGAGGATTTGCGCGCAAGCGCGTCTATCGCCAGTGATCTCTGCGAGATTTTCCGGATAGGCGCGAAGCAACTCGACCCCGCTTTTTTGGGCATGCAGTTTCACCATGTCGCAACATAGATCGATCAGCGGCGCGACGGCGAAGGGCTCGCGCTCGATCGTCAAACAGTTGGACTGGATTTTCGATATATTCGAGATCGAATTGACGACGTCCAAAAGATGCAGTCCCGATTGGTGAATGATCCTTGCGTATTCGCGTTGCTTTTCAATATCGGGCGGCGACAAGGGCGGAGTGGCGAGCAACTCGGAAAACCCGACAATCGCGTTGAGCGGCGTGCGCAATTCGTGACCCGCGTGAGCCAGGAAATAGTCCTTGCCGAGTGCCGCTTCTTGGGCAGCCGCGAGGGCTTCATCGCGTTCTGCCTCGATTTGTTTTTCCTGCGTTACGTCGCGGATGATCGCGATGGCGTCATCGATCCCATGTCCGCCTCCGGCGGAGAGGTCACCGCCCCGGCGCGCGCGCAGTTCGAGGCACAGGAAAACAGGTTCAGCGTAATCCCCACGATCGACGCGCACGGCCCCGCGCCAGCGCAAAGCCGCGCTGACTGTCACAGCGCCCGCCCGGGCGTCCGAAATCGCCTTCAGAAAGGCCGGTCTGTCGGCGACCTGGACGCGTTCGAAAAAACCACGTCCCATCAGTTCGCTTGCCGGCACACCCAACAATGACTCACAATTGGAACTGACCGACTTGACCGAGCCGGAGCGGCCGCAGCGGATGACGAGGGCACCGGCCGCATCTGCGAGATTGTCATAGCGTCCGGCCCTGGCTTGCTCCGCAAAGCGGTGAAGCCGCCAGCGGCAGACCAAGCCAATCCCCGCGATTGTCGCGATGGCCATTGCCGTGATCATGATCGGCAGCAAACTCAACATGAAACTCCGCCGCACGCCTGTCCAAATCAAGACTTAGGGATTCGAGGGGCTCACGGAGGGTGCCAGAGGGTTGTTAATCAATCCCCTTCAATCCGAACCAAGCCAGGCCTGCACCGCTTTAAAGGCCAAAAAATTTCCCTATGGTGTAGAAGATGTTGCCAAACCTTCCGCGCACAAGGACCAAATTGATCAATCCCGGCGTGTTTTCGGCACGTCTCTTGCGATCATGGTTAACCGACACTTAACGGAGCGGCGAGATGGCCACGCCATCGCCAGGACGGTTGATGGATCGGGGGCAAACGCCTAATTATGAACAATGGCTCCCTGGTGTTTTTCAACTTCGCGGAACCTTCGCAAAGAGCAAGCGGCAGCGCGGTTTAACGCCGGATCAGCCGGGATGATGGGATAGGATATTATGGAGGTCGTTCGGACTGCTGCGACACTCGATGAAATTGTCGAAAACTTCAATTACCTCGACGATTGGGAGGATCGCTACCGCTATTTGATCGAACTTGGCCGCGGTCTTGAGCCGCTGGATGATGCCGCCCATAACGACAGCACCAAGGTCCGGGGCTGCGTCAGTCAAGTATGGCTCGAGTCGCGCGCCGGGAAGGATGATTCGGGCAGCCCCATCCTCCATTTAAAAGGGGACAGCGACGCCCACATTGTGCGGGGCTTGGTCGCCCTCTTGATTGCGCTTTATTCAGGCCAGACGGCAACCCAAATCCTAGCTGCCGATGCTGAGGGCCTCTTCGAAACTTTGGGCCTTTCGACGCATCTGACGCCGCAGCGGTCCAATGGTGTGCATGCCATGGTCGAGCGCATCAAGAGCGACGCCCGCGCAGCCCTGTAAAGTCTTATTGATGACTGCGAGCGGCGGGGCAGCCGGCCTCAGTCCGGAATTCTGGGTCAAGCCCAGCCACCCCGGAATACTATCCGCGAGATTTGCTCGTCCGCCGACGTTGCTGGCCCAGACCCATTTGTTTGGCAAGATTTGAACGCGCCTTCGCGTAATCGGGCGCGACCATTGGGTAATCCGAGGGGAGTCCCCATTTCTCGCGGTATTCGTCCGGAGACATATTGTATTGGGTCCGCAGATGCCTCTTCAACGACTTGAATTTCCGGCCATCTTCCAAACAAACGAGAAATTCCCGGGTGATTGATTTCTTCGCGGGCACGGCTGGCTTTGGCGCTTCAGACGTCACAACAGCCGTTCCCGTGGTGACCCGCAGCAATGCCGAGTGTACATCGCTGATCAAGGATGGAAGATCATTCGCCGGCACCGAATTGTTGCTGACGTAGGCAGAAACAATATCTGCAGCTAGCTCGAGATAACTGTTGGAACTCGCGACTTCGCTCATAGCGCTCGATATCCCCGAATAAAAGGTGCCGCCGGTAGTATGCGGATTGAATAGGGATGAGCTATATATACCCATCGTGGCAAGACCGGCCAAACATAAGCTCTTTTAAGCGATTTTTTCGAATCAACTTTCAAGAACTTCGGGTCTTTTTAAATGCAACCCGGAGATTACGCAAGTAGCAACACTACACTTTATTGAATTAAATAAAAAAAACGTTGAAAAAAATGAATCTCGCAGCAATAACGCAACCGCAACGGCTCCCTGCTTGCTATCTGCGGCGGACGCGACCGTGTTCTCAATCAAGAGAGATGAATGAGCAAGCTTCATTGGCCGATGTCTCACGAAAAGGCGCCGTTTCCGGTTGAAAAGCGTCCTTCGGCCACAAATCTGCACGGACTCACGCTCCGCGACGACTATGGATGGCTCAAGGCTGCCAACTGGCAGGAGGTTTTGCGCGATCCCGCAGCGCTCCCCGGCGAAATCCGGGCCGTGCTCGAGGCGGAAAACGGTTATGCCCGGGCAATGCTGGCGCCGACCGCAAAATTGCGGGCGGAGATTTTCAAGGAGATGCGTGGACGGATCAAGGAAGACGATTCCGAAGTTCCCCGGCAAGATGGGCCATGGCTCTACTATAGCCGCCACAATATAGGGGGACAGTATCCGGTCTTTTGCCGGGTCGCGGACACCGGGGGCACGCCTGAAATTCTCCTCGACGGCGACGCGCTTGGCGAGGGAAAGAGCTTTTTCGACATCGGGGCTGCCATCCATTCGCCGGATCATTGCAAGCTTGCCTGGAGCGCCGACGAGACGGGCTCTGAGCTGTATGCGATCAAAATCCGCGACCTTGATGCCGCACAAGCAGAGGACTGGGCGGAAATCGTCCGCGACACGGATGGCAGTCTGGTATGGATGGCGGATTCTGGCGGCTTTTACTATATCCGCACCGACGAAAATCACCGGCCGGCCGAGATATTCCGGCACAGACTCGGCAGCGATCCCTCGAGCGATGTCCGTGTCTTCGAGGAACACGATCCAGGCTTGTTCATTCATCTCCGGCGCAGCCAATCGGGGCGCTTCGCAATCATCAGCGTCGAAGATCACGATTCATCCGAGATTCATCTGATTGATCTGACGGAGGCAAACGCAACATCACGCCTTGTCGAACCCCGCGCGCCGGGTCTCCATTATGATGTCGAACATCATGGCGACCGGCTGTTCATCCGCACCAATGCGGAGGGAGCCGAAGACTTCAAAATCATGAGCACGCCGCTGGCGACGCCCGGCAAAGCCTTCTGGCGCGATGAAGTTCCGCACCGGCGGGGCCGGATGGTGATCAAGATCGCGGTCTATCCCGGCTATCTCGTGCGGATCGAGCGTGACTCAGGGCTTCCCCGCATCGTCATCCGGGATCTCGCAAGCGGCGAAGAGCATTCGATCGCTTTCCCGGAAGAGGCTTATTCGCTCGGCCTCGACGAGCGGCTCGAATATGAAACCGAAACGGTGAGGTTCGCCTATTCATCAATGACCACGCCGTGGGAGACCTATGATTATCATCTTGCCACCCGGGAACGGGTGCTCCGTAAACGCCAAATCATTCCCTCAGGGCACGATCCATCCCGCTATGTGACACGCCGTCTTTTCGCCACCGCTCCTGATGGCGAACAAATCCCCATTTCGCTCCTCTACAGCGCCGGACTGCGATTGGATCAATCCGCGCCTCTGTTGCTTTATGGCTATGGCGCTTACGGCTCGCACGTGCCGGCGTCCTTTTCGGCGGCCCGTCTCAGTCTCGTCGATCGCGGCTTTGTCTATGCAATCGCGCATGTTCGCGGCGGCACCGACAAGGGCTGGCACTGGTACGTCGATGGAAAACTGACGAAAAAGCAAAATACCTTTACCGATTTCATCAGCGCCGCGAGACATCTCATTGACACTGGCTATACGCGGGCTGGGCGGATCGTGGCGCAGGGCGGCAGCGCGGGGGGGATGCTCATGGGCGCCGCCGTCAATCTCGCTCCCGAACTGTTCGCTGGAATCATCGCGGATGTGCCGTTCGTCGATGTCTTGAACACCATGCTTGATGCGAACCTGCCCCTGACACCGCCCGAATGGCTGGAATGGGGCAATCCGGGCGCCGACCCGGCGGTTTTCGAGGCGATGCGCACCTATTCGCCTTACGACAATGTCGAAGCCAAACCTTACCCGGCGATTCTGGCGCTCGGCGGCCTCACCGATCCGCGTGTGACCTATTGGGAGCCCTTAAAATGGGTGACAAAACTTCGCGCCATGACGACAGGGAACAGTCCGATCCTTCTTATGACCAACATGGGCGCGGGACATGGCGGGGCGCCGGGACGGCTCGATCATTTGGTGGAATTGGCGTTGCAATACGCCTTTGCCGTCAGCTGCGTCAAGGGCCAGCCGGCGGCTCCCTAAACCGCTATTCTTTTGAAGTTCGAGCTTCCGAGTCCATAAAGGCTTTCAGCTCCGTCATGGATTTGAAATGGAAGACCGCATGTTCGGTCCGCGCTTCGATGGATCCGTTAGAATACATAATATAAGAGGTTCCCGCAGATTGGTATTGACCGACGATCGCCAGTTCCTCCTGACCGCCGCTCGTGATGGATTGCGGCGCGTTTGGCGGTGGTTGCTGGGGGGGCATGGTAGCTGAAGACGCGGGTTCCCCCCCTCGTTTTTCGGGTTTCCTGTGCAGCTCGATAAAAAGTTCTTCCTCAAAGATCGTTTCGATGGCCACGGTTTTAGATGGCCAGCTTGTGCCTGGTTCAGATCGAACCTGGGGCTTGCCCAGTTTTTCTTGTATTTCTGCAAACGGCTCTTCGAAGGACGATGCGGCAATTTTCTCATTTGGAGTGGTACCAAAGAGATCAGGCTTGTCCAGGGGAGCGAAAGAAGCCCAAGCCTCGGTTTCCGTTCCCGCCTCGTTCATCGCGACCTCGGGGGGAATGACAAATTCTGGCTCCAAGGCCGGCTCCGGCCCGGCTTGATTTAGATCTCCGTGGGAACAAGGCGGCGCTATCAGCGTGGAATATTCGGCCGCCGGGAGCCCCCGCGCCGGAGGGGGCACGTGGCCGCGCGGTTTCAGGAAGCTGCGCGCCGCCGTAAGGTTCGACCGGATGGGCCGTTTCGCCCAGCTTCGCGGGGAAGGAATTGACGCAACTGCGACAGGAGGAACAGCCCCGGACTGCGGTCCAAACGACGATTCGCTCGGGATATCAGAGGGCGGCTCATCATCCGGCCGCCACGCAAGATCCCCTAGCCGCGGTGTGACACCTTGCCCGACATTGAGAAAAGCTGGCAGGCGAGCGAGCCTGTGCAGGATTAGCCCGAGTGCCACCGTCACGATACCGCAAGAAAAGGCCACCGAACCGGCGATTACACTCGCCCAGCCGCGCTCGACCTCGATGATTCCATAGCCGGTGTAAAATGCGATCGCGCCGGCCAGCGAAAGGAAAACGCCTAGACCAAGGACCAAATAGCTCATTTTTCCAAAGCCTCAGCATTTGAGTTGAACCGCCGCTCGCTCACGCTATCAAACCCGTACTCCCGAAATCCAGGTTTCGGCCCTGGTGTTGCATCGCCCGTCCAATGCAGCTGCTTGGGTGTCGCAAACCAAATCACGCGGAACTTCCCTTTGCGGAATCGGTTGCCGCAATGCAAAAGGCTGTTACCCTATGCGGCGCCCATGGCGGCGCCACCCCTAAAGACTTCAAACGAGGAGCCCCAGATGCCGTTCAGCTTGCCCGAACTTCCCTATCCCTACGAGGCACTCCAGCCTTATCTTTCCAAGGAGACGCTCGAGTTCCATCACGATAAGCATCATGCGACCTATGTGACAACCGCCAATAATCTTCTGAAGGACAGCGGTCTCGAAGGCAAGTCCTTGGAAGATGTTGTCAAGGAGAGTTACGGCAAAAACGTTCCCTTGTTCAATAATGCAGCGCAGCATTATAATCACTCGGAATATTGGAAATCAATCAAGCCGGGCGGCGGCAGCAAAGTTCCAGGTGAGCTTGAAAAGGCGCTCATCGAAACATTCGGTTCAATCGAAAAGGTCAAACAGGACTTGGTGCAGGCGGGCACCACTCAGTTCGGGTCCGGCTGGGCTTGGCTCGTGGTCAAGGATGGCAAGATCGCCGTCGCCAAGACCGGCAACGCCGAAAATCCCCTGATCTCGGGAGCTGTCCCGATTCTGACAGTCGATGTCTGGGAACATACGTATTACATTGACTATCGCAATCGCCGGCCCGATTACCTCAAGGCGTTTGTCGACAATCTCGTAAATTGGGAATATGTCGCGGAGCGCTATGCGGCGGCGATTTCTTAGACATGTTGACTCGCCTTTGCGACCGATTGCAGGGGCCGCCGCGCCGGAAAGCATTTCCGGCGTGTTTGGGGGGTGGGCAATAAAATTCCTGCCGCGCCGCCGCCCCGCAAATTCTCTTCTCTTTTGGCTCCCCAGAACTCCCAGTGCTCGACAGAGCGTGCTTGCGGGCCGTATATCTTCAAAATCACTGGCGGAGACGAAGGACTGAATGAGTATTGCGGCGAACGTTATCGAAGCCATCGGAAACACTCCGCTTATCAAATTGCGGGCGGCCTCGAAGCTGACCGGTTGCACGATTTTGGGCAAGGCGGAGTTCATGAATCCGGGCGGTTCGGTCAAAGACCGCGCCGCCCTTGCGATCGTCAACGCGGCAGTCGCGGGAGGAAGCCTGCGCCCGGGCGGATTGATCGTCGAGGGCACGGCGGGCAACACGGGGATTGGACTAGCGCTCGTCGCCAATGCCTTGGGGTACAAAACGGTGATCGTCATTCCCGACACCCAAAGTCAGGAAAAGAAGGATCTGTTGCGGCTGCAAGGCGCCGAATTGATCGAGGTTCCGGCGGTCGCCTATTCCGATCCCAACAATTATGTGAAACTCTCGGGGCGCCTTGCCTTACGGCTGGCCAAGGAACATCCGCAAGGCGCGATCTGGGCCAATCAGTTTGACAATGTCGCCAATCGCAAAGGCCATTTCGAGACCACCGGCCCGGAAATTTGGGCGCAAACGGAAGGCAGGATCGATGGCTTCACCTGCTCGGTGGGAACCGGCGGCACGCTGGCGGGTGTCGCCTTGGCTCTGAAGGCTAAGAAGCCGGCCATCAAGATCGCGATCGCCGACCCCTTGGGGGCGGCACTCTATTCCTATTACACAAGCGGCGAACTGAAATCCTCCGGTTCGTCGATCACCGAAGGCATTGGCCAAGGCCGCATCACCGCCAATCTCGAGGATGCCCCGGTCGATATCGCCTATCAAATCCCGGATGAGGAAGCTATCCCTATTCTGTTCGATCTCGCCGAACACGAGGGCCTGCTGCTCGGCGGCTCGTCCGGCGTGAATGTGGCGGGCGCAATTCGGCTCGCCAAGGAGCTTGGACCCGGCCACACGATCGTGACAGTCCTCTGTGACTCTGGCGCGCGTTATCAATCGAAATTGTTCAACCCGGCATTTCTGCGTTCAAAAAATCTGCCGGTCCCGGGCTGGATGGAACGCAAGCCGTCGATCAAACCTGACTTCGTTTGACGGGCCGGGGCATGTTGCAAAGCGGGCCCAGCTTTGTTGACTTCAAGCTGCGCCAAATGATCGCTCAGCCATAATAGAGAATGACGACGCAGATGGAAGCCGCCCAGATCACGACAGCCGCCGCCGGATAAAATTCTTGGTTGCGGAACATGGGATGCCACCATTCGGTACGTTCAAGACACACATCCGACAAGCCATGAAAACTTACATGATTCCGTTGATATTTTGTGAAGGGAAATGCGGGCGGCCGCGCCTGCCGGGAGACCTAGCATGATGAGAGAGGCCAAGCTGTGACAGCAATCCCTCAAGAGTCCTTCTTCATTTCGACGGCATGGCTTGCCGAGCATCTTAATGCGCCTGACGTGGCGGTCATCGACGCCACTTTTTTTCTCCCTGCCGACAAACGGGACGCCAAGGCGGAATATCTCGAGGCGCATATCCCAGGTACGGTCTTCTTTGATATCGACGCGATCGCCGATCACACGGTGGATTTGCCGCACATGCTGCCGAAGCCCGCGGACTTCGCCCGCGCGATGGAAGAACTCGGACTCGGCGATGGCATGCGTTTTGTCGTTTACGACTCTTCCAACTTGCAAGGCGGCGCCCGCGTTTGGTGGACCTTGCGGACTTTCGGCGCGGCCGATGTAAAAATCCTGGCGGGTGGCCTGCCGCGCTGGAAGGCCGAGGGCCGTCCCTTAGAACAGGGCCCCGTGCGGCGGCAACCCCGGCAGTTCTCGGTGCATTTCGACAAAGCAGCGGTCGCCGATGCCGAGCAGGTGCTGCAAGCCAGCGAAACGGGCGCCGCGCAGATTCTCGATGCGCGCGCGGCTGCAAGGTTCAGCGGCAAGGCGGCCGAGCCGCGCCCGGGATTGCGCTCGGGCCATATTCCCGGCAGCCTCAATTTGCCTTGGGGCGAGGTGGCCGCGGCGGGCGAAATCAAGCCGCAAGACGAAACCAAAATTCTTTTGGAGAAGGCGGGCGTGGACTTTACCCGCCCGGTGATCACGACCTGCGGCTCTGGTGTGACCGCCGCAATTCTGTTGCTCGCCTTGGCGACGGCCGGAAAGAACGACGTGACGCTATATGACGGATCGTGGGCCGAGTGGGGCGCCCGGCGTGATTTACCGTTGGCGGCAAATGAAAGTTAACAATTTCTTGCCAAATGAGAAGAAGACTTGGCAACTTGTAAATGCTCACAGTAAAGTTTGCCTCCACAGCAAAAAGACTTGACGTTATATAAGGTTGCGGTAGCATGCTAAATACGCGAATGCCCTTGAAACCTTAGTTTGGTTTGAGCGTTCGTCGTCTAAGTGGAGCATCCGGCGGCCGCCGGATGTGGCAAGGTCCGGCGCGCCGCGCGCGTATTTCTCAAGGATCGAGCCTGCTGGCCCCGAGAGGCTTCCACGCTTCCCCTCCCTTCTTGGGGGGCTACCAATTTCCCTAGCTCCGAAGCCGTTCACGGCGAGCATTTTTATACGCCAGGTTCGGCAATGCACGGAAGGGGATGCAACCGTCTCGAGACAATAGGAGTGACACAAATGTGTGACTATTCGCTTGAAATGTACGCCTCAAGGCCTGCGCGCGAGTCCGAGAAATATGTGACCACCCGTTTTCCTTCGGGAAGCATAGGACTCGCGGCACCGGGTGATTGCACGACGGCCGTCTGTGTTCAATATGATACGCACCTTAAGCTCGAAGGAATATCGAGCGATCTGCAAACACGCCTCGCCGTCAAGGACGAAGAACATGTCGTCTTCGCGCGGCTCGAACACGGCGCTTACCGTGACGGCATCAAGTTCGACAACGGCAAGGAAATCTCGTTGCAGTTGCTCGGCTCAGGAGTCGGGATCACGCTGGTTGAGGTAGCAAAGCCAGAGATTGTCCGCGAGCGCCAGGACATTCTCGAAACCATTGACTAAGCTATTTAGTCTGACCCGCTGCGCGGCTTGGATGCGCGGCGGGTCTCTCCTCTCGGCGTTTGGGGCTGGGATGGGAGCGCCTCTGAATGCAATCGTCACGGGGCGACGTCTGCGGTTTCTCAAATTGCATTCTCATTCGTGCGAGCGGCCGCAGCTGCGAGGAGCGGAGTTTCGGCGAAGTCGCACATTCTTCCTTGCTTGCCTGGCGCGGCAGCGCGCAATTAAACTCGTTGATGTCTAAGGTCGCTGCTCAGTTTATTTAGGCAACCGTTGTGTCAGCTGAATGACCGCGATAGCAATCATAACGGTATTTACGAAAATTGACGGCATAGCGATCCCAACGAGTCCATACGGGACTGCCAGAAAATATCCCGCGGCAAGTCCTAATGAGGCAAGTACCCCATAAGCGTGCGCGGTATACCGCCGCAACATAGATCGCACAATTTTCTACCCAAAAACGCCCTCCGCTAACGATTCGTTGTTACCAAACATTTGTGTGCCTCTACCACGGCGATGGGATGCGGGAACGCGGGTGTTTAGATGCACATGCGGCGTGACAAAACTGACCCTTGACTTCACAGTTCAGATACGCTCGGTTCAGACATGCGAAGAAGGGCGGCGGAGGGGATGATATGAGAAGGCGAGTCTTCTGTCTTGCAGCCGCCCTGGCCTTGCTGGCCACCTCAAGCGTTCCGGCCAGCGCATGCAAGGCGCGGCACCACACCGCGAGCCTCTGCACCGTCGTCCCTCTCGTCGCGGATGTCCGTGACGTGCCAAACGGCCGCGTCACATCGGATGCGGCGGGAATTGTCCGGGTTGGCGGCCAATCCAAGGATGGGCTGTGGTCACGTGTCGAGGTGCCATGCATAGGATTTATGGGCTGGATCGCCCGCAAGGATCTCGTGTGTGAAAACGCCTCAGCCAGCGCCAAGCCCTAACCCGGGGGGCGGCGGCTCCGCGCGCGCTTTTCCATTGTGAATTCCATGAGGCGCCCCGCGGGGCGGTTCCGTCCGGCGACGCTAGCAGCAAAGTGGACTGCAACCCGCGCTACCGGTCTCTGTGGCTTTACAGCCGCGCAATTTACATCGGGCCAGCCGGCTGGCTCACAAAAATTGTTCAGCCACACTCCTGGTTTTCCAACGGTGATCGTCAGGGGGTGATCTTCGCTGTGACCGAGGTTCTGCCGCAGTCGCCGCCAATCGTCAGCCCTACCGGCACCGGGTTTTTGATCCCGCTTAAATTGGCTCCCTTTGCTGTCGCGGCGAAGGTGTAACGCAAGGTGCCGCTCACCGAAAATTGCACGTTCAGGCTCACGCCATTGATGATACCCACGACAACGTCCAGCATGAGATGAGCGGCTTGCAAATCCCATCTCATGCTGCAAGGACGGATTGCGTCACTTTCGACAAAAGACAAATCCATGAATGCGAAATCAAGCGATCGTCGGAAAGTTCTTGCCTTCCTGGCGATGCTCTTTGCTGCGCGGCCAACGGACGCCGCAGCCGATATGCTGTGGAACTGGTCGTACATCAACGCGGACACCCATATCAAAGCGGCGGGCACGCTAACAACCAGGGATCTCGCGTCGGAGTCCTATGTGATCACGTCCGTCACCGGGTCTTGGAACGGCGCGTCGATCACAGCTTTGGCGCCGCTTCATTCCTGTTGCTCACCGCCAGGCTGGAATGACAATGTCCTGGTCCCTGGCGAAACCCGGCTCAACAAAGGCGGTTTCGCCTTTGATGTGAGCGGCGGCTCAAAAATAAATCTCTTCTACAAGGACGGACATTACGCTTACGAAATCCAAAACGGCCCCGAAATTTTCGGCGGCGTTTTCACCGCCACACCTAACGATGAGCGGTGAGATACGACCCGGCAATGAACGGATTTTGCGCTCACTGTCATCTCGCGCCATTCCCTTGCGGAGGTTAGGGCGCGTATTGGGCTGCATGATCGGCAATCGCGCCGGGGGTCGTGAGCCAGATTTCATGCTTCTGTAGATCGAGGTGTTGCAAGGCGCGCCGCAGGTGGCGCAGGCGGTAGGGCTGGCCAACGATATAGGGGTGCAACGAGATTCCCATGACCAGTGGAGCCCGTTACGCCTGGGTAAGCATCTCGTCGAAATTGTCGATGATCATATCGGCAAATTGCGCGGCCCCATCCTTGCGGCCGGCGATGGCTGGGATGTCGTTGAGCTCCTGAGAATAGGGGACCGATAGGATCCGCCCTTGATCGAGGGTCTGGAACCAGACCGGCTGATCATCCATGCACCAATCGAGCAGATAGGTGTAGCCTGCTTTCGCGAGGAGGTCTGGCGTGTGGGATGATTCTGAAATCCACGGTCCGAGCCAGCCCTTGGGCGGTTGGCCTTCGATTTGCGAAATTGTCCGGGTCACCTCCCCGATCATTCGGCGTTCCACGTCCTCGTCCATGGTGCCTTGCCGCTCCGAATTCGTATAGCCATGGCCGACGATCTCGTCCCCACGCGCACGGACCGCATCCATCACCTCGGGGCAATGATCATAAATGCTGGTGTTGGCCAGAACCGAGATGGGCCAGCCCAATTCCCCGAACAAATCCAGGAGCCGCCATACGCCGACGCGGTTACCATACTCGCGCCACGCATAATTGAGGACATCGGGTTGAGGACCGCCGGGCGCGAGTTCCGCGCCCAATCCCGTGCCGAACGCGAAATGTTCCAGATTTAATGCGACATAGACCGCAAGCCGCTGACCGTTCGGCCATTCATACACGGGGCGGGTGCCGATCGCGCTGTAGCGGAAGCGATGGGGTGTCGGCAGCCGCGCAGCATAGGGCCGTTCGTTCATTGTGATTGGTACTCCAAATGCCGCCATCAGAAATGAATGCGGCAAAACTCATGCAACACCGGCCGAGCGATGTCTATCTCACGCCGGCGTTTATCCCCGGCGCGCGTTACCCGAGAGCGACCCTACACAAGGCAGCGGCAAAATCAGCGTCACTGAAAACGGCAACGGCTTGATCGCCGCGGCCGCCGCACTATCATTCTACGTCTGGCGCATGCGGTCCAACACCGCCCGCCCGTGGATCGCACGCAAACAGAAAGGGGGATCCCATGAGCCGCAAGACGACCCTGATTGCGGTGGCCGCCACCGGAATGTTTGGCCTGAGTGGTGCCGCCATGCTCGCCACCGCAGGCCCATCGTCGGCGGCGCCGATTGTCTCGAGATCAGCTGCGGACAGAGTTTTCGCGTTGGAAATCACCGACGCCCGCTATCTCCATCGCCGCTATTATCGCCAGGGCTACGGTTATCCCTATGGAGCCTACGGCTACTATGGAGGCTATGTCGCTCCCTATGACGGCTTTGCTTATCCTTATCCTTATCGCTACCCCTTCTATGCCTATCCGGTGCCCTATGCCGGCTTTGATCTGGGGTTTGGATTTTTTTGACTTGGCCGGCTCGCACGCATTTTGTCACCTGGCTTCTACGCTTATCCAGAGTCATTCGAGCAGGCCGGGCACCGATGGGCGAAACAATATCCCGCGCAATCTTTCGAACCAGCTTTGCGGAGCGACCGGTTCCCCAAGCGGAATATTAAAAGGGGAATACGCGGAGGAAGCCTTGCTGAGCAATTTCTCAATCGCATATTCAGAGATGTTTCCCTGATAAGCGTCTATTTTCGGATAGAGGCGAAGAGCCTCATCGAGGTTTCCTCGTTCATTGATAGTGCGGAGGTAATCGCCATTGAATCGAATGTTCTTATGTTCTCCATCGTCGGGTATAAGTAAAAATCTTGCGATGAGTCCCGGCAATTTCTTGAACAAGACCGTCGTGAGACGATAGTAAGCGGTTTGGGACTTGGCGATGCTCTGGCTCATGTCCGGGACAAAACGCGGTTCCGAAATTTTGGAAAAATTCAAATCCAGATGCAGGCCGTGTTTGCTGGCTCTTTGCGCCATCCACTTCAAGCTGCAATCCGACAAGCCTGAATTCAGGTAGCCGCCGCCAATATTTGAATGCACGCCGGGGAACCATTTTTCCTCGTAAAGCGGAATCCCATCTATGCGTAGGCTCTCCGCGTTTTTCTCCCGGTGTGTTTTGCTCAGTTCCCACAGGCAGGGGCGAAAGGGCCAGCGCCGTTCGTCGATGGCCACGGCATGATAGGCGCTCTCGATAATGGAACTCAGCTTGACGTCATGGAATTCCGTTTGGAATATTTTCGTCAAGAGCCAGCCTAGCGGCGTGCCGAAGGGCGTACCCAAGGCGCCAACGGTATCCCACACGCCGAGGAAGGCGATGGTTTCATTTTGATGCGTGCACCGCTCACGAAATTTTTTCGAGGCAGCGGCATCTGGGTGCCATTTGGAAGATGCGTCCTTATACAATTGGTAGGCTTTGGTCACCAAATGCAAATTGTTCCGCGTCAAAATTCCCATGTTCCGGATGAACCCGGCAATGCTCCTTGCGGTATATGCACCCCGGCTAAATCCAAATAGGAAAATTTTGTCTCCCGGTTCATAGTTGCTCGCAATAAAACTATACGCGTTCTTGATGTTCGCGGAGATGCCATAACCGAACATCCCGCCGAGAAGCCAATCCGTGAACCGCGTCCCAACTCCCTCCACATAATGGGCGATCTGCGGCTCTTTCTTTTCGTTTTCCGGCGAGCAGGCTTCAAAAAGCCGGAGAACGTTCGTCGGACACGGGCGTCCATTCGAGCTTTGATCGGCTCGATTCCATGTGCCATCGCAGAAAACAACG
Organism: Methylocella sp.; assembly: GCA_036561105.1. Taxonomy (GTDB): domain Bacteria; phylum Pseudomonadota; class Alphaproteobacteria; order Rhizobiales; family Beijerinckiaceae; genus Methylocapsa. The sequence goes on along the minus strand of DATBPZ010000043.1, from coordinate 56,320 downwards.
AGAATTTTTGACATCGCCCGCCCCCGCCAGGTGATCGACGTTGAAAATTATCTCATGACAGGCCCTCGCGCCAGGGTCCCCGCCAGGCGGCGGAAAAGGGGCGCGCCCGCTAATGCCGCCGGCGTTTTTTGGCGGGCGCGACGATCGCGCGGCAGGCGGGGCTGATGCTGGCGCGATATTGGTAAAGGCAGGAGTGAATTCTTCCCTCATCCGGAATGGCGGCGCTACAGAGACGCATCGCGTCGTCTTGACATGCCGCCTGCTGCTGCTGCGCCGTCAGGCCAAGGGCCGCACCCGTCATGGCGCCCATCATGGCGCCCATCATGGCGCCGGTGAGCGCCAGCGCCGCGGCCAGCCTGCGTGTTTCGCATCCGGGCATTCTATTCCCCCCGTGAAGTCTTGGGTTAAGTGCCGCCAACATGCCGTCATTTGCGAGGCGGGTCAATCAGCTTGCCCGCCAACTGGCTTTTCCAGACCCGTCAGTGGCCATCATCTCCAGCTCGAAGCCCGCAAGCCGGAAAAATCCCTTCATCGCAACTGTAGTTGAACTTTGAACGCGAGGCGGAGGGGCAAGATCAGTTTGATGAATTACCTTTGACGACATGCTGCAATTGGCCTTTAATAATGAAATCTAAAATTGAAGGTCAGCATTTTCGTTTGGGGGAAAGTGCCGTGTCTGATGATTATCAAAAAAAAATTGACGAACTTCGTCATGATTTACAAAAGATGAATCATGTGCTTGAGGCCGTTATGGTTGATGTTACACAAAACAAGAATTTAACGCTCGCGACGGGGCATTACTTGGAAGAAGTGGCCAGGATGGTGAAGGATTTGGAAGACAAATGTCCGGGGGCCGTGCCCAAGGAGCGATAAGCTCTTTGCTTTTCCCAAAGCTGATTGAAAAAAGGCCCCGGGACCTCGATTTCCATCCAGCGCTGCATGTTCTAGAAGCACCGACACGCTCGGGTCAGCCATACTAGGAATGGTGTTGCCCCACTGCTGTCTGTTCAGTCGCCAAAGCTCGCCGGAAAGAGGGCAGCCGCGCCATCCAAAGCGCCCGTGTCGCTATAGGTCAGGGGCTCGGCTTTGGCATCGACCAGTCTGCCATCGATGATTTTTCCCAAAATCAGCACATGATCGCCCGCCGGATATTCGGCGATCACCTGACATTCGAACCAGGCCAAGCATTGAGGCAGCAAGGGAACGCCCATCCGGCCCGGCGTCCATTCCATCGAGGCCAATTTGTTAGTGCTGGCTGGGCCGCCAAAATGCGCGGCAAGCTCCAGCTGTCCCTTCTTGAGCACATTGATGCTGAAGGCTCCGCTCCGCTTCAAGAGCGCATAGGACGAGTGGTCCGGATTGATGCTCAAGACCAGCAGCAACGGATCGAACGAGACCTGCATCACAAAAGCGGCAGTGAACGCGTTGCGCACCTCCCCTTCCGCGACGCCCACCACATAAACGCCGGCCGTCAGGCTGCGAACCAAACGTGCAATGATCGCTCTCATGCGGACTCCCGGCGTGCGCCCTTCGTGGGAAGAACCCATTCATAGCATGGCGGCGGAAAAGCGCATCCGGACTTTGCCCGCGAGGACGCAGCGCATCCTCAAATTGCAAGTGCAAAGTTCACGGTCCGTTAGCGCCTGCTGGCTCAAATGAAAACCGTCGAAATGAATTCGACGGGTCGAGTGCTCTGTCCGTTGTTTCGATTGGCCAGCCATGATGGCAGCCAGGAGCGCGCCGAGCCTGGGTGAAAGCCGATGCTCATCACGACGGATTTAAAAACGCGCCTGACACGGGCGTTTTTCGCACATCTGGTTTCGCAGTTGAAGTCTGCAAGGAAACCAGCTCCCATCGCTTCCACCATCTGGCGAAACGAGCAACCGGCCACGAGTCCTAACGTCACATTCGCGGCCAATAACGCCCACTATGGCCGTATGCGGATGGCGGCGCTTCAGACGTAAGACTTTTGTTTCGTCTGAAAGGCACGGGCGCGCGTGGCGCGGAGAAATCCATTCATTGCATGGCGGCAGAAAAGCGTATCTGAACTTTGAACTCAAGGATCATGACCGCCGGAGGCGGCGCACCTTTAGCGCGTCCTTGACTTCAAAGTTCAGATACGCTCGGGTCAGCCGTGCGATGAATGAGATGGTGTGACCGGGGCGTTCAGCCCCGCCTAGCGAAGAGAACGCTTACGCGCCGCCGCACATATGCTCCGAATCCATCAGTTTCCAGCTTTTGTGAGTCCGCAGATTCGTGGTCCGGTAGACTTTGCCGCGATGGTCGCCCTTCGGGCAATGTTTTGGAATCGAAACGAGACACATGCGCACCGGGTCGCCCGCCTTCGAATGGACGATCGCCGGAACCGTGTCATAGCTCACTTGATAGCCGCCATTTCTAAAACTCACCGCGCTGCCGGAGTCCGGCGCGTTTTCAAGACGCGTTTCGACGGATTTGATCTTGGTCTTCGCGCAGTCGCCAACGCGCTTCGGCAATCCGCCAGCCTGCGCCGGAACACACATGGCAAGTGATAACATGGCGAGAAGGAAATATTTGCAATGCAGCATCGAACGCTCCCCCATTGTTGGTTGATTGATTGCATTATATCCCAAATCGATGCCAGGGCCACGGGTGTTGTTGCATCGTCGGTAAACGCGTGTCACGCGCCCTCATGCTGAGGAGATCGCGAAGCGATCGTCTCGAAGCACGGGGGACAGAGGGAAAGCGGAAGAGGGACCATGTCCGGCGCCTCGATATACATCCTCCACTGCGCCGACGGCAGCTATTACACGGGCATCACGCGGCGGAGTGTTGAAGAGCGTGTGAGCGAACACGCCCAAGGGCTTGTTGACGGCTGCTACACGGCTAGCCGCTTGCCAGTGTTACTTATGTTCAGCGAATATTACGGACGCATCGACGAAGCGGTCGCGGCAGAACGGCGCATGAAGGGCTGGTCGCGCGCCAAAAAGGAAGCCTATATACGTGGAGATTTCGAGCGCCTGTCCGCGCTGGCCAGGCGGAGGAGCAGCAAGAAGTCCTCGCCCTTCGAGACGGGTCCTTCGGACCCTCCTCAGGGTGAGGACTCTGATACATAGCCACCCCCAAGCCCTCATGCTGAGCGAAAGGAAGCCCGAGGTTCCATTGCGAGCAAAGCGTTTCGCGGAGCGAACGCAATGGAAGTGGGCGACTGGAGAGAGGCGCAAAGCGCCGTCTCGAAGCACGAGGGCGGTGACATGAGGCGCTTCCTCCCGCTGCATGTTGCGAGCGGCAAGAATCAAAGAAATACACGGAGAGATCGAAGGCAGCCGCAGTCGTACCCCAGACTGCCACTGCTCACATCCCTCCAAAGTACCAGTCACATCATCCTGCGGGTCCCCAACTCCCGGCTCCCCCGGACAGGCCAGCGAATCCCATTCCGCCACCCACAAATGTCGCATAGGTGGCGCCATTGCGAATAAAATTCACGTTGGTGACACCAATCCTGCGTTGAGATTAAAATCGCTAGGACCGCTGAGATCGCTCTGGTTATTATAGAGTAATGTGCCGGCCGCAGCCCCCGCTCCTAGAATGGCGCCACCCCCCCTGTCCCTTATACTGTAAATTGAAAGCCGGTACATTAACCGTCAGATTTACATAAAGGAAACAAATGACTCCGAGTGAAGCATTTGTTGAATATTTAAACGATGCAATATTAGGTTGGTCGATGTGCCGTTCCGGCGTGAAATCGTGTTTGGCAAGTATCTGATCGATCAGTGTCTTGTCGTCGATTGACTGGTAGAATTCCCGTAATTTCTGTTCGCTATCGTAGTAGCCCGAGCGGCGAAAGTAGCTGACGAATTTTTCCTCTGAACTGGCCATAGCATTTTCTCCTAATAGAATTTCGATCCAACTTGATTAACTGCTGAGCCCGAAAAGGCGGTGGTTTCAACCCAGACGGCCGTAGAACTCAGAAACGAGCTAGCGCATTTGGTTTTTTGCGTTGTTCAAGATCCTACGCCGCGACGCTTTAACATCGCCGCAGACGCTACCCTCTTGCTGGTTGTCATTAAATGCTCCTCGACGTGACAGATTATGAGTTGGAAATCACAATGGCATTGATTACTTGTGCCTAAGGATATCGTCTGCTTTCTCGGCGCATGTTGTGCGGACAAACACATTCGACGCATGGCTTTCAAAAAGCGCATCTAACCTTTGAACTCAGGATCGAGACCGCCGGAGGCGGCGCGCCCTCATGCTGAGCGAAAGGAAGCCCGAGGTTCCATTGCGAGCAAAGCGTTTCGCGGAGCGAACGTAATGGAAGCGGGCGACTGGAGAGAGGCGCAAAGCGCCGTCTCGAAGCACGAGGGCGGTGACATGAGGCGCATCCTTCCCGGCGCATATCATGCGCGGAAAAATCTATTCATCGCATATTCATTGCATGGCGAATATAAAGAGCTTGGCGCGCAAACTTAAATTCTCCGGAATGCCGCCTGCTTATTTACAGAAGGATATTGAACCATGAATCGCGGTGTCGTTCCGGCATCTCTTCAGGCCGTTGGATTCGCTTTCTTCTTTCTCGGCGGCTGCGCGGTGTTTCGAACGGAGCCTCTCGCGCTCATCAGTCAGCATGGCGAGATTCTACGAGGGACAGATACGTTTACTCCAAGCGGCGAGCAGCTCAGCATGACAAATGGGAAAACGACGTGCTCAGGCGCCACTAACGATCCCCTCCTACAGCGTCATGGTACACAGACACTTTCCATAGTTTGTTCCGACGGCAGGACTGGAATTGCAACACTCAGGCGCGATGGCGGAGACGTGCGTTTCTCGGACGGGACCGCGGCAAATTACATCATCGGGGAAGCGGCCAACCGGATTTAATCGTGGCACAATCAAGCCCTCATGCTGCGTAACGAGCGGCTGAAGAGAGATTGCATAGCAAGCGTGTCGAGACAGGAGAGCGATGCGAGCCAGCTGCTCTTCCCGGCGCGCATGGCGCGGAGAAACTCATTCATCGCATGGCTTCCAAAAAGCGTATCTGAAATTTGAACTCAAGGACGCGCCAAAGGCGCGCGGCCTCCGGCCGTCTCGATCCTTGACTTCAAAGTGCAGATACGCTCGGGTCAGCCGTGCGATGAATGGCGTGGTGTGGCCGGGGATGACCAGCAACAAAATAGATAATTACGTGAGTGAGGGACGCCTCCTCCCAATATGTCCCTCAATTCGCCGGACCAACGGGCTTAGGCTCAGCCATGAGGAGAATTCCATCGAGTGCCGCTCGAAGGCTTTTAATAGCTTCTATATTTCCGACGAGATGCGCGACCAGAACGCGATCAAACAACACGCCGCCCCCGGGGGCCACTGCAATTTGGCGGCTTGTTTCAAGAGCGACCTTTCCTACTCCGTTCAGACAGCCAAAGAACGGCGCATTTTCGAAATATATGAAAGGGGCTTGAGCACTGGCCACACCCGAAATTCCACCAGACACACTGGGAATGATTTCAACATTTAGTGGTACTTCGGTTTTCTCGGACATGATGAAATGCCTTGTGTGAGGAAAGATACCAAGAATGTTGCCAACGGAGGTACCGAATCGATTTTTAATCAAAACATAAGGCCCGCCCGGCCTTTCAAGGCGATAGTAGTTCACTCAAGCGCGCCCAATTCCGCTTCGACTTCCCAGCTTGGCTCACGTGCCGGCAGAACCCATCTCAATATCCGGGCGAACTTGGAAGTCTAGTCGCTTCTCGCCATTGACTGTCCATATTGATTTCGACGCCAGACACGCGAGCACGTCGACACGCCGCTCTCCGGTGACGCCAAAGAACTCACGAACCTTCTTCGCGATCTGGCGGATTTCAAGATTAGTTCGTCCTTTGACTCGATAATCGTCCATAATAGTTATTCCCTATGCCAATATCCATGCCGTCCTCCCTCCCTTTTGTTATTTCAATGCCTATCAAACCAAATTTCCGCGTATTCCCACTCATCTCACAGCCATCGAAGTATGCACTCATGTAAGGTTTTGGGCCTCAATCGTACCAAAACGTTTCACGTGGAAACACTTTTGATCCGTTCTAAAGAGAGTGTTCAGCTGCAGCCCGTCGTCCCGCCGCAGGTGTCGCACTTCAAGCACGTCCCGTTGCGCACGAGGGTGAAATTTCCGCACTCGCCGCAGGCTTCGCCCGTATAGCCTTTGAGCCGCGCTTGCGTGCGCTTTTCGCTGACGGCGGCGCGCTCGGCGGGAGTTGTCCATTCAAGGCCACCGAGTTCCGCTTCGACCTCGCTGGCAAGATCGCCTTTCAGCGCGGTGGCGGCCTGCGCGCCGCCTTGCACCAGCATCAACTTCTCCGCCTTCGATCTTACAAAACCGCGCGACACGAATTTCGTCCCCGCGCCTTGCGGCGGCCGGCCTTGCTCCTCGCCCTTGCCAAGCACATCATGCCCGATGTCGGCGGGATCGATATGGGCGAGATCGTTGCGGCCGAGATAAGAGATCGCCAGTTCGCGGAAAATATAGTCGAGGATCGAGGTGGCATTCTTGATCGTGTCATTGCCTTGCACGAGCCCCGCCGGTTCGAATCTCGTAAAGGTGAAGGCATCGACATATTCTTCGAGCTGCACGCCATATTGCAGACCGACCGAAATCGCGATGGCGAAATTATTCATCAGCGAGCGGAAGGCGGCGCCCTCCTTATGCATGTCGATAAAGATTTCGCCGATCCGTCCATCCGCATATTCGCCGGTGCGCAAATAGACCTTATGGCCGCCGACGACAGCCTTCTGCGTATAGCCCTTGCGCCGGTCGGGCAGGCGTTCGCGGTCGCGCACATGCTCGATCCGCTCGACAATTTTCTCGACGATGCGCTCCGCGACCGCAGCCGTGCGGGCCGGGGCGTTGGAAGCCATCAAGGCTTCAACCGCGTCCTCCGCTTCGTCATCATCATCGGCGATCAGCTGGCTGTTCAACGGCTGCGACAGTTTCGAGCCGTCGCGGTACAGCGCATTGGCTTTGAGGCCAAGCCGCCAGGACAGCATATAGGCGTCCTTGCAATCCTCGATACCGGCTTCGTTGGGCATGTTGATCGTCTTCGAGATCGCCCCCGAGATGAAGGGCTGCGCCGCCGCCATCATGCGGATGTGACTCTCGGCGCCAAGGAAGCGCCTGCCGGTGCGCCCGCACGGGCTCGCGCAATCGAACACGGCGTAATGTTCGGGCTTGAGATGCGGCGCGCCTTCGAGCGTCATGGCACCGCAGACATAAATATTCGCGGCGTCGATCTCGGCTCTCGAAAATCCGAGAAAACTCAAGACATCGAAATTCTGATCCTCGAGTTTTTCTGCCGGAATTTTCAGGACATTCGTACAGAACTCCGCGCCCAGCGTCCATTTGTTGAAGACGAATTTGATGTCGAAGGCGGCGCCGAGCAACGCCTCGATCTCGTCAAGTTTCGCTTGCGGAAAGTTCTTCGCCCGCAAGCTCGCATGATTGATCCCTGGGGCATTGTGCAACGAGCCATGTCCCGTCGCGTAGATCTCCATTTCGGCGATCTCGGGTGCCGCGTAGCCGAGGGTGCGCAAGCCTTCCGGCACGGCGCGGTTGATGATTTTGAAATAGCCGCCGCCCGCAAGCTTCTTGAATTTGACGAGCGCGAAATCCGGCTCGATGCCGGTGGTATCGCAGTCCATCACAAGGCCGATGGTGCCGGTCGGCGCGACGACACTCACCTGCGCGTTGCGATAGCCGTGCCGCTCGCCCTGCTGTACCGCGCGATCCCAGGCATTGCGGGCATGTTCGCCAAGCGCTGGGCCTTTGAGCGCCGCATGATCGAGCGGGACCGGGGCGATCGACAACGCCTCATAGCCGGACGCCTCGCCGCGCGCCGCCCGCGCGTGGTTGCGCATCACCCGCAGCATTGCGGCTGCGTTTTGCGCATAGCCATCGAAGGCGCCAAGTTCGCCCGCCATCTCCGCCGATGTGGCGTAGGAAACGCCCGTCATGATCGCCGACAGGGCGCCGCAAATCGCCCGGCCCTCGTCGCTATCGTAAGGAATGCCAGAGGACATCAAGAGGCCGCCGATGTTGGCATAGCCAAGGCCGAGCGTGCGGTATTCGTAGGAGAGCCGGGCGATTTCCTTCGATGGGAATTGCGCCATCATCACCGAAATTTCGAGCACGACCGTCCAGAGCCGCACGGCGTGCTCATAAGACTCGATGTCGAATTCGCAGGATGCCGGATCGCGGAACTGGAGCAGATTGAGCGAAGCAAGATTGCAAGCCGTGTCGTCCAAAAACATATATTCCGAGCACGGGTTGGAGGCCGTGATCGGACCTGCCGCCGGGCAGGTGTGCCAGTCATTGATGGTCGTGTGATATTGCAGGCCGGGGTCGGCGGAGGCCCAGGCGGCGCGGCCGATTTTGTCCCACAGCTCGCGCGCCTTCAGGGTCTTATGCGGCTTGCCGTCGAGCCGCCGGGTCAAGCTCCAATCTGAATCTTGTTTGACCGCGCGCAAAAATGCGTCGGTCACGCGGACGGAATTGTTCGAGTTCTGGCCGGAGACGGTGAGATAGGCTTCCGAATCCCAATCGGTCGTAAAGGTCTCGAAATCGATGTGGGTTTGCCCCTGGCGGGCCAGCTGGATGACCTTTTTGATGGAGGCGTCGGGGACGAAGGCGCGCCGGGCGAGCTTGATCTCTTTTTTCAGCGCCGGATTTTTGTCCGGATCGAAGCAATCGCCGTCCGGCCCTTCGCAATTCACGCAGGCGCGGAGAATCGCTTTCAACGCTTTTTGCAGAATCTTCGAGCCGGTCACCAGTGCCGCGACTTTTCCTTCTTCCTTGACCTTCCACTCGATGAAATCTTCAACGTCCGGGTGATCGGCATCGACGATGACCATTTTCGCGGCGCGCCGCGTCGTGCCGCCCGATTTGATCGCGCCCGCCGCGCGGTCGCCGATTTTGAGAAACGACATCAGGCCGGAGGATTTGCCACCGCCCGAAAGCTTTTCGTTCTCGCCGCGCAATTTGGAAAAATTCGAGCCGGTGCCCGAGCCATATTTGAAGAGCCGGGCTTCCCGCACCCAAAGGTCCATGATCCCCCCATCATTGACGAGATCGTCGGCGACCGATTGGATGAAACAGGCATGCGGCTGCGGATGCTCATAGGCGGTCTTCGACTTGACGAGCTTTTTGGTCTCGTGGTCGACATAATAATGGCCCTGGCTCGGACCATCGATGCCATAGGCCCAATGGAGACCGGTGTTAAACCATTGCGGCGAGTTGGGCGCCGCCATTTGGCGCGCCAGCATGAAGCGCAATTCGTCGAAGAATGCCTGGGCGTCGGCTTCCGAATCGAAATATTTGCCCTTCCATCCCCAATAGGTCCAGGCGCCGGCGAGGCGGTCGAAGACTTGGCGGGAGGAGGTCTCGCCGGTCGTGCGCTCGGCCTTCGGCAGGCTTGCCAGCGCCTCGTCGTCGGCGACGGAGCGCCACAGAAATTCCGGCACCCCCTCTTCCGGCACCCGCTTCAACCGCGCCGGGAGTCCGGCCTTTCGGAAATATTTCTGGGCCAGCACATCGGAGGCGACTTGGCTCCAGGCCGCGGGCACATCGATGTTGTCGAGGGAGAAGACGATCGAGCCGTCGGGATTGCGGATTTCGCTTTTGGCTGTCCTGAACGCGATCTCCGCGTAGGGGGATTGCTCAGTTTTGGTGTAGTGCCGCTCGATTCGCATATTGTATCCCTCAAGGCGTTATCATACCACATATTGTGATAGCTGAACCTTTCAAGCTTATTAAGGATGGAGTGCGCGTCATAGGGGCAGAACCGGGATTTCACCGTTAAGCACAGGGAAAAGACTCCTGTGAGATCTGCACCTCCGGTATTGACTGAAGCCCAGAATCAGAAGCGCGTGCCGGTTGGCTACTTCACCGCTCTGGACAGCGCGTCCCGGCGCGTTCATAAACGCCCGGACACTGAGCGGGTTCGCTCCCGCAACGCCGAAGGCAGAAACCCATGAAATGGTTTTATCGGATTTTTTCCTGGTGGCACGGTGAGACCTTGAACACCGCGCTGCATACTTTGCTCTTCGGCCAATTCGTCGGCAAGGATGAGTTCGGGAATAGCTATTACCGCCGCCGCAAAATCGACGCGGCGCTGGGGTTCGAGCGCCGCTGGGTCATTTATGCCGGCGTCAGCGAGGGGTCCATGACCCCGCCCGGCTGGTATGGCTGGCTCCACCACACAGTGGACACGCCGCCGACCGATGAAAATTACACGCCGCGCCCTTGGCAATTGCCATATCTGCCGAACTTGACCGGCACGCCGCAAGCCTGGCGGCCGCCAGGCTCGACCCTGGCCGCCAATACGCGGCCTCCGGCGACCGGCGATTACGAGGCCTGGACGCCGGAAGGCTGAGCCGGGGACTTGGTCCATGACAGGACGCGTTCACGTCTATGAGGCGTCCGTAACCTGGACAGGAAACCTCGGGCAGGGCACGCCGAAATATTCGGGGTACGATCGCAGCCATGTGGCACGCATCGCGGGAAAACCTGATCTCGCGCTGTCTGCAGATCCGGCATTTCGCGGCAACCCAGCGATGTACAATCCGGAGGAACTGCTCGTCGTGGCGATGTCGTCTTGCCACATGCTTTGGTATTTGCATCTCTGCGCCAACGCTGGGATCCGCGTTGGAGCCTATGAAGACCGCCCGTCCGGCCGATTGCTCGAATCGGGCAAGGAGAAGGGACATTTCGAGTCCATTCTGTTGAGCCCAAGCGTGACGATTGAGACCGGCGACGTTCAGGAGGCGCTGCGCCTCCACCAAGAGGCCCATGAAGCTTGCTTCATTGCGAATTCGGTGAATTTTCCCGTAATTCTCGAACCTTCGATCAAGCAACCCCCGAACGCCTAGGCCCAATTCCGGCCGGAATTTCGTGGTGCACCGGGAGGCGGTAGGCTAAGACCAATGAGGCGGGAGGCTGCTCCCTTTTTGGTTCATTGTCAGTCAAGGCGAAGGCCGATCCATGTTTCATCTTCATTTCCATTTGCCATATTCCGCCGCCGGATTTTTTGCAGGCGCGGCGCTCATCTTAGCGACACCTGTGCAGGCCGATAAGATCAAGCACCCCATCGCGGTGTTTTCCGGTTTGGACAAGATCACCGGGCGAACCATCGCATTTCAAGCCGCGACGGGGGAGACCGTCCAATTTGGCACGCTGCAAATCACCGAACGGGCTTGCTTGACCCGTCCCGCGACCGAAGCGCCGCAAACGACAAGTTTTGTCGAGGTGGATGAAGTCGATGCCGCCAAGAAATATAAGCGGATTTTTTCTGGCTGGATGTTCGCGGCGAGCCCTGGCCTGCATGGAATCGAGCATCCGATTTACGATATTTGGCTAACCGAATGCACTGGCGGCCATGAGCCGCCCGAATCGGGTCCGGCGCCCGATCCCGCGGCCGTCATGCCGCCGCCCGATATGCCGGACGCCCCTCCAGCTCCCGTATCAAAGCCTCCGCGAACCCGCGACCATGGCAAGCATCACGCGACGCCGCCGGTGGAAGAGCCTGTCGAGGCGCCACCGCCCGCGGACGACCCCATCGACGCTCCCGCGCCGCAAGATGGAGACACGCCGCCGCTCGACACGCCCATCGAAGTTGGGCCGCCGCCAGGGTTCCATCCGGTCCCGCCCGAGCGTTTGCCCGCCCAACTAAATTAAACCTGATTGCTCCAGATTAATCAGGCACGGCGAGCCTTTCGCGTGGAGATTTCCCGCGCGAGAGGAAAGGCCGCGTGCTGAGGGGGGCATTCCCGCCAAGCTGATGCATTGCAGGGCGCGCAGGTTACGAAGTTTTCATGTCGCTGAAATGGCATCGTAACCGATGCACCCCCATGTTGTTTGCCATTGACGGTTTGTCTTTCCGAATCCAAATGGAGAAATCTATGGCTTATATCCAGTCCCGCCGGCCCGAAAGCCCGAAGGCGCCGCCTTTGATTCTGCGCCGGCGCTATGAAATTCGTGCCGTGCTTCTGGGCTCCGTCGCTGCCTTGGCTTTGGCTGGCATGAACGGCGGTGGTTTGAGCCAAGCACGCGCTGCCACGCCGCAGACCGAAATGTCGCAGACGGTGTCGCCGACCTCTTTTGCTGATGTCGTGGATCACGTTCGCGGCGCGGTTGTGTCGGTCAAGGTCAAGACCACCGAGACCGCCGAAGCGGATGATGAGGATGAGGCGCCGCGCATCGTGCCGGGCGATCCGCTCGAGCGCTTTTTCAAGCATTTTGGCGAGGAAGGCGGCAAGCACCAAGGCGGCCCGGGCGGTCATCACCCGTTAAAGCCTCATGTCACGCAGGCGCAAGGGTCGGGATTCTTTATTACGCCCGACGGTTTTATGGTGACCAACAACCATGTCGTCGAGAATGCGACCGAAGTTTCGGTGACCTTGGACGATGGCAAGAGTGTGCCGGCAAAGATCGTCGGGACCGATAAGAAAACCGATCTTGCCCTGTTGAAGGTTCAGCAAGGCGGACCTTACCAATATGTCGAATTCGCCAAAGTCCCGCCGCGTGTCGGCGAATGGGTCATCGCGGTCGGCAATCCGTTTGGCTTGGGCGGCACCGTCACCGCGGGCATCGTCTCGGCGCGCGGGCGTGACATTGGCGCCGGACCATATGATGACTTCTTGCAAATCGACGCGCCGGTGAACCGGGGCAATTCGGGTGGCCCGAGCTTCAATGGTCAAGGCCAGGTCGTGGGCGTCAACACGGCGATCTTCTCGCCGTCGGGCGGCAGCGTCGGCATTGGCTTTGCGATTCCCTCCGACACCGCGCAGAATGTGATTGCGTCGCTTAAGGACAAGGGCGTTGTCGCGCGGGGGTGGATTGGCGTTCAGATTCAGCCGGTCACCGCGGAGATCGCCGATAGCCTTGGGCTGAAGTCCAACAAAGGCGCCCTTGTTGCGGAAGCCCAGGTCGATTCGCCTGCGAGCAGCGCCGGGATCAAATCGGGTGACGTGATTCTTGGCATCGACGGCGAGCGCATCGACGGCCCGCGCGATCTTGCCAAGAGAGTTGCGGCGCTCGGCCCAGGGAAAAAGGCCGACTTGATGTATTGGCACGATGGATCGGAGAAAACCACTTCAGTCAAGCTTGGTTCCTTGCCGGACGACAAGGAAGCGAAGGCGCAAACGGGCAACAGCCAGGACAGCGATTCGTTTGGCGGCCTTGGCTTGACACTTGCCCCGGCCTCCAGCGTTCAAGGCGCCGGCGGCAAGGGCGTGGTGGTCGCTGACATGGATCCTGATGGCGCTGCAGCGCAAAAGGGCATGCAGGTGGGTGACGTGATCCTCGAGGCGGGTGGTCACGCCGTCAACCAGCCGGCAGATGTCAAAGCGGCGCTCGCCGAGGCCAAGAAGGACAATCGCAAGGCTGTACTTTTGCGGGTCAAGGGCAGCGAGGGCACCCATTTCGTGGCGATCGCGATCAATCCAGCTTCCTGAGCCTCATGTCCCCCCGAGGCTTGGATTAGCGGCGCCGTGCGTCCAGTCGCGGCGCCAGCTCCCAGGAGGCGGCAGGCCGGAAGCAATTTCCGGCCTGCTGTTTTGTGCGGGAATGCGTTATATCTCGCTGATGAGAATCCTGATTGTTGAAGATGATTCCGAAGCCGCTGCCTATATGGTCAAGGCATTTCGCGAGGCCGGCCACGTTGCCGACCATGTCGGCGATGGGCTTGCGGGCTATGCCCGGGCCTGCGAAGAAACCTATGACGTTCTCATCGTCGACCGGATGCTCCCGAAACTCGATGGCCTATCGCTGATTGGCAGCTTGCGGGCCCAGAAAGTTCAAACGCCGGTGCTGATCCTGTCCGCCCTTGGGCAGGTGGATGATCGCGTCAAGGGGCTGCGCGCGGGGGGCGATGATTATCTCGCAAAGCCTTACGCTTTTTCGGAGCTGCTGGCGCGGATCGAGGTGCTCGCCCGGCGCAACCGGCCGGAGCATGGTGAGGATACCGTTTACCGGGTGCACGGCTTGGAACTTGACCGGCTTGCCCACAAGCTGACCCGTGACGGCAAGGACATTCCCTTGCAGCCGAGAGAATTTCGCTTGCTTGAATATTTGATGAAACATGCGGGGCAGGTCGTGACGCGGACGATGCTGCTCGAAAATGTATGGGATTATCATTTCGATCCGCAAACCAATGTGATTGATGTCCATATCTCGCGGCTTCGCGCCAAGATCGACAAGGGGTTCGATCCGCCGCTCCTCCAGACGATCCGCGGCGCCGGATACATGATACGCGATGGCACTCGGTAAGCTCTTTCGCACGACTGTCTTTAAAATATCGCTCGCCTATCTGGTGATTTCGGCGATCGGCGCCGGGCTGGTTCTCGGCACGGTCGGCTGGAACATGAAAAATGTGATCGATGAGCAGATCGCCCAGACCATAGACACGAATATTACCGGGCTGTCCGAACAATATGCGCAGGGCGGCATCCGCCGGCTCGTCAATATCATTCAAAGGCGGACGCGCCGTCCGGGCGCCGGGCTTTATTTGGTGACGACCGCCGCCGGAGAACCGATTGCCGGCAATATCGCAAGCCTGCCCCCCGCGATTTTGGCAAATCCGGGCCTCGTCGAGACGGCCTATCAGCCTCCGGGCGATGCGACCGGAAAACATCGGGCGCTCGTGCGGGTATTTATGCTGGAGGGCGGGTTCCGCCTGCTGGTTGGCCATGATCTGGAGGAAGGCGACCGGTTGCGCAATATTCTCGCGAATGCGCTGCTGACATCGCTTTTTTGGCTCATTGCGATCGGCACGCTCGGCGGGCTTTGGGTTGCCCGGCGGGTTCTCAACCGGGTCGATGCAATCAATGCCAACGCTAGGGCGATTGTTGCGGGAGATCTCTCCGGCCGGCTGAATTTGGCCGGCACGGACGACGAACTCGACCGGCTCGTGCGGAATTTCAATGCCATGCTCGAACGGATATCGATTTTGATGGCGGGATTGAAGGAGGTTTCCGACAATATCGCGCATGATCTCAAGACGCCCTTGACCCGCCTGCGCGGCGGTGTGGAACAGGCTCTGCGTTCTGCCAAAAGCCCCGAGGAATATCGTGCGGCACTCGAAAAGGCGCTTGAGGAATCCGACCGCTTGATCCAGGTCTTTGATGCGCTATTGAGCATCGCGCGGGCGGAAGCAGGGGCCGGACGCGAGGGCATGATCGATTTCGACGCGGGCGCCGTGGCGCGGGATGTCGGCGAAATGTACGAACCGGTTGCCGAAGAGCGCGGTGTCGCGCTCCGCATTTCCGCGGCAAGCGATCTTACGCTGCACGGAAGCCGGGAACTCATCGGTCAGGCGATCGCCAATCTTGTCGACAACGCCTTGAAATATGGCGGCCCGGCTGCGGCAAAGCCAGGTGCCAGCGTCGAAATTACGGCGCGGCGAAGCGGCCGCAATATCGAGCTCGTCGTCGCCGATCAAGGTCCGGGGATTGCGGAAATCGACCGCCCGCGTGTGCTCGGCCGGTTTGTGCGGCTTGAAAACGCGCGTTCGCGGCCAGGCTCCGGCCTTGGCCTCTCCCTTGCCGCGGCGGTCGCCCGCCTTCACAATGGGAGCTTGCGGCTGGAGGACAATGGGCCCGGCCTTCGTGTCGTTATCCAGCTTCCGGCGGCACCGGTTCGCCGCGAACCCGAGGCGCCATTAGCCTTGCCGAAACCGGACAAGGCGGCATGAGCGATGCTGTGCCCGGCCCTGAAGCGGCGCCGCCGCTCTGGCAGCGTTTTAGTACCGCACCGCAGCTGTCCGATGCGCGCCGCGCCGAGTCCCGCCTCGCTGAGTTTCTCGCGCGGTCCGAGGATGCCGAATTGCAAAATCTCGCCGGACGGCCGAACGTCCGCGCTCTTCTCTTAGCGCTTGCCGATCATTCGCCATTTCTCTGGCGCCTCGCGACGGCCGATGTCCCACGGCTCGGACGATGTCTTGCCTCTGACCCAGAGACTGTGCTTGCCGCTTGTCTTGCCGCCTGTGAAAAAGCCGAGGCGAGCGCCGGGAGCGATGCCGCGATCATGCGGGCGCTGCGTCTTGCGAAGCAAGAGAGCGCGCTTCTGATTGCTCTGGCTGATCTTGGCGGCGCCTTCGACGTGATCGCGACGACGGGGGCGCTGTCGCGCGCCGCCGATACATTTATCTCGGTGGCCTTGCGGCATGTGCTGCGCGAAGCCGGAAGGGCTGGCCGACTGCGCCTTGCCGATGGGGATGACATCGAGACCGGTTGCGGGCTGGTCATTCTGGCGCTTGGCAAGCTTGGCGCGCGCGAACTCAACTATTCGAGCGATGTCGATATCGTCGTCTTTTTCGATCCCGAATGTGCGTCGATTACCGGAACCGTGGATCCGGCGACACTCTTTTCCCGTCTCACCAAGGGGATCGTGCGGCTGCTCCAGGAGCGGACGCCGGACGGCTATGTCGAGCGCGTCGATTTGCGCTTGCGTCCCGACCCAGGATCGACAGCGGTCGCAATCGCGCTGCCGACGGCTTATTCTTATTACGAAAGCCTTGGCCAGAACTGGGAACGCGCGGCTTTCATCAAGGCGCGCCCGGTTGCCGGCAACAAAACACTGGGCGAGACGTTTCTCGCCAATCTCATGCCGTTCATCTGGCGGAAATATTTCGACTATGCCGCGATTGCCGACATCGCCGCGATGAAGCGGCAAATTCATGCGTCAAGGGGGCATGGCGAGATTGCGGTCGCCGGTCACGATGTAAAATTGGGGCGTGGCGGTATTCGCGAAATTGAATTTTTCGTGCAAACGCAACAGCTCATTTTCGGCGGTAAGCGCCCGCGCCTGCGAGGATCGCGCACTCTCGACATGCTGGAGCAACTTGGCAACGAGGGCTGGGTGACGCAGGACGCGGTCGCCGACTTGCGGGCGTCTTATTTGTTCCTGCGGGAGATCGAACACCGTTTGCAAATGGTCGACGATGAGCAAACTCAGCGGTTGCCGTCCGACGAAGACACGTTGGGGCGCTTCGCGAGATTTTGCGGCTATGCGCAAAAACGCCGCTTTTGCAGCGAAGTGACGCATCGCCTGCGGCTTGTCTCGCATCATTATGAACGCTTGTTTGAACATTCGCCACGACTCGATGTCGCGGCTGGCAGCTTGGTGTTCACGGGCGCCACGGAGGATCCCGAGACTCTCGAAACCTTGCTGCGTTTGGGCTTTAAACACGCGGCCCTTGCCGTGGAAACCATCCGGGGCTGGCATTTTGGTCGCCGCCCTGCCGTGCGCGGCGCGCGAGCAAGGGAAATCCTGACCGAATTGGTCCCCTTGCTCTTGCAAGCCTTCTCCCGGTCGGGCGATCCCGACGCCGCGCTTGCTGGTTTGGATGCCGCGCTTGCCGGAATGCCAGCAGCCGCCGAACTATTTTTGGTGCTGAAATCCAATCCTCCGATCTGTGAGTTGTTCGGAGAAATTCTTGGCGGCGCCCCACGGCTTGCCCGCACCATCATTAGCCATCCGCATGTGCTCGATGCGGCGATCGATCCAGATGTCCTCAGGGCTCCGCTCGACGAAGACTCGTTCTCCCAGCGAGCCAGTCAAATCCTTCGCCACAAATTCGAAACCGAGGAATTCCTCGACGCGCTGCGCGATTTCGCGCAGGAGGAATTGTTCCCGATTGGTCTGCGGCTGTGGTCCGGCATGATCGAGCCTTCCGGCGCCGCACTTGCCTATTCCGCCTTAGCAGCGAGCATTGTCGAAACTGCTCTTGCCCATGTCGAACGCGACTTTGCCCGCGAATATGGAAAAGTGCCGGGGGGCAGGCTGACAGTTCTGGCGCTCGGCAAGCTTGGTTCCCGCGAGATGACGGCGGCCTCCGATCTCGATCTCATTCTGATTTATGATTTCGATGCTGTGCAGCCGGAGTCGGAGGGTTCTCGGCCTCTTCATGCCGTGCAATATTATACAAGGCTGGCCCAGCGTCTGATCTCAGCCCTGACCGTCGCGACACGGCGCGGACGGCTCTATGATGTCGATATGCGGCTGCGGCCTTCCGGCGGCAAAGGGCCGCTGGCGACCCAATTCTCCAGTTTCGCGGACTACCAAGCCACGGAAGCGGAAACCTGGGAGCATATGGTGCTCACGCGGGCGCGGCCAGTCGCCGGCGACAAAGCGCTTGGCGTACAAACCTGCGCCGCCATACGTGCTGTGCTCACGCGCCAGCGCGGCGACGGGTTGCGAAAAGATGTTCATGATATGCGCCGCCTGATCGCCAAGGAGAAGGGCGAGCAGGATCCTTGGGATCTCAAGCTTGCGGCCGGGGGGCTGATCGACATTGAATTTTTGGCCCAATATCTGCTGCTGCGCCATGCCCATGCCGAGCCAAGCCTGGTGTGCGTTTCGCCCTTGGCCGTGATCGAGGCGGCGGCGCGGATCGGAAAGCTCAATGCCGAAGATGCGCGTATCGTCACGAGCGCCTATCGGTTGCTGACGGATGTGACGCAAATCCTGCGGTTGACCTTGGATATGGGAACAAGCCCGCGCGAGGCGAATGAAGCGGTGAGGCGGCGCCTTTCCAGAGCGGCGGGTGAGCCGGATTTGAGCGCGCTCGAAAGCCGTCTCAGTGATACCCGCGCGGATGTGCGTTCTGTCTTCGACAAGATTCTTTTAGCGCGATAAAGCCCGCAATTTTTGCGGCTCCGCCGGCCGCCGCAAGGCGCCCGCCGCCAACAGCAGCTTTTGGCGCGGCGCGTCGCGGGCTTCCGGCAAATGAACGAGGACAATCGTGCCATTGCCGACGGACGAGCGAATCCGAATTGAACCGCCATGGAGATCGACAAGTGAGCGCGCGATGGCAAGACCAAGCCCCGAGCCCTTCATGCCATTGTCGAGGGTTCTCTCAAATTGCTCGAAGGGCCGGCCGAGCCGCGCCAGAGGCGCCGGGGAAATCCCAATTCCAGTATCTTCCACATAAATGTTCATGGCGCCTTGCACCATCCGCGCACGGACACTGACACGGCCGTGATTGGGCGTGTATTTCACGGCGTTGCGCAACAGGATCGTGAGAATTTTTTCGACGGCGGCGCGGTCGGCGTGAATATGCTTGTCCGGCAAGGTTTCCGCGGTGACGCTAATTTCCTTCTCGGCGGCGATCGCTTCAATCGCGCTGACTGCGGCGCCAACGGCGCCGTCGATTTCGAAGTCGGACTTTTGCAGGTGAACACGGCCGGATTCGAGGCGTGACATATCGAGGACGTCCGATATGACGCCGAGCAAATATTCGCCGCTTTGCTTGATGTCGCGGCTGTAGTCGCAATATTTTTCCGATCCCAAAGGACCAAATGTTTCTTGCTGCATCATATCGGCAAAGCCGATGATGTGGTTGAGCGGCGTCCGCAGCTCGTGGCTCATATTGGCGAGGAATTCGGACTTGGCTTGGTTCGCGGTTTCGGCCTCGGCTTTTTGCTCCAGATATTTTTCCGCGAGATCGGCGAGTTGTTGCGCCTGCAATTCCAGCGTTTGACGTGATTTGCGCAAGTCTGCGACGGTCGCCATCAGGCGGCGCTCGGAATCCATCAATTGCTCTTCGTGGCGCTTCAGCGCGGAAATGTCGGTGCCGACCGAAACGTAACCACCGTCTTTCGTGCGCCGTTCGTTGATTTGCAGCCAGCGGCCATCGCCAAGCCGCGCCTCATAGGTGCGCGCTCCCGCCAGCGGCCGCTCGCCGAGCGGGATTTGCGTTTGGATGACGGGCGGTGTGCCTTTCGCCATCACCTGCGCATAGGGCGTGCCCGCGGCGACCGCTTCACTCGTCAGATGATGGAATTTTTGAAACTTGGAATTGCACATCACGAGTTGATTGTTGGCATCCCAAAGAACAAAGGCTTCCGATACGGTCTCGATGGCGTCACGCAGGCGCAGATCCGCCGTCGCGGTCCGCTCGGCGAGAATCTTTTGTTCGGTGATGTCAACCGCGATCCCGACGAGATGCGGGGGGGCGCCGTCCCGTTCTTGAACAAGTTCGGCCCGCGCCCTGAGCCAGATCCACTCGCCCTTGACGTTCTGCATCCGGAAGACATGATCGATGGACTCGGCTTGCGAGCTGGCCAGCATCTCGGCCATCGCCGCAAGGTCGCCATCCTGCGGATGCACCAGCGCATTGATGTCGCCAAACGACTGAAATTGGCGATCCGCGGTCATGCCAAGGATCTCATACATTGAATCCGACCAATAAATGCGCCCGCGCGCCAGATCCCAGTCCCAAAGACCGCAGCGTCCCCGGCTCAGCGCGGTATCAACGCGGGCCTGCATCCGTTCGCAAAGTTGATTGGACTCCCTGGCGCGTGAGGCTTGCCAAAAGTAGGCCATGGCCAAGGCCATCAAGACAACGACGGTGCAGATGACAAGCACGGCGGCGCGGAACGTGGACGCCTCCCAGTCGGCGAGAACCGCCGACAGCGGATAAATGATGGCAGCCTGGCCAAAGGGCGGAGCCAAGGTGCGCACGCTCGCCAAGGCTTCCGAGCCGTCCGCAAGATTGATACGCAGGACTCCAGCTTTCTCCGCAAAAATCGTCAAGGGCTGCGCCGGGCCCAGAATGTCGTTGAGCGAGCTCGTGCCGGAGGGAATCGCCGGTGCTGAGCTGGCAATGTTGCCGGCGGCGTCACTGACGATTACCTGCTGTCCGCGGGCCAAAGCGCGCGACGGCACCGCCTGCGTCAGAGCCGCTGCTAGATCAGCATTGGGGTGTTCGCGAAACGTGCTATCGAGGTTTCCGCTGATGACGCGGGCCGTCAACTCGAGGTCGGAAAAAGCGTCAGTGAGGGCGCGATCATAAGCGTCGCCGGTGATCACGGCAGAAATCGCAACCAGCGCGCCCGCGAAGAGCACCACCATCGCGGGGACCGCGCGGCGAACCCAAATTTCCAGATGCGTAATACGTAAGACAGCCGGTTGCTGCGCCGTACAGCTAATATCTCGCACTGCCTCTGCTCGCGCAGAAGCATGCGCCGCCTGAGCGCGCGCCATATTCAGGCCCCCATCGAAACTGACCGGAGTGATGTGCCGCACCTCTCCGAATCGAGACTATCAAAGTCTCCCTTTTGTGTTTTGTCCAGAGATTAATGAAAAATGAATGCAGATTTGATCACGCCGCGAAAGGCCTGCGACTCGCTTCTCGCGCGATGAACATATGGTGAGGGCCGATTTGAATCTGGCGCGGGCCGCTCTTTTCTATCCGGGCTCGACCTCGGTTTCGATGCCGAGCACGCGTTCAAGCACGCCTGCGGGATCCCGGTCTTTGATCAGAGCGGTTCCTATGAGGACGGCCTTGGCGCCGGACTTTCCCATGCGTTCGAGATCCTCGGCGGTGCCAAGCCCACCTTCCCCAACCGCGAAAACCGTTTCCGTGGGCACCAGCGGCAACAGCGCTTCGCAGGTGCCGGGTTTGAGCGCAAAACCATGGATGTCGCGATTGGTGACGCAGATGAAATCGGCGCCTGCGGCGAGCGCCTGGTCAAGCTCGCTCTCGGTATGGACCTGGACCAGCGCATCAAGCGCAATCGCCGTGGCCCGTTCGATAAAACTGCCGAGGTGTTCGCCGAGCAGACTGGCCGACAAGATCACCGCATCCGCGCCAGCCAGACGCGCTTCGAGCATCTGATAGGAATCGACCACGATGTCTTGCGCGAGGACGGGAATCTGAACCGCGTCATGCACCGTGGCAAGATCGGAAAAGGAGCCCGCAAAAGTGCGCCGCTCGACGGCAACGGACAGGCAAACCGCGCCGACGGCCTCGAAATCCTCGGCCAGGTCTTTGTAAGGGACGATTTTTCGAAACGAACGGTCGAAGGGCGAGCCTCCTTTCAATTCGGCGATCACACCCGGCTTACCCAACGCCTTGAAATGGGCCGCCAGCGCGCCTTGGAAGCCGCGCGCCATCGGCATTTCGCCGATCTTTCCCTGGAGCTGGCCCAGCGAGCGTTTTGCCTTGGCTTTGTTCACCTCGCCGAGCCGCTGCGCGAGGAAGGGCCCAAGGAGGCTCCCTTCAGGCAGCTTCATGGGTGAAAACGCCCGGCACGCTTTGAGCCAAGACCGGATGCCTTATCGACGGGGCTCGCCATGATGTTCCTCAATGAAATTCGCGCCCACAGCATGACATGTCACGCGACTTTTGGCCAGTCTTTGCGGCGCCGGCGCGCCTGCGGGCGAGCGACTTTCTGCCCCATTGTCTTGCCGCCAAAGAACGCCGACCATGGAAAAGGGTTCTTGTTATATCTTGGGATTTTCGATGTTCACCAGGGTGTGTAAAGAGGACACGATCGCCGAGGGCGGGATGCGGATTGTGATTGCCGATGCTCATGTCATCGTTTTGGCGTGGCCGGAAAATGGCGTGATCAAAGCCTTTCAAGGGGTGTGCCCGCATACCAATACGCCGCTGGCCGAAGCCGAATTCGACGGCACCGTGCTGACCTGCCCCAGTCATGCGTGGACGTGGGATATGAACTCAGGCGATCCCATTCACCCGAAAGAAAGCGCGCTTGCCGAATATCCCGTCAAAATCGAAAATGGGATCGTTTACATCGATACTGCGGGAGTTTCGCCGCTCTTCGCGGCGCCATAATCGTCTCTTCGCGGTCCACTGGCGATGGGGCGCTAAATGTCCCCGGTCACGAGCGCCAAAGCAAAGCCATCATAGCCCTTCGCGCCAACAGTCTGGATCGCCGTCGCGCTGACGCGCGGCTCGGCGGCCAGTATTTCATTGAAGCGGCGGATGCCCATTATATCGGGATCGCGGCTTTTTGTGTCGATGACCCGCCCATCGCGCACAACATTATCGACGAGGATCACGCTGCCCCGCCGCGACAATTTGAGCGCGAATTCGAAATACTCGGGGATGTGCTGCTTGTCGGCGTCAATGAAGGTGAGATCGAAGGCGCCATTACCTTCGGAGGCAAGCTCCGGCAGGACGTCCAGGGCGCCTCCCAGGCGCAGGTCAACGAGAGAATCCAGGCCCGCGCGCGAGATATTTTTCCGCGCAACTTCGGCGTGCTTCGGATCGGCTTCAATCGTCACGACGCGGCCGCCTTCCGGCAGCGCGCGCGCAAGCCAGATCGTGCTGTAGCCGCCGAGCGTGCCGATCTCCAATATTCTGCGCGCACCTTGGATTTTGGCGATGAGATGCAAAAATTTTCCTTGGCTCGGAGTGACTTGGATCGGCGGCAGACCTGCCGCATGGCTCGCCTCGATGGCGGCATCGAGCGCGGTGTCGGAAGGGACCAGCGCATCATGGATATAATCGTCGACTGCCGTCCAGAGTGCCTCGGTCATGGATGATCCTTAAACAGGATGACAGGACTTTCAGCCCAGCGAGCGCTCGGCGATGTCCTTCACGTCGGCGGACAGGCCCGCGGTGCTGACGACACGGCGCAACACCCGCTCGGCAAGGGTGCGGCGTTTGACCTCGAGCATCCGCCAGCTTTTGAAGGCCGACAGCAGGCGTGCGGCGACCTGCGGGTTTTTCGCGTCGAGGTCGAGAACGATCTTGGAGATGAATTCATAGCCGCTGCCATCAAGCGCGTTGAACTGCGTTGGATTGATGGCCGCGAAGGAGCCTGCGAGTGACCGCAGCCGGTTCGGATTGTTGAACGAGAAAGCCTTGTGTTGCATGAGTTTTTTCACGCGGTCGAGGGTGCCTGGTTCGGGGATCGCCGCCTGCAGCGCGAACCATTTGTCGATGACCAGCGGTTCACCCTCATGAGCATGGTAGAAAGCATCAAGCGCGGCCTCGCGTTCGGTTCCCGGACTATGCGCCAAAGTGGAGAGCGCCGCGATTTCGTCCGTCATGGTTGAGGCGGTTTCGAGTTGCCGGGCCGCGAGCAGCGCGCCTTCCGCCTTGTTTCCGGCGGTCAGGAGATCGAGCGCGGTATTGCGCAGAGCCCGCCGTCCGGCGGCGATCGCGCCGGGCGAATAGGGGCTATCATCGGCAAGCCGGTTGTAGGTGGCGAGCAGCGCATCCTTGAGATCCCGCCCAATCGTCTCACGCAGCGACTCGCGGGCGAGATGGATCGCATCGGGATCGACGTCTTCGCCGATTTCCCGCGCGATATCGGCTTCGCCCGGCAAAGTGAGCGCTTGCGCGGTGAAAGCCGGATCGGAGCTTTTTTCGATGACGATGGCAAGTGCGCGGCTGAAGTCTTCGTCCCTATGCGGCGCACTCCCCGCGCGGATCTGGCCGGCCGATCGCACAAGCAGCCGGGTGGCATAGACTTGCGCCGCTTGCCAGCGGTTGAATCCGTCACTGTCGTGCGAAATGAGCGTGTTGAGGTCGGCTTCGCTTGCCGCATATTCGAGCCGCACCGGTGCCGAAAATCCCCTGAAAAGGGACGGAACCGGGCGGTTTGGCACGTTATGAAATGTGACGCGCCTTTGCGCGGTCGAGAGTTCGATCACGCCGCGCGACAGTTCCTCGGCGCTTGCGCCATCCTGGTTTCCGGTCCGCAATTCGAGATCGCCATGGCCGGGAACGACAAGACCGAGGGCGACCGGAATGACGAAGGGGTCTTTTTTGTCTTGGCCGGGCGTGGGTTTGCAGGATTGCGCAAAATCGAGGGTGAAGGTCTCCGCCTTAGCGTCGTGGGTTGCGGTCACCGAGACCAGCGGGGTGCCGCACTGGTGATACCAGCGCGAAAATTCGGTCAAGTCCCGCCCGGATGTTTGGGCAAAACAGCAAATAAAATCCTCGATTGTCGCCGCTGTTCCATCATATTCGTCGAAATACTGATCCATCCCTTTGCGGAAAGCCTCATCTCCGACGAGCACATTCAGCATGCGGATGATCTCGGCGCCTTTTTCGTAGATCGTTGCCGTATAGAAATTGTTGATTTCCAAGTAAGTGTCAGGCCGGACGTTATGGGCGAGCGGGCCGGCGTCCTCGGCGAATTGATGGGCTCGCAAGGTGCGGACATCGCCGATCCGTCGGACTGCTGCGGAGCGCATATCTGCGGAAAACGCATGGTCTCGGAAGACAGTCAACCCTTCCTTGAGGCAGAGCTGGAACCAGTCGCGGCAGGTGATCCGGTTGCCGGTCCAATTGTGAAAATATTCATGCGCGATCACCGCTTCGATATTCGCATAATCCATATCTGTCGCCGTCGCGGGCGAGGCAAGGACATATTTGTCGTTGAAGATGTTGAGGCCCTTGTTCTCCATCGCGCCCATGTTGAAATCGGAGACCGCGACAATGTTGAAAACGTCGAGATCATATTCGCGCGCGTAGGCCTTTTCGTCCCATTCCATGGCCCGTTTCAAGGCCTCCATCGCATAGACGGCGTGCGGTTCCTTGCCGTGTTCGACATGGATGCCGAGCGTGACCTTACGGCCGGAACATGTTGTGAATTCGTCGTAAATCGATCCGAGATCGCCGCCGACCAGAGCGAACAAATATGACGGCTTCGGAAAAGGGTCGTGCCAGACCGCGAAGTGGCGCGTCGTTCCCTCGATCTCGCCGCCCGCGATCTTGTTGCCATTGGAAAGCAGGAGAGGCGCCTCGGACATCTCGGCTTCCAGCCGCACCGTATAAATGCTGAGGACGTCGGGGCGGTCGAGGAAATAGGTGATCCGCCGGAAACCTTCCGCCTCGCACTGGGTGCAGTAGGCGGAGCCGGAGCGGTAAAGACCCATCAGCCTTGTGTTGGCCGCCGCGTCGATGATGGTTTCGATCTCGAGGACAAACGGATGTTGCGGCGGTGTGTTCAAGGTGAGCTGATCGGGGGTGACAACCCCATTCCACGCTCCGGTTTCGTGCAAATCCAGCAGCTGCCCGTCGAGGGCGATTTTGTTCGCGGCGAGACCATCGCCGTCGAGGACGAGCGGCGCCTTGGAGCGCCCCTTGGGGTTCGGGCGGATCCGGAGGCGGGCAAAAACCCGTGTCGCCGACGGGTGAAGCTTGACATCGAGATCGACCTTGTCGATCAGATAATCGGGAACCCGGTAGTCTTTCAGGCGAACGGGTTCTGCGATATCGGTGCGCATCGAAACCTCTAAGCTTAGCGGCAGGAGAAAACGTTAAGGAATGAACGCGGCGAACATAAGGTCGCGGGCACTCCGGCGCAAATTCATCTTTGCGGAACCGGTGTGCTTCTTCGTCAAAACTTAAGTCTGGACTGACGGACCCGTTTCCGCCCGCACAACAGGGAAAATATAGGCATGACCTGGAATTTTCAAAAGAGTTTGCTCATCGTGACCACGATCGCCCCTATGGCGCTGGTGCAACATGGATGGGCGCATGGCCCATCGCGTCAAAAAGTGACGGAAACGATCACGATCGATGCGCCTCCCGCGAAGGTCTGGGCCGCCATCGCGAATTTCCAAGACATGAGCTGGCTTCCAGGCGTTGCCAAGACGACGGGGACGGGCGGCAACGAGCCGGACACCGCCAAACGCCAGCTCACCTTGGACAGTGGCGCGACAATCGACGAAAGCCTCTACAAATATGATGCTGGGGAGATGAGCTATTCCTATCGGATCGACACGGTCGATGTGAAGGTGTTGCCCGTGAATAATTATTCCGCGACCATCACAGTTTTGCCGGCGGATGGCGGGAAAAGCACCGTGGAATGGCGCGGCGCCTTCTATCGCGGCTATCCCAACAATGATCCGCCGCCGGAATTGAACGACGAGGCGGGCATCAAGGCGGTCACGGCGATCTACCGCAAGGGCCTCGAGAATTTGAAGCAAAAAGTCGAGGCGGCCAAGTGAAGTCCTCTTCGTGAAGCGGTGGCGAGCCGCCAAGGCGGCGGCCATAGGTGCTGCCATCTGCGCTTCCGGCGCCTTTTGCGGGGCTGCAAGCGCGGCCGAGGCCTTCATCACCGATCAAACCGGCGATGAAGTCAGCGTGCTCGATCTCGGCTTGAAACATGTCGTGGCAAGAATCCCGGTTTTGGGCAAGCCCGCTGGAATCGCCATGGCGCGCGATGGACGCACGGCTTACGTCACGAGCACAGAGGGCAAATATGTCTCGGTGATCGACACCGCCTCGCGCCGGATCGCTTCGAAAATCGCCATGCCCGACACACCGCTGGGCATCGCCATCGATCCGGAAGGCCGCTATCTTTATGTGGCCGGGTTCTATGTGCCGCGCCTATACAAGATCGATCTTTCCACCAGCACCATCGTCGCGACTATGGAGGTGGGCGCGTCTCCCTCGGGTGTCGCCTTGACGCCGGATGGGACACTGATCGTGACCGCCGATCGCGACGACAATCAAATTTCAATCATCGAAGCGAAAACCTTTTCCCGCACGGGCACAGTCAAGGTCGGAAAACATCCCTTCGGCGTGACCATCGATCCGCAAGGCGAGCGCGTCTATGCCGCGAATGTTGAGAGCAACGACGTGTCCGTCGTCGATCTCAAGACGGCCAAGCTGCTCGGCACGGTGGCGGTCGGCAAGCGGCCCTATGCTATTGCCGTCGCCAAGGGACGCGGCTTTTCGACCGATCAATATGGCGGAACCGTCTCCGTGTTCGACCTTTCAACCCTGCAGCCCGTGAAGCGGATTTCCGTTGGTGACTACCCGGAAGGGATCGAAACCAGTGCCGACGGCAACAGCGTTTACGTCGTCAATTGGTTCTCAAACGAAGTCTGGGCGATCAATGCCGAGACGCTCGCGGTGACGGCGAAAATGCCGGTTGGTGACGGGCCTCGTGCGTTTGGAACGTTTTTGCGTGAGACGCTGTAAAGGGAACACTCAAACCGTGCCATGCGCCGCCGGTCTTCGCACATAAAGCGCGGCACCTATATTCAAGACTCCAAGTGCCGCGAGTAGAACGGGCTCGGTGACGCCGACATGTGAGCTTTGCAGAATGGCGGTCGCCAGCACGCCGCCGACGATAAAGGCCGCGTTGAGGATATTGACGCCTCCGACAATTCGGGCGCGGCGGTCGAGGGCGGCATCCGCTTGAATCGCGGTAAATAAGGGAACAACGAAAAGGCCGCCCGCGCAGGCGAGGGCGGCGACATCGAAGGCGATGCGCAGACCCGCCACGGATGAGAAAAATTCGGCTAACCCGATTTCCCGCGACGCGACCGGAAGGAAATAGGTCGCAGCACCGAGGTCGATCAAAAAGGCCGCCATGCCGAGCGCCGCGAACGGAACCAGTTTCAGATAAATCCTCCCATGTGCTATGACGGCCGCCGCGATCGAGCCGATCCCAATGCCGAGCGCGAACAACGCGCTCACCGCCGTTTCGACCTCAATGCCACCGCCGGTTTTGTTCCGGACGACGACCGGCACCAGGGAGAGAGCGATCGCGCCGCTCATCCAGAACCAAGAGACCGCCATGGTTCGTGTCCAGAGCGTCGCATCTTGCGCCACTTCGCGAATAAGGGCGAAGGTGGAGGCAAGGACATTGCGGCGAGCGTGAAGATCCGGCGCCCCTCGCTCCGTGGATGGGATAAAAAGACTCGCCGCGAAACAGGCAATGGCGATCGCCATCAGTTGCAGGACGGTTCCTTCCGGCCCGCGTCCCTTGGCGGAGAGGCCGCCTGCGATCAGGCCCAGAAAAATCGCGATGAATGTCGCAGCTTCAACAAGGGCGTTCCCAGCCATCAGTTCGGCTTTGACGAGCAGATCGGGAAGGATGCCATATTTGACTGGCCCAAACAAAGCCGAGATCACGCCGAGCCCAAACAATGCCGTGTAAAGCAGCGGCAATGATGAGAGAAAGAGGCCAGCTGCGGCGATCATTTGGACCAGTATCTCAGCGAATTTGAGACGCCGCGCCAGCCAAGCCTTGTCATGCGCGTCGGCCAGCTCGCCGCCAAGCCCGGAGAGAACCAGTGAGGGAAGCATGAAGGTGCCGACCGCGAGCGTGATCAGTGGGCCAGCGTGAGTCTCGCCGAGCCGGAAGAGGATCAGCATGGCCAGCATGTTGCGCACGAAATTGTCATTGAAGACGGAGAAAAACTGGCACCAGAACAGGCCCGCGAAGCGGCGCGCCCGCAGGAGGCCCCAGAGCATTGTGAAGGGTGGCACTGCAGCGGGATCGATTTTATTCATGTACGTAATGGCTCGGCGTGGCCAACGATTCTGACGATGCCAGGGAAAGCGGCGCGTATTTTGCGGTCGAGAGTATCGACATATTCGTGAACTTCGTCGACACTCAGGTGAGGGCTGACCCGGCAATGGTAATTGATCACCAATCCGTCCGGCGTTGTTCGCACCCTGACGTTATGGACGTTGTGGATCGCGCCGGTTTCGGGAGCCATTCTGGTCAGCGCGGACTTGATTTCTGCACGCATGCCGGCTGCAACATCCTGGCCTTGCAATTGGCGTGGCTCCAGCGGCTCGATGTGGCTTTCGACTTCAATGTCCGGGCCGAGTTCCCGGACGATTTCCATCTCCAGCCCGGAGGCGATCTCATGCGCATTGCCATGCGACATACGGCCATCAAGTTCGACATCGAAACTGACTGACGTGCGTCCGTCGATTTCCTGCAAGGTGACATGATGAATTGGCACATGGCGCTTGGCCGCGATCAGCAGCACACGTTCCAGGATCGTTTCGTCGTCAAGGGCAATCGGCCGCGCCGCTACCTTCACGGTGACTTCCGGATGCGGCGCCGCGATGGCGGCCGCGACATTTGCCTCGATGGCGGCGGCTTTTTCGAGCGGTAAGGTGCGCGCGACGGTGATTGCGATGTCGCCGATGACTTCGGCTCCAGCCGGGCGCAGCCGCAGCGTCTCGACCTCGATCACGCCTGGAACCGATTCGGCGAGCGACCGTATCTCCGACGTGAGGCCTTTTGGCGCCGTGTCGACCAGCGTGTTGACGGTGCGGCGGCCAATCTTGAGGCCTGCCACGCCAATGAAAATCGCAAGCCCCAGCGCCGCCAGAGCGTCGCCTTGCGGGTAACCGTAAAGCACGGCAGCGATACCGCAAAGCGCCAAGCCGGAGGCCACAATGTCACTCGAAAAATGCAGCGCGTCGGCGGCGAGCGCGTCGCTTTTCGTCGCCAAGGCGATTCGCTTCAGCGAAAGCCAGCGCACCAAATCGACGATCATCGAGACGATCAAAACCACGAAAACGATCGGCCCAGGATCGATATGGATGTCGTGATTGGCAAGCCGCTTCACCGCCTCGATCAAGATAAAGGCGGCGAGCGCGAATAAAAATCCAGTTTCGACAAGGGCCGCCAAGGCTTCCACCTTGGCGTGGCCGAATGGATGCTCCTCGTCGGCCGGCTTATTGGCGATCCGTATCGCGAAATAGGTGAGGACCGTCGCCGCCACATCGCCGAGATTGTGGCCAGCCTCGGAGAGCACTGCCAGGGAGCCCGAGGCAAGCCCGGCAAAGAGCTTTGCCGCCGTCATCAGCGTGCTCACCGCGATCGAGGCAAGCGCGGCCCGCTCCTTGAGCCGGTGGGCTTCATTCATCACGAGATCCTGTTTCCATGCGGGCATTTCGCAACGCGTATTGGAGATGTCTCGCCGCCACGGTCCCTGTGCTATATATCCCCAAAAATACGCCAAGCCCAATCCCAGGCTCAAGCCGCGAAACGTGGAAGGGAAGAAATATGGAATATCTGCACACGATGGTCCGGGTCACGGATCTTGAGCAGTCGCTGGAGTTTTACACGCATAAGCTTGGCCTCGTCGAGATACGGCGAGTCGAAAACGAGGCAGGCCGTTACACTTTGGTGTTTCTCGCAGCGCCGGGGGATGCGGATCGCGCCAAGACGTCGAAAGCGCCGCTCATTGAGCTGACCTATAATTGGGACAAGGAAGCTTATACCGGAGGGCGCAACTTTGGCCATTTGGCCTATGCGGTCGATGATATTTACGCGGCATGTGACAAACTTATGAAAGCGGGCGTCACCGTCAACCGGCCTCCGCGCGATGGCCATATGGCTTTCATCCGCTCGCCAGACAATATTTCCATCGAACTTTTGCAAAAGGGCGAGCCTTTGCCAAAGCGTGAGCCCTGGGTTTCGATGCCGAATATTGGGGCGTGGTAGCGATTGGCAGGCGCGCCCCTCGCGTTGCCGCCTGGCGATCTTGCGAGACTCGCACCGCTGACAGGCTCCGCCTATTTTCTCGATGTCGATGGCACGCTGCTTGAGATTAAGCCGCACCCCGAGGATGTCGTCGCGGATGCGGGGTTGCGCGTTCTGCTGTCGGAAATTTCAGCGGGCGCCGATGGCGCGCTCGCCCTCGTCAGCGGGAGGAAAATCGAAGATCTCGATCGTATTTTTGCGCCGCTGATAGTTCCGGCTGCTGGGTTGCATGGCGCTGAGATCCGCTATGCCGATGGCGCCCGCGTTGCCCCACCGGAGGGCACGATGGACAAAGTACGGCAACCGCTTGCCGACTTCGTGGCCACCCATCCCGCTTTGAGACTTGAGGATAAGGGGGCGGCGCTCGCCATTCATTTCCGGCAAGTGCCGGATCTCGCCGAAACCGTGCTGAATTTTGCCGGTGCCCTCGCGAAACGCCATGGCCTTTTTATGCAAGAAGGCAAGATGGTTGCCGAACTGAAGGATCCGCGTCACGACAAGGGGCAGGGTATCGCCGCGCTCCTTGCGACACCGCCCTTTTCAGGCCGCCTGCCGGTCTTTATCGGGGACGATAGGACGGATGAAAATGGATTCTTGTTCGTCAATGCGCAAGGTGGCGTTTCGGTGCGCGCCGGGTCTGCCACTGCCACGCAGGCACGTTATCAGTTGCGTGATCCAGACGATGTGCGGAAGGAGCTTCAACAGCTCTTGAGCAGTCTCAAAACCATGCGAGGTTAGGTAGTGACCCCCCGGGACAAAGCCATACTCGAATTTCTCACCAGTCGCAGAGGCATCATCTGGGTGAGCCTCTGTTTGACGGCAGCCGGCACCATTTTCATTCTTTTCACCGGCCGTTACGAGCTTAGCTTCTTTGTTCTTGCGGGCCTCTTGCCCTGGGTCGAATATTGGTTCCGGCGCCGGAACCGCTGATCCGCATGCGGAAACGCTTTATTCCGCCCTCTGCTTCTGCCGGTAGCCGAGCTTGTCATTCAGCGCTTCGATGAGCCTGGCCACAGCGTCCGGGATCGCGGTTCCTGGCGTAAAAATCGCGGCTACGCCCGCGTCCCGCAGGGCATCAAAATCTTGCGGCGGGATCACGCCACCGGCTGCGATCACGATATTGGCGTGGCCCTCGCGCAAAAGCGCCGCCTGCAATTGCGGCATGAACGTCAGATGCCCGGCGGCCAGCGAGGAGACGCCAAGGATGTGGACATTGTTTTCGACGGCTTGCCGCGCCGCTTCCTCGGGCGTGGCGAAAAGCGGCCCGGTAATCACTTCAAAGCCAAGGTCTTCGAGCGCGGAAGCGATGACCTTTTGGCCGCGATCATGCCCATCCTGGCCGATTTTCGCGACTAGAATGCGCGGCGCCCGCCCGTCGTTTTCCTTGAAAGCCGCCACCAAAGCTTTGACATGCAAGATGGCCGGCGACTGAGTGCCCGCTTCATTCGTATAAATACCGGATACGGTGGTGGTCTCCGGCACGTAGCGCCCAAAAACTTTCTCGAGCGCAAAGGATATTTCGCCGAGCGTCGCCTTGGCCCGCGCCGCTTCGATCGTGAGGTCCAAAAGATTGGCGTTTTCGCGCGCCCCCTTTGTCAAGGTATCGAGCGCCGCTTTCACTTGCTCGGCATCGCGGGAAACCCTGAGACGTTCGAGTTTGGCGATCTGCCGCGCCCGCACTGTGCGCGTATCGACCCGTAAGAGCCGAATCTCGTCCTTTTCTTCGGGAATGTATTTGTTTATCCCGATTACGGTCTGAGTGCCGCTGTCGATCCTCGCTTGTGTTTTCGTTGCGGCCTCTTCGATCCGCTGTTTTGGAATGCCGGCCTCGATGGCTTTTGCCATGCCGCCCGCCGCTTCGATTTCCTCGATATGGGCGAGCGCCTTGGTGGCCAGCGCACCGGTCAGATGCTCGACATAATAGGAGCCGCCCCAGGGATCGATGACCCGCATCGTACCGCTTTCCTGCTGCAGAAAGAGCTGCGTCTCACGCGCGATGCGCGCTGAAAAATCGCTTGGCAGCGCCAGCGCTTCGTCGAGCGCATTGGTATGCAAGGACTGCGTTTGCCCTTGGGTCGCCGCCATCGCCTCGATTTGCGTGCGCATGATATTGTTGAAAACATCTTGCGCGGCGAGCGACCAGCCGGAGGTCTGTGCGTGAACGCGGAGCATCAAGGATTTGTCCGAGCGCGGATTGAACCTGCGCATCAGCCGCGCCCAAAGGAGCCGTGCAGCGCGCAGTTTTGCGATCTCCATGAAGAAATTCATCGAGATGCCGAAGAAAAACGAGAGGCGGGGCGCGAAGCGATCAATATCGAGGCCGGCGGCGAGCCCGGTGCGCACATATTCGAGACCGTCGGCGAGCGTATAGGCGAGTTCGAGATCGGCGGAAGCGCCCGCTTCCTGCATATGGTAGCCGGAAATCGAGATCGCGTTGAACTTCGGCATATACTGTGCGGTGAAACTCAGAATATCGGAAACGATGCGGAGCGACGGGGAGGGCGGATAGATGTAGGTGTTGCGCACCATGAATTCCTTGAGAATGTCGTTCTGGATCGTGCCCGTGAGGCTTGCGGGCGCCACGCCTTGTGCTTCGGCCGCCACGATATAAAACGCGAGCACGGGCAGCACCGCTCCGCTCATCGTCATCGAAACCGATGTTTCCCCGAGCGGGATGCGGTCAAACAACGCCTGCATATCCTCGATCGAATCGATGGCGACACCGGCCATGCCGACGTCGGCGGCCACGCGCGGATGATCCGAATCATAACCGCGATGCGTGGCGAGGTCGAAAGCGACCGAGAGACCTTTTTGTCCAGCGGCGAGGTTGCGCCGGTAGAATTCATTCGACTCTTCGGCGCTGGAATAGCCCGCATATTGACGGATGGTCCAAGGCCGTGCCGGATACATCGCGGGGTAGGGGCCGCGCAGAAAAGGCGCGATGCCAGGATAGCCGTCTAGGAAGTCGAGACCGGCAACGCTGCGCGCGCCATACAGCGGGGCGACGCTGATGCCTTCCGGCGACTGCCAGATGCCGCCGCCAAGATCGGCGCCGGATATGTTCACAGGGACGAAGGCCAGTTGTGAGAAATCCGGAACGCGGCTCATTCGGCAACCCGGCTCGCTGGTTAAGCTCCCGGCGGAGTTTGCGAATGATAGCCCGACGCCTTTTGCGATGCCATTATTGGGCTACCGCATGCGGCTCCGGAGGAGAAGCTCAACCTTGCCGGAGTGCCCGCCATGAACCTGTGCATCCCATCGTCGAGGAGGACCAGGTGCCCGAGCCATAACCCTTTGCAAGCCGTCCAGTGACCGTAGCGACCTGGCCCATGCGCTGAAATGCCAAGTCCACGGCGCCGCCGTTGATGTGGCCGGAGGCTGCCATCGGCGTATCCCCGGCCGAAGTCACGCGCCCTCCCGAAACGGAAATCATCCAATGATAAGCTTTGTCGCAATCGCCCTGCCGCGTGGTGATGAAAACCGCATAGATCCCGTCGGGATTTTGGCCTGTGGCCACGGTGTCCTGCGCATTTGCAGCGTTCATAAAGGCCGCTCCCATAAAAGCGGCGGCAAAGAGGCGCGAGTATCCTGCCGGGGTCATTTTGGTTATTCCTTTGTTACGGCTTTTGTTCTTCAAGCTTAGTTGTTCTCCGAAGTGTCATAACGGATGATTCCCGCAGAATAGCCAGAGCATCGCGGTGAGGGCAAATCAATTCAGCAACCCCGGCCTCGTGCAAGGCTTTCGCAACGGGTTCTGGCAGAGGCCCGGCGAGGTAAATGCGTGCCGCACCTGCGTCAGATAGCCGCGCCGCTGTTTCCATTAAATCGGCCGCTGGAACTGTTGCCGCTGCGCAAATACAGGCGATTTTGCAGCCGGACGCGCGGAAACGCGGCGCCGCCTCACCGCCCTCCTGGCTGAAAGCCTCGAGCCCGGCCACCGCGAAAAAATGCGTGGCAAAAGCGGACACCGCCGCAACACCCTGGGGTTCTCCGAGTTGGGTGAGAAAGATTTTTGGCCTGCTTCCGGTTTCCCGGAAATATTTGTTTGAAGCCACGCGTAAGCTTTCAAAAGGCTCGGCATCGCGCCGCGAAGGTAGGTGAATATTATCATATACTATAAAATCATCATTTGCCCGCTCTGGAGCGGGTGCAAGCACATGGACCGGCGTTTCCGTAAGGAGCGGAAATGCGCTCGTGCCGGTAATCGCCAGCGTGCGATGCGCGATGGCGTCGCGCCGTGCCGCCGCCGTGCCGCCGATCTCGCCTTGCGGCATGCCCGTTTGCAGGCTTTTGATCATGCCGCCGTGCGCTTCGATGTTTTGCAGCAAGGTCCAAGCGCGGTTGCAGAGCGCCGAAGTCAGCGCTTCGAAACACCCGGCACCGGCGGCCGGATCCGCGACTTTTGCAAGATGGGATTCCTCGATCAAAATCGACTGCGTATTGCGGGCGATGCGCCGCGCGAGGTCATCGGGAAGGCCGAGCGCCAAGGTGAACGGCAGGACGGTCACCGCATCGGCGCCGCCGATGCCCGCCGCGAACACGCCCATCGTGGCGCGCAAGATATTTACCCAAGGATCGTAGCGCGTCATCATCCGGAACGCCGTCTCGGCATGCAGGCGGATGGGTTTGGGCGTCAGGCCGCAGACATCTTCGACGCGCGCCCAAAGAAGCCGCATGGCGCGGAATTTGGCAAGGCTCAGATATTCATCCGCATCGGCGGCAAGAAGAAAAGCGATGTCCCGTCGCGCGGCTTCCAGTGGGAGACCCCCTGCTTCCAGCTGCCGCAAATATTCGATCCCCGTTGCGACAACACAGGCGAGTTCTTGCGCTTCGCCGGCGCCCGCCTCGTGATAAGGACGTCCATCGGCAAGGAAAAGGTGTCCAGTGAAACCGTTGCTGTGCAAAAGTGTCAGCTCGCGTAAACCTTGCAAAGCTCCGGCGGGCGAGCGGCCGCAGCGCGCGAAATGGCCGATCGGATCATGGCCGAAATCCACGTCGAGTTCTGCCGACGTCAAACGGCGCGCTTTCGCAACGGAAACAAACAACGCCGCAAGGTCCAGCGCGCGGGCGTCAGCATCAATACGCAATGCGATGCGGTCGAGATCAATTCCGCCAAATGCGGCATCGAGATCGCATTCGCTCTCGATTTGTAAGCCAAAACCTCGTGCGGCGAAGGAATGTGAAATGGTCAGCGTCAGTGCATCAGCGCCGCCCATGAGGTCGGTGCGGGCCATGGCGTTGGCGGTTTCGATTTCGGGATGATCCATGCGCTGCGCGATTTTCCACGGCCCCGGCTTTTGCCGGAGGGGGCGCGGGCCTTCGCCCATCACCCTCTCGTAGAGGGGAGCGAGGCTGAGCCCTTCGAATGTCATTGAGATGAGGCTTTCAAACGGCTTTCCGCCGAGCGCGCGCTCGACGAGCGTCCGCCATTCGGCCTCACTGGCAGGCGGGAACGGATTCACGGGGCCTTCCATGCGCGCTCCGGTTTTCGGAAGGCACACTTTTACACGAGGCGGATCGTGGAGCTAATGGGAGACCGCAAACCGGCTGTGAATTGGCGAGCAACCCGGCAATCGTGGGTAAGCTGTCCGTCGAACAGGCTCGGGCAAGATTGTGAGAATATATTCGCCATCCCGCGTTCGTGGGATGACGGCGTGCCTAAAAATGCCAATTATTTCGCATTACATCCCAAGAGATATCGAACATTAATTTTAGGCCAAACCTATGCCATTACTCACGTTGATATGCATCGGCATCATCTTCACGGTTGAAATTCGCTGGATCATCCGCTGATTCCGCCGCGAAGACGACGGCGGCGCCCCGAAATTGACCTTCAACAAAAAATGCTGCCCGCTTTCAAAGCGGGCAGCATTGAAGATCAGCATATGGGTGAGACCGCCGGCTTGGAGACCGGCGGTATCATGCCTCAATATTTGGCAACAACCGCGGGGATCGGGTTGAACCAGTTGAATTTGTAGTTGATGCCAGCCCGGGCAATATTGACCTGCGTCTTTTGATTGACGTTGAGGCCGACAACCCCGAACAGGTTCTGGTTGATGATATTGTTTGTGCCGAGATTGACGTAAAGATATTCGGTCTTCACGGTCAGGTTGTTGGTGATGGCATATTCAAATCCGCCACCCACCGCAAAGCCGGCGCGGCTGTTGTTTTCCGAGGTGGTGAACGCCGCCGCGGCTCCGGCGATGGCAGCTGACGCGCTGATCGCCGAGTTAACCTGGCCATAGGCGAAACCGCCGGTGCCATACACCAAGAACCGGTCCCAGGCATAACCAAGGCGGCCGCGCACGGTGCCAATGTAATTGATCCGGCTGCCGGCTTGAATGGCGGCTCCGAAAGGAAGGGCGCCGCCCAACACTCCATTGAGGTTGGCGGTCGCTTTGCCACGGATCGCGGCGCCGTCGAAGTCGGTCTCGAATCCGAGCACGACATTGTTGGCGAATTCCCAATTGTAGCCGATTTGGCCGCCGCCAATGATACCGCTCGAGGTGATCGAAGCGTTGCCGCTGGCGAAGGTGGCAATGGCCGGCACTGAGACGCTGAACGGATACTGAAAGCGATCTCCACCAAGGCCGAGATTGACGCCGACATAGATACCTGTCCAGCTATAGGGAATAAAGGGCGGCGGCGGCGGCGCGACGGGAAGATCGGCGGCGAGGACCGCAGATGAACAAAGCGCAGCGAGCGAGGCGCCCAATATCGAGAGTTTCTTAATCATGACTTGTCCCTTCCAAAAAGATGCGTCCATCAAAGATGCGTCTATGCGTCAGCTAAACAAAATCTCGTGACACACACTATTGAATTTCGTTTCTGCACATCCATTAGGTGACGCCTGTTGCGGGACGGCAACAGTTTGGCGGCGCGGCGCACGTACGCGGGGGCTTGATGGTCGTGCGGATACGAAGATTTCTATTGTTTCGCCGCGATGACGAATTTTTGCATGAAGGGGCCGATGTCGCGCCGTGGCGGCCGGCTGGCTCTCGCACAATTGGTATCGATATGCGCCTGGCTGAACATGGAGGCGAGAACGGCACCGTCTGGATTGACCGCGAACGCGTAATCCAACAGCATTTCGGCGGCCATGAACGGCGGACCGTAGGCGAGTTGCGAAGCCAGGGCTCCGAGGCGGCCGCCGTCCCCAACTAGGAGATGCGACAGGCGTTCATGGGCGCCCAAGCCAAATGCGCCATGGGTGACGTAAAAGAACTTCGCGCCATCACCGGCTGCCTGTTTCGTACGCCCGAGTGCTTCCACGAAAGGATTGTCGGCAACCTGCGCGATCTTAAAAATCTCCGGTGCGCGGGCACCGGCGGCGATGGCTTCCGGCGATCCGGCGATCGCCACGCAGCGCACATAGCCTTTTTCGAGGACGCGCCGCAATTCGCGCAAAATAGCCTCATTGAGGCAATCCTCGGGGTTCGGCTCCTCCAGCGCCAAGACATCGATGAAATCCGTCCGCAGCCGCCGCAAACTCTCGATGACCGAGCCTTCGATTTGATCCGCGCGCAGCCGGTTTTTGGACCTCGTCCGGTTAGCTTTGGGCGGCTGGCGGCTTAATAAGGGAAGTGCCTTTGCCATGGCTCGGGCCGCCGGCCGGAACAGACGCATCAAAGGCGTAACCACGGGCCTTGGGATTCCGAATTTGGTGCACACCACAATGCGTTCGCGGCGTCCAGCCAGGAATTTCCCCAAGATCGCCTCTGCCTCTCCATCGCCATAGGCGGGCGCCACGTCATACCAGCCAACGCCCCGCTCAAACGCATAGGAAAGCGCCCGCAGTCCCTGTGATTCGGAAACTCGCGAGCCGAGTGAGGCGCAGCCGAAACCCAAAACTGGGACCTCACGGCCGAGACCTGAAACGAAGACGGTTCTCACGCGAATGTCTCCCGATTGTTTCTCAGGCTGGGGTGTTATCTGGTCGAAGCCGCCCCAATCGCCAGAGCTAGAAACAGATATATAAATTTGCCATCGCATGTACATGCCAATTTGAAGCACCACGTCTGCTTTGCTCGCCCATCTCGATTATGGCGATGGATCAAGGGTATGGCCCTGCCGCGCGGCATCTTGTTCAAACCGCCGGGGCCGCGTAAGTTGGATGCTGCGGCGCACACTCCGCGCGCTTGAACGGCGAACCGTGACTTTGATAAATGAGAGATTGGTTGAGGAAAGAGCGAAACCGCGGGAAGCAGATTTTATTCTTCGCCCTTGAAACATTTTCATTAATCGGTGGCTTACAAGCATTTAATAGAAGGCTGATCCATCATCTTGGCCTCTATACGATCTCAAAGGGGTATAATTCAGCTTATGTGGGGTTGTTGCGCGACAGGCAGGGTGAGATTCCGAAAATCCCTGGGGTTGAAATTGAACCGTTTGGAAAGAGCCGCATCAGGTTTCTCGTTAACGCGGTTTTGAAATCGGCCTATATGGGCGATGTGTTGCTATTAGGAAGTATAAATCTTGCATCGATTGCGTTTTTCACAAAAATTTTAAATAAAAGAATAAAAATTATATTATTTGTACATGGGGATGACGTGTGGAATGACCCGCGTTACCGGAAAAAGAAAATTTACGACGAATTGTTCTTGAAATATGTCGATTGTATTGCTTCGGTGAGTTGGTTTACGGCGCGCACAATGGCGAGGGAATTTAACCAGCCGCTCGGCAAATTCCGGCTCCTGCCCAATGCAGCCGACCGGATCGAGCTGCCGCTGGATCGAAGACCGGAAGGACAGCGGATTTTGGCGGTGTGCCGGCTTGATGCCCATGATGGCGGCAAAAACATCGACAAATTGATCCAGGCCATGGTGCATGTCTCAAAGCAGGAGCCATCGGCGCTTCTGGAGATCGCGGGCGACGGGATCTTGCGCCCACAATTGGAGCAACTCGCCGCCCGCACGGGCGTCGCGCCATGTGTCCGGTTTCTCGGCCGGGTGCCGGACGGCCAATTGCACGAGGCCTATGCCCGCGCGAGTGTTTTCGCATTGCCCTCCATCAAAGAAGGGTTTGGCATTGTTTACCTTGAGGCGTGGCAATTCGGGCTCCCGGTGATCTGCAGCAAATTCGGCGCTCCGAGTGAAATCGTGAGCGACGGCGAAGATGGTTTTGCGGTGGACCCCGACGATGTGGACGAACTGGCAGCCAAAATCCTCAAGCTCCTGAAAGATCCAGATTTGGCGAAACGGCTTGGAGAAAACGGGCGCAAAAAAGCGGAAGACAAATATTCTGACCGGCAGTACGGCGAAAATTTCAAGGCTCTCATGAGCGAAATTGAAAATTCAAATGGCGGCATCCCGGTATGAGCATCCTTGACGCGAAGACCGCCAAATCCCTCGAAGGCGGCCCAAGTTTTGATTTGAGGCATCGGCTTCTTCGCGCCGTTTGGAATATATGCTGGCTGCTTCTCGCATCCTGGACGCCGCCGCCGCTGCACCCTTGGCGGCGATGTCTCTTGAGACTTTTTGGCGCGAAGATTTCTCCAACCGCCCGGATTTTTGGAAGCGCCACGGTTTGGTATCCGCCAAATCTTGAAATGGGGGAGCATGCCGTCATTGGCTGGCGCACGCTGTGTTATTCCATGGATCGCATCGTTCTCGAGGATTATGCCATCGTGTCCCAATGTTCGTTTTTGCTTGCCGGAACGCATGACATCGACGATCCCAATTTTCAGCTGAAAACCAAACCCATTCATATTGGGAGACGGGCTTGGGTGGCAGCTTGCGCAATCGTTGGCCCTGGCGTGACGATTGGGGAAGGAGCCGTGCTTGGCGGCGGCGGCGTCGCCTTCAAGGATTTGGAGCCTTGGACGGTTTACGCCGGAAATCCCGCTTGCAAAGTGAGGATGCGCAAGCGCTCGGATACAGGCGCCGGATCATGAGCGACGGAGACTCGACGCTTTGTCAGTTTCCCCGGAAGGCTTCGATCAGCTGCGGCGCCATCGTGCCAATATCGAATTTCTCGACAAACCCCTGACGCGCCCGCTGTCCCATAGCCTGCTTGTCCTCGGTGGACAATGCGAGGAATTGTTCTAGCAACGCGGTGATGCCCGCGAGATCGTCATTGGCGATGAAGCCCGCCCCGCTGTCTTGCACTTCGCGCCAGGTGTTGACCTTGTCCGTCGTAAGTACAGGCTTGCCGCAGGCCATGGCTTCCGCGACGACGATGCCAAAATTTTCCTGGTGAGAGGGCAGCACAAAAGCCTCCGCCGCGCGGAACGCTCCCCATTTCGGATCGCCGCTCAACATGCCCGGCCAATGCACCCGGTCCGCGATGCCGAGCTCTGCGGCCATCGCCCGGAGCTTGTTTCCCCATCCCGCCGGATCGGGACCCGCTATCACCAAGTCAACTCGGTGATCGTTTGCTGCCTGCGCGAAGGCTTGGATCAGCAGATCGCAGCCTTTCTTGGGATGAATGCGGCCAAGGAACAGGAGGAACGGCCGGTCTGCGACCTGCGGAACCACGGCGTGGAACGCCGCGATTTGCGCGGCGGCGTTGCCGGCGACGTCTTTCGTGCCAAAAGCGACGACGCGATCGCGGCAGCGGAAAGGCCAGAACGAACGGCGCGCAAGTCTGCGCTCTTCTTCGGTCGCGAAAAAGACATTGCGCGCTTGGGCAAGAAGTCGGCCTTCGCTGAACCACCATAGGATCTGCTTGGCCGCCGCTTTGAGGGGCTGAATTTTATTGAAATAAGGGTCGAGCATCCCATGGGCGTAGACGAAATAGGGCGTTTTACCGTTGCCGAGCGCACGCCACGAACCAAGGGCCACATAGTTCCATAAACCATGGACAATGATGGCGTCATAGCGCGCGGCATTTTTCTTCAGCCAGGGAACGAAATGCGGCGTATAGCCATAGCGCAGCCAAGGAATTTTCGTCCGCAGGCCAAGATAACGCGGGTTGCGGATGCCCATGGCGTGGAGCGGCAAAGCCGCTGTCTTGGTCCACGCATCGTGCGGCGAATCGAGGGAGAGAATTTCTTGGTGGCAGCCATGTTCCGCCAGGATGCTGGCAGAGGAATTGATGACTTCGATCGGGCCACCGGTTTCGGGATTGACGGACGATATGACGTGCAAAACATTCATTGAGGTGGGCGGCCAACTGTGCGAGCAAAAAGCAATTTCACGAGGGTATGAGCAGGAATATCATCACATTTGCATGACGATCCTTATCCTATTAATTCTTGACGCGCCGGCGCAATTGCTAGCTTGCAGCGAAGGGTTCGATTGACCTTATCGCCAAGCAAATGAAATAAACAAGCGGGTGCCATTAAAGCCGCGCCCATCGAGACAATCCATGACGCATGTTGCCACGCTCGTCTGCGATCCCGCGCTGCCGGTTTTGACCAGTGCTATGCTTCGCCGGGCAAGCGAAGCCATAACCGGGCAATGTGGCGTGCCGCAAGATCCGCCACACTGGCTGGCGCCAGAGATCGCCGCCGATATTTTTTTTGAGGCCGGACCGGCCGTCGGAACCAAAGCCGTTGCGAACGGGGTGCGCTTAAGTCTCGGCAATGCCGCCGTCGATGTCATCGTGCAAAAGGTGGAGGGGCGGCGCAAGCGGCTCTTGCTCGCCGACATGGATTCCACCATGATCGGCCAGGAATGTATTGACGAACTCGCTGATGAAATCGGCAAGAAGGCGCATATCGCGGCAATCACGGAACGTGCCATGCGCGGCGAGATCGCCTTTGAACCGGCGTTGCGCGAGCGCGTTGCGCTTCTCAAGGGGCTCGACCGCGCCACGATCCACCGCGTCATCGCCAGCAAAATCAGCTTGATGCCGGGCGGCCGTGCATTGGTGCGAACGATGCGGGCCAATGGGGCGCAGACCGTGCTCGTCTCGGGAGGGTTCTCGGTGTTTACCTCCGTCATCGCGGCTGCCATCGGTTTTGATGAACACCGGGCGAATGATCTGCTCTTCGACGAGGAGGGCAGGCTGAGCGGGCTTGTCGCCGAGCCCATTCTTGGCAAGAGTGCCAAGTTTGCGGCCCTTGAACATTTTCAGGAAAAGTACGGCCTCACGGCCACGGAGACTCTGGCGGTTGGGGATGGCGCCAATGACCTCGCCATGCTTGAAGCGGCGGGCCTCGGCGTGGCCTTCCGGGCAAAGCCAAAAGTTGCCGCCGCTGCCCACGCGCGGATTGATCATGGGGATCTCACCGCGCTGCTTTACGCACAAGGCTACAAACGCGAAGAGTTTGTTGCGGAACAGACCGGGCAAGCTGAATTGCGAGCAGAACTTGTGAGTTCGCAGCCGCGATAGAGGTGCCGGAAATGCGCAGCGTCGATTTGAATTGCGATTGCGGCGAGGGGTTTGGCGCCTACCGGATCGGCGACGACGCCGCCATGCTCGACATTGTCACCAGTGTCAATGTCGCTTGCGGTTTTCATGCGGGGGACCCGGAGATCATGGCGCAAACCTTTGCCGCCGCCAAGGCCAGGGGCATCGCGATCGGCGCACATCCTGGCTTCCCCGATCTATGGGGATTTGGCCGCCGCAGAGTGCCATTCACAACGGGGGAAATCGAGCGGCTTGTCGCCTATCAGATCGGCGCCGCGCAAGCACTCTGCGCTTATGCCGGAGCAAGACTGGGTTACGTCAAAATCCATGGCGCCTTGAGCAATATCGCGGTCGAGGATGCAACGATCGCCGAAGCGATCGCCCGCGCGGTCAAAACGGTCGCGCGGGATTTGATGTTCCTCGTCCCCGCCGGAACGAAATTAGAGGGGGCAGGGGCCGCGCAAGGGCTTGCGGTGGCCTGTGAAATTTTTGCGGACCGCGCTTATACGGATGCGGGCAGGCTTGTTGATAGAGCATGCGCCGGTGCCGTGCTGCATAATGTGACTGACATTGCCTCACGTGCGCTTGCCATGATTTCAGAGGGTGCGATCATCACAGAGTCCGGTAAGCGTTTGGCTGGCGGTATCGATAGCATTTGTGTGCACGGCGACAGTCCGAACGCGGTTGCGATGGCGAAGGCGGTCCGCGCCCATCTTGAAGAGGCCGGAATCCTGCTCGTGCCTTTCGCACCGACGAAACGATGACGAACGAGCTTGTGCCACGCTATCTGCTCGCCGGAGAGTCTGCGCTCGTCGTGGAATTTGGCGCGATCATCGATCCAAAACTTCATGATCGCGTGCTGGCTCTCGATGCCGCTGTTCAGCAAGCAAATATTTCTGGCGTGACGGAGACCGTGCCCACCTATCGTTCGCTGATGATTCATTTTGACCCGCGAATCTTGACGACGGATGCTCTCATCGCAACTCTCTCCCGGCTTGCTATGCCATCGAAGGCGCATCGCGAAGGACGGCAACGCTGGCACATTCCCGTCTGTTACGAGTCTCCGCACAGCGAGGATATCAGCGAGATCGTCTCTCTCTCGGGGTTGCTGCCCGCGCGAATCTTCGACCTGCATCAGGGCGCCTGCTACCGCGTTTATATGTATGGCTTCGCGCCGGGGTTTGCGTTTCTTGGCGGGCTTCCCCGCGAACTGACGATACCGCGCCGCGCCGCGCCAAGGGCGCCCGTGCTGCCCGGCGCCTTGCTGATCGCGGCC
The DNA here is from genome assembly GCA_036561105.1 of Methylocella sp. Classification (GTDB taxonomy): domain Bacteria; phylum Pseudomonadota; class Alphaproteobacteria; order Rhizobiales; family Beijerinckiaceae; genus Methylocapsa. Next base: position 11,718 of record DATBPZ010000043.1, on the reverse strand, counting down.
GGGCAAGCGCTGATCGCGAGTTGTGCCATGCCGACCGGCTGGTATGCGATCGGACGAACGCCGGTTAAAATGTTCGATCCCCGCCGCACCCAAGCGTTTCTCCTGGGCATCGGAGACGAGATCTGTTTCGAGCGGATTGATGGCGCGGCCTTCGACGCTTTGGCTCGTGCCGCGGAGGCGGGCGAGAGTTGCGCGCGATCTGAAATTTTGGAGGAGCCCTGACATGCGGGGGCGCTTGCGCGTGCTGCATGCGGGTCCAGGTACGACGCTTCAAGACAGCGGCCGCCACGGCTATTTGCGCTATGGCGTCACCCCGGCCGGGCCGATGGACTGGACAGCATTCCGGACCGCCAATTTCGCTCTCGGCAATGATGAGCGCGCGGCGGCGATCGAAATCCCACCGGGTGGCGTCGAGGTCATCTGCGAAAACGTGCCGCTTTGGGTTGCCTTCGCGGGCGGCGCTTTTGTTTGGCGGCGTGGCGGCGTGACCCTGCCGATTGCGACGCGGCTGCATTTACAGCCGGGCGAGAGTCTCGCGGCGCGGGCGGGCGCGGATGGCGCGTTTGCTTATCTCGCCGCCGCTGGCGGATTCGATACTCCGGCCGTGATGGGCAGCCGGGCGACGCATCTGCGCTCAGGGATGGGTGGCATCGAAGGGCGGATGTTGAGGGCAGGGGATGTTTTGCCCGTCGCCGCTCCGGCGCGGGAGCCCGATGGCGAGGCGCTGATCGACGCGCCGTGGCTTGCGCGCGACTCCGATCCTTTCCGCGTCGTGCTTGGCCCGCAAGACGATTATTTTACGGCGGAGAGTCTGACTGAGTTTTTTGCTGGCACATTCACGCTGACAGCGGCGGCGGATCGCATGGCCTATCGTTTCGATGGGCCGGACATCGCGCATGCGCGGGGTCATGACATTGTGTCGGATGGCGTCGCGCTGGGCGCTATTCAGATTCCGGGCGACAGAAAGCCGCTTGTTCTTATGGCGGATCGCCAGCCGACGGGGGGCTATCCAAAACTTGGCCATGTCGCTCGCGCCGACATCGGCAGGCTTGCGCAAATGCGTCCTGGCGAGGGGTGCCGGTTTCGCGCTGTGAGCGTCGCCGAGGCGCGATTGGCGCTCTTATCCCGCGAGGATGAGATTTCGACGACGCAACAACGCTTGCGGCCGCTGCGCGGGGTGTTCACGTCGCAAGCGCTGTTCGAGGCCAATCTGATTGGCGGCGTCATCGATCCGCTGGAATAATTTTGTAAGGTTTCAGGGCTCAATCGGACAAAAGTGTTTCACGTGAAACGTTTTGGTACGATTGACACTCGCCTGATTCAGATCAGGTACAAGGTGTAAAAGAATGTCTTTTTGACGAGCTGTTTTGTCTGGTTGGAAGGTTTTCGCTTCCGTCAAAGTTTAACTTGCCACGAACTTGAATCTGATCGCATAGCTGTTGGCATGGATACCTATCTCGACCCATGTTTTCGACGGCCGCGCATGAAGCTCGCCATTGTTTTCGCCGGTATTTTCGTTGCCGTCCCCGCAACTGCGCAGCAGGCGGTTCCCGAACTGATCTCTGGCTGCGTGCCTTGCCACGGCGCCAATGGAATCGCGCGGTTTGGCGAAGTGCCCATTCTCGCTGGCCAGAATGCGCCCTATCTCCTCAACCAGTTGCACGCCTTTCAATCCGGCAAACGCTCGCATAAGGAGATGCGTTACATGACTCGCAGCCTGTCGGAAGAAGAAATGGAGGCCATCGCGGCCTATTTCTCCAGTCTGCCGCCGAGGTGATATGCAGCGGCGGGAGCCGCTGACCTCGTGCTTAGAATCGATCACCAACCGTCTTCACGCTTAGGTATTGACCTAAGCATTTGGCAGGCATATATTTAGGTGCATGCCTAACCAATCTGCTCAATTGGATCGCGTCTTTCAAGCCATGGCGGACCCGACACGGCGGGCAGTGCTCGAACGGCTGACCCGCGGCCCTGCCCCCGTGAGCGAGTTGGCGCGGCCCTTTAAGATGGCATTACCGTCTTTTTCGCAGCACCTTGATGTGTTGGAGCGCTGCGGTTTGGTTCGGTCGCGCAAATCGGGGCGTGTGCGAACCTATAAACTGGCGCCTCAGCCGCTGAAGGCTGCGGTGCACTGGATCGAAACGCAACGCCAAAACTGGGAGCGCCGCCTCGCTCAACTCGACACCTATCTTGCGGATCTTAAGGAGGAAAAACGATGAGCCGTTCGATCATTCATAAGCCAGATCCAAAACTCGATCTCATGTTCGAACGCTTCGTCGATGTGCCGAGGGAACTCGTCTGGATGGCGTGGACGACGCCTGAACACTTGAAGAAGTGGTTCACGCCTGTGCCTTGGAAAACGGTGGATTGCGAAATCGAACTTCATGCGGGCGGCATGTTCCGCACCGTGATGCGTTCTCCGGAGGGTCAGGAATTTCCGAACGTGGGTTGTTACCTGGAAATCATCGAGAACGAAAAGCTCGTCTGGACGAACGCCCTCGCGCCGGGTTACCGGCCATCCCATTCGCCGGGAACGATGCCTTGCGATACATTCTTTTTCACGGCGTTATCGCGCTTGAACCGCACGGCATTGGGACAAAATACACGGCGCTGGTGATCCACGGCGATGAAGACGCGCGCAAGAAACATGAAGAGATGGGATTTTATGAGGGTTGGGGCAACGCACTTGATCAGCTCGTTGCGCATGCGAAGAACATGTAGCCCAAGCCGCGCAAGTACATTCCTGGTTGCCTGCTTTGCAAAAGCGAATGAGTGCTTCCATCCTCATGAAATTGTTGGTGTGTAGCTTTTAGCGCCTACACTCCGGCCGACTTTGCGCGAAGGCCAGTTCTTTGTTCATACGGAGAATCCGGTTTTCGCAGTTGAGCCATTTTCCAAAGTTACACTGACCGGCCCGGCATGTGTACTCGCATTCCAAAAGCTCGGGGGGCACGTCCGCGATAAAAGGCCCCTTGATGAGGTTTTTGAATAATTTGAAGAAATTGGGTGCCCGTCTCATTGCTTTTCTTTCACAAAGCCAATCTGCCGCTTGGAACCAAGCGAAAAGATTTGTAAGAGGTCTCTAGCGACAGGCGCATTGATCTATCGCAAGGAGCGGCAGTCAAAGCAGCAGAGATTTTTCGAGCAATAGGCCTTACGCGAATGACCATGTCGATCACTTTGCGCGGGCAGGATGCCACGGGGGGATTTCGATCAATTAAGAATATCGTTTGCCAAGTGATCGTGTGAAGCAGGATCGGCCTTTACAGAGGCAAGGCCGGCGCTGCCTCCTAGGCTCATCGAGACCTGGGTGGGATTTGTTATACCGCTCAGATTGGCCCCGCTAACCTTGGCGCGAAGCCGGTAGCGCAAAGTGCCCGTAAGGTCGATCTTCGCCTCCACTCTCACGCAATCGGTAACACCCTCGTAAGTGTAAGACCTGCCCTGGGAGCGTTTGAACGACCCGGCTGGGATGGTGGTAATGAAGGGCCCAACCTGCAATTTGAGCGGCTCGATGTCGGGATGAATTCCATTGCTAACTTTACTGCTCAGAATGAAGGAGGATTGGAGGTCAAAGGCATCTTGGTGTTGCGAGGAACTCGGATGAATATCGAGCTTGGCGCTGAAGGCGGCAAATGGAACGCCTTGCGGAGGCGGTATAATGGCCCATAGGCTTCCCCAGTCGGGGAGTGTGGCCGCTACCGTGTTCTTCGCGGTCTCGATGACTGTGCTCGCCAAATAGACGTGCGCCCCATCTGGCGTTACGGCGATTCCGCTCCCGAAGACCGGCAGCGTGGCCACGACGGTATTCGTTGCGGTCTCGATAACCGAATTCCCGACGTAGACGTGTTTGCCGTCTGGCGTTATGGCGATCCCGTTTGATGCCGACACTGCGAGCGCGGCGACGATCGCTCTCTTCGCGGTATCAATCACCCAAAGGCCGTTGGAACCCGTATCGGCGACATAGGCATGTGTCCCGTCCGGAGTGATGACGATCCCGGAGGCCTGGCTATACCCAGGGAATGGAATTGACGGCCCCGCGCCGCCCAGCACCAACACGGAGCTTAATGGAGGGTCAGCGTAGTAGTACGGTTCGAAATTGGTCACATAGGTTTGCTTGCCATCGGGGCTAAAGGCTATTCCACCAACCGCTCCCTTGCCTTGCACCGCGATCCCCACGTTGTGGGTTACGGCATCGATCACATAGATCGCGAAATAGGCGAGGGATGGCTTATTACATAAGCCCATTCCACTCGGACAAATCCCAGCCGCGACGTAGATTTGTTTTCCATCCGGGGAAATGGCTGTCAGGCCCGCGCCGAGCAGAGTTGACGCGCCCGCGACGGATGCCTCTAGCGGGATCGTCGCTACAACTTCGAAGGAGTTGGCATCGATCACCGAAACGGTAATCACCGTGCTGGAAATGCTGTTATTGATGGCATAGACAAGTTTGCCATCCGGGGCCACGGCGGCGGAGTGACAATATGGGATCGTGCCGAGCCGTGCGTAGTTCCCGGTGTCGTACACCGAAATGCCGTTGAAGGTCGTGGCATAGGCCAGGGGCTGACCCGTCCAGGCCATCGCGTGCCCCGACAAGGCCGTGCCCAAAGACCCAAAATCAGCAGTATGCGGATGGCCGCCGCATTGAGCGCATTTACGGCGCTTCCCGCAGGATCGCTTTGTTGCATGACCCGCACCCCTTTGGCTCAATACGTTGATCAAAAACCATGCACCGAGTCAGAGAGCGTATCGATTCCCAAAGGTCCGAGCGAAAAAGCAGTGCCACTTTCTCCGCTCTAATCCTGCACCCGCGCCTCGAGCATTTTGCCGTCGTTGCCCGTGATGACCATGTCGATCATTCGCGAGGGCGGAATGTCGCCTATTTTCACCCTTGTGAAATCCTCGGTGCGGCCGGTCCCCCCGCGTTCCGACAGGACAGGCAGTGTCTTGCCGGTTTGTAATGCAAGATGCACGCCCAGTGCCGCATCTCCGGCCTCGCGCAAGCGCTTGGCTCTGGCCTTTATGACCCCTCCCGCGACGGGCGGCATTTTCGCGGCGGGGGTTCCGGGCCGGGCGGAAAAGGGAAACACGTGAAGGTGCGTCAGGCCGCAATCGGCAATGAGCGCCAGCGTGTTTTCGAACATGGCGTCCGTCTCAGTCGGAAAACCGGCGATGACATCGGCGCCAAACACGATTTTTGGACGCAGTTGGCGGAGTTCGGAGCAAAACCGGACCGCATCGGCGCGGGAGTGGCGCCGCTTCATGCGCTTTAAAATCATATCGTCGCCCGATTGCAGGGACAAATGAAGATGTGGCATGAGGCGCGGCTCATGGGCGAAAGCATCCATGAGATCTGCGTCCGCTTCGATGCAATCGATCGAGGAGAGGCGCAGCCGTTCGAGGTTTGGCGCCGCGCGCAAGATGGATTTGACGAGTTTCCCGAGTGATGGGGTGCCGCATAAATCCGCGCCATAGGACGTCAGATCGACGCCGGTCAAAACGATTTCGCGAAAGCCCTTGTCCGACAAGCGGCGTGCAGCGACAGTTATGTCCTCCATCGGCACCGAGCGAGAAGGCCCGCGTCCGAAGGGAATGACGCAAAAGGTGCAGCGGTGATCGCAGCCGGTCTGCACGGCGAGAAAGGCGCGCGTGTGATCCTCGACGCCCTCGCTCAAAACATGCGGCGCCGTCTTCGCCGTCATGATTTCGGAGACCCCGCTCCGGTCAATGGCGGCCCAACTTTCTGGCGAGGTTTTTTCCGCATTGCCGATGACCTGGGACACTTCCGGCATGGCGGCGAAACGCGCGGCGTCGATTTGCGCCGCGCAGCCGGTGACGGCGATCTCGGCGCCGGGCCGCTCGCGCTTGATGCGGCGTATGGCTTGGCGGGCCTGCCGCGCTGCTTCTGCCGTGACCGCGCAGCTGTTGATGATGACGAGGTTGCTGCGCCCCTGCGCGAGCGCGGCGCGCCGCATGGCTTCCGACTCGACCAGATTAAGTCGGCAGCCGAAGGTCAGGACTTCGACAGCTGGCGGTTCGCGTGCCGGTTGGGTCACGCCGCGATGTCCTTGAAGAGATTTGGATCGAGCCGGGTCTCGAATTCAAATTCGACCGGGCCGGTCATCAAAACATGCTCGTCGCTCTGCCGCCATTCGATGTCGAGATCGCCGCCGGGCAGGCTCACGGTGGCGCGACGGTCGGTGAGGCCCTTGCGAACCGCCGCGACCAATGCGGCGCAGGCCGCCGAGCCGCAGGCGCGCGTCAAGCCGGTGCCGCGCTCCCAAACTTTGAGCGCGATGTGGGTTCGGGAGATGACATGAGCGAGCGAGATATTGGCGCGCTCGGGAAAGATGGGATGATGTTCGAGCAAGGGGCCGATTTTGCCAAGATCATAGGCCTCGATATCATTGACCCAGAAAATCGCGTGCGGATTGCCCATGTTGACAGCTGACGGTGTGTGCAAGATGGGGGCATCGATCGGCCCTATCTGCAATTCGATGGTGCGTGTGTCATGAAATGGATCGCGAAGTGGGATTTCACTCCAGGCGAGGCGCGGGCGGCCCATATCGACGCTGAAAACCGTTTCAGCCTTGCGCCGGCATTCGAGCCGCGCGGCGGCGGTCTCCAAGACGAGCTTTTCGCGCGGCGTTCCCCGTAACAGGATGAAAGCGACGCAGCGTGTCCCATTGCCGCAACTCTCGGCCTGCGAACCGTCCCTGTTATAGATCGTCATATAGGCATCGGTGCCTGTGGAGCGCGGCTCGTGCAGCACCATGAGCTGATCGAACGCGAGGCCGTCGCCTCTTGCGATCGCGCGCGCCTCGGCGCCGCTCACGGTCAAGCTCGTGCCGCGCAGATCGAGAACGGCGATTTCGTTGCCGATCCCATTCAATTTTGCGGCATGCCTATTGGCGAGGGGGCTCATGATCGATATCCATTTGTCCGCCGGCCTGCGGGAATCGGTAGCGGAACGCCGGCCTCCAGGGCAAGTCGTCAAAAGCAGCCTTGGCCGGGGCCGGTCGAGTCCTTGTCCAAGGCAGGGCGGCAAGACCGGCACATCCGTTGCAAGTTCATGATATAGAAACTTTCAGGCTGCGGCGCGGTTTCTCGCCGCGTCCTTGCCCTTTTGTTCCTGGATGGGGGGCCCGCCCCAGCCGCCACCCGCTACTATTCAAAGTGTTGAAGGATGTTCCGAAAGCCGGTCCCCTTTTTTGGAACATGCTTGAGCGCGAGACCAAATTCCACAAAATTCCGGAGCCGCACATGAGGATAGGCAAAATTATGGGCTTGGCGGCCGCCGCCCTGGTCTTCGGCCTGGTTCTGGCGATGGCGGCGATACAGCCTGGGCCTGCCCTGGCGCAAACCGATGCGCCAGCGGCGGGGGATCCGGCGCAGGCCGCGCCTGGTGCGGCGCCGCCCGCGTCCTCCGACACCGACTCCAAACCTCCGCCGGGAGTTCCAAACGATTCATCGGCCGTGACCCTCGACCTCAAAGCACGTCGGGTTGCCTATGCCAGCGCCAGCGCGGAATGGGCGGATGGCTTCAAAACCGTGATGGGAGAGATCGCCAAAGTCAACGCGGCGATCAAAAAGGCCGGATTGACGCCGGCGGGTCACCCTTTTGCTCTGTTTTTGGCGACCGACGACAAAAGCTTTCAGTTCGAGGCGATGGTGCCGCTGGATGGCAGTCCCGAGCTCAAGGATCTGTCCGATGGCATCAAAATCGGGGAATCGCCCGCGGGCAAGGCGATCAAATTTCTGCATCGGGGTTCCTATGACGATATTGATTCGACCTATGATCTCATCACCGCTTTTCTCGATGAAAAAGGCCTCGAATCGCAAAATCGCTTTATCGAGGAATATCTCACCGATACGACGGAGCCGGACGACGCAAATCTCGAAGCCGATATCTATGTGTTTATCAAATAAATTTGCTTGGGACTGTGCCCCGGGTCCGAACGCCGTAGTCTTGGGTGTGATAGGTTGATTTTATCCGATGGAGCCCAAAATGGTTCGCCGCTGGCCAGTAATCTTTATTATTGTCTTGTTCATTTTACTCTTCGCATCATCGGAAATATTTTTGCGTTACGCCGGGTTCGCGTCCTATCCGGTTTATGATATCGACGCGCAGATAAAGTATATACCGGCGGCGAATCAGCACGGAAGCTTCCTCAACCATAGCGCCTGGTATTTCAATAATAGGCATATGGGAAACATCGCTGACTGGAACCCCGCGAAACACCCAAATATTCTCTTGATCGGGAACAGTATTGTCCTTGGCGGCAATCCGTTTAACCATCCAGATAAGATCGGGCCGCTGCTGGAAAAGGATTTGGGCGGCCGTTACACCGTGTGGTCGGCAGCGGCGGGCGGCTGGTCCAATGTCAATGAACTCACCTATCTCGACCGCAACGCGGACGTTGTCGGGAACGCCGACGAGGTGATCATCGAATATATGGCCGGCGGGCTCAGCGCCCCGAGCGAGTGGCCGGGGTACTATGTTTTTCCTGATCAAAAGCCTTGGAGTTTGACTCTATACACGTTCCGCAAATATGTGCTGCCACGCCTGCTTCACGCGTCTTCCACCTCTGATTTCGGGGCATTGCCGCCTACGGGACAGTTTGACGAGACGCAATTGCAGCGGTTTAAGGCGCGAGTGGCGGGCGTCGCCAAGGAACACAAGCTCACGATTTTCTTGTATCCCACGGCCGCGGATCTCAGGAATAGGTCCAAATGGCTGGAGGTGATGGCGCCCATATTGGAATTGTGCAAAACGACCCAGGCGAAATGTTTGGACATCGCGCAAGAACCGGCCTGGACTGAAAAGGCCTATGGAAGCGACGGTATCCATCCGACCCTGGAGGGAAACAAAATATTGGCATCCATACTTGCCAAGACGGTGGACTGAGCAGGTCCGGAATGCCGGCCGTTTCTTATTTTCTACGAGGCTTCCCAAAAGTCCGGGCGCGACTGCGATAGCCTGCCGCCGATCCGCACGGGGGCGATTTTTGCGGCAAGGCCCTTGGCATCGATCTCGACCGCGACGCCGCACAGGGTCGCTTGACCGGATGCCGGCTCGAAGCGGGTGACCGGCAGCTTGGTGGTGAACCGGCGCACCGGTTCATCCTTTTCCATGCCAATGATGGAATCATAATCCCCGGTCATGCCGGCGTCGGTCACATAGGCCGTGCCATGCGGCAATATCTGATGGTCCGCAGTCGGCACATGCGTATGGGTTCCGGCGACAAGCGACACGCGCCCGTCGACGAAATGCGCGAAGGCTTGTTTTTCGCTCGAGGCCTCGGCGTGGAAATCCACCACCATGGCGTCGCAGCCTATTCCCAAGGGACAGGCGGCGATCTCGTGTTCGATGGCCGCGAAAGGGTCATCCATCGCATCCATGAAAATGCGGCCCATGAGATTCACGACAAGGACGCGGGCGCCGGACGCGATTTCGATGAGATTGGCACCGCGCCCGGGTGTCCCGCGCGGATAGTTGAGGGGCCGGACAAGACGCGGCTGGCGGGTGATGAAAACCAGCGCCTCGCGCTGATCGAACGCATGATTGCCAAGGGTCACGCAATCCGCGCCCGCCGCGATGAAGTCGGCGCAAATCGTCTCGGTGATGCCAAAGCCGCCCGCCGCGTTTTCGCCATTGACGATTACGCAATCGAGCCCCCATGCGAGGCGCAATTTGGGCAGGACTTCGAGCAAAGCCGCGCGGCCTGCGCGGCCGACGATGTCGCCAATGAACAGCAGCCGCATGCTAGCGTCCGGCCCGGCAGTCAATCAATTCGCGCTCGGTGAGCACGTAATCGAGACTTTCGTCATAGGCGTCATGCGGAATTTCCGGGAACTCCTGGCTCGCATAGGCGATGCCCACGGCCGAAACTATTTTTTCGGCACGCAACTTCGCCAGGGAGCGATCATAAAACCCCGCCCCATAGCCGATCCGATGGCCGGCGCGATCAAACGCGGCCAAGGGCACGAACAAAAAATCCGGCGCCGCGTCGGGCGCCTCCGGCAAAGGTTCTTCGATTGCCATCTTTCCCTTCACGGTCGGCTCGCCATAACGCCAGAGCCGGAATACGAGGGGCGTCCCCAGCCGGCCGGTCACCGGCAAGGCGGTCTTGATTCCTGCCGCAGCCAGTTTTTCGAGGAGTGGCAGCGGCGAGGGTTCGCCAGGAAGCGGAAAATAGGCTGAGACGATGGCGGGGCGCAATCTCTTGACGAGGGCGGTGCCCTCGACGGCGATGCGCTCAGCGAAGGCGGCGGCGGCGGCGATGGATATCACGTTGCGCTGCGCGAGGGCTTTTGCCCGGAGGGCCGGTTTGGAAATTGGGAGGGACATCGAGAACCGGCCGGACGAGACATGCGCGGGGCCGCGACGGCCGTGGGATATCGATCCCGGGAACCTACAACGTAGGTGGGCGCCGTGTGGCCAAGCCCACGAGCGAGGCCAGGGACAGCTCCCTTTGAGATCGATAAGGCCCCGGGAATGCTGATCCAACACGCACCCCGCAGCTCCGCCACGCCAATGTAAGGGGAGACGGAGCGAAAGGAAAGGCCTGCGCCAAAAACACAATAGATGGTTGCGGTTTCGCCGCCAAAGACGCATTTAGAGGCCAACATCTGGGAACGATCGCCACGGGGAGAGCCGGAACATGGCAGGATTATTTGGCCGCAGCCGGAACGAGGGTGGCGCGCAAGGCGCCGGTCAAGCCGTCGAGGGCGCGGCGGCGACGGAGAAGGGTGGGAGTCTTATCAAGGACGTCACCACGGCGAGTTTTAGCGCCGATGTGCTCACGGAATCGGCGCGCCAGCCAGTTCTTGTCGATTTTTGGGCGCCGTGGTGCGGTCCCTGCAAACAGCTCGCCCCGGTTCTCGAAAAGGCTGTCAAGGCGGCCGGAGGCAAGGTGAAGCTCGTCAAGATGAACATTGACGAGCATCCGGACATTCCAGGCCGCCTTGGGGTTCGTTCCATTCCAGCGGTGATCGCCTTCCAGCGCGGCCAGCCGGTCGATGGATTTATGGGTGCGCTACCGGAAAGAGAAGTCAAAGGCTTTATCGAGCGGCTCGCGGGACCGATCGCCGATGATGCAGATCGATTGGCCGAAGCCGAGGCCTTGGCGGCCGCTGGCGACGTCGAGGGGGCGGTGGAGGTCTATACCGCACTGCTCGCGGAAAACCCTGGCGATCCAGCCGCCGTGGCGGGGCTCGCGAAAGTGTTCGTCTCGGCAGGTGACATTGAGGGAGCAAAAAAAATGTTGGCCTCGGTGGCGCCCGGCGGCGAGCGGGACAATGCGATCATTGCCGCCAAGGCCGCGCTCGATCTTGCCGAACAAGCCGCGGACGTCGGGGATTCTTCTGAGCTGACGCAAAGGATCGCGACCAATCCCGACGATCATCAGGCGCGGCTCGATTTCGCGACGCTTCTTAATGCGAAGAACCGGCGTGAGGAAGCGGCGGCCGAGTTGCTGGAGGTCATCAAACGCGACCGGGCCTGGAACGACGATGGCGCTCGCAAGCAATTGCTGCAATTTTTCGACGCGTGGGGACCCGCCGATCCGGCGACGATCGGCGCCCGGAAAAAGCTGTCGCTGCTGCTTTTTTCGTGATCCGCGGCCCCTGGTGGTGCGGACGACGGGAGTCGAACCCGTATGACCGAAGTCGAGGGATTTTAAGTCCCTTGCGTCTACCAGTTTCGCCACGTCCGCT
>DATBPZ010000042.1:0-31175 GCA_036561105.1 Methylocella sp. | reverse complement strand
TTTCCGCTGACGACCGCCATCGCGGCGGCTTTCCTGCTCACCCATTCGCATGGGCTGTCCAATCCCAAGGAAGAGTTGCTGATCGAAGTCAGCCACACGCCACTCGCTCTCATTGGCGTGGCGGCGGGCTGGGCGCGCTGGTTGGAATTGCGCCTCGGCGATGGCCCCGCGCGCCGCATCGCCAGCTTCATCTGGCCCGCGGCTTTTGTTCTGGCGGGGCTCATGCTGCTGTTTTATCGGGAATCCTAGCCCCGCCGTTCATGCGATTTCGCTGAGGAAGCCGGTCGAGACGAATCGTCCGCGAGCGGGATTTCCCGTCCATTTCTTGGAATCGCATCTCGTCATAAGGTTTCCGGCTGACTCGACTCGCGACGGTTCCTTGGGACCCATGAGCGTCAGATCGATCGCCCCGCATCTGAAGGCCCGCGGCGTCCGCACCCGCGACGGCGAGCGCTGGGGCATCGGGGCCATTCACAAGCCGCTGACCCGGCCGCCCCATGTCGGACGGCGTCGCTTCGAGAACCCCGTGGCGGAGGGTCGTGGAGATGGCAGTCCCGCCGATCATCGACGCGGCGGAATTCGAGGCTGTTCAGGCTCTGTCCAAGATCCGTGGCCCGGCGCTCGCGACCCAACCATTCTTAGCGGCATCTGCTTTTGCGCCTCTCGCGGCATGGCCATGACGCCGCGCGCCAGCAAGGGGGAGATATCGCTCTACCATACATGCTCGACCAAGGCTCGGCAGCGCGATACTAGCTCCGAAGGGCGCTTCGATCTGGCTGGAAAAGCTCGACGGCCTCGTCGCCGACCACCTCGAAGAGCGACTGACCAAACCGGAGCGCCTCGAAAAAGGCCTATGCTCGATCCGACTTCGAAGAAGGCGCGGCGCGTTGCTTCACGCGCTCGTCTCCCGGGAAGGCGGGAACACGGCGGAAACCCATAGGCCCAGTCTTGTTCGGAATTGGCGCGCCCAAGGGGAATCGAACCCCTGTTTTCGCCGTGAAAGGGCGACGTCCTGGACCGCTAGACGATGGGCGCGGAATCTACCGACCGGTCAGTTGGTTCCGGCGGCCGGGCGACATATAAAGGCGACCGTCACGCCTGGCAAGTTGGCTCAAGGAGACGCCATGGATGCGCGGGTCTGGGGTGCCGGAGCCATATCAAGCAAGCTCAATTGGACCCGCTCGCGGCCCCCGTATCGATCCACCGCCAAGGTGCCGGCGAGGTGCACAACCGTGCCCCGCGCGAGCAGCAGGGCCTCTCCGACAGGCGTCGCGGCCGCACGAAACGCAATCCCATCGATTTTGGCGCCATCGCCGGCCTCCGCGCGCAACCGCAGATGGCCATTGCCAACCGTGGCGACCTCAACAAGACGATGCGCGGGCAAGGCAAAAACCGGTTCCGGATTGCCGGCGCCATAAGGACCGCCGCGCGCGACGCCGGCAAGCAAATCCGGCTTCGCCGCGGCCGCGCTGAGCGATGCGTCGATCAACAAAGCTTCGTCCGCGCGAACCGCCGTCACCGGCCCAGCAAGAGTGCCTTCAAGAAAAAGTTTGAAATCAGCGAGCTGTTCGCGGGTGATCGTAATTCCTGCCGCCATCGCATGGCCGCCTCCCTTGACGAGAATGCCCGCCTCGACGGCGGCGCGCACGGCGCGGCCAAGATCAACGCCCGCAATCGAGCGGCCTGATCCCGTGCCAAGGCCATTGACGGCAAACGCAATCGCGAAGGCAGGGCACCGGAATTTTTCTTTGAGGCGCGAGGCGATGAGCCCAACTACACCCGGATGCCAGCCATCGCCCGGCACGACGATGACCGTGGGCCTCTCCGTTGCCGCGCCTGCCTGCGCCTCAGCCTCGTCAAGCGTCGCGCGTTCCAGCTCCTGACGCTCGCGATTGAGCCGGTCGAGTTCTCCAGCAATCGTGCGGGCCTCCACGGGATCGTGCAGCGTCAAGAGCCTGGCGCCGAGCGCGGCGTCCCCGATCCTGCCTCCCGCATTGATGCGCGGACCGATCAGAAAGCCGAGATGATAGGGGTTGGGCGGCTCCTTCAAGCCCGCGATATCGAAGAGGCTCGTGAGACCTGGCCGCCCTCGTGCATGCATGAGGGCAAGTCCCTTGGTGACGAAGGCGCGGTTCAAGCCAGTCAAAGGCGCGACATCCGCGATCGTCGCGAGGGCGACAAGATCAAGCCCCGCGAGCAGGTCGGGCGCCGGCCGGACGGGCGAAAAAAAGCCGCGTTCGCGAAGACTGCGCTGCACCGCCACGAGCGTCATAAAAACCACGCCCGCCGCGCACAGATTGCCAAGGCCGGAAAGATCATCGTTTCGGTTTGGGTTAACGACAATCGCTTCCGGCAATATCTCCGGCGCTTGGTGATGATCGAGCACGATCGGGTCGAGGCCGAGCTTTGCCGCTTCGGCGAGCGGTGCGTGGCTCGCCGTACCGCAATCCACCGTGATCAACAGCTTCGCGCCACCTCGCGCGAGGCCCTGGATTGCTTCAATATTCGGGCCATAGCCCTCGAAAATGCGGTCCGGAATGTAAATCTCGCAAGGCGTGCCGCAGGCGCGGAAATAATCGTAAAGCAGCGCGGAGGAGGCGGCACCATCGACGTCGTAATCTCCAAAAATCGCGATCCTGTCGCCGCGGTCGATTGACTCGGCAATGCGGCGTGCCGCAGCTTCCATATCCTCCAGGGAAAAAGGCTCGGGCAACTGTTTCCGCAAACTCGGGTCGAGATAATCTTGTGCTCCCTCCGGCGTGACGCCGCGACCGGCGAGAACGCGGGACAAAAGGTCGCCGCTTCCATGCAACTGCGCGATGGCGAGCGCTCGGGCCTCGCCAGCGGCATCGAGACGGCCACGCCAGGGGCGACCCAGTACCGAACGCTCGACACCCAAAAATGCCCGCGATGCGGTGCCCGGCAGTGATTCATTCATACTTGATGTTAGCTGGCAGGTTTGCCGAATGCGAGGGCGGCTTTCGCCTTGTACATAAATTAAAAGTCGCAGCTCACAGGGAGCGGGGCTGAGTTTGGCCGGGCGGTGAAAAACCTGCGCCTGGGGAACGTCACGATGATGAAATCATTTAAGTCTTGTTAACGGAAATCCGTGCCGGGAGGAATGCCATGTTCGACGCAAAAGAACTCCTAAACATGCTCACCGGGGGCCAGCCTCCCGGAGGTGCTCAGAACGCCCTCGACGATGCCAGCGCCGCGCTCGATCGCGGCAAACAGATGGCTTCGGACGCCGCGAATCAAGCTGCTTCCGCGATTTCGGACGCGCTCGGTCAGGTTCAATCGCGCCTGGAGGGGTCGGAGGCTAGCGAATATGCCGGCAAAGCCAAGGATTTCGTTGATAAAAACCCAGTCGGCACGGTTGCCGCCCTTGGCGGTTTGGCCGCCCTCTTGCTTGGAACCAAGGGCGGCCGTGCCGCGACTGGGGGAGCTGCCAAACTTGGCGGCCTCGCCGCCATCGGCGGCATCGCTTACAAGGCGCTGCGCAATTACCAAGAGGGCAAGCCGCTCATCCAAGGCGTTCCAGGTCTCGAGCAGTTAACCGCGGCGCCGGAAGGAACCAGCTTTTCCGAACTGGCGCACACCAACGACACGGCTCTCCTTCTGATCCGGACGATGGTGGCGACGGCTGCGGCAGACGGCGTCGTTGAACCGTCACAACGGGCGGTGATCGTTGGCCAATTGAAAGGCTCTGGCCTTAATCCGGAAGCCGCGAAGTTTCTAGATGCCGAAATTCAGCGTCCGGCGACGGTCAGTGAAATTTCCACTGCGGTGGGGTCGTCACATGATCTCGCGACGCAGGTCTATGCGGCGGCTCATTTGATCGCGGCGACTCCGCCAGAGAAAGCATTTCTTGAAAATCTTGCGAAAGCGCTGGCGCTCGATCCGGCGCTTGTTGCATATCTCAACGCGGCGGCAGCTTCTGTGACGGCTCCCTTGAATTGACCTCCAGCCTGTGGAAAACCAGTGCCAATTTTGCCACAGGGCGGGGCCTTTCTCCATGTCTGAGGCACGCCGAACTTGCGCGGGGCTCGCTCCAAGGGTTTTATGGTCGCGAACCGTGGACATTTGGAGTGACGTCGCGTGAGCACCCCCGCCATTTCGGAATTCGTAGAGAGGTGCTTTCACGGCGTCAGGCACCGCGGCAAGAAATTTCTAGCGGGTCTTTTGATTTGCGTCACTGGTTATGCGGCGGCATATGAACCCGTCCGCGCGGCTGATTTGCCATCCGCTGTGTCGCCCGTTTTTGAGCCCCCAACACCCGCCGCATTCAGTTGGACCGGATTTTACGCGGGCGTCAATGTTGGCGGTGGGATCGATCATTTCGCCTTTCCCTACGCGGTCAATGTACCGGGGCCGAACGGTTATACGCAAGGCAGGGATGGCATCACCGCTGGCGGCCCCATCGGCGGTATCCAGGCTGGGTATAATTATGAGCTTCCGTTTTGGCACCTTGTCGCGGGCGTCGAAATTGATCTCGAGGCCGCCGGCATAGTGGGTCAGACGAGGGTCAATGGCGCACTCGGCTCGGGCCTTCCGGTGTCAGCGACCTTCGGTTCGAAATTCGAAGATTTCGGCACTGGACGCGTGCGGCTTGGTTATGCATGGGGCCGGTTGATGCCCTATGTGACAGCGGGTTTTACCTTCGCGACGACAGAAACCTTTTATGACGTCGTGGCACCCGGCTTCGCGGCTACCGGATCCAGCACCTCAACGCGTTCTGGCATTTTTCCCCACGTCGGGGTTGGCGGCATCGGCGTCGAATATGCCATCGCTCCAAACTTCACTGTCAAGGCGGAATATCTCTACGAATTTATCAATGCCCGGCCGGTCGTGTTCAATCCGGCAGCTTCAGCAGTGATTCTGTTCAACACGCGAACGATGTACCATATCGGCCGCGTCGGCTTGAACTATAAATTCGACTGGCTTTCGCCGCCCGCGAGCGCAATTGTGGCAAAATACTGAGATTATAATTTGCTATGACGAGGCCAGGACAGCGCGGGCTGGCATCATGTGCTCGCATTGGGCCCGGAGTTGAAGATGCGCTCTTCGCTGCTTCGCTTCGCCTTGCTCCTTCTCCTAATCCTGCCGGCGTCGCGAGGCGCTCGTGCAGACGACACAGCGAGCACGCCCGACAAAAGCATGTATAGCCTGTTCAACGCGACGCCAGACGATGTCATGCGCGCTTTTGATCCAGAGCGCCCCTGCAAAATTCTCAACCCTTTTACGGTCGATGCAGGTCACTTTCAGATCGAAAGCGACATATTCGATTATACTCATACCAATTTTGCTGGCGCGGGGACGCAAATTTTTGAAACGGCGGATCCGGTGATCAAACTCGGATTGACGAATTCAATCGACTTCGAGCTCGTCTTCAATGGCTATCTGAATTCTGCGACGCACAGCAATCAGACTGGCATGCTTATCGCCAACGGACACGGCTTCGGCGACACCATCATCAAGACAAAAATCAATCTTGTTGGAGACGATGGCGGAACCTTCGCCATGGCTCTCGTTCCTTTCGTGAAAGTCCCCTCGGCTGCCCCTGGTCTCGGCAATGGCATGGTGGAAGGAGGCCTGGCTTTGCCGATGCAGATCAACCTGCCGTCGGATTTCGTCTTAGGCCTGCAGATCGAATATGACGCGCTCAAAAATGCCAATGATAGTCAGCATTACGCCAATCTGGTCAACATCATCAGTCTCAGTCACGCAGTGTCTTTCATCAGCAAGGACTTGACCGCCTCCATCGAATTTTTCTCAGATGTCGGCACGGACCCTTTCACGCCTGCTGTCTATACCCTGGATATTGGCTTAGCGTACCTCGTAATGGCGAACGTGCAACTCGATGCGGGAGCCAACTTCGGCCTCACCAAAGCATCGCCCAATCTCAATCTCTATACCGGCATTTCCGCGCGTTTTTGAAATGTTGTCCACCGGACTTTGATCCTGTGTTCACAGTTGTCTGTCCGGAAGCGCAACTCATGATAGCGGATGAGCGGATCATGCGACGCGCTTCGCTTGCCTCGCGAAACGCCCGTAAAAGGACTCCCCCACCGCCGCCATATCCAAGAGGAGTTTTGGCGGCGCGAAGCGCTTGCCAAATTTGCCCCGAAGTTTCTCGCAGAGCGCGACAAAGTTCGCGGCGCCCATCGCATCGATATAGCTCAATGTGCCGCCGGTGAAGGGTGCGAAGCCGAATCCGATGATCGAGCCGACGTCCGCCTCGCGCGGATCGGTGACG
Source organism: Methylocella sp. (assembly GCA_036561105.1). Classification (GTDB taxonomy): domain Bacteria; phylum Pseudomonadota; class Alphaproteobacteria; order Rhizobiales; family Beijerinckiaceae; genus Methylocapsa. The sequence continues at coordinate 24,919 of DATBPZ010000042.1, read as the reverse complement.
ACGCCATCCTCGATCGTCCGCGCCGCTTCCACCGCCTGGGTCACGAGGAACCGCTGTTTGAGCTCGCCGATGTCGAGCCTGTCCGGATCGAGCTTCGTTCGTTGAAACGAGTCGAGACCGGGCCACAGAGTTTTGGACCCTTGTGCGGGGTAATCGTAAAAGCCCTTGCCATTTTTGCGTCCATGCCGGCCATGACCGGTGACCATCGCGATGAGCAAACTCTCCTGGGCCGGATCGATCGCCGCCGCTCCCAAGTCACGCTTTGCCGCCTCGATGATTTTCAAGGCCAGATCGATCCCAACCTCGTCGTTGAGGGCGAGCGGTCCAACGGGCATGCCTGCCATTTTGGCGACGTTCTCAATCATCGCGGGCGGAACGCCCTCGAGCAGCATGATGTGGCCTTCGTGAATATAATTGCCGACGCAGCGGTTGGCATAAAAGCCTCGGGAATCGTGCACGACAATCGGCGTCTTTTTGATCGCGCGAACGTAGTCCAAAGCGGTTGCGAGGGCCCGATCACCGGTTTTCTCGCCAAGGATCACCTCGACAAGCAACATTTTTTCGACAGGCGAAAAAAAATGTATCCCGATGAAATTTTCAGGCTCGCCATAGGCTTCCGCCAGCGAGGTGATCGGCAGGGTCGAGGTGTTCGAGGCGAAGATCGTGCCGGGGGCCAGAACCGCGCGGGCCTTTTGTGTCGCTGAGGCTTTGACCTCGCGATCCTCGAAAACCGCTTCGATCACGAGATCGGAGCCTGCAAGCTCGCTGTAGTCGGCGGTCGCCTTGATCCTTGAAAGAAGCGCCTCCTTGTCGGTGGTCTTGGCACGCCCCTTCACAATTTGCGCCGAAATCAATGCCGCGCAAATCTCCTTGCCCTTGTCGGCCGCCGCCTGATCCTGGTCGATCAGCACGACGTCCATCCCGGCGCTCGCGGTGACATAGGCAATGCCGGCGCCCATGAATCCCGCGCCAAGGATACCGACGCGTTTGATCGCATGTGCCGGGACATTGGTGGGACGCCGGGCTCCCTTGTTCAATTCGCCCATGGAAATAAAGAGAGTGCGGATCATCGCGGCGGCCTCGGGTGAGCGCAAAATCTTGGCAAACCAGCGCGCCTCGACCCGCAGCGCCAAATCGAAAGGCAGTTGAAGCCCTTCGTAGACGCTGTGCAAAATAGCTTTCGCGGCGGGATAATTGTCATGCGTCTCGCGCCGGTAGATCGCGTTGGCGGCAGGCCAGACCATCATGCCTTGGGCCGAAAACACTTTTCCGGAAGGAAGCTTGAAGCCCTTCTCGTCCCACGGCGCGATGCCCTTGCCACCCGCGACGATCCACGCCTTGGCTTTCGCGACGATCTCGTCCGCAGGCGCCACGTCATGGACGAGGTTCATGGCTTTCGCCGCCTTGGGCTTGATCTGCTCGCCCTTGAACAGCAGTTGCAGCGCATCGCCGGTCTGCATCAGGCGGGCGATGCGCTGGGTGCCGCCTGCGCCGGGAAACAACCCAACCTTGATTTCCGGAAGACCCACGCGCGCTTTGTCGCTATCGGCGATGACCCGGTAATGGCAGGCAAGCGCAAGTTCAAAGGCGCCGCCAAGACACGTTCCATTGATCGCGATTGCGAAAGGTTTGCCGCATGTTTCGAGCTTGCGATAGGTCCGCGAAAGGCGGCTCGACGATTCGAAAAAGAGTTTTGTCGCCGCTTCCTCGCCTTTGTCCTGTTTGGCTTTCAGATAATCATCGGCGGCGGTTTGCAGCATGGAAAGATCGGCGCCGCCTGAAAATGTCTCTTTGCCAGAGGTAATGATGCAGCCCCTGATGGAAGCCTCGGCCGCGACATGATCGATGACCATCTCGAGTTCGCTGATCACCTCGGGCGTGATGACATTCATCGACCGGCTCGGCATATCCCAGGTGAGCAAGGCGATGCTGTCAGAATCGGTTTCTAAGCGGAAATTTGTGAGATTCATGGCTCGCTTCCTATGCCTGGGCGGCCTGGACAAGCATGGCCGGGACGATGATTCGATGAAACGGCAGCACGCCTGCCAGATAGGTGCGCCCGAGCAAATTATGCGGGCGCACCAATGTCGTCACTGCGATCTGACTGCGCTGGGTATCGACTCCAACGGATTCGACGACAATGCGAAAATCGAGGTGTTTGTCGTCGAACCCAAGAACAACGCGCTCCGGCGCGCGGCTGATGACTGGAAATGCTCCGGCGAGCGAGCTTTCATCCTGCTTCTCATGCAGGGCGAGTTGCGCCGGCTTGAGACTCAAGAGCGAAGCGATTCCATTGCGCAGCGACATGAGCCCGCGAATCCATATTGGTGGGTGTTCCATGACGCGGCGCGCCGCCGTGATGGCGTCAATATCCGGCTCATCGACAAGGAGACGATAGGCTTCGGAAAATGCAACACCGGAAAGCAGCGCCGTTAATTTGCTTTCCGTCGGGACCTGTTGCACACGCACTGGCTTGCTCCCTTGTCCGATGCTTCAACATTCGCTCAATGATGGCCGTGGCCGCATCACGATAGTCATTGACGATGACACTGGGATCAATCCGCATCTTTTCGTATCCAGACTTGATATCCCTTCATCAAGACGGTGATTTTACGCTTGTAGATGCTCAGAAACGCATTGATCGCGGGCTTCGGGAGCCCATCCAATGCCGATGGATCTTTCCATTTGTAATCGTCAAAAGCCATAATGCCGGAACGCTTGAGCAGAAGAAAAGAAAGCACGGCGTCTTCCAGAACTTCAACCGAGCCGTGGCCGCCGTCGACATAAATAAAATCGAAGGTGTTCGGGGGGAAAGACCGCAGAAGATGCCGGGACAGCCCAATTTGCAGACGAACTTTTTCTGGCGACCGTGCGACAAGGATATTTTGCCGGAATGACAATTGCTCGGCGATATCGATGCAGGTGATCCCCGCTTGCGGATGCGTCGCGATGTTTTCGAGCAGCCAAACCGTGGCACGGCCTTCGTAGCTGCCAATTTCCAAAATCTGGCACGGCATGTCCACGAGATGCGTGAGATATCTGCTAAAGTGTTTTTCGTTGCCGCAAAACCAATCCGTCGTAAAGCGAAACCTTTCCGGGTCTTCTTGATATTTTGTTTCCGGCAGGGATGCCGCCGCGTAGGGCTTACCAAGCAACATAAAGCTTTGTCCGGTTTGAGAAAGCGAACCGCTGGCGGTTACACACGTTCGATAATTGTGGCGGTGCCCATGCCCGCGCCGATGCAGAGGGTGATGAGTGCCGTGGATTTTCCGCTGCGTTCCAGTTCGTCGAGTGCCGTGCCAAGCAGCATGGCGCCAGTCGCACCCAGCGGATGACCCATCGCGATGGCGCCCCCGTTGACGTTGAGTTTGCCCATGTCGATATCGAAGGCTTGCGCGTATCTCAGCACGACGGAGGCAAACGCTTCGTTGACCTCGAAAAGATCAATGTCTTCGAGGGTCATCCCCGCACGCGCCAAAACCTTTTTGGTGACATCGACCGGGCCGGTGAGCATCATCGCCGGTTCCGAGCCAATATTGGCGAAGGCCCGAATCCTTGCCCGCGGCTTGCGGGCCATGGCCGCGCCCGCCGTTGCCGAACCGATCAACACCGCCGCCGCACCATCGACGATCCCCGACGAATTGCCGGCGTGATGGACATGGACGATTTTTTCCACTTCGGGGTGTGCGTCAATGGCCACCGCGTCGAAGCCGCCTTGTTCACCCATCATGGTGAACGATGGTTTCAACGACCCGAGCGCCTGCATGTCTGTGGACGGCCGCATATGCTCGTCGCGATCGAGCAGGGTGATGCCGTTGATGTCGCGCACCGGCGCGAGGGCGTTTTTGAACCGGCCCTCGTTCCAGGCTTTTGCCGCCCGCTGTTGTGAGGTGACTGCATATTGATCGACGTCGTCGCGCGAAAATCCGTATTTCGTTGCAATGAGATCGGCGGAGATTCCCTGCGGCATGAAATAGGATTTGATCGCGATCGCGGGATCGACGGGCCACGCGCCGCCCGAGGCGCCAATGCCGACGCGGCTCATCGATTCAACGCCGCCGCCGACGGTGAGGTCATGCTGCCCGGCCATGATCTGCGCGGCGGCGAAATTGATCGCATCAAGACCCGACGCGCAGAAACGGTTGATCTGGACGCCAGGGACATGATTGCCATAGTCTGCCGTCAGTGCCGCGGCGCGGGCGATGTCACCGCCCGCCTCGCCGACGGGATCGACGCAGCCTAGGACAACATCATCGACGAGATGCGTGTCGAGTTCGCCGCGTTCCTTGAGGGCGCGCAAGACCGTCGTGGCGAGCCCCAACGTCGAAACTTCATGCAAGGCGCCATCAGGTTTGCCTCGGCCCCGTGGCGTACGAACGTGATCGTAAATGTAAGCGTCGGGCACCTTTTCCTCCAGTGTAAGCGCAGAGTCGTTCGGCGCCCGTGAAAGTCAAAATTGTTCAGCGTCCAACGCCATCATGGTCGCCGCGCCGCTTGAGATACGGGACAGATGGGCGCTTGTCTCGGGCATGATGCGTTCCATGAAATATGTGGCGAGCAGCAGCTTTGTGTCCAGGGCGGTGGCATCGCCATTGGCGGCGGGTTTGAGCGCAATGGCCGCTTTGGCGATGTGCGCCCACATATAGGCAAGCGCGACCAGCCCGAAAAGATGCATGTAATCATAGGAACCGGCGCCCGCATTCTCGGGCTTCGTCATGGCATTTTGCATGAACCACATCGTTGCCTGTTCAAGATGCGCAAGGCCTTGCTTCAGGCCAGCGAGATAGGGCGCCAGGGAGGCATCGCCCTCGTTGTCCTTGATAAAGGTTTTGACTTCGGCGAAAAATGCCATGACCGCGCGCCCGCCATCTTTGGCGAGCTTGCGGCCGACGAGATCGAGCGCCTGAATGCCGTTGGCGCCTTCATAGATCATGGCGATGCGGGCGTCGCGGACGAATTGCTCCATGCCCCATTCCTCAATGTAGCCATGGCCGCCAAGGATCTGCTGGGCTCTGACCGTATTGTCGAAGCCAACATCGGTGAGCACACCTTTCAGCACGGGCGTCAGCAGACCGAGGCAGTCCGCCGCGGCCTGGACTTCGGCCTTGTCGCTCGATCGATGCGCGATATCGCTTTTGAGCGCGGTCCATATCACGAGCGCCCGCGCCGCTTCGTTGAAGGCGCGAATGGTCATGAGATTGCGCCGGATATCGGGATGCACAATGATGGGATCGGCAGGTTTTTCTGGGAATTTCGGCCCGGATAGCGCGCGGCCCTGCAAGCGCTCCTTGGCGTAGGCGGCGGCGTTTTGATAGGCGACCTCGGAGATCGCTAAACCCTGGATGGCAACGCCAAGCCGCGCCTCGTTCATCATGACGAACATGGCATTCAAACCGCGATGCGGCTCGCCGACGAGAAAGCCCTTGGCGCCGTCATAGTTCATCACGCAGGTGGCATTGGCGTGGATGCCCATTTTGTGCTCGAGGGCGCCGCAGGTCACTTTGTTGGAAGCTCCCAACGAACCATCTGGTTCGATCAAAATTTTGGGCACAGCAAACAGCGAGATGCCCTTGACGCCAGCTGGCGCGCCCTCGATCCGGGCAAGCACCAGATGAATAATGTTGTCGGCCAGATCATGGTCGCCCGCCGAGATGAAAATTTTCTCACCGAAAATCGCGTAGGAATCGTCAGCCCCAGGTACAGCTTTGGTTTTGAGAAGCCCCAGATCCGTGCCGCAATGCGACTCGGTCAGGTTCATCGTTCCCGTCCATTCGCCGCTGATCAGCTTCGGCACGAACATATTTTTCTGCGCGTCCGTCCCATGGGTCATCAGCGCGGCAAGGGCACCCTGGCTCAAGCCTGGATACATGGCGAAAGCCATGTTTGCGGAACTGGCGAATTCATTGATTACCGCGGCGAGGGTATAAGGCAGCCCCTGGCCGCCAAAATCAGGATCGGCGGCGAGGCCGACCCAGCCGCCGGCGACGAAGGCGCGATAGGCGTCCTTGAAACCGCTCGGCGTTGTGACGGCGCCATCCTTGCCGCGCACGCAGCCGGCACGGTCACCGGACTGATTAAGCGGCTGAAGCGTCTCTTCGCAGAGTTTCGCAGCTTCGGAGAGAACCGCCTCGATGAGGTCGGGCGAGGCGTCGGCGAAGCCGGGCAAATTGTTGTAGCGTTGGATCGGAAACACATCGCGGAGCAGAAATAGAATGTCCTCGACGGGCGCCTTGTAACTTGGCATGGGCGATCCTCAAGCTCCTCTTCCCGCAGCGCATATGCTGTTTATATGGTTGGCGAGAGGGCGTCCAGCAAACGCACGTCGGACAAATATTTCGCATGGGATCATTGGGTTTCACGGGCGCTTAGCTGCGAGGCTCGTGTCTGTGCATCAGCCAAGACCGCAGCCGGTTCGCCGGGGTCGTGGAAATGACGCTGGCGTCCGGCAATTGGCGGAATCATACCGGGGATGGGCGACGTCCCTAGTGCGATGCAAAGAGACCGCTGTCTTTCGGAGGGGCCGGATGCTCGTTCGAAAATGCCGCGTCATTTCCCGAATCGATTGATGACCTCCGCTTTATTATGAGCTGGCGGAACCGGACCGGAGTCGTTCCCGGCCGTGTGGTTCAGCTTCGCCTTGCCGGGCCAAGCTGAACACAGCGTCGGGTTTCCTGTTATGGGTTCGTCTCCATCGCCACTACCGTTTCCCGGACTGCAAAAATACCAGAAATTTCGGATAATGCACCTATAGATTGTAATTAAACCTAAAAATACAATCTGAACAAGATACGAGGGGGCCGCGGCGGGCGTTTAAGTGCTGCTGTGGCATAGAATTTTCGGGTTGCCGCGTCTTTGCCGCATAACTCGTCGAGAACTGCAGAAACGGGTCACGCAAACGCCTGCCGAACGAATGGAAACCGGTATCACAACCGGTCCCATGGTCCGCTCCGGGCAAGGCAGTGCCGCGAAAATGAGATCATTCGTCACTTTTTGTATGAAAGGTTGCGTGTGGCAGCGATTACGCAAAAGACTGACATGAGCGCCCCGGATCCGGCGGACGAGGCCTTCAGTGAAGGCCTCGATGCTGGTCCGGCCGGAGGCTGGCAAGAGATCGCAGGGATTTTCTCGGCCATTGCGGAAATGCTTTCGTTGACGGCGCAGGACGCCAATCATCAAGGCCGGAAGAATTTGGTCCGGCACCTAGATCAATTGGAGGCGACAGTCCACAATGGAGCCGGCGAAAACGAAGGGAGGCTGAAGGCTGAGTTGGCCAAGCTGGAGGCCGAGTTGCAGGCTTGGCGGGGAGCAGCCGGTCGCCCTGGTTTCGATGCCGCCGGTGCGGCCGCGCCTGGCGTCATGTCGGGCAAGGGCGGTTCGTTTGAACAATCTGGCCATCTCAGTCAGAAGGTTCAGGACTCGTTTTCTCTGAGTCTTGTTGGGCCGGAGTGCCGCTTGGCCAAGAGGCGGGGTGTACCGGACGAATTCCCGGACAGGTTTCCGGCGGATGGAATCGATCGCGCGGTCTTTGTTGCACTCGGCCAGCGCATCGAAGCCTCGCACCTGAAACTCGCGGTACGGCTCGAGGCCGGGTTGTCCAGCGCGGCGAATGAGACAAAGACCCTCAAGGACCTGATCGCCGGCAAGAAGTTTGAGCAAGCTTGCGATGCCGATCAAAGCCGGCGACCATGCCTGTCCCTAGAAGGGGAAGTCGCTAAGCTCGCCGGGCGTCTCGACCATGCCGGCGAAGGCTTTGCTTCGCTTGAGGAGCTGGAACGGGCGATCAGCGGCCTTTCGGTGCAGCTCGATGAAACGCGCAAAATTGCAAGCGGCTTGTCCGGCGCCGCTACGGCGGGAACGGCGGCCTACGGGGACACGACGCAAGCCGTTCTGGAAGAGATCACCAATTTGGGAGCCATCCATGAAAACGCTTGGCAGCGGGTTCAGGCGACCCTAACGGATATTCAGCACTCCTTGGATCACCTAACAAAGGCAGTGAGGGACGGGCAGGGCTTCGCCAATTCGATGCTCGTTGCCGCGTCCACGGATCCTTTCGCGCCAATCCTTACCTCGCTTTCCCAGCATGGCCAGGACGGCTCGCTGGCGGCACGCGTGATCCGCGCGGGGGCGGGTGAAAAGGCTATGCAGGAAAAGATGATTTTGAAAGGGGGAGGGGCGTTTGCTTCGGCGCTCCCGCAAGCCGCCCCGGCGTCCTTCGCGAGTGAGGCCGCCTCCGCTGCCTCGCATGGTGACGGAGACGCAGGTCATTTCCTCATTGAACCTGGTCTTGGTTTTCCTAGCCGAGGCGGTGATGGCGAGGCGAGCGGCCAGAGTAACGGGGCACCAAAAAATTCCTACGATCGCGAGGATGCTTCAGGCCGCACGGACTTCATCGCCGCTGCCCGCCGTGCGGCGCGAGCCGCGCAGCTGGAAAGCGCGGCTGCTACCTCGAACATCGCGTCTTCCAGAATCGAAAACGGCGGCGCGAGTGTGCCCGGCGCAGTGCCGGTTCGCGGAGGCTTGCTCCTCTCTAACCGGCAGCTTGTATTTTGGAGCGTTCTCGTGCTCGCGGCGCTCGGCGGTGGCGTGGCAACGCTGGTCCATCCCCGATTCCACGATTTTGTTCCGGAGCTTCTGAAGAAGTTTGAGCGCGGAGCAGGCTGGGATGCGAGCAAAGCGACCGCCGGCACGATGCCAACGCCTCAAACGATCCCGCAAGACGCGCCGGCAAGCCCTCCGCCGTCAAGCCGGCCGCGCGCCTCGGTTTCAAAGGCGGAGGCGACTGTCGTTGTGGAGCTTGATCCTCTCGCGCCGCACCCTCTTGTCCTGGTCGAAAATGCCGTTCCCGCTCAAGAAAATGGGCACTCTGGAGATCACACGGCCCCTAGTATTTCGGCGCCAAGCTTCCCTATCGCCGGGAGCGACGCGATCGTGGCCGATCGTCTTGCCCAGAGCAATGGGGCGTATATCTCCGCGAGGTCGCGCCCAGCGGCCATCTTTCCTCTCGGCACCGTCTTGCAAGAGGCCCCTCTCGCTCCCGCCAGATCGCTGCCGGCGCGAGCGGCCGCGAGAGACCTTGCCGAGGACGCCAAATCAGGGGATGCGGCGGCACAACTTGAACTCGCGACTCGGTTCGCGGAAGGCAGCACGTCTGAGCGGAACTATGAAATGGCCGCGCTATGGTATGGCACGGCGGCGGAGCAAGGTCTCGCGGTTGCGGAATACCGGCTCGCGTCACTTTATGAACGGGGTCTTGGCGTCGCGCAGGACAAGCAACGCGCCAAAAGTCTGTATCAACGTGCCGCGGAAAAGGGCAACACACGTGCCATGCACAATCTCGGCGTCCTCGCCGTGGAGAGCCCCGATGGCAAGCCGAATTACATGAGCGCGGCGCTGTGGTTTGGCAAGGCAGCTGAATATGGCGTTCGCGACAGCCAATATAATATGGCCGTCCTGCTCGCACGCGGACTGGGGTTGCCGAAAGACCTCGTCAAATCTTACGTCTGGTTCTCGATCGTCGCGGCGGCTGGCGATCCCGATGCCGCGAAAAAACGTGACGAAGTCGGCGCGCGTCTCACGAGTTCCGAAGTTGCGAGCGCCAATGCAGCCGCGGCGAGTTTTGTTCCACGCCAGCCGGACCAAGCAGCAAACCAAAACCCCCCTCCGTCCGCGGCACCCCAAGTCGCGTCTCCGGGGAAACACAATCTGCCGGAAAAACCGAAGCTTTCGGGACTTTGATCCACGGATTCACCGCGCAACCGGAAGCGGCGCGCTATTCCATCGCCGCTGCTTTCAAAATACAGACCATGGTCGCGGAAGCTGTTTTTTGCGACATATTGCGGATCGCGTGCGGGCGGTCGCAGCGATAGCGTAAGGTTTCGCCGGCCTTGGCGTGCTCGATTGCTCCGCCTACCTCGATCTCAAGCTCTCCCGTGTTGACCGACAAGCATTCGACGGAGCCACGCTGATGTGCGTCAGACTCCAGTAGGCCGCCCGGCTCCGCCGAAAAATCATACCATTGCAGCCACTCGACCGTTTTGATCCAGCCAATGATGGCGAGGCGGCATTTGCCGTCCTGCGAGACAAGCAGGGGGGTGTCGCCGCGCGAGGATTTTTCCAAGAAAGGTCCGTCGTCGGCCGCCTGTAGCACCCGTTCGATCGAGACATCGAGAGCTTGTGAGAGACGCCAGATGGTGGCGAGCGTCGGATTGGTCTCGTTGCGCTCGATTTGGCTGATGATGGATTTGGCGACGCCCGATTGCTCGGACAGGTCGGCCAGCGAAAGATTATAGGCCTTGCGGAGCCGCTGCACCGTTTTTCCGAGCTGGTTCGAGAGGGCGGCGGCGCCAACCTCCATTGTCTTGACCTTGTCACGCCCTTCGACACCCATGTTTTTCAGCTCGCTATCTATGGTCCTGGGGCCGGTAATCTAGCCGATCCGGTGGAAATATCGAACAATTGTCGTAGCTTCCGCCCACATGGCCGGAATCGCCGTGGTTGCCGCAGGATAGAGAGACAGGTGTCATCCAACCGCCATAAGAATCTGATTTGTCTTCCAGCGACTTGAGGGAACCCAGGCTATGCCAGTGAGTGAAGAACTGGAACCAGAACCGACCCTTTACCGCACGCTTTTTCTATCGGACGTTCACCTTGGCACGCGCGGCTGTCAAGCCGAGCTTCTGCTCGATTTTCTGAAACATAACGATGCCGGAACGGTCTATCTCGTAGGGGATATGATTGATGGCTGGCGTCTTAAAGGCGGTTGGTATTGGCCGCAGGCTCACAATGATGTCGTCCAAAAGCTCTTGCGCAAGGTGCGCAAGGGCACAAGGATGATCTACGTTCCTGGCAATCACGACGAATTTGCGCGCCAGTATATAGGCGCTTTTTTTGGTGGTGTCGAAGTCGCTGACCACGCGTATCACACGACTGCCGATAAAAGACGCCTGCTCATCGTCCATGGCGATCAATTCGACATCGTGGTGAAGCATGCGCGCTGGCTCGCCTTTCTTGGCGACGGCGCCTATACATTCGCACTGTGGTCGAACCTGTGGCTCAATAAAATCCGCCGAAAGCTTGGCTTTACTTACTGGTCACTTTCGGCTTGGGCCAAACTCAAGGTGAAGAACGCGGTGAACTTCATTGGTGCCTTCGAGGTCGCCTTGGCGGAAGCGGCGCGCCGTCATCACGCGGATGGTGTCGTGTGCGGCCATATTCATCATGCGGTGATCCGCGACATCAATGGGATCACTTATGTCAATATCGGCGATTTCGTCGAATCCTGCACTGCGGTCGCCGAACATTTCGATGGCAGACTCGAAATCCTGCATTGGGATACGACGGCCGACGAGCGAAGCCTTGCGGCAAATGCCCAGAAGAACCGGAGCGCCACCAGGGCGGCGGCCTAATGCGGATTCTGGTCGCGACGGACGCGTGGGCGCCGCAAGTCAACGGCGTTGTCCGCTCGCTCGAGTCAGTCGCCCGGGCTTTGCGCGAGTTGGGTGCGGAAATCGAGTTTTTAACCCCGCAGGGGTTTGCCACGGTTCCACTGCCAACTTACGGCGAAATCAGGCTTGCGCTGGCCACCCGAAAGTTGGTGGCTAAACGGCTTGAGGGCGCCGCGATTGATCATTTTCATATCGCAACAGAAGGCCCTGTCGGCTTTGCCACACGCGGTTATTGCTTGCGCGCAAAACGGCTTTTCACCACGAGTTTTCACACGCGCTTTCCTGAATATATTGCGGCACGGACCAAAATTCCGGAAGCCATTACCTATGCCTTGCTGCGGCGGTTTCACAACGCCGGCTCCGGTGTGATGGTCTCCACCCCATCGCTGGCCGATGACCTGGGCAGGCATGGGTTTCAACGTTTGATGCATTGGTCGCGTGGTGTCGACCACCGGCAATTTACTCCGGCAAAGGCGGCAGCATTCGATCTGCCGCGGCCAATTTTTCTTTACGCCGGGCGCCTCGCACCGGAAAAAAATGTCGAGGCTTTCCTTGATCTTGACTTGCCGGGCTCGAAAGTCGTCGCCGGTGACGGCCCCTCGCGCCGCGCCTTGCAGGCACGCTATCCAAATGCGCATTTCATCGGCACGCTGGCGAGCGAGGCGCTCGCGGTCCGCTATGCCTCGGCGGATGTCTTCGTGTTTCCGAGCCGCACCGATACATTTGGCATGGTTCTCATCGAAGCCCTTGCCTGTGGTTTGCCGGTGGCGGCACTGCCGGTGCCAGGTCCGCTCGATGTGATAGGCACGAGTGGCGCCGGTGTTCTCGACATGGATTTGCGAGCCGCTTGCATTGCCGCGCTCGACATTCCGCGCGAGAAAGCTCGGGCGCATGCGCTGACCTTCACTTGGGCGAAAAGCGCCCGTCAGTTTCTCGACAATATTTTGCTCGTCAAATCATCAGCCAGCCGGGGAAACTGAGCGGTTAGGTCAACACTCTGCCGTCAGTCCTCAGCTGATTGCCGGAGTCAAAGAAATATGCTTTTTTTACATCGCCATCCTGGCTGACTGGCGAATCATAACGCCAGGTTTAGGGAGATTTTTTTCATGCGGAAATTCTCGATCTTTTGTGCCGCCGCGCTCCTCGGAGCGGCGGTATCCATCTCTACCGAAGCCTTGGCTCGCGGAGGTCACCACGGCGGCCATCACGGCGGCCACCATGGGGGGCATCACGGAGGCTGGCACCATGGCGGGCATCACGGGGGCTGGCACGGGGGGCATCACGGTGGCTGGCATCATGGCGGCTGGCATGGTGGTGGATGGCACGGCGGTGGTTGGCATGGGGGTGGCTGGCATGGCGGCGGTTGGGGTGGCGGATGCCGGCGTTTTTGGGTAAATGGGCCATACGGCGGCCATTGGGTTAGGCGTTGTTGGTAAGGCTGGCGATTAGGTGAGTATGCTGAACCCGCCGAGGCGCGGGTTCGGCTTTTTTCCATCCCGGTCGCGTCGCTTCCGCTCGGCCCTTAAATACCCTGCGGCCGGTCCCATATATCCGGCATGGACGCAAATCGTTTTGGACCGGGCGAGTCATTCCTTTCACTCGTGGATGACGTGGCACCAGAGGGCTTGGACGCCCCCGGAACCACGGGCGGCCCACGCGATGAGGCGGTTGACGACCCCGCGAACGGCGGTGCCGCGCTTCTCGACGCGTACTCGAGGGCGGTGACAAATGCCGTCGAACAGGTCTCGCCCAGCGTTGCGCGGCTCGATATCCGGCATGGCGGGCGTGGACGCGGCGGCTCGGGGTCCGGCGTGATCCTGTCCCCGGACGGGCTCATTCTCACCAACAGCCATGTAGTGCAGGGTGCCAAACGCGCCGATGTCACGGTGCTGGACGGACGGATGTTTTCAGCCCGCGTGCTGGGTGATGATCCTGATACCGATCTTGCCCTAGTGCGCATTGATGAAAACGCGACGCTGCCCGCGGCAAGGCTCGGCAATTCGAAAAAGCTGAAGCCTGGGGAAATCGCGATCGCGATCGGCAATCCCCTGGGCTTCGACGCCAGCGTGACGGCCGGGGTCATTTCGGCGCTCGGGCGCTCCTTGCGCTCAAAAAACGGCCGCTTGATCGAGGACGTCATTCAAACCGATGCCGCGCTCAATCCGGGAAATTCCGGCGGCCCGCTCGTCTCCACACAAGGCGACGTCATTGGCATCAACACCGCGATCATCTCGGGCGCGCAAGGCATTTGTTTCGCGGTCGCCGCCAACACGGCAAGTTTCGTGCTCGGGCAGCTCGTGGCGCATGGCAGGGTCCGCCGCGCGTACCTTGGCATTGGCGCTGGGACGGTTCCGCTGCCGCGCCGGATCGCGCTGCGGCTTGGCCTTTCGCAAAAAATGGGAGCGGTGGTGAGCGCGGTCGAGGCGGAAAGTCCGGCCGATCACGCGGGCCTCCTCACCGGTGATATTTTGCTTGCCGTTGAGGGCGTTCCGATCACCGGGGCGGATGATCTCGTGCGGGTGCTCGACGCGGAAAAGATCGATCGCACGATCCCGTTCGATGTCTTGCGCCGCTCGGACCGGCGCCGGTTCTGGGCCGCTTTGCGGGAAAGAAGTTAGCCCCTTTTTCCCGCTGTGCCGCCCTCCAGGAACGTGCGCAGAACAACGGCATTGTTGCGCGTTTCATCCTTTGCCGCGAAAAGCAAAGTTACGGTCTTAGCTTTGTCGATATGCTCTCGCAGCTCCGCGACGGCTGGACTTTGCTGCAATTCGACGAGATACCGGGAACAGAATTCGGACCATTTTTCGGGGGCATGCGAATACCAGCGCCGTAAAGCATCGCTTGGCGCGGCATCTTTGAGCCACGCATCGAGGTGCGCCTTGTCCCGCGCAATACCTCGCGGCCAAAGCCGATCCACCAAAATTCGCGTGCCGTCCGAAGGATCGGGCGGGTCATAGATCCGCTTGACGCGTATGGTTTTCATCACTTGGTACGACCGAGCCAATGAGCTTTCTACCATCTTTCATACAGTAAAGAGCAAGTGCATAATTCCAGCAAAATGCAGGATAACAAGATGGCCAGCGTAAAATTGAGCCGCGCAGAATAATGGCGCAAGTTAAGCTGGCGAAATTATAGTTTTTAACGGTTCTAACAAACAGTAAATGAATTGATCGGCGCGCTATTGTGATGTAGTGCCTTGCGAAGATGAGCTTGATTTGCCACCCACAGGCTGCCGCCTCGCGCACGCCGCGCTGAAGCAAGCGTCGGCCAAGCTTGGCGGCTGAGCCAATCCCGGAAGCGGTCCGGTGGCATGGAGGTTTTTGCGTGGCGGGCGCCCTGATCATTGTCCTGCGTGAGGCGATCGAGGCTGGCTTGATCATTGGGATCGTGCTCGCCGTTACAAAGGGCGTGCCCCAAAGAACAGTTTATATCGGGGGAGGCATTGCCGCTGGGATCCTCGGGGCGGTCCTCGTCGCGAGTTTCGCGGGTGCGTTGTCGAACGCGCTTGAGGGGGTTGGTCAGGAGGTCTTCAATGCCCTGGTGCTCGGCATAGCCGTGGTCATGCTTGCCTGGCACAACATCTGGATGGCGCGGCATGGCCGTCAGATGAGCGAAGATCTGCGCCGTTTGGGCCGCGAAGTCACGAGTGGGGCACGGTCCCTCGGCGCGCTTGCTGCTGTTGTCGCCTTGGCCGTTCTCCGCGAGGGGTCGGAAGTCGTTCTGTTTCTTTACGGGGTCGTCATTTCGAGCAATGAATCGGGATTGAGTCTTTTGCTCGGCGGCGTCCTAGGTCTGTTGCTCGGTGCCGGGATCAGTGCGCTGGCGTATGGCGGGCTTGCGATCATCCCGCCGCGGCATTTGTTTCGGGTGACGGGGATTTTGATTGCTTTCATGGCAGCGGGGATGGCGGCGCAAAGCGTTGCTTTTCTGGAGCAAGCTGATATTGCCACGGCGCTTGGAGGGGTCGTCTGGAATTCGTCCGCGTGGCTGGCCGACAATAGTATTGCTGGCCGTGTCCTGCATACGCTTCTTGGTTATACCGGGAGGCCGACGCAACTTCAGCTCGTTGTTTATCTCGGGACGCTAGGGACGATTTTCGGACTTATGAAATTGGCGGCCCCACCCGCGGGATCAAACCACCGGTTGGCCACCAACTGAAGCTGATGGTCTCCTATAGCGCGGCAATTCATCGCATGAACACGCAATTTTTGCCTGCCCCGAATAGGAATCTGATAAGTTCGTTGCGTTAAGAGAAAATACGCGATAGGGGAATAGCCCATCGCCTGAATCATTGTCCGCCTGTTTTCAGCGGTCCTGTTCAGAACCCGTTCGATCCGGCCAGTTGAACTTCGTGCCGCGATGTTCGTTCGCGCGAAAGTTCCGGATTTCGCGGATTTTCCAGTTGCAAGGCGAAACCTCGCCCTTTGTCGCCCCGCGGCCGGCACCGGCCTAATGCTGCGCCGGTTCGCTAATGGCCCATTTTGGGAACGGAATGACATTTAACAAGCTCGGTCTCAGCGAGAAAGTTCTCCAGGCCGTCGAGGCCTCTGGCTATCTCACACCGACCCCCATTCAGGCGGAAGCGATTCCGCAGGTCCTCGCCGGACGCGACGTGCTGGGGATTGCCCAAACCGGCACCGGCAAAACGGCGGCCTTCACCCTTCCCATGCTGTCGCGCCTGGAGAAAGGCCGCGCCAGAGCGAGGATGCCGCGCACCTTGATCCTGGAGCCGACCCGCGAACTTGCGGCGCAAGTCGAGGAAAGTTTCGCGCGCTACGGGATTAACCATAAGCTCAACGTTGCATTGCTCATTGGCGGCGTTTCCTTCGGCGACCAGGAAACCAAGATCATGCGGGGCGCCGACGTCTTAATCGCGACGCCCGGCCGCCTTTTGGATTTTGCCGAACGCGGCAAGCTGCTCCTGACCGCAATCGAAATTCTCGTCATCGATGAAGCCGACCGGATGCTCGACATGGGGTTCATCCCGGATATCGAGCGCATCTGCAAGCTGGTGCCTTTCACCCGCCAGACCCTGTTTTTCTCCGCCACCATGCCGCCGGAGATCACCAGACTGACCGAGGCTTTCCTGCACAATCCGGTGCGCATCGAAGTGGCTCGCGCCGCTTCGACGGCCATCACCATATCGCAAGGCTTGGTGGCATCGGAAAGCGGTTCCGCCAAGCGGGAGACCTTGCGCCGCCTCATTCGTGGTGCCGCCGATTTCAAAAATGCGATCATTTTCTGCAACCGTAAGCGGGACGTGGCGATCCTCCATAAATCGCTGCAGAAACATGGGTTCAATGCCGGTGTCCTGCACGGGGACATGGATCAGCGCGCCAGAACGGCCTCGCTCGATGCGTTCAAGAGCGGCGGTGTCGAACTCATCGTTTGCTCGGACGTCGCGGCGCGCGGGCTCGATATTCCAGACGTCAGCCATGTGTTCAACTTCGACGTCCCGAGCCACGCCGAGGATTACGTCCACCGGATTGGCCGCACCGGCCGCGCTGGCAAAACCGGTGTCGCGCTTTCCATCGTCACCCCCGCCGATCAAAAATACGTCGCCGAAATCGAACGGCTGATCGCCCGCAAGATCGATTGGCTCGACGGCGAAAGCCTCGCCAACGTTCCCGGCGAGGAGCCTCGCCAAGAGGCACGCCAAGAAACACGGCGGGGCGAACGCCCCCAGAGATCGCGGCGGACAGGCTCGGGTGGCGGCGACGCGCGGGGTCGCCAGAGTTCTTCGAGGCCGTCAGACAGCGAAGCACCCGCCGCTAAGCCACATCACCCATCCCGCCGGCGGGACGCTGATCTTCCCCCAGCCGGAGAAGCAGACCAAAAACGCGCCGCCCCGCCGCGCCCATATCATGAAAAAGAAGACGGTCCACCGGTGCTCGGCATGGGCGATCATATTCCCATGTTTCTGTTGCGCCCCACCACGGTTAAGCCCTTGAAAACGCCGATGGCAAAGACCGAACCCGGCAAAACCACCCGAACGGGTTAGGCGAGGGCTCAAACCGCCTCCCCCTGGGCCTCTCCCGCCGGGGTAATCGAAACCGATTCGCCGCAGCCGCAAGCGCCCGTCTGGTTGGGATTTCGAAAGGTAAAGCTCGCCTGCAAAGGCGTCGTCTCGAAATCCAGCTTGGTGCCGAGCAAAAACATCAGGTCCTGCGGCGCGATCAGGATTTTTACGCCTTGGTCCTCGATGACTTGATCGGCAGCCTGGACTTCCTCGGCGAGATCCATTGTGTAGCTCATACCAGCGCAGCCACCCTTCTTGACGCCGACTCGCAGCCCCGCGACCGGCCGCCCCGCCGTCTCGATGAGTTTGCGCGCGCGCTCGGCGGCGGCTTCCGTCAGCGACAAGACGGCGAATTGCGGGTTGGCCATAAGCTTCTCCAAAATATGCGCGGCTCCAGCCACGGTCGATGATGCTTATATAGCATGGAAGCGCCGATTGTTGAGGGTCTCCCTGTCACGCCGCCTTTTTCACCGCGATGGCGGCAAGCGTGCGCAAGATTTGCTTCGTCCCTTCAAGCTTCTCCGCAGCCGTCTCGAACTCGCGGATAAACACGACTTTCATGTCTGGACGCACCTTCGCGAAGGAGCCTTGTTCGGCGATAAAGCGCACCAAACCTGGCGGATTGGCGAAGGCATTGTCGCGGAACGCAACGATGACGCCCTTCGGTCCCGCCTCGACTTTCTCGATATGCGCCCGGCGGCAAAGAGCCTTGATCGCGACCAATTGCATCAACTGCTCCACTTCGCCCGGTAGCGGCCCGAAACGGTCGATCATCTCCGCCGCGAAACTCTCGATTTCTTCATCCGTCTGCAGTGCCGAGAGCCGGCGGTAGAGGCTGAGGCGCAAATGCAGATCGCTGACATAGTCCTCGGGAATCGTGACCGGCATGCCCAGCGTGATCGAGGGAGACCAGGCCTCCTCGGCCGGTTCCTCAATGCCCGCCTTCAACGCTTCGACGGCCTCGCGCAACATGTCTTGATACAGTTCATAGCCAATCTCCTTGATATGGCCGGACTGTTCATCGCCTAGCAGGTTACCAGCGCCGCGAATATCGAGGTCGTGGCTCGCCAGTTCAAAGCCAGCGCCGAGCGTGTCGAGAGACTGCAGGACTTTCAGCCGCCGTTCGGCTTGCGGCGTCATGCTGCGGTTGGCGGGCACCGTGAAGAGCGCATAGGCGCGGACTTTTGAGCGCCCGACACGGCCGCGCAATTGATAGAGCTGGCCGAGCCCGAACATATCGGCGCGATGCACGATGAGTGTATTGGCGGTCGGAATATCGAGACCGGATTCAACGATTGCGGTCGATAGCAGCACATCATATTGGCCGTCGTAAAAGGCCGCCATCCTCGCCTCGAGTTCGGTCGCCGCCAACTGGCCGTGCGCGACGACGAACCGGACTTCAGGAACTTTCTGCCGCAAGAAGGCGCTCGCCTCTTCGATATCGTCGATGCGCGGACAGACATAAAAGCTCTGGCCGCCACGATAGCGTTCGCGCAGCAGCGCCTCGCGGACCAGCATATCGTCGAATGGCGAGATCGAGGTGCGCACCGCCAGGCGGTCAACGGGCGGCGTCGCGATGATCGAAAGCTCGCGAACCCCCGTCAGAGCGAGTTGCAGGGTGCGCGGGATGGGCGTTGCCGATAGGGTCAAAACATGCACTTCGGCGCGCAGCTCCTTCAAGCGCTCCTTATGCTTGACGCCGAAATGCTGCTCCTCGTCAATGACGACAAGACCGAGATCTTTAAAAGTCGCGCCTTTGCCAAGCACCGCATGAGTGCCAATGACAATATCGATCTCGCCGGATGCGGCACCGAGCTTGGCGGCCTTGAGATCGGCGGCGGCAACCATCCGCGACATTTGCGCGACTTTGACCGGCAGATGCGCGAAGCGCGCGGCGAAATTCTTATGATGTTGGCGGGCGAGAAGCGTCGTCGGCACGACCACTGCCACTTGCTTGCCTTCGATCGAAGCGGCGAAGGCCGCGCGCAGCGCAACCTCAGTCTTGCCGAAGCCGACATCGCCGCAGACTAGCCGGTCCATCGGCCGTCCGGACGCCATATCTTCCAGCACGGCGTCGATTGCAGCTTGCTGGTCATCGGTCTCGTCATAAGGAAAGCCCGCGCAAAATTCGGCGTAAAGACCGTCCGGCGGCACCAGTTTCGGCGCGGCTTTGACTTGCCGCGCGGCGGCGATTTTGATGAGCCCGGCCGCCATTTCGAGAATGCGCTTGCGCATTTTCGCCTTGCGCTTCTGCCAGGCGACGCCGCCGAGTTTGTCGAGTTCGACGGCGGTATCTTCCGAGCCATAGCGCGACAAAAGCTCGAGATTTTCGACCGGCAGAAACAGTTTGTCGCCATCGGCATAATGCAGCTCCAAGCAATCATGCGGGGCGCCATCTGCCTCGATCGCCTTCAGTCCGGCGAAACGGCCAATTCCGTGATCGATATGGACGACGATATCGCCCGCCGCGAGCGCGCTGACTTCGCTCAAGAAATCCTGAGCGCGGCGCGCCGCCTTGCGGCGTCCCCCGAGCAGCCGGTCGCCCAAAATATCCTGCTCGGCGACGACCGCGAGATTTTGCGCCTCAAACCCTTGCTCGATGCCGATCACCGCCAAAGCGAGCGTGCTTTGCGGAAGCGCCAAGGCTTGCGCGAGCGACGAGATGGGCGCCGCGCCCGCAAGTCCGTGGTCGGTGAGCACATGCCCAAGCCGCTCACGCGACCCATCCGACCAGGCGGCGAGGATCGCCCGTTTGCCGTTGGCTTGCAGAGCCCGGATATGGTTGATGGCCGCCGAAAACACATTGGCGGCGGGATCGGCGCGCTCAGCGGCAAAGCCACGGCCGGGCTTTGAACCGCAATCGATGATGAGGCCTTTCGCGCCTTCAGGCTGCGCAAAGGGCGTCACCGCGATGCGGCTAGCGGCATCGCGGCGCGCCTTCCATTCGGCCGTTGTGAGATAAAGCGCGCCCGGCGGCAGCGGCTTATAGGTCGAGTGGCTTGGATCGGCGTCATGCGCGCTTTTGCGGGCGCCGTAATAATCCTCGATCTGCGCCAGCCGCTCGCTCGCTGCCTCGCTGGCGAGCGGATCGAAAATCAGCGGGGCACCGGCGCAATATTCGAACAGCGTATCGAGCTTTTCGTAAAACAGCGGCAGCCAATGTTCGACACCTTGCGGGCGGCGGCCTTCGCTGACAGCTTCATAGAGCACATCGCCGCGTGTCTGCGCGCCGAAATGCGTCACATAGGCTTGCCGGAAACGGCGGATCGTCGCGGTCCTGAGTTGGACTTCGCTCATCGGCACGAGATCGAGGGCGCGAAGCTGGCCGGTCGTGCGCTGCGTTTCGGGATCGAAAGCGCGGATCGATTCAAGCGTGTCGCCGAAAAAATCAAGCCGTACCGGCTGCGGCATGCCGGGCGCGAACAGATCGAGGATGCCGCCGCGCACCGCATATTCGCCGGTATCGCGCACGCTCGAGGCCCGCGCGAAGCCATTGGACTCCAGCCATTGCACCAGCGCATCCATATCGACGATATTGCCCGGCGCCGCCGAAAACGTGTCGCCGGTGATCGTCGCGAGCGGCGGCACTTTTTGCAGCAAAGCGTTGACGGTTGTGGAAAGGATGCGTGGCCGTTCCAGCGACGTGCGCGATTTGGCCAGCCGCGAGAGGACAAGAATCCGCCGCGCCGAAATGGCGGCATTGGGCGACACCCGGTCATAGGGCTGGCAATCCCACGACGGAAAATCCAACAGCTCAATATCAGGCGCCGCAAAGCCAATCGCCTCGCCAAACGCCCGTGCGCGCTGGCTGTCGCGCGCGACATGGACAAGCACGACGGCACGGCTTTCCGCCGCCCGCGCGAGCGAGCGGGTCAAATCGGCGGCGCAAAAGGCGTCAAAACCATCGGCCACGGAAGACAGTGTCAGCGAGCCGCCTTTGGCAAGCTCGGCCGCGACGCGTTTAAGATCAATCACGATAGGGTCAACTCGAAAGCTTTGTGAAGCGCCGGGGGCGGCCGCAGAATCACATATCCAGGGTCACATATAGACGGGACCCGCATGGCTATGGAAATCCCGGATTTTTTGCAAGACCGGCGTATCGTAAGCGCTCGGAGGTTCCTCCTCGCCGGTCAGCCAGGCAAAAATGTCGCGGTCGATGGCTTCGAGCAAGACTTCATAGGCGTCAAGTTCATCATCCGAAAGATTGCCGATCTCGGCATTGGCGAAACGGCCAAGCAAAAGATCGACCTCCCGCATACCGCGATGCCAGGAGCGGAACAGAACGCGCCTTTGCCGGGCGCTAAGGTCCAAATTCGTCGCCTGCGCGCCAGACATGATTTAAGCTCTGGGTGTGGGTGATTCGGGGCGGCGGCCGGCCGGAAACCGTTCGTGGCGGCACATTATAGCAAGCGCCCGGCATGGCAAGGGCCGGCCTGTAGATAAGGAGCCAGCGGACCTAGTCACTTGAGCGGCTGATTCGGGCCGAAAGGAGAAGGGCTACTTTGGGACGAGTGCCAACGAAAAGCAGTCATTCGATAACGTCAGCTGAACGCACCTGCCGACTTTTCCCTTTTAGGCAGATCGCTACCAGTAGGAATTATATCGGGTCAGTGGCTTTTGCCGAACTGCATCACCGAGGTGCTTCCCAGTCAGTGCTTTGCGTTTTAGAGCCGTCGAAACAAACAAGGTTTCCAAACCACCGCCGGGTAGATTCTTCATGCCCCCCGGTTGGCCAGGCACTTCGCTCGCCGAAGACAAACCACAAACAACCCAGTTCCTGTTCAAAAAGGAATTGCTCAAAGGCATCTTTTCGGATCGACACTGAAAACGACTCTTCGTCGCCGGTATGATGAACAATCACGTTGCGGCCTGAGTTGTCCTTTATGACATGAGGAGAACGGGCGGAGGGTGGTTTAAGACCCATGAGGCGAATTAGCTCTGGGGCAGGCAAATAGAAGCTCACTCCCTCCGGGCGCGACGCATCAAGGTGGCTCTCCCACCAATACTCCACTACCGGTTTCAATCCTTTGACGCCTTGTGGAAGGCCATCTAGAAAATCCCAGCCGAGATCCGGCCAAGTCTCTCGCCAGGGGTACTCACCAAGGAACGGCCCATCTGTCAGTTTGCTAGCTTCAAGCGAATGACCGTCCCGAGGTTTGGTCGCAACCAAGGCCTCGTAGCTCGCTTGCAGGTCCTTTTTTGAAACAATCAGCGACCGAACAAAAAGAAATCCCTCGCGTCGAAGGCCAATTTCACGGCGCTCGGAATCTTTGTCGGAGAATCGTTCGGCCGCGCGCTGGAAAGAATAGAGGGTGATCAACTGTTGACCGACGCCCTCGCGGAAAATGGCAGGCTGAGCAGCCTGCCAAGGATCATTCTGATTTGCCCAGGCAGTGAGTTGATCGGTCTCTGTTGGCTGCAAATTAAAATCCAGCCGCCAAGTTTCGTTAGGCAACGGTTCAAGATCCGCTTTTTCTGCGAGCGTCGGGTCTAGGTCCCGCTGGAAGGCCGTATCTGTCGGATACGAATAGGGCCGTGGTAGCTGGCCCCAATCCCCCTTAATCCAATGCGTATCACTCAGCCAGGCGAGCAGTTCATATAGGGCGATCCACTGGTACTTCTTGCCAACACGCTCTACACTCGTCCGTTGCCGACTGTGATCCAGAGGTGTGCGGTCGTCTCCAAACCTTTCCTTTGTCCATCCGAGCCCATATGCACGCGCTGTTACCCAGCGCTGAGCCCATCCCACGTCAAATGCGTGAGGTTCGCGGTTAGCCCGGCTTGTGAACAAGCGATCATAAGCGTCCCGCGTATAGCGCTCGCGCTCGGATGTGTTCAACAAGGCGATGAAGTCGCCCTCGATTTTTGCGGCAAGTTTCAAGGCCCTTTCAGAACGAAGCTGTAAAATTGTAAAGCCGTTTGAGGATTGGTCAACCCGAACACTCCATACCTCCCGGCTCGCCTTCTCAAGCGCTTCGAAAGCAGCTTGACGCTGGGGATCGATATCAACAACCTCTTTCGTAAAGAGGTCGAAACGATTGCGCTCCGAGAGCGGGATGGGTCCGCTTAGCTTCGTGGCCGAAAAATCGTTTACCGCCGACGCTATCTCATAGCGGCCGAAGTCGCCGTGCTCTCCACAACTCCAAAAGATGCTGTGATCACCGATTTTATCCTTACATTTCTCCAACCTTTCCTTGGATGGGGCACGAAGCGCCTTCGTAGGAAACGGCGGTCGAGCCTCCGTCAAAACTACGGAAGGCGACAGACGGCCATGATACCGCGCGACCTCAAGAGTCCCGAGAGCATAGTCACGGGCCAACAAATGGCGTGGGGGGCCGCTCTTGACGAAGATAAGATTGAACGTGGAGGACGCAATTTTCTCCAACGCGGGATCAGGTCCAAGCTGGCACGCCGCCCCGTATGAGGCGGCAAGCAGTCGCTCCAAAACATTGAGATCATCGACCTCAGCAAACAAAGCCAGCAAGTCATGATGAAGGTCGGGTGCTTTTACGAGAAGCCGACAGAGTCCTCGTGTTGCGGCATCACGGATAAAGCGGCTCGTGGTTGAGCAAAGCCAGGTTAGAACGATCATGACTAGCCTGAGCAACTCGGGCCCTGCATGGTCCAGCCTGCCACCAATACTCCAGTTTATAAGCCGATGAACCGGGTGTTTGTCGTCATCGGCTGCGGACGCGATAACCCGCGACCATTGGATGTCGCGCCTGTTAAGTTTCCAGCCCCAAAGATTGCGATGGAGCATCTCTGCGTTCCAGGGATGCTCGGGAACCGCGGCTACCTCTAGTAGCAAACTGATCGCCTCCTCATTCATCTGAAGCGAGTTGAGAAGCGTTAGGGAGCGATCCGTAAAAGTACACCGCCCATCTTGCGAAGTGATGGCTCGCCACCGCACACTTTGCGCAAAGCCTTTTTGAATACCCCCCTCCCTCCACCAGCGGTCAGCACCATCGGGCAGGATGTCAACGAGTTCTGTGCCAAAGGTCTCTGGGACTTGAATGGATAGCGCTTCGAAGAGGCCCGTCCAAGCATAACGTCTTGGGCTTGAGACCAGCCATTCAAGAGGGCCACTCTGAGCGAACAGTTCGGTGGCATCTTTCGATCTGGAAAGGGAGGCCTGCACGACGAGGTGATCCTGGAAGCGCTGAAACGCGATTCTCACCACATCCTCGGGAACAATGAAGGAGTCATCACCCAATCCATTTGGATCAGGATCAAGCCGGACAATTCCGTTGCGCAGGAGAACCTCAAGCCACGTCAACCCTGTTGGGGCAGTACGCGGAGAAAATGTCTGGGCAACGATTAGGGTTAGAACTCATTAAAAGTCTTGATGTATGAATTGGTTGCTGATTCCCTGCTTTGATGATTCTGGAGCGGGAAGATGCGAGGCAATTTGTTTTGGCTGAGTGAAGACCAATGGCAACGGATCGAGCCGCATTTG
>DATBPZ010000041.1:0-5199 GCA_036561105.1 Methylocella sp. | reverse complement strand
AATCTCAAGACGCTCCTCGAGACAGCGGCCCGGCGTTGCGCCGAAGGCGCGGCGGAACTGGAAGCCAAGGTTCGCAGTCTCGGCGGTGAGCCCGCACAGGGAGGTTCCATAGTCGGCTCGATGCATCGCTTCTGGACTGATTTAAAGTCCGCAATCACCGGCATGAACGAACATGCGGTGCTCGTCGAGTGCGAGCGTGGCGAAGATGCCGCAAAGGCTGCTTATGAAGCAGCGCTCCAGAAAGACTTGCCGGCTGACGTAAGAACGCTCATCGAGCGGCAATACCAAGGCGTCAAGGCGAATCACGATCGCGTCCGCAACCTGCGCAATACCGCAGCCTGACGATCGGCAGGTCCCGGAACAGGCCCGGGACCGGCTGCGGAGGCCAACGGACGGTGCGCAGGACCCCTTGGAATGTGACAGCCAATATTTTCGCTGGATCAACGGCGTTGTTTCTGCCTGGATCCAAATGAACCGGACGTCGAGCGGGATAAGCAAGTAGCGCCGATGGAAACCACTCCCCCGCCCTCCCTTGAATGCGAAATCCAGCGAATTGATAAGCGGTGTTGAACGCTCCAACGCACCGGAATTGGCGCAGGTGGCGGAAGAGGCAACGCAGTGCGAACGCTGCCCGTTGAACTTCAATGCGACGCAGCTCGTTTTCGGCGAAGGCCCTGCGCCGGCATGGTCGGAAAACAACCGGGCACTGGCCGTCCATACGTCGGACCAGCCGGCCGCGTCCTCGACCAGGCTCTGCAGCCGAACCGGAGTGAAGTGTAGTGCCGTTGGTGGTTGGATCGCGAACTTGCCCTTGTCGAGCCGAAGTATAAATCGCGGAGGCAAAGTGTACCACTGAACCGGCTGTGAAGTGCCGCTTTGAGGCAAAAGTGTACCGGTCCTTGTAAGGCTTCTTGACGCCGTTGATTGGCATTGAGGGGCTGGAAGGATGTTCACAGTGGAACTTTATGCCAAGATCAGACGCGCGGTGATGATTGAGGGGCTGAGCCGCAGGGAAGCGGCGAAGCGATTTGGGGATCACCGGAACACGATCTGGAAGATGCTGAGTTTTTACTTGCTCCGCGCGGCATTTCCGGAATGCGCCACAAGCGTTCATTATAAATGACAGCCGCTACATAAACGACAGCAGCTACGTCAAACTGAATCTCGCTATTGAACTCATTGCCTGCTCGGAACCAGCTTGCCAACCCGCGCGCGCTCTATGCGGAGAGCCGTTGCGCCATCGCTAGCGGAAAACGAAGGGTCCACCGAGTGCCCGCGCGACTCAGCAATTCGAGATCACCTTCGATTTGCGATACGAACGCCTTCACGATGCGCAATCCATTGCCATCACGCTCCTCTGCCAGACCGACGCCATCATCCATAATCGTGAGTTCGCCATAACCTGAGCGGGATGCGAGACCAACGCAAACCTCGCCGTGGCGCGTGTCGGGAAAGGCGTGCTTGAAGGCATTCGTCAGGAGCTCCGTGACGATTAGCCCGATAGGAATCGCGGCATCCCCATCGACTGATATAGGCTCGAGTTGCTTCCTGACTCGCACCCGCTCGTTGAGACTCCCGAAGCTGGTTATGAACTGGTCTAGAATCTCGGAGATATAGTTGGACAGATCGATGGGGTCGAGATTGTCTCCAGCGTATAATTTATGATGAACCTGACCGATCGCCGAGATCTGACGCTGCACCTCGTCGAAATACGCGACCACGTCCGCCGGAGCGCGCTTGGCCGATAAGCGCACTAAGCTCTGAATTACTTGGAGATTGTTTTTTACCCGGTGTTGCAATTCGCGAAACAGGGTGTGGGTACGCGCAAGCAGCTCCTCGCGTTCGACCAGATGGTCTCTAAGCTGATATTGCCGATCCCGGCTACGCATCGCGACTTTTGCTGAATGGACCAGAGTTTCCATCCACAATGGTCGCTCAAGGAAGATTGCGCTTTGCACAAAGGGCAAATCCGCAACGCTTTGCCTCCAGCTTGGCGTGGAGCGGACGTGCGCCGTCAGAACGACCACCGGAACTTCGGACCACGGCGGCTGCTCTGCAAAAAATTCTGCCAGCAGCTCTGGAGCCACCCCAACCAATGCCTCTTCGGCAATGATGATAATCCCGGCTCCACCTCGAGCCTCGCTCAAGAGTTCCGCGGCGCTGGTGTAATTTATCGACTCAATACCTGCGTCGGCCAGGACATCGGCGATTACGAGACCGTCACAGAGACTGGAGGTGAAGATGAGGGCGCAGCGCTCTCGACTGCCTGTTGCTGCGCTTTCCTTTGGCATTAGGCTCACTCCAATTCGGGTTGGAATTCTGGAGCTCCAGTGAGTATGCCTCGAAACTGGCGAAGCGGCGGGCCGATTTCTATACCCCTCGAAGAAAATTCAATGTCTCGGATCGTCCGTTCGTGCGCGCCGCGGCGCTTCTTGAACACGGACAATGCCCGTTTCACTTCGCCAAGATGCTCATAATAACGCAACAGGATCACCGCGTCCGCGAGATAGCTCATCGCTAGGGTTGGCTCGACCGTAGATCCAAACAGACCATGCTGGACGGAAACCAACAAAGTCGTGACGTTTCGCTGCGCGAGAAAAGAAAGCAGATTCCGAATCTGTAGCGCGACACCTTCCGCAACTCCCACGGAGATAATGAAGCCTGTCAAGCTGTCGATAACGATCGTGGTTGCCCCATCGTCGACGGCCATCCTTACTATGTCTGCAAATTTTCCCGGCGTCAGCTCCAAAGGATCGATCGAACGAAGAGTCAAATGTCCATTCGCCAACTGCGTCTGCAAGTCCATGCCAAGTCCTGCCGAACGGTTTATCAAAGTATCCAAAGTCTCCTCAAAAGCGTAAACAGCCGCCTTTTCGCCGCGTTCTGCAGCCGCGAGCGCGATACGAGTGGCGAGGATCGATTTTCCGCTCCCCGCCGGCCCCATGAAGATCGTACTGGTCCCCCGCTCCAATCCTCCGCCTAGAATGGAATCGAATGCGGCTATACCGCTCGAGACCTGGTCCGCAGTCTCGCTGAGCCTATGCTCCGAGGCGACCAACCTTGGGTAAATCACAATCCCGCCCGTGACGATTTCAAAATCCTGGATGCCCTCGTTGAACTTCACGCCCCGAAGTTTTTGAATGGACAAATGACGTCGGTAGGGCCCGAATTCCGGCACCGAATAGCTAATTCCGATGACTCCCTGGGCAAGCGTGTGAATAGTCCCTGGAACCACTTGATCGATCATTAATAATGCGCGATCGTTCCCAAGGAAAATCGGCTTCAGCGTTTCCATTTGAAGCCGATAGATAGACTCCTCTTCGGCGAGGTGCCGAAGCTCGGACAGGCTATCGATTGCAACCCGCGCAGCCTTCGTTTTTTCGATCCGCTCTGCAATGACATTCGTCAGTTTCGTGAATTCAACCTCCGCATGGTGGAAAACAGTTTGCGGGCCGGTCTCACTTACCACCGCTCGCAGATCGTTCAGATCCATAATGTCAATCCCATCGAGGGACCAACCATGCGTTTCGCGCAAACTCTCGGACCTCGCTCGCCGTTTCGGAAAGCGCGACCAAAAGCGCGCCCTCCTTGGCCGCGACACCCGCCAGAAGGAATTGCAAGGCAAAGGTTGTCTTTCCCGTGCCGGGTCCCCCTTCCAAGAGGTAGAGGCCGCGCCGCGGCAAGCCGCCGGCCAAAAGATTATCCAACCCAGCGATCCCAGTGCTTATCCGTGGCGGAGATACAGGTTCCAAACTGACAACTCCCATCGTCCGCTGCTAACGATGGCGCGCGCCCGAAAGTTCAACCACCACCAGCGCCGCAGCCAAGGAGGCCCGGCGGAATACTTTGGCCGACGCTGATGTGGCCGCGAGGCTGTTGAGACGGAGAACTGACGAATGCGGTCGCAGCCGTGGCCGATCAGGTAGTGTGCAACCGCGTAACCGTGCGTCGAGGATATTTAATCAATTGTGAGTGATATACCGCGCGGCGAGATCGGCGTGGCATGTTCCGCCTGCCGACCGAGCATATCGGCCGTGATGCATGCTTTCCACTCCGATGTATCTGGCCCAACCTCAACCGCTGCGAGAACGCTGAGGCAGCCGTGTGAGAATAACCGGCATGTTTCTCTATTGTGCGAGTTACAATCCCAAGAACAGGTAAGCTCAATTCAAGATTGCGCGACTTGATGGGAACAATCAGTCCTTCCGAAAGTTGCAGCCGATATTTCGAACGATCAGCATGTCGGAAAACTTCGTCATGGCCCGAAGTGGTGGACGCTCTGCCGTAAAGGCGAACACTCTCAAGACTCAGGGCGATGCGGTATCTTGGCTTTTTATTTCATGCACGCTTTTCATGGCCGCAGGCGTCGTTCACATGTGGAGTCACTGGATCGAGATTTCTGCCTCACTTGGTTTCTATCCGGCGGTTTGCGCCATTGCTGCAACAACTGGCGCCGCACTTATCGTTTCATTGTCGGTGAACACAGGAAACGACTCGGTTTCCCGAACCTAAGCAGCATTGGTGATTTCGTAATCAGTTAGATTTTGGGAGAAATTCGATGATCGACATCGACGAAATCCTCGCCGCCGCGATTCGAACCATATGGCTACAGATCAACGGTCCGTCGACGCCAACTCATCGAATTGAAGTCGAGACTGCCAGGCGAGTCCGCGTAGTTCTCGAACGCGAAGGATTTATCATCACTCCTCGCCCAACGCCTGAAGTGTGGCAGCCTTCGAGTTGTTCGATTCCGATCGAGCTTAACGCATCGAACGATGATTAGGAAAAATTGCGCCAACGTCGATCCTGGCGTCTCAATCTGAGCTCCGAGCGTTGCAAACGCATGGACGCGGCCGTGGAACCTTCCTTGACTACCTGTGTTTAGCGGGCCTTTCGAACAGAAACGGAGAACCGACGATGTAGAAGAAATTTGGAATTGCTGTGGTCACGGCTTTGCTCGCCGCCAAGGATCGCCCAGATCACCCACAGCAAGAGCGTTCCCGCAAAATAGACGGCGAAACGATGCATGACTCGAATTGTATGTGACGTGGATGAGAGGCAATGTCACGTTCGGGCCTTGCCGAGCTCGACCTCTGGCGCTTATTCTCCACGATGACCAAAATCAGGTACGCCGGTTACCGCTTCCCTCCCGAAATCATCCAACAAGCGATCTGGCTTTATCTCCGGTTTACCTTGAGC
>DATBPZ010000040.1:0-3765 GCA_036561105.1 Methylocella sp. | reverse complement strand
GCCGACATTGGTCACCTCGTGCGCGACGATCAGATGGTGCTCGGCGTCGACGGCGATCTGAACATTATAGCCGACAATGCCCGTGCCCTTGCCGCTGGTCGCCATCGATCGGGCGTCGGGGTCGGTCAGGGAAACCTGCTTGTCGGGCGCTTCCTCGACCTGCCTTTCCACCGCCTTCAGGGATTGCATCTGCCGCCGCAGGCCTTCGATCTTCTCCTTGATGCGGGTTGTCTTCGCCTCGGACACGTCGTCGTGCCGCCGGTCGGCGTGGTCCAACGCGGCCAGGTAGCGCGCGATGCTGGCCTCCACCTGCTCGATGCGCTTGGCGACCTTGGCCACCGTGAAATTCTTGTCGCCGGTGTTGACGGCCTTGAACTTGCTCCCGTCGACCGCCACGACAGACCGGGTGAACAGATTGAGCTGGCGACACAGCACGACGAATTGTGCGCAGGCCGCGCGGATCGCCGGCCCATTGTCGCGGCGAAAGTCGGCGATCGTCTTGAAGTCCGGCCGGCGCTGACGATCGGCGCGCTCGGCGTCGTCTATGGCGCGCTTGCCCGGCGAAAGAACCATGCCGGCGATCAGGATGAGCGGATGGCTCCAAACCGGGGCGGTGAAAAACTCCCGGAACGGTTGCATCAGCGTGGCGATGAGGGGCGGCAAGGCCTTTGCCGCGGCGGAGGGGGAAGAGGAGCGATGCTGGGTCATCGCAAGGTTGGAATCCCTTCGCGACGAATTGTCATTAAGGTTTTACAACAACCGCTAGCGGCATTTTGAATCAGGACGGGCCAAGGTTTAAGCGCAGACAGCCGCCCGGCGATCCATCACAATGGCGCGATGACGGATGACGAAATCATCTTCGCGGTCGAAGCCTTCCGCTTCGACGCCGGCCCGGTGACGGCGGAACGGCGCAATCGCGGCTTCACGCTCTTTCATGTCGCGACTGGAACGCCGATCGCCCGGCTGCGTCCGGTCAAAGGGCATGAAGGGCTATTCGACATCCTTTATTGGTCGCTGTGGAAGGAGCGCTGGGTCCACTTCGGCCCGTTTGGCCGCACGGCCACCACCCTCGACGAGGCGCTGCGCATCGTCGCCGAAGCCTCGATTTTCTGGGTCTCCAGGTAAATCCAAGAGCAAAAATGCGCAAAGTCGAGCTCAGAACACTCTTGAAAAAGCTTATCTCTGAACTCTACCAACACCTCACCGGCACCAATCATCAATACTCTGAGTCCCCGTCACACAATCGTGAATTTCCTTATACATATTTGCGATATTACAACCAATCGCAAGTACAAAAATTACTATATAGAACATCGCTCTTCCTAATGTGAATGTTGCGACAACGGCAAAATCCAACACAATTTCCAGTAGCCGCCCCCAGGATTTCTTGAATAGATTTTTCACTTCCAATACTAACTGCGTAGCCATGATATTTACTCACCTCCCCGCCGGAGACGGATACCGTTCCAAGCCCTGGTGTTTATATATCTATGGCGGAAGAGGCGTTAGGAAATCGCTCCGGAGGAAAAAGTTTGACCTTGGGCTGGCCTGTTCGCGAATTCAAAGGAGCCGTTTTTGCGCGGCTTTCTCAAGCTTGAGAACGGCGTGCCCAGTCATGACACGTTCAGCCGGCTCTTTCGCATGCTCGATCCAGAGCAGTTCCGGGCGGCGCTTTTGCGGTTCATGCAGGGGTTTTCCAAGCAATGCGAAGGCGTCGTGGCCATAGACGGCAAGGTTCTGCGCCGCTCGTTCGGCAAGGCCAGCGGCAAATCGCCGTTGCCTATGGCCTGCGCCTGGGGCTGCGAGCAGCGGCTGGTGCTGGCGCAAATCGCCACGGATGCGAAATCGAACGAAATAACCGCCGTGCCGAAGCTGCAGGAAATGCTGGCGTTGAAAGGGACCATCGTCACCGCGGACGCGCTCAACTGTCAGCGCGCCATCGCCGGGCAGATTGTCGATCAGGGCGGCGACTATGCTCTGGCCTTGAAGGGAAATCAGGAAACGCTTCATCGCGACGTCGTGCTGTTTCTCGACGATCCCGCCAGTAAAACGACCAAGGCCAGGCCGGTCGTCGACGCGGATCACGACAGCAGACACGCGACGACAAAGCACCAACAAGATGTCGTCATGAGCGCTATGTGTCCCCGCCGCCCGGCGCTGGATGCGTTCAACTTCGTCGTCGCCGGTTGCTCCGCTCCCCGCCATGCCTCCGCGTGGCGCCTCCCGCCCATCAGCGGCCCCGCCAACTTCCAGCGTCGCGTTGCTTGAATTAGGTCCGAAGCGGCTTACGGTGTGCCTATAGCGTCGCACTTTCCTCCCAATAGGGGCGCGCCGCGTAGTGCCGATGCACCCGCATCTCCCAGTCCCGATCCATCCAGCTATCGTCGCCGAAATCGGGAGCAGCCTCGAGGAGCTGCTCGGTGACGTTCGCGAGGTAGCCTTCACGTTCCTTGTCGTATTTTAGAGAGTTCCATGGCAATGGATGGTGGCCGGGGCGGAGGCACATGAAACCGCAAAAATTTACTACGGCGTAACGGGCATGGCCCGAGATCTTATCGATCATCAAATGATCGATTTCGCCGATCTCTTTGCCGCTCGCATCAAAAATTTTGGCGCCCACTACGTGTTCGCTCGAGATCAGATTCAACTTGGGATGGGCAGTGGCGGTAGCCATTTTCCAGCTCCTATGAAGGTAGAAGGTACGTGGGGTCGAGTGCCACCTTCAACGGCGCAAAAGCACGATCGACCCAAGCGCTACTTGTTGGGACGACTTGGGGCGCGAAATGCGATCGAAAGATTTTGCGCCTCTTCGCGAAGGGCTTCAGGACGAACACGAAGGCCGGCATCATTCTCCACAGCATGACGCTTACTTAAGAGAGGTTGCTCGCCGGGCAACTGTCCCTGTCAGCAAAGCGCGCGCTCCTTCGATATTTGTTCGTGTTTGGGCGAGCGGAAAAGGCCCACAAACGTTGGATATTCCCATCAGCGATCCCATTTTCCAGTTCGTCGCCATTGCTGAACGAGCGGTTGAGAATCCGTGCCCGCGCCCCAGGGGGATTTCAGCGCTTGCTCGAGCAGGGTAATGAATTCCGTTCAAGTCTGACGTCCCGCTAATGCAAGCCGCTTTGCCCGCTGTCCAAATATTCGAACCATCATGAGCGGCTCCGGCGCTGATCGAGTTTCTCGACGCTGAACCCGAAGGAACCTCCCCGTTTTCACGGCGTTGTTCCAGGAGGTCAATCGGGCGTCGCATCATGGGTCTCACATCGCAACGAGACTTCACGATAAATTTCGGACCGGTGCATCCGGCGGCTCACGGCGTGCTCCGCCTCCTGCTCGAACTTGACGGAGAAGTCGTTACTCGCGTCGATCCCCACATCGGGTTTCTGCATCGCGGCACCGAGAAGCTCATCGAGAACAAGACGTACCTACAAGCGCTGCCCTATTTCGATCGGCTGGATTATGTCGCGCCGATGAATCAAGAGCATGCCTTCTGTCTCGCGGCGGAGAGGCTGCTGGGGCTCGAGCTTCCAAAGCGAGCGCAGCTCATCCGAGTGATCTTTTGCGAGATCGGTCGGCTTCTTTCCTATCTTCTCAATATCACCACGCAGGCGTCGGACATTGGGTAATTACCCACCCCTATTTTTAGGGTTGAGATTTTGGGCGTGTCACGCCAGGGTTTCGAGGATTGTCTGGAAGGGGTTTGCGCCGTTCAGCCTTGCGGTGTCGACGGTTGTGCGCACATCCGCTTCGGCTTGGGCGGCC
>DATBPZ010000039.1:0-4828 GCA_036561105.1 Methylocella sp. | reverse complement strand
GCAAATGCGGCTCGATCCGTTGCCATTGGTCTTCACTCAGCCAAAACAAATTGCCTCGCATCTTCCCGCTCCAGAATCATCAAAGCAGGGAATCAGCAACCAATTCATACATCAAGACTTTTAATGAGTTCTAACCCTAATATAGGTCCACGTAATCAAAATACGCTCTAGTATGACCAGGCTGGAACCTTAGCATGGATGTCGAAGTTGAATCCCCACGGGGATGAAGCTGAGGAGTCTGGTCATGAAAGTTCAAGTCACACGTCCGTTGTCCGCTCTTTCCGTCGCGGCCGTATTGGTGTTCGCGCCGTTCGCTGTATCTGCCCAGAACACCCCCATGATGGGAGGCGAGATGAAGGGAGGAAACATGGGCGACGGCATGCGCGGCGGCACTATGATCGACGACATGATGAAGGGCTGCGACATGATGGGCGGCGGTATGGAACATATGCAGCATATGATGTCGATGATGCATGAGAAGATGTCGCATGCCGGAGATCGAATCGCATCTCTCAAGACCGAGCTGAAAATCACCGAATCTCAAATGCCGGTATGGACCAAATTCTCCGACGCTCTTCTCGCGTCCGCGAAGTCCATGGAAGAGTCGATGGATATGATGCACAAACATATGCAACCCGGTGTTATGCTCCCCCT
The DNA here is from genome assembly GCA_036561105.1 of Methylocella sp. Taxonomy (GTDB): domain Bacteria; phylum Pseudomonadota; class Alphaproteobacteria; order Rhizobiales; family Beijerinckiaceae; genus Methylocapsa. The sequence continues at coordinate 4,174 of DATBPZ010000039.1, read as the reverse complement.
TCCCGAAAAACTCGACCACCACGCCAAAATGGCCGCCGCGCATGTTACGAACCTGCAGGCAATCAAGGCAGCGCTCGATCCGCTTTATGCGTCGTTCAGCGACGAACAGAAAAAGATCGCAGACGGTCTGAAGATCGGCCCGATGGGCCTGATGTGACGAACCAGCGGGCGCACATCGAGCGCGCCGCTCTTGGTTAATCTCCACCCGTGTTCGCCAGCGCGACGGCAGAGAGCTTCGGCGGCTTACGTTTGCGCAGAGCCAATTCGCGAAGGCGATTGTTAGCACCTTTGCAAGGGGAGTGGGAAAAAGCGCTAAGTTAACAGAATAACTAAGGAAATCGTCTGGCAATATGTTGACACTCCGCCCCACAATTTCTTCAGCCCACACATCTGGGGCGCACAGCGGCTCCCGAACGGACGCGCGACAACGTTCCGCACATTTCAAGAAGCGAGATGCCTAGTTGCCCGCGTTAACTAAATTGTATTGAATGGATGATTCCTTCTGTCGCAAGATGAGCGACGGAGGTCGAGATGCGCAAGCAGCAATATGTCGTCAAACTGAGCGGCCAAGCGCGGTCGCGGCTTGAGGATATCATCCGCAAGGGGAAAAGTTCGGCAAGGCTCCAACTGAGAGCGCGAATACTGTTGCACGCCGACACCGGCAAACAGGGATCGTCGTGGAATGACGTGCAAATTTCCGAAGCTCTGGGAACCTATCCAACCATGTGCGCGCGGGTTCGACGGCAATGGATGGATGAAGGGCTTGAGGCGGTTTTAAGCCGCAAGAAACGGGCGACGCCGCCAACTCCCCCTATTTTCGACGGCGAGAAGGAAGCCAAGCTGATCGCGCTGGCTTGCTCACCACCGCCGGCCGGGCGTTCAGGCTGGACGCTGCGGCTTTTGGAGAATAAGGTCGTGGAACTAAAGATTGTCGATCATGCCAGTGACAATACGATTGGACGGGTTTTAAAAAAAACCAGCTTAAGCCCCATCTCAAAGAGCAATGGGTCATCCCCCCAGAGCAAAACAGCGCGTTCGTAGCGGCGATGGAAGATGTGCTGGCGGTTTACCTGCGCCCTCGCAAGGCAGACTTTCCGCTGATCTGTTTTGATGAAGCCTCGAAGCAACTGATCGCCAATACGCACGAACCGATCAAGATGAAGCCGGGACGGCCGGCTCGCACCGATTATGAATACGAACGCAACGGTACCGCCAATCTCTTTATGTTTTTTGCACCGCTCGAAGCAGCAAAACGGGGTTCGATTGCGTAGCGATGATGCGAGGCAGAGAATCATCCGTATCGGCATCGCGAGGCGTTGATGGGCCACCGTGATGGCCAAAGCGCGAGCACTGCCGGAAAAGAACTCCGGCGTATGGGCAGCGCCCTCTTTGGCAACAACCTCCACCGATTCAGATAAGATTCGCTAGCCGTGCGCGTTCGTGATGACAAAAAATTTGAAGCGGTGGCCCTCTGCCGTGTGGCATACTTCAATTTCATTACGCACTCGCGAGAGCACCTCGAATGCATGAGCTGACATGGTCGCCTCAGAAAACAAGGGAGGCCGTCTTTAGAACTTTCTCAACGCCGGCCGGAGAGCATTGAGTCTAATTTAGTGGTAAGAACCACAACCGCATTCCCAGCTGATTGATTTTCTTCTATCAGCCATCGTGAAAGTCTAGCATTGGCGCCAATTTCGTCCAGTACCTTTGAACCCGACGGTTTTGGAAATCCGCAATTTTAGTGGTCGCCGGTTCAGCATCGTCTCGCCGAGGGAACTTTCTTGACTTCGCAGGAAGGCTTGGCTCCGTCAACAAGCCCCTGCCCACCCCGCCCTGCCGATTGACCGCCAAAAGCCGCCGCGATCACGCCACATGGAGGTATCGATGTCGCCTTGTGTCTACGGACGCCGGCACATCTCGATGCGCTGGCACGTCATAGCCACTTCGTACGCGCTCCGTTGCACCTTGTTTTTCGCTCTTGACATCGAATTCGAGGAAACGATCGAAGATCTGCGATCGCCGGCGGGTTCGCAAGTACTTGCAGAAGAAAGTCCGTCAACGCAGCAGCTTCCGCGCCCTTGCTACGGCCCGATCCTTGTTCCTGCGTAGTTCGATGGCCGTCGAAGTCACCCTGCCGAAGAGGTCATGGTCGGATTTTACGATATGCACGCCCGCCCGGCGGGGAACCATTCCTTAACCCGACCTACCTAGCGTCACTCCAGGGCCAGGCTGCGTGTCAGGTTCGATTTTCAATGGAGCCTCGTTTCGGAGGCAAGCCGGGCCGGGATTTCTCGCTGAGACGTTTGCGGGCTGACAGGAGTAGACCATGAGTGCACCAGATGGGGTTGCGGGTGATCGGCTTCGCTCTTTTGTCGAGCGCATCGACGAGGAGCTCAAAGCGATCAATGACGAGAAGAAGGACGTCTTTGCCGACGCCAAGGGCGAGGGCTTCGACGTCAAGATCCTGAAGGAGGTCATCCGGCTCAGGAAGCAGGACCAAAACGAGCGTGACGAGCGCGATACGCTGCTCGACCTCTACCTTCATGCAATTGAGACGGCCCCCCTCTTGAAGGCACAGGCTGCCGAGTAACCTGATGCTCTGGTGTGGCGGCAACAAGCACGTTGGCTTCTCCATCGTGCGCCACCCAGTTCGAAATTCTCCCCGAACTTTCCCAGAAAGGAGCGCTCCACATGGGCCGTCGAAATCGCTGGTCGTTGCTGAGCGTTCGAAGCTCATCAGTGCAAAATTCGTCATGTGCACTCAATCGATGAGTCTGCCGACCGTTAGAAAAGTCCCTCCGCCTTTAGCGTCGCGGCACGAGCCAATCACGGGCAATAAGGCTACGGCCGTTCCTGAAGTGGGTCGCGTCGCAGGCCTTGATGGTCCCTCACCCCTCATGAGTACGTTGCCGGCGGGCCGCCCCCGGTCTGGAACGCGGAGCCGGCGCGGTTGCCTTGTCACTGGGAAGCCGCTTGAGACGTTCAGGCATTTTGGCCGGTTTGTGTGGATCGTAGAAGGGGCTGCACCGAGTGGCCTCGTCGGGCAGATAGTAGTCAATCATCTGTATCAGACGTTGCTCATGAGCGATATCCTGCTCAATGAATGTTTGAAATTCGGGCTTGCGTTTAAGCATTTTTCGCAATTCGTCGATCTCCTGCAAAGACTCCTTTTTCCGGTCCTGCATCCGGTCCCATTTTTTCTTCGCAATGTCATCAAACGGGCCGATGAAACGGACCTCACCTCTCCTCGGATCGATCCAGACGTCATCGGGATGCGGGACAGGATTCGGTCGCGGTAAATTGTTACGATCACATTTTCTAAATTCGGCTTCCCAATCTCGCTTGTACTCTACAGAAGCCTCGAATAACGCCTGCTTTTCTGCGCGCTGCTTGGCTTCAATCGCCTCTGTCATTTCCTTGAAGGCCAGCTGGGCACGATGATTACCCTTCATCGCTGCGATTCCTAAGCCGCGCATCACGGCTTGGATCGCTGGCATCTCTATGATGCGGTCGCCTTCGCGGATGCTCACCAGCCGATAGGCTTCATGAAGCATTATCGCCTGGGCATCCCTCAGGCTGGCGTCAACTTGCTTGTCTCGGTGCCGGGGCCGCCCGCTGGGATTGCCCGACCGGCCTTTCTGAAATCGATATTGCGCCGGCGGCCGCTTGTAGCCGACCGAGTAGGTATCGGTTCCGAGTTTTTGGTTATCTCTTTGATCCTCTTCACTCATGACTCGGCCCCGTGATGATCGGAAGGCGCGCCGCCGCCATATCCTCAAAGGATTTATCAGTCGACGATAATATCGCCGGCTTGCCCGTCATTCGCTCCCACCGAAGAACGATGGTATCGCAATAGGCCGGGTCATATTCGATCAGCCGCGCGCCGCGTCCGCAGGTCTCGGCGGCGATCAGTGTGGTTCCAGACCCGCCAAAACAGTCGAGAACGATGTCGCCGCGCTGCGAGCAGTCGCGAATAGCGTCGGCGACCAGTGCCGCCGGCTTCACGGTCGGGTGCATGGAAAGTTCATCCATCCGTCCAGTGCCCATGCTGCTGATGCCAGGATAATCCCAAACATTGGTGCGGTATCGGCCGGTGTCGCCTAGGCCGAAGCTGTTGACATGCGGCGCGGTCCCGACCTTGAAGACAAACACCAGTTCGTGCTTGGAGCGGTAG
>DATBPZ010000038.1:0-3030 GCA_036561105.1 Methylocella sp. | reverse complement strand
GGGCGCGCATTCGCCCCTGCGTCAGCGCTGATCAACGTGAAGACGCCAAAAAGATAATGGCGGTCCTAATTCGGCGAGCAGAAAATGTCGGATAGCGCCCTTTCCAACCAGAAGCCAGACTCCAAGACGCAGGTCGAACACGGGCCGGTGCGACGCGTAATGGTCGGCACCGACCGGTCGCGAACGGCCGATGAGGCGGTCCAATGGGCGGCATCTTTTGCTGATCGGTTCAGCGCCGAGCTTTTCGTGGTCCAGGTCATCGTTCCACGGGATCCCGCTTCCACCGCGTTCGGAGTAGCCGAGTGCACGCGGGCCGATGCGGCGCGAGTCGAACTCGTCGAATACGCACATCGGCTTGCCAAACAACGTGGACATGGGCTTGTCGTCGTCGACCCGGATCCGGCATCGGCGATCGTCCGCGCGGCTGAACAAGAAGCAATCGACGTTCTCGTAATTGGCAATCTGGGCATGGCTGGCCGCAAAGAATTCCTACTCGGCAACGTGCCCAATCGCATCAGTCACAATGCGCGATGCACGGTGATCATTGTCAATACGTCGATTACTGGCGATCTCGCGCTCAACGCAGCACCACTCGCGAAGTCCCATGGCCCGTCGGCGGCTGCAGAGCCCCATCTCGCCGGGCGAGGCGCCCAAATCGTAGCCATCATGGCGAAGCACGGTCTAAAGGAGCTGTTTGGCCGTCCCGACGAGGAAGGCGCGGTTGGCCGGCGCCGGGAGGCAAAGCGCCTGCGCGCCGCCCTCGAGGAGCTGGGCCCCACTTTCTCGAAGCTTGGCCAAATTTTGTCGACGCGCCCGGACCTTTTACCTCCCGAGTATATTGAGGAACTCGCATCGCTTCAGGACCACGTGCCCCCAATGACCGAGCGTGAGGTTGTCTCCGTGATGGAGCAAGAACTGGGCGTCCCCTGGGAGGACGTGTTCGAGTCGATCGACCCCAGTCCCCTTGCAGCAGGCACCATCGGCCAAGTCCACCGTGCAACGCTCGTTGGCGGAGACCGGGTAGTCGTAAAGGCTCAGCGTCCAAACGCACGCAAGGAAATCGAGCAAGATCTCGCTCTGTTAGAAGCGTTCGCGGAGCAGGTTAGTAGGCGGCCAGGACTTCGGAAAGTGATTGACATGGAGGCGGTTTTCAAACTGCTCTCCCAGTCGTTGCATCGCGAACTCGATTTTTGCGAAGAGGCGTCAAACATCGAGCGGATGCATGAGATCCTTGTAAAGTACGATCGGCTCGCCGCGCCGGCAGTCCACAAAGACTTTTCCACGTCCCGTCTTCTCGTCATGGAGGAAGTCCAGGGTGCGCCTATCAGCCAAGCTCCGGAAGGGCCAGCACGGAAAGAAGCGGCTCGCCAACTCTTGGAGAGTTTTTACAAACAGATCGCGATAGATGGGTTTTTTCATGCCGATCCTCATCCCGGAAATCTAATGTGGTGGCGAGATCGAATCTACTTTCTCGATTTCGGTATGGTTGGAACCATCGATGCGGATCTTCGCGAGCAATTAATGTTGCTCTTGTTGGCCTTCTGGCAGGAGGATGCCGGGTTCCTGACCGACGTGACGCTGATGTTGTCCGGCTCGTTCGACGCTTCGAATTTGAACATGGCCGACCTCCAGGCGGAGATCGGCGCGCTCATGACAAAATATCGACGGGCTGCCCTCGCAGAGATGCAGATCGGGCCAATACTGCAAGAGATGAGCGAAATTGCGGTGCGCCATGAAGTGCCGTTGCCAGCTTCGCTCACTCTTGTCGGCAAGGCGCTTGCCCAAGTGCAGTTGGCTACGGCACAACTGGATCCAACGCTTGATCCTTTCGAGGTCGCGGGGAAGTTTCTCATGCGAGCACTGCTTAAGGGCATAAGGGCCAAGCTCGATCCGAAGGCTCTAATTTACGAGTCCCAAAAGCTGAAAGTGCGGGCGGTGCGCATGATCGAAACAATAGAACGCCTGATCGGTGCTCGTCCCGGTCAGAATCTCGAGGTGAACTTTCGGGCGAACCTTCTTGAAGACACGGTCCGCCGAACCGGCCGCCGGTTGACGATCGGATTCATTGCTGCGGCAAGCGTCCTCGCGGCCGGCCTCACAGCCACGTCAACGGCTGCGGCAAGCTGGGTGCCAACCGCGTTCGGCGGCAGTGCCGCCCTTTTGACGTTAGGACTGATTATCGATTTCGCGCGACACAGATGAGTGCGACGACTAACGGGTCGTTCGGCCGCGGGAGGGCGAGTTCGTCCCCCGACTGATCGAATGCAGGAGAGCTTTTTCAAGCGCGAACGCTATTCCCGCCATCGCTACGACGATCAACCAGCGTTCGAGCCGCCGAAAGAAAGGTCGATGGAAACCGTTCATGCAGCTCTTTCTTAGACTCCATTTGCACCCAAATTTAACACGACAGACCGTCGGGCGATAGCCGCCCTTCCGGCGAGGCTCGGCGCAATGTAGCGCATCGAGGATGGCGCGCGAGAATGCGGGGCATGGATGATCAACGAAATTAGAACAAAACATTGGACGTCTTTGAAAGAGCGGCATAGGGCTGGGGCTTGGGAGGTTCTTGACGCCGGCTACGGCGATCGCCATAGGGCTTACCATTCTTGGAAGCATATCGTCGATCTTTTGGAAAAGCTGAACGAACTGTCTCACCTGGTCGTCCGCCGCGACATCATCACGACAGCCATTTTCTGGCACGACGTCGTCTATCTGACGCGAAATACAGACGGCGGTCAGCGGCCTGATCGCGAGAATGTCAGCGATAGCGCCGAATTGTTTAGAAGATATTCTCTATTCAAGGAGTCAGACGCCGTCGCCGTTTATGAAATGATCATGGCGACTGCCGATCATATTCACGCCGAGGCCAAGCAACAGCATTACGCCGGATTTGTAGCCGATCTCGACCTCTTTTTGGATTTGGATTTGAGTCCTTTGGCTGCGCCGTGGGAGAAATTTGCAGCGAACTTCGAGAAAATTCGGTTTGAATATTCGTGGGTTCCTGAAGCCGAATTTTATTCTGGCCAGCTC
>DATBPZ010000037.1:0-5121 GCA_036561105.1 Methylocella sp. | reverse complement strand
GCGCTTTGCCGAAGTCAAGAACCGCCTCTATCCGACCGCGAAGCCGTGACGCAGTTTCCGGGACGGCCTGCCAGATCGGTTTCAGCACGGCCAGCACGGCCGCTGTGTCGATCTCATCAATCGGCTTGTCGCGTAGCGCCGCGCAATAGGTCGCGAGTGTCGTTTCCCATTGGCCGGCATGGGCCTTTGAGCGCCATGCCGATCGTTTCGACGCGATCAATTCGCGGGCACATTCGCCGAATGTCCGGGCGGTCTTGCGGGCTTCGACGGCGGCCCGTTTTGCGGCGAACGGGTCAATGCCCTTCGCCAGCATGTCCCGGAGCTCGGCGGCCCGCGCACGGGCTTGCGCGAGGCTTATAACGTTGGCGCTCCCAAGTCCGAGTTCGCGTTGCTTGCCGTCGAGCGCATACAAAAACACCCAGCGGCGCCCAGCCCCATTTTTTTCAATGCTCAAATACAAGCGGTCGCCATCGGCGTGGCGGCCCGGTGTTTTGAGGCTCGCGACAGTGCGCGCCGTGAGCCGTTTGGATTGTCTGCCCATGTCTCTGCCCTATTTCGTGCCCTAGCTGCGTGCGCTGGTTTTGGTTAACCACAGTTAGCCACGTTTGCACTAAATGCAAGGCAGGCATTTGATTTCACAGTGAAAAATTAGCCAGCCTTGCACGCTGCTAAACTATTTTATGCCGGAGACAATGACATGCCCAGAGCGGGCAATTCCGCGCGCAAGCTGGGATGTGAACGCCAAGCCGGCCGCAGAAGCATTGCGGGCGCCGACAATCGCGATTTTCGAGCGGCGAAGGCTCAAAAGATTGCCGCGCACCGCGATGATCGGCGGCGGCGAAGGGGTGCGCCGCAGAAGCGCGGGATAATCGGGTTCGCCAATCCCGATGAAACGCGCGCCCGCCTGGTGTGTCGCCTCGACCTCGCGCTCGACCTCGTCCATCGTCGCGATCCGGATCGGCCGGCCGGCCTTGCCGCTCGCGATCAGGGCTGGAAGAGCTTTGAGTGCCGCGCCCGCACTCCCATGCCTCTCCAACAGAATACGAAATGTCCGGGGCCCGATATTTTCGCAGCGCAGCAGCCGCAGCCAGTCGAACCGTTCCCCATCGTCGAGGGGGGCAGGCGCTTCCGAGTCGAGCGGCGGACCGTCCATTAAGTCTTCCCGATTCGGGATTCAGTCCCGGCCAGGAGCCGCGAGATATTCGGGCGATGCTTGGCCCAAAGAAAAATCGCCATGACGCCGAACATGAGGGCGGCGGCGGTTTGGCCCATGAAGGCGAGAACGATTGGGGTCAGCACGCTCGCCGTGAGAGCGGCGGCCGACGAGTAGCGGGTGAGGAAGGCGACCACCAGCCAGACGATGGCAAAGGCGAGCCCCGCCGGCCAGGCGGCGGCGAGAAGGCAGCCCAAAAAGGTCGCCACCCCCTTGCCGCCCTTGAACCCGATCCAGACCGGGAACAAATGACCCAAAAATGCCCCGAGCGCGGCAAAAAGCATGGCGGAGCCGGGGATGAAATGGGCGACAGACAAAACCGCGGCCGTTCCCTTGAGAAGATCAAGGAGAAGAGTCAGCGCGGCCAAATCCTTGCGGCCGGTGCGCAGAACATTGGTCGCACCAATATTGCCGGAGCCGATGGCGCGCAGATTCGTGGTGCCTGCCAAGCGAGTCAAAATCAGGCCAAACGGGATCGCGCCGCAGACATAGCCAATGAGAAACCCAAAAAAGTCTTGAAACACGCCGGCAACCATCGAAGCGAGAAAGCGGCAGCCTAGCTATTTGTTGGCCGCGCGGCAACCAAAAGGCGCACCAAATATGGCACACCCCTGGGCCGAAGTATCGCTTTTTCAGTTGATTCCGGCAGCTGGCGGGACTGCTCGCTTGACCAACCCCCTCGCCCAGCGTAACCACATAGGCGGGACACCTTTCCCCAACGAAAGGCGCACATCTGGGAGGATGTATATCGTGGTGGCAACCTATCCCGCCGTGCGCCCAGCGCGGCCGAATTTTTCTTGCGGCCCTTGCGCCAAGCATCCGGGCTGGCAACTTCAAAACCTGCAAGGCGCGCCCTTTGGGCGCTCGCACCGGGCCAAGGCCAGCAAGGCCAGACTGAAGCTCGCGATCGATTTGACCCGCGACATTTTGCAGGTGCCGCGCGATTACCGGATCGGCATCATCCCCGGCTCGGATACCGGGGCTGTCGAGACGGCTTTATGGTCGTTGCTCGGCCAGCGCGGCGTCGATGTGTTCGCCTGGGAATCCTTCAGCGAGGGCTGGGTCATCGACATCGTCGAGCACCTGAAGCTGCCGGATGCCCGCGCCTTTGTCGCGGATTATGGGAAGATCGCCGATCTCGCGAGCGCCGATTTCGACCATGACGTCGTCTTCGCCTGGAACGGAACGACATCCGGCGTGCGGGTTCCCAATGCCGATTGGATCCCCGCCGACCGCAAAGGCTTGACGATTTGCGACGCGACGTCCGCCGCTTTCGCCCAAAATCTCGATTGGGCAAAGCTCGATGCCACGACGTTCTCCTGGCAGAAAGCACTCGGGGCCGAAGCTGCGCATGGCATGTTGATTCTCTCGCCCCGCGCGGTGGAACGGCTGGAGACTTTTACGCCGGACTGGCCGGTGCCAAAGCTTTTCCGCCTGACGCAAGACGGCAAATTGAATGAAGCGATTTTTGAAGGTGAAACCATCAATACGCCTTCCCTGATGTGCGTGGAAGATTATATCGACGCTCTGAACTGGGGAAAATCGCTTGGCGGCCTCAAGGCTCTTATCGCGCGCGCCGATGCCAATTCGGGGGCACTCAGCAAATGGATCGAGCGGACTCCTTGGGTGGACTTCCTCGCCAGCGATCCCAAAGTCCGGTCGAATACCAGCGTGTGTCTCAAAATTGTTGACCCTGCCGTCGCCGCGTTGCCGCTCGCGGCTGAGTCTGCCTTTGCCAAAGCGATTGAGAATTTGCTCGAAAAAGAAAACGCCGCCTATGACATTGGCGCCTACCGGGACGCTCCGCCCGGCCTTCGTATTTGGTGCGGAGCGACCGTCGAGACGAGCGATATCGAAGCGCTGACGCCTTGGCTCGATTACGCCTTTGCCCAAACCAAGGCGGCCCTCGCCAAGGCCGCTTGATTTCCGGCGGTCCGGCAACAGGGCGGAGATAAAATCGCCGTGGTGCTGGGAGGAACAGGTTCAAGAACGCAAATGGAATTGGGCCTGGTGACCATGTTTTCGCCGGGCCGTAACGGCATTTCGCGCCAGTAAAGCGTCTCATCGCGTCAATACATCGTCCGTTAAGGGGAGAGAGTCCGTGGCTCCACGTGTATTGATTTCCGACGCCTTATCTCCCGCCGCCATTGCCATCTTCAAGGAGCGCGGCATCGAGACCGATTTTCAGCCGGGTCTCGGCAAGGACAAGGAGAAGCTCGCCAGCATCATCGGCGGGTTCGATGGCCTTGCTATTCGCTCGGCAACGAAAGTCACCGCCAAACTTCTCGAACGGGCAGCCAAGTTGAAAGTGGTTGGGCGCGCCGGGATCGGCGTCGACAATGTCGATATTCCCGCCGCCACGGCGAAGGGAATCATCGTGATGAATACGCCGTTTGGCAATTCTATCACCACCGCCGAACATGCGATCGCGATGATATTCGCACTTGCGCGGCAGATTCCCCAGGCCGATCTCTCGACCCAGGCCGGCAAATGGGAAAAGAATCGCTTCATGGGGGTCGAGATCACCGGCAAGATCCTGGGCCTCATCGGCTGTGGCAATATCGGATCGATCGTCGCCGAACGCGCAATCGGCTTGCATATGCGCGTCCTCGCCTATGATCCTTTCCTTTCCCCGGAACGCGCCCTCGATCTTGGGGTCGAGAAAGCCGATCTTGAAACAGTGCTCGGCCGCGCCGATTTCATTTCCTTGCACACCCCGCTGACGCCCCAGACAAAGAATATTTTATCGGCGGAAAATCTTACCAAGACCAAGGCCGGCGTACGAATCGTCAATTGCGCGCGTGGCGGGCTCATCGACGAAAAGGCTCTGCGCGAATTTCTCGATAGCGGTCATGTCGCGGGCGCGGCGCTCGACGTGTTCGTGACCGAACCCGCGACTGCCAACCCGCTGTTCGGGCACCCGAATGTCGTGTGCACGCCACATCTTGGCGCCTCGACCAGCGAGGCTCAGGAAAATGTCGCGCTGCAAGTCGCCGAGCAAATGTCGGATTATTTGATCCGCGGCGCGATCTCGAACGCTGTAAATTTTCCCTCGATTACCGCCGAGGAAGCGCCCAAACTCAAACCCTTCATCGCGCTTGCCGACCGTATCGGTTCGTTTGTCGGGCAACTCGTCGATAGCGGCATCAAGCGCGCGGTGATCACCTATGAAGGCGATGTGGCGGGATTGAAAACGAAAGCGCTGACCGCGTCGGTGATCGCCGGGCTTTTGCGGCCTTTGCTCGCCGACGTCAATATCGTTTCGGCGCCAGACATCGCAAAAGAACGCGGGATCGCGATCGACGAAGTGACCCGCGCCGCCGAGACGGATTACGAATCGGTGATTACCCTCTCCGTGAAGACGGAACAGCACGAACGCTCGATTTCCGGGACCGTCTTCCACGACGGCAAGCCCCGCGTCATTTCAATCAATGGGATCGAGGTCGATGCTGTCGTCGCCCCCGTGATGATCTATGTCAGCAATGAAGACAAGCCTGGCTTCATCGGCCGTTTCGCCAGTCTGCTCGGCAATGCCTCGATCAATATCGCGACCTTCGCCCTTGGCCGCGACCGCGAGGGCGGCTCCGCGGTTGCGCTTGTCGAGGTTGACGGGGCGGTCGCGGAAAAAGTGCTCGGCGCGATAAAGACGCTGCCAGGCGTGAAGGAGGTCAAGGCCCTAGCGTTTTGATTCGCGATCGCGGCGGACAGTTGCGGCCGGTTGCCAAACCCGAAATCAACGGCGGCAAACCTGCCCTGCACGAGGCTCCCTGCCCCTGCGGTGCGCAAACTGTGGCAAAAGCGCATCGGGGTCTGGCAGAATGAGCTTGGACCTTGAGACTGATGTTGCAAAATTAATTTTGCGGCGCACCTTGCAAGTCAACCAATGGCTTCGCTGGGAGATATGCCAA
>DATBPZ010000036.1:0-10264 GCA_036561105.1 Methylocella sp. | reverse complement strand
GGCGCCCTAAACACGCCCCCAAAGGACTCGAATAGCAGAAATTACCGGCCAGAGACTAACGCGGGCCGGCCTAACTCGCGGAAATGTCAGCGGTTCTCGCCAACCGGGAAAAAACCGCCCAGAGACGCACTGCGTGGCTGACGACGCAGTCAGCGGCGAACCGGTCTGGCATCGGAAATTCCCTGCTAGCAGGAAAAATGCAGGGAGTACCGCGAAATTCCTGCCGTCCCGTTTGATTCCTACGCCAAATCGATTTGCAGATTCAATCGCTTGCCGACAAATTCCCTACGCAGCCCCAAACAGGGAATTTTTTGGATCGAACAGGGAATTGAATCGGGGGGATCAGAGAATTTTCTGTATGGAGGAGAGAACTCGAGTTGCGAACTTAAATCAGTCCGCTGCCGCAACCCACGATCTCGGCGTTGATGAATATGTGGCGCGGCAATCGCGGTGCTTTCCGCCTTGCAGCTGGGGACTCGTCTTGCGCAGCAAAAGACGGCCATTCTGTAACCATATCACGCCGCCAGCCGAAAATGCCATCACCCGATTTTTTATAATCCCGTCCGTCGACAGCACTCCACTCATCGCGGGCATGTCCCTCTTCCGCGCGGCCGATTTTTCACACATCGAGCTTTTCCGAATTTTTCACCAACCTCAGATCAGGCTTCTTCGGTGGCGTCGGTGCGGATAGAAGGACGCCAAACTTCTGCAAAATCCGTATCACCATTCGTCTCCAGCTCGAACTTGGTGTCAAGGTCATAGTTAACCAGCCGCATCGGGATTTCTTTGGCTACCTCAGCCTGAAGTTTGCGCTTCTCATAGGCCCGCTGCCGACAGGATTGGCTACAATATTTTGGCGCCCGTCCTCGGGCTGGACGTTTAAACTTGGCCTTGCAGCATTCGCACTTCAATTTCGTCAGCGCTCTCGTCATTGACGAAATTTAGACGAAATTTCGCCAATTTGGCAAGCCGCCGATGAATCGAGGTTTGACGCGATCGGTGCCTCGACGAGCGCGTGGTCGATTCTAAAAAATTTACGGCGCTTCGACAAAAGGAATCTTGATCACGTGCCGGAACCATTGTATTAGGTTGCAACTGTACGTTAGAGTTAGAGTTCGTCGCCGAAGAGAATTTGCTCGGTGGCTTGACGCGGGAAAGCGGCCAAACTGGTCCATTCCGCCATTTTGATTCTCAGAAAAAGTCGAACTGATCGGAAGGCGCGGACGTGAAAGCGCCGGCGTGGTTGCGCGTTACGTAAATGATTAGATTCTGTTTGGAGGTTTATCAGCGCAGCTCTCGCTTACACTGGCCAGGAGCACGCCTGCAAGTCGAGTTAGTAACCGTTCTGATTTTCTGAGCAACCCACGCAATCATGCTTTCGCGAGAAGTCTTCCGGTCCACCGCTACACACTGCGATTGGACGAGGAACTCACATGTATCCACTTCGCAATTCTACGGATTGGCAAACATTCGCGATCGGCCAGATCAAGCCCTACCCTGGACACGCGCGCAATCACAACAAGCATCAGATCGAGAAACTCAAGAACCTGATTCGACATTTCGGCCAGGTGGTGCCGATCGTTGTTGACCGAGATGGGATCATCATCGATGGGCACGCGGTCTGGACGGCCATGTGTGAGCTTGAGAGCGGAGAGATCACGGCGGTCGTCGTCGCCAATCGGACAGACCCCGAAATCAAGGCGCTCCGCCTTGCGCTCAATCGGATCCCAAGGGACGCTGCATGGGATGATGAGCGGCTTCGCGAAGAACTTGAACAGCTTGTCAGCCTGAGTTTTGACCTCGATCTCACGGGATTTGATGCTGTCGAGATCGATCATCTGCTTGAAGTCGATGTTCCAAAGCTCAACGTCGTTGAGGACGGTGAGGAGATTGCAGCTCCGCAGGAACCCGCAATCTCAGCCGTCGGCGACATCTGGATTTGCGGTCGCCACCGCATTGGGTGTGGCGATGCCCGCGATCAGGCTTTCATAGACAGAATCAGCGGAGGTCTGCGGGCGAGCATGAGTTTCGTCGACCCCCCGTACAATGTGCCGATCGCCGGCTTCGTGTCCGGGAAGGGTCGCGTCCAGCATCGGGAGTTTGTCCAAGGTGCTGGTGAGCTAAGCCCCGATCAATTCACGACGTTCTTGGTCGAGTCGCTTTCTGTCCTTAAGCATTCGACGACGGACGCCGCTCTGATCTATGCCTGCATGGATTGGCGGCACATCTATGAACTTCTCACGGCCGGCCGCCAATGCGCCTTGGAGCTCTACAATCTCTGCATTTGGGCGAAGACCAACGCCGGGATGGGATCGCTCTACCGAAGTCAGCACGAACTGATCTGTGTCTTCAAGGCCGGTCCTACCAAACCCATCAACAACGTCGACCTCGGCCGGCACGGGCGAAATCGATCGAACCTGTGGAGCTACCGGGGGCTAAACTCGTTTGGTGCAGACCGCGCAGAGCTGCTCGCGTCACATCCGACCGTCAAGCCCGTGCTCATGATCGCCGACGCCATCCGGGATGTCACAAGGCGTGGGAGCACCGTGCTCGACACGTTCATGGGATCGGGTTCGACCATCATGGCGGCTGAGGAGACGGGCCGCGTCGGCATCGGAATTGATCTCGACCCTCTCTATGTCGACGTCGCCGTCCGACGCTGGCAAGCCTACACGCGCCGCGACGCCCTTCATGCCGAGACCGGCAAACCCTTCGACGATCGCGCCAAGCGTCTGGCCTCGCAATCACAGGAGGAACGACATGGCCAGCAAGGATGATGACAACCGCGTCGGCTACAAGCGCCCGCCGGCGCGCACCCGGTTCACGCCAGGTCAAAGCGGCAACCCCAAGGGACGTCCCAAGCACGCCCGCAACCTCAAAACCGAGTTCCTCGAAGAACTCGGCGAGGTCATCCGCGTCCGCGAGGGAGACCGCGAGATGAAGATCTCCAAGCAGCGGGCCTTCGTGAAAGCTCTCGTCGCCGCCGCCATCAAGGGCGACATGCGGGCGACCACCGCCCTTGTCTCCTTCTGCACCCGCGCTTTCGGCAACGAGCCCGAAGACGGCCAATCCCAATCACCCGCGCCTGACGATCTTGAGATCATCAACGAGTTCGTTGGTCGCGAAGTCAGGCGCCGGGCCGCTCAAGGCGGCGCGGTTGGTGATTCCCAGCCTCAATCACACGAGAGGAAAACTACCGATGAAACCTGAACTTAAGTCAATGTTGCGCAACGACTTCCTGGCATTCGCTCGCAAGGCAATCCGCGAGCTGGACGGAACGAAGCTCGACCATGACGGGTATCTGGAATATCTTGCGACTGAACTCATGGAATTTGTCGACGGCAACACGCGGCGGCTCATCGTCAATCTTCCGCCTCGGCACCTGAAGACCCTGTTTTTTTCTGTTTGCCTTTCGGCTTGGAAATTTGCTCATCAGCCGTCGGCAAAGATCATGGTCGTGACCTATGCCGAACAGCTCGCAGAAAGCATTGCTCGCAATATCCGCAGCGTTCTGCAGTCCGAATGGTTCAAGGAGGCATTCCAAACAAGGGTCGCGAAAGATCATTCCGCAGTGATGGATTTTGCGACCTCCGACGGAGGCGCGCTTTATGCCGTGTCTTTTGGCGGCAGCATTACCGGCCGCGGCGCCGATCTCATTATCGTTGACGACCCGCACGATATTAAGGATGCGGGCAATCCGCAACAGCTCGAACGAGCGATCGAACTATTCGACACCGTCGTCTTGTCACGGTTGAACAACCGCAAGACCGGCAAGGTGATTGTGATTGCGCACCGTGTCCATGAGGATGACCTTTCCGGACATCTCCTCCGCCAGGGAAAATGGCGCCACGTCGTGCTGCCGATGGTCGCAATGTCGGATGTAGCATATGACACAGGCTACGGACGCTGGCAGCGGCGGAAGGACGAGTTGCTCCGGCCGGACGCTTTTGATTTGGAGGATCTCGCAGAGCTAGCGGCCAATACGCACAATCCGGATTTCGAAATGCTCTACCAGCAGGACGCCGACGGTCGCGCTCTGCCTCCCATCACGGAGGATTGCTTCGGGAGTTTCCCGATGCCGCCGAGTCGCGAACACGCCTGTGTCATGAGCGTCGATGCCGGGATGGCGCCGGGGTCAAGGAATAGCTTCAGTGCCATTCAAATCTGGTGCCCGGTCGACAGTGATCATTATCTCGTCGACCAATGGCGTGAGCAATGCGATTTTTATGAGTTGCGATACCAGTTCCTTCGCTATTTCAGGAAATACCGGCCATGCGCTATTCTCATAGAGGAGGCGGCCAACGGACATGCGCTGATTTCGGTGATGAAGCGCAAGCAACAGAGGCTCATTCACGAAGTAACCCCCAAGGGCTCGAAGATCTCGCGGTTACGCCGACACATTGATATGATCCTGGCTCAGAAAATTGTTCTGCCGGAAATTGCCACTTGGCGTGCCGAATTCATTGCTGAATTCGTCGCGTTCCCTCATGGCGAATTTACAGACCAAGTCGATGCGACCACCCAGTATTTGGACTGGATCGGCAGGAACCCGCGGCTCGAAAGACCGCCCCAGCCCGGACTCGCCGCAGCTATAGGGTTTAACGGTCGTCAATTGTCTGCGAACTCACTGTCCCCCACGCCACGCATGCGGGACCGACGCATGGTCGTGGCGCGGAAGCTCGACGGTTGTTGGTAGCGCTGATTTAGCCATACCTGGTCTTCCCCCTGAAAAGTGATCCTCCCTGAAGTATGCGCTTCCCGGCATATTCTTTGAGTGGCTTCTCCGCTCGGACGTGTGTGATTTTTGTCTCGCCAACCGGCACGGCTGGTTTCGAATTCAATGCGCAAAAAATTGGGACGGCTGAAAGCAACTTGCCGATCTCCGCGAAGCAGTTGGCCCGAATTCGTGAGAAGTACGCCAAGCCCGCGCCGGGAATTGAGGGTTTGGACTCTGTAGCAGAGGCGGGACTTTCTGAATTGTTGGAGACGTGTTTTGGGTCTGAATATCGGGAATGCGAACCGCTTGAATCTGTCAGGCGGGCCTATTTGGCAATGAACCGGCTGATCCAAGAGGAATCCCGGATGCGATGCGCCGAACCTCCGAGCAAGGGAGATAAAGCCAGTTCGCGCGAGTAAGGATTTGGCCGAACCTGTCGGCATGGACAGGCGGCTTTGGTTTGGACGAAACGATAAGCGTGCCGTTGCAGCGCCTGAGCCGATTAGAAAACGTAACTGCCCAGGCTGGGTGAAGGGGACTCACGACAGGCGCAGGGATTTCGTTAGGTTTGCAGTACTATAAAAAATTCGCCGCCTCCGAGGGGTCCCAATCAACGCCAATCGAGCCCCCTCACCCCTGTCGGGTCTAAACGTAATATCAGAATGTTAACAGCGATCAGCCCTGGGCTTGTGCTTCGGCACCGATCCACACCAGCCATAATAGCTGCGGTCCACAAAATCGAATTTTGTGATGACCATGACAGCGGGAGACGAAAGCCCGCGCTCAGGCACCTGTCGCCTAATCAGGCACCTGTCGCCTAATAGGTAGGAAGACGATGAACTCACCAGACGCCGGCGTACGACTGTTGCTCCTCGGCGCGACCGGGGCGGTCGGACAGCAGGTGCTCGGCCTGGCACTGCAGGATGAGCGCGTGGCGCAGGTAATCGCGCCGACGCGCCGGCCCCTGACGCCCCATGCGAAGCTGAGCAATCCGATCACCAACTTTTCCGCTCTTCCGGACGATGCGTCGGTGTGGGGCGCTGATGCGGTGATCTGCGCCCTGGGCACCACCATCAGGAAAGCCGGATCGGAGGCCGCGTTTGTGGCCGTAGACCGCGACCTGCCTATCGCCATTGCGAAACGTGCGCGCACGGCCGGTGCCCGCTCCTTCGCACTGAATTCTTCGCTTGGCGCAAGCCTCGCAGGCAACTTTTATCTCCGCACGAAGGCACAGGTAGAGGACGGAATTCGACAACTCAGGTTTCCGAGCTATACCATCGTGCGACCGTCGTTGATCAACGCGCGGCGCACCGAATCGCGGCCGGGAGAACGCGTCGGCTTGGCCTTGGCAAACCTGCTTGCCCCGCTTGTCCCGTACCGCTACCGGCCGGTCAGCGCCGAAGCCATTGCCGGCACGCTTCTGCGTTTTGCACTGGACGCCGCGCCCGGAGCGCGGATCATCGAGTCGGAAGCCATCAATAGCTGAAAGGCATTCAAAGAACTGAAGGACCAGAATGCGCTGAAAAGGTTCAGGCCAGAGAAGTTCATCCCCCTCGATCCCGTAACGAAGCGCACCGAGGCGACGGTCATCGATGGAGCGGGGAAATCGTTGAGAGTCGCCAAGGGCGCGCCTCAGGCGATCGTCAATCTGGCTGAGCCGCCAGCGGAAATTGCTGCACGGATAAAACGCACGGTCGACGATCTTGCCGCGCGAGGCTTTCGCGCTCTCGCGGTCGCTCGCTCGGAGGATGACGGGAAGACCTGGTCGCTCCTCGGCGTCCTGCCCATGTTCGATCCCCCGCGGGACGACTCGAAAGCCACCATCGAAAATGCGATGGCGAAAGGCGTGCGGGTGAAGATGGTCACGGGCGACGACACGGCCATCGCCCGCGAGACCGCTCGCCAGCTCGGCCTCGGCACAAATATTATCCCGGCCGCGGATGCCTTCCCAAAGGACATGGATCCGAACAAAGTTCCGCCGTCGATCGCCGAAGCGATCGACGGCGGACGGGTTTGCCCGCGTGTTTCCCGAGCACAAGTATGCAATCGTGAAGGCACTGCAGGGACGCGGCCATCTGGTGGCGATGACCGGCGATAGCGTCAACGACGCGCCGGCGCTGAAACAGGTGGATTGCGGAACGGCCGTCTCGGGGGCGACTGACGCTGCGCGCGGCGCGGCGGCGCTGATCCTGACCGCGCCGGGGCTTTCGGTCATCAACAGCGCCATCGATGAGGCGCGGCGGATATTCGGGCGCATCACCAGTTATACGATCTATCGCGTGGCGCTGACCATGGACATCATGTTCCTGGTCGTGCTGTCAACGATCTTCCTCAACTTCAAGCCCCTGACGGCCGCCATGATCGTAATCATGTCGCTACTCGACGACATCCCGATCATGACCATCGCCTACGATAACACGCCGGTCAGCGAGCGGCCGATCCGTTGGAACATGCCGCGGGTGCTCGGCATCGCCAGCGTTCTCGGGCTGTTTTCGGTGGTCCAGTCCTTCGGCATGCTCCTCATCGGCATGGAGGCGCTGGGCGACCCGCCTGCGGAGGATATCTTCGGTTTTATGAAGCCGGCCGAATTGCAAACGGCCATGTTCCTGCAGCTGGTCGCCGGCGGCCATCTGCTGCTCTTGGTCACGCGCACGGAACACTGGTTCCTGAAACGGCCCTATCCGGCACGCCCGCTGTTCCTGGCTATCGTGTTGACGCAGATCGTGGCGATCTTGATGTGCGCCTTCGGCTGGCTGGTCGCGCCGATTTCGAACCTATCCACCGGTAAGTCGTGACGTTCTGCATGCGCGGGTGGACCGGATTTTTTAAGTAATCACTTGGCGCTTTTGATATATCGGTTTATCCCCGGCAAAGCCCGGACGGAAGTTCAGCATGACGGATACCGAAACTTTATGCGCCGCCGAACGCTTATCCAGCGACCTATTCACTCGCTCGCTTCACGCTTGGAGTGCTGTAGTATCCTTCCGCTGGATAGGGCAGTTAGGACTGCCGCACGCAAGGAACCAAGCTACTGAGCAGCTCGCACAAGGGTTGCAGAACATATCGAGCAGCCTGCCTAAAAATGCCAAAGAAGCCAGTATCGTCGAAAACACGATAAAGTGGATGACAAAACTATTTACGGGTGATTGTCCAAAGCCGGCTGACCCTGGGTTTGTGGCAAAAGCACTGATCGATCACTCTGCTACCACTTTTGAGTCCGCGTTGGATGCCGCTACCCTAATCTTTGCCCACTCTGTCCTCGATAGCGCGGCCTTAGATTGGTGTCGGGTTTGCGCCCTCGCTGAACCGGACAATTTCCTGCCACTTATAGACCAAAAGAAAGTGACCTTAGCTAAAGTGCAAGAGGCCGCATCCTTCTCAGAATTACGCGCGACCGCCATCAATGGTTATTTAGATAGCCTCGACAGAGCACCCCTTCTCAAAAAATTGGATTTGATTTTCTCGCTGTGTCGGCCGTCCCCTACCTTTGTAGGCATCGATGAAAATTACCGTTATGATCGGGAGCGCATCGTCGCTCTGGACAATCTACGCCACGCCTATGTGCATCACGGAGGGCTAGGCGTTCGTCTGCCACAAGGGGATGCTGATTTGTCGTTTCTACACGAGACAGACATGTTCTTGGCCTGCCTCGTGTGCCAACGATATCAGTTGAAGCCGACGCCGAAGCCGATGATTGACTTCCTCATGGGGGTATTAGCGCCGGAATTACAGGATCAAGGTACTGGATGCGGCAACCCGGCCCAACCGACACCGGGCGTATAAGAGCCTCACTCAAAAGACAACTAACGCGCGAGTCGTCTGATTGCGATCTGGATCGAGGCGAGAGCGACGAAGGCTTGAAGCGGCGAGATTTTCCCAATCCTTGGCGAGGCGGCGATTGCGGCCGAACCATGAGAAGGTTCTCTCGACGACCCATCGGCGCGGCAACAAGACGAAGCCCTTCATGTCGTCGCTGCGCTTGACGATCTCGATGCGCAGCGAAGGAACCTTCGCGACCGCCCTTTCAGGTCTTCACGAACGGGTTCAGTAATTTTTCTTTCAATTTCACGGCAGTCTGATCGGAAGTCGATGCGCCACCCTTGTGGAAGCGATTTGAGCGTCGCGTGTCCGGCCCCTGGCACACAAGCACACAAACCGGCAAGCTTCAGAACCGCAGGCCGATTGCGGCGATCGGGCCTTACAGCACAGCGTTGATGCCGCTTTGCCGCAAACCACTGCCTTGCGAATAATCGACCTCCAACGCCCGGTATCCGATCATGCTCGACCAGTTCAGGCCGCCGAATTCGAAATTGTGCGCATAGCCGCCGAACGCCTGCCAGCTGATCTTGCTGCCGACGCCGAAGCCGCCGATGTCGCCCCGGCGCATAGGCCGGGAGATAAAAGATCTCGATTTCGTCCTTGTGGCGCGCCAGCCAATCCTGAACCGCCTTGGCGTGATGGACGCGCAAATTGTCGACAATCAGAAAGACCTTTTGCTTCGCCTCCTTGATGAGACGGAACACAACCCGGATGAATATTGGACCGCGCCAGAGTCCTGACGTCTATCTATGGGCGCGGTAAATGACTCTGACCCCTATTCTGTCTGCTCCCGCGAGCTGCTGCCGGCCGAGGTCAGTCCTTCGTGACCGCCAGGCAATCGACCTCGACGTCGAAGGGCCCTGTCCACTCAGGCACGCAGAAGAAGATGCGGGCTGGGGGGTTTTTCGGGAAGTAGCGCTTGTAGACTTCGTTGAAGGCCTTGAACCGGTCCGCCGAGATGCACAGCACATTGCACTTCAGCACATGGTCGAGGTCCGACCCGGCGGCCTCCAGCGCCTTCTTCACCTGCTCCAGGATCAGCTCAACCTGGCGCTCGAACGGGGCGTGGACGAGGATCTCGCCGGTCTCAGGATCGAAGGGCGGCATGCCCGAGACGAACACCATATTGCCGGCGCGGGTGCAGGTGGACACCGGCGCGCCCCACTTCTCGAAATTGCTGTCAATCGGCTCGACCCGGATGATCTCTCGTTGCATGCGTCCGTTCCTGGTCCATGTGTCGCCAATCTAAGGTCTTAGAGACCGTTGGAGAACCCATTGAACGGCAGATTCGGGCGTGATTCAAGCTTGTAATGTGGACCCCAGCGACGCGTGGCCGGATGGCCGAAATTGAGAAGAAGACCAAGCGCTACCCGACGGATTTGACCGACGAGGAGTGGGCGCGGATTGAGCCGTTCCTGCCTGGCGCGGCCAAGAGCGGGCGGCCGGCCCGGACGGATTTGCGCGAGGTTTTGAACGCGATCCGATATCTGGCCCGCTCGGGCGGCGGCTGGCGGATGTTGCCGAAGGACTTTCCGCCTTGGCCGACGGTCTACTGGTGGTTTCGCCGGTTCGTGCGGCGCTTCCTGTTCCAGGCTGTGTGAGAACGCGCACGATTGGCGCCCCGATTGCGTGCGCAGCGATATCAGCGAGGATTTGGCGGACCGGCGCGGCAAAATTGCGAGAATCTAGCCCCGCGAGCATCTGATGACGTTATGAGGTCATCTGCAC
>DATBPZ010000035.1:0-26347 GCA_036561105.1 Methylocella sp. | reverse complement strand
ATCGAGAACATGTTCGGCAGGCTCAAGGACTGGCGGCGCATCCACACGCGTTACGACCGATGCGCCCATACTTTCATGTCAGCAATCTACATCGCCGCAATCGTCATCTTCTGGATCAATCAATGAGTCCTGACCGTAACTCGTCATCCGAAAATTCAGTAAGTTCTTGCTCTGAGTATCGCCTTTCTGCAATCAGCCTCGCCCGTGTTTCTCCGTAGATATTTGGGGCGAAGTAACGGTTCCACGCGATGCGATTTTTGAGCCGCAAATCGTCATTCGGCCCCTCTGTTTCTCCCCATAGCGAGGCCGGCACCCCATAAAGGGTCGCCTGCAAATACCACGGATTGTCCTCAGCCTTCTTCGTCGGTGGCTTAGCCTCGCTTGCCCCGCTCTCTGGCTTCTCCGGATCATCGCTCATCGCTGCCCATCCCCTCCCCCAAAATAGCCGCAAAAAGACATCCGCTTTCGCCGGTCGTACTAAGACGAGAGGCGGGCCTGACTGATGGCCTGCTAAAATTTTTGCGTCAATCGTACCAAAACGTTTCACGTGAAACATTTTGGTAAGGTTTCCTGCCCTGACCGGACAAGATTGATGCTTCACCCATCAGCCTTGGTCTTCGACAAAACGTGGCCACCCTGCCATGCCCCGCACAAATTCTGATTCGCGCTTAAAGTTTTCTTAAAAGTTTCGCGAAATAGTTTCCAAACTCCCACGAGAACGATTGGAAACCGCATGTATCTTTCTCTCGGACAGGCCGCCAAGGAGGCGGGTGTCGCCAAATCCACCATCTCGAAAGCCTTGTCTTCCGGCAAGTTATCCTACCGGGAAAAAAATCCGGAAGGCTATAAGATCGATCCCGCCGAACTTTTCCGCGTGTATCCGAGAACCACGAAAACCAGTGCGGAAGACTCCGCGGAAAACGATTGGCAACAGGGTCACTCTGGCGCGGAAACCATTCCCTACTCGGCGAAATTCGAGATTCAACTTGCTGGGCTGAAGAGTCTCATCGCTGAAAAAGACCGCCGCATCACCGATCTCGAAGCCGACCGCGCGCAATTGCGCGAAGACCGTCATCGCCTCACCGAAAATTGGCAGGACGAGCGGGTCCGCCTTTTGAAATTGCTCGAGGACCAGACCGGCACCCTGAAACTGCTGACGGACGAGCGGAGCAAACTGGTGGCAGAAGTTCAACGCACCTTTTGGCAGCGGGTGTTTCGCCGCAAACCAGCGGTGGCGGCCTAGTTTTCCCTAACGCGGCGCGCCGGGCAGCTTGCCCGGCCACGGACGTGCTGTCATGATTTGCGCATAAGGCCGCGGTAGAATGCTTACCCCGCCGGCCTGGGGTCCGCGATGACGTCGCCCTACACCGTCCAAGTCGCGCAATCGATGACCGAGATCGATGCCGCGCAATGGGACGCCTGTGCCAATCCGCAGGCAGATGCGCAAGCGCCGGACCCGCATGGCGATGAAAGTCATGAGGCCGAGCGCTTCAATCCTTTTATCTCGCATGCGTTCCTCAGCGCCCTGGAAACATCCAAATCGATTGGCCCCCGGACCGGCTGGACGAGCACGCATATTCTCGTCAAGGATACGGATGGCCGTCTCGCCGCCGCCGCGCCCGCCTATCTCAAAACCCACTCGATGGGCGAATATGTCTTCGATCATGGCTGGGCCGATGCGTATCATCGCGCGGGCTTGCATTATTATCCAAAGCTGCAAGTCGCCGTGCCGTTCACACCGGTCACCGGCCGCAGGCTGCTCGTTGCACCAGGGCATGGCGAAACGGCGCGCGCGGCCTTGCTGGGCGGGCTGCGGGCCTGGCGCGAAAAAATCGAAGCCTCATCCATCCATATCACCTTCCCCACAAGGACTGAATGGGAGGCGCTCGGAGCTTGCGGGTTCCTGCAGCGGACGGGGCAGCAGTTTCATTTCCTCAATCAAGGTTACGCGGATTTCGAGGCGTTCTTGTCCGATCTGGCATCACGCAAGCGCAAGGTGATCCGGCGCGAGCGCAAGGAAGCACTGGCGGACGGCATCACGATTGAACTTCTGACTGGCACCGATATTAAAGAAATGCATTGGGACGCATTTTTCCATTTTTACATGGATACCGGCGAGCGCAAATGGGGCACGCCATATCTCAGCCGCGCGTTTTTCTCGTTGGCTGGTGCGGCGATGAGCCAGCATATTCTTTTGGTCATGGCCAAGCGCAAGGGCCGCTATATCGCGGGCGCGCTCAATTTCATCGGCAAGGATGCCCTCTACGGCCGCAATTGGGGCGCGACCGAGGAACATCCCTTTTTGCATTTCGAGGTCTGCTATTATCAGGCCATCGCCTTCGCGATTGCGCGCGGCCTCTCCCGCGTTGAGGCGGGCGCACAAGGCGAGCATAAGCTTGCCAGAGGCTATCGCGCTGTTGCGACCTTCTCGGCGCATGACATCGGTGACAAACGGTTTGCCCGCGCGATCGAGGATTATCTGCAACGGGAGCGCGTTCATATCGATGAGGCGATGCGCGAATATGAGGAGCTCGCGCCCTTCAAAAAGTTGCCTTGAACATCAATCCACGAGGAGCGCGTCCATGCCGCCGGCCTATGACGAGACAAATATTTTCGCGAAAATCCTGCGCGGCGAAATCCCGTGCTACAAAGTCTATGAGGACGATGCGGCGCTCGCCATCATGGACGTCATGCCGCAAGCCGACGGCCATGTGCTGGTGTTGCCAAAGCAGCCTTCACGCAACATTCTCGATGCCGACCCCGAAGTGCTTGCTGCGCTGATTCCGCGGGTGCAGAAAATCGCGCGGGCGGTCAAGGAGGCTCTCGCAGCGGATGGAATCACCCTCCTTCAATATAACGAACCCGCCGGCGGCCAGACGGTATTCCACCTGCATGTCCATATTGTCCCGCGCTGGACAGGTGTGGAGTTGCGGCGGCACACGGGTACGATGGAAAAGCCGGAGGTGCTCGAAGCTTTCCGTGCCAAGATCGCGGCAGCGATTGATGCAGCTTAGCTGAACAGCAGCCGCCGCACGCGCAATCTCGCGGCGGCGGCGTTACCGTTTCAGTGCTTCAGATCCGGCTCCTCGACCGTTTCCGACTCATCGCCGGACGCATCATCATCGAGATCGTCCTCATCTTCACCACCCTCTCCCTTAAGACGGCGCGATTTCGCACGCCGCACTTCGGGCTCAGGACGGACACGCTTTTTGCCAGCTTCGACAATGTCGCGTTCGGGGCGTGGGAGAACCGGCCCTTCCGGGAAGAGGAAGCCCAATTTCTTGACCCCATCTTCTTGCGTCACAACGACAACCCGCACGGTTCCGCCGTTTTTCAAACGGCCGAACAGGACTTCGTCGGCGAGCGGGGTTTTGATGACCTGCTGGATCACGCGCGCCATCGGCCGCGCGCCCATCTGCTCGTCATAGCCATTTTCAACGAGCCAGCTGCGGGCCTCGTCGGTGAGTTCGATCGACACATTGCGGTCGGCGAGTTGCGCGTCGAGCTGCATGATGAATTTGTCGACCACCTTGACAATGACTTCGGCGGGCAGATGCCGGAATGTGACGACCGCGTCGAGACGGTTGCGGAATTCCGGCGCAAACATCCTGTTGATCGCCTCGAGATCCTCCCCCTCACGTTTCGTGCGGGTAAAACCATAGGCGGCGCGCGCCATGTCGGCGGCACCGGCATTGGTGGTCATGATCAAGATGACGTTGCGGAAATCGACCGACTTGCCGCTGTGATCGGTGAGCTTTCCATGATCCATAACCTGCAACAAAATATTGTAGAGGTCCGGATGCGCCTTCTCGATCTCGTCAAGGAGCAGGACGCAATGGGGATGCTGGTCGATCGCATCGGTCAAGAGGCCGCCCTGGTCGAAGCCGACATAGCCAGGCGGCGCGCCGATGAGCCTTGAGACGGTATGCCGCTCCATATATTCCGACATGTCGAAGCGCACGAGTTCGACGCCAAGGCTGACCGCGAGCTGCCGGGCGACCTCGGTCTTGCCGACGCCCGTCGGGCCGGAGAAAAGATAGCTGCCGATCGGCTTCTCGCCGTCACGCAACCCTGCCCTGGCCAGTTTGATCGCGGCCGTCAGCGCCACGATCGCGTCCTTCTGGCCATAGACCACCCGCTCGAGTGTCTCGGTCAGATGTTCGAGAACCTCGGCATCATCCTTCGACACGGTTTTGGGAGGAATCCGCGCCATCGTCGCGATGGTCGCCTCGACCTCCTTGATGCCGATCGTCTTCTTCCGTTTGGGCTCCGGCAGCAGCATCTGACTTGCGCCCGTTTCATCGATCACGTCGATTGCCTTGTCGGGCAGCTTGCGGTCGTTGATGTAGCGCGCTGAGAGTTCCACCGCCGCCTTCACCGCTTCATTGGTGTAGCGGATTTTGTGGAATTCCTCGAAATAGGGTTTTAGGCCTTTCATGATCTCGATCGCGTCGGGGATCGAGGGTTCATTGATGTCGATTTTTTGGAAGCGCCGGACGAGCGCCCGATCCTTCTCAAAATACTGCCGGTATTCCTTATAGGTCGTCGAGCCGATGCAGCGCAGGACACCTTGCGCGAGAGCGGGCTTTAGAAGATTCGACGCGTCCATGGCGCCGCCCGACGTCGCTCCCGCGCCGATGACGGTATGAATTTCGTCGATGAAAAGAATCGCCTTTTTGTGATTTTCGATTTCCTTCATGACCTGCTTCAGACGTTCCTCGAAATCACCGCGGTAGCGGGTCCCAGCCAGAAGCGTCCCCATGTCGAGCGCGAACACCGTCGCTTCCGCGAGAACCTCTGGCACCTCGCCCTTGACGATCTTGCGCGCGAGCCCTTCGGCAATGGCTGTCTTGCCGACTCCCGGATCCCCGACCAGCAGAGGATTGTTCTTGTGGCGGCGGCACAGCACCTGAATGGTCCGCTGAACTTCCGCCTCGCGCCCGATCAGCGGATCGATCCGCCCATCCCTGGCCTTCTTGTTGAGATTGACACAATAAGCATCGAGAGCGCCCTCTTTTTTCTTCGAGTCGCCGTTGTCCTTGGCATCTCTTGGCTCGCGCGCTTCGGCTTCCTCCTCGGTGCCGCGCGGCGTTCTCGAGGAATCCGTAAGGCCCGGCCGTTTGGCGATCCCGTGGCTGATGTAATTGACCGCGTCGTAGCGCGTCATATCCTGCTCCTGCAGGAAATAAGCCGCATGGCTCTCGCGCTCGGCGAAAATCGCGACCAGCACATTGGCGCCGGTGACTTCCTCTCGCCCGGAAGACTGCACATGAATGACCGCTCGCTGAATGACGCGCTGGAAGCCCGCCGTCGGCTTGGCATCCTCGCGATCCTCGCTGACCAAATTGTCGAGTTCCTGGTCGATATACTCACGAAGATTTTTTCGCAGAAGATCAAGATCCACCGAACAGGCCCGCAGCACGGCGGCGGCGTCCCCATCCTCGGTCAGACTGAACAGCAAATGCTCAAGCGTGGCATATTCATGATGCCGTTCATTGGCGATGGCCAAGGCCCGGTGCAGCGATTGTTCGAGATTGCGGGAGAACGACGGCATTGGCTCCAACCTCTCACTTTTTTTCCATGATGCACTGCAGGGGGTGCTGATGCTTGCGCGCGTGATCCATGACCTGCGTCACTTTTGTCTCGGCGATTTCATAGGTAAAAATCCCGCATTCGCCGACGCCATGCTGGTGAACATGAAGCATGATACGGGTTGCCTCTTCGGGGCCTTTGTTGAAGTATTTCCTCAAGACGGAAACGACGAACTCCATTGGAGTGTAATCGTCGTTCAAAAGCAAGACGCGATACATGTTCGGATGCCGCACCTGCGTCTTCGGACGCGTGATCACAGCGGTGCCGGAACCGGGGCCGCCCTCCCCCGGCGGCGTATCCTTGGCGGCGGCAACGACCCGATAAGGCGGCATCAACGAGGCGCGGACTGCGGCCGGGCGGAATCCGGCATGAGCGGAGCCGTCCTCCTCCTCATGCCAACCGCCGGGACTGCCAACTTGGCAGTTACGCGCTGGGCAACCGTTTGAGTGCCACGCCCTAAAATTCGCCACGACCAAACCTCGCCCTTCAAAGATATTCTGCGCCGGCGATTTCGCCAAGGGGCGGACCGACCATGAATAACCCGCGAGCCATGCCGGAAAGAAAGAATCGGCGTTCAGCGCCGGCGCCTCTCGATCCTTGATTCTAAGCTTACATCGGCTTCGTTTCTTGAGCCATATGCGTTTTTCACCAACGCGCGAGGTTTGCGCTTGTTTCATGCGCCGGCATGACCACCTCGCTTAAAAAAAATCAGGAGGGTCCGCGGTGACGAATCGAGAAGGGCCGCACACCACTGACGGCAGCGGACGGCCCTTCAAAATTTGGGGAACCCGAAAATTAAGGAGAAGGATGCGGCATCGTGTCGTGGTAACCCATTCTCGGCGGCCGCCAAAAATGTTGCTCCGCTCAATCCTGCGTCTTCACGCCAGACACTTTCGCGACGGGCGGCGTGTCCAGCAGCAACGCCTCTCCGAGTTGACGGCACGCGAGTGCGTTCATCTTTAGGAGATGCGCCATAAATCTGGCATAGGCTGACTTGGTATAACAGTTCCGAAGCTGAACCGCGTTCTCGAAGGATTTGGCGGTCAGGACTGCGCCTGTATATGCGGCTCTTGCTTCAAAACAGCTCCGCGAATAATTGGCCGCTTCCCCCGCGACCAGCCGCATGTTTTCAGAATAAGAGGTCGCAAGGGATTGAGCCGCCCGCAAACTTTCATCGCCGAGTTCTTCGAGAACTTCGAAATCGTCTGTCAGGGCGGCTTCAATGACTCCCGTCACCGGATCACCCGGCAATTCGTCTTCTTTTGCTCCGGCGGTGCTGATGATGGATGGGACGCTGGGGTCTGCTTGGAGTTCTGCGGCGGCCACCAGAGCAGAATTTTCCTCGGCCGCGTGAAAGGCATCTCTCGCTTCCTCAACCGGAACAGTCTCTTCCTTGGCTTCTACCGCGGGACTCTTGTCGGCTAATGGCACCTCGGCACCAGGGACTTCTATGCGGCGGCTTTTTCTGGCCATGTCATTCGCCTCCTTCGGCAAAAGATACTCGCCGCCAAAGGCTTGTGGCGGCGTCGTTTTCGGCCAATTAAGGATGGCGTCCCAAGTGGGAGACGCGCGTAATCGCATTGAAAGATGTTGCGCCAGGCGGAGGCCGGAGGCAAGAACTCCGTCCGTAGTTGCGTCATGTGCCCTTACGGCGTCAGAAGGCACGAACTCCGTCCTGGAAATGACAAGGCAAAAACCGCGGTGTGGAACCGAGCTGAAAAGACCCGCCATTTGCGGCGGGATCAAAGTAACCGCGGCACTTGATCGCATCACGATGGACGCGCTCATGGCCTAGTTTGAGTGTTTGGCTGATCTGACCTAAAAGTTTTGCAGCTGTTGGATCAGACCGAGTTATGTGAGGGCTTAAGCCCATGCAACGAAGGCTTAGTTCTTCGGAGCCTGCACCTTGGCCAACGCCGTCTCGATCGGCTTGAAAGCTTCCTTGGCTAGGCTTGAATACAATTCGCTCAGCTTGGTGGCTTCGGCGACAAAGCCCGCATAGGAACTCTTCCAATAGTCGGTCTGGATCTGGATGGCGCTTTCATAAGACTTGGCGCCGAGCAATTTTTCCACGAAAGCAGTGCTGCTTTCGAAGGATTTTTTCGAATAATCGGCTGTTTCCGTTGCGATGGCCTGGAGAGACTTGGTGAACGAGGTTGTCGCCGCCGCGGCCGCGTCGAACTGTTCCTTACCAAACTTTTGGAGGTCTTCTGCTTCGTAACCCATAAGATTCGTCCTTCATTGTGTGAACATCAGCGTTTGAATATTGTCACTTTCCGTCATCAAGCTTGATCACGGCCGCTAATATCGCAAGGATTGACAATTAAAATTATAATGCATCGCACAAATCACGTCAAGGTGATGTTGCGCTGCAGCCTACAGACTGGAGCCTGACAGCATAGATGTCATGGCCGATTTAGCCTTGGGTAATTCTGATACCCTTCGGCAACACGTAGAACTTTCATCCCTGGATCTTCGAATACGCTGATTCCACGGGTTTGAAAGCTTCCTTTGCGAGGCCGGAATAGAGTTCGCTCAGTTTTGTTGCCTCCGCGACAAAGTCAGCGCAAGCACTCTTCCAATATTCCGTCTGGAGCTGGACTGCGCTCTCGTAGGACTTGGTGGCGAGCAGTTTTTCGACCAGAGCCGCACTCTTTTCGAAGGATTTTTTCGAATAATCCGCCGTTTCTGTTGCGATTTCTTGTAGAGATTTGGTTACACTCGTTGTTGCGGCGGCAACGGCCTCGAACTGTGCTTTGCTAAATTTTGGGACATCTTGGAAGCTCTGTGTCATTACGTCTCTCTCTTGCTCAACAAGCCGGCTTTCCTCTTCGCGCAATCAACTCCAAAACGCTATTGGCATCGCTGGCCATCGATGATGTATTTAGTGCGCTGCACAAATCACGTCAAGTTGATGTTGCGCTGCAATATAAACCGGACCTGCAATCTTAGATTGCCTCGCTAACGGGGCCTTAACTAAGCGGTAACCGCGTTCGGCTAACTTTCCCGAGGGAGATCACCAGGCAAGCCGTTAGGCTGGCGCTGGCCGAGGAGCAGAGACGCCAAACATGTTGAAGCCAAACGCGACGTTTTGCCGCAATGCCATGGCCGCAGGTGGAGCAATTTGCGCTTTGGCCGTGGCGGGCTTCCTCATCTCTCCTGCCGAGGCCCGTCATTGGCACGGCCATCACCGCTTCGCGCATCACGAAGGCCGGCGGCATCATGAAGCGTCCATCCGCTACCATCATCATACAAGCGTAAGCAGCGCCGCGGCGCATATCGCATCCATCATTGTCGATGGAAATTCGGGCCAGACGCTTTATGCCCACAATGAAAACGATTTGCGCCATCCCGCCTCCATCACCAAAGTGATGACGCTTTATCTGTTGTTCGAGCAGCTGGAAAAAGGCCGTCTACGGCTCGACAGCGACATCCAGATTTCCTCCTTTGCCGCCGCGCAGAAGCCAACCAAGCTTGGCCTCCGGCCGGGCCAAACGATTGCCGTCGACGACGCGATCAAGGCGGTAGTCACCCGTTCGGCAAATGACATCGCTGTCGCCATTGCCGAATCCGTCGGCGGCGACGAGGACAATTTTGCCAGGCTGATGACTCTCAAGGCCCACAGCCTTGGAATGAACGATACGCATTTTGCCAATGCATCGGGACTTCCCAATGACGAGCAAATCACGACAGCGCACGATCTTGCGATCCTCGGGCGGGCGATCCAGGAGCGTTTCCCGCGCTATTATCATTATTTTTCGACGCACGCCTTCTATTACCATGGCGCCACGATCATGAATCACAATCATCTTCTCGACCGGGTCGAGGGGATGGACGGGATCAAAACTGGCTACACCCGCGCCTCCGGTTTCAATCTGCTGACCTCGGTCAAACGCAACGGTCGCTATATCGTCGCCGTCGTGCTCGGCGGCGCGAGCGCCGGATCCCGCGACAGGATCATGGCCGATCTCATCGAAGACCAGATCGGCAACGCCGCGACGATCCGCACGGCATCTTATGCCGGCTCCGGCACCAATCCGCAAAGCGCCGAAACGCCCGTGAGCCAGGAAGCAAGATCCCGGCCCCGGGAGCCGCAACCAGAAAAAGAACCTGGTCTCGCCTATGCGGGAAGCGCGCAGAAACCGGATGCCGCGCTCGACCCATTCCAGGTTGCATCGATCAACGCGGATATTCCGGCTGAAAAACCTCGCCCGGCCTATGTTTCTGGGTCTGTGAAATCCGGCGCCGCCCAGACCCGCGCCGAGGCTGGTGACAACCCCTGGAAACAGGCAAGTCTTGATGGTTCCACCATCCGCAGCCGTCCGGCGCAATTGAGCGGCCCCACCACCGCGACGCCCTCGGCGACGCGCGCTGCGACAATTCCCCCCGCAACGAAATCACATGGCGGCGATCAAATCGCGTCCGCGATCCAAAACTCGCCGTATGGCGGTCTCGTCAAGATTCCCTACGGTCGTCCGGCGGCAAAGGCCGACAGCTGGATGATCCAAATCGGCGCTACCCCCGATGTCGACAAGGCTGCGGAACTCCTCGCCCGCGCCAAATCGGAAAGCCCCAAGATCTTGATGGCCGCACAAGCTTTCACGGAAAAGGTACAGAAAGGCTCGGAAACCCTTTACCGGGCGCGCTTCAGCGGCCTTGAAGCCGAGAGCGCCGAACGCGCCTGCAAAAGTCTCAAACGTTCCGGATTTTCCTGTTTCGCCACAAAAAATTGACACTGCCGCCGCGCCAGACTTGGCTGGCTTTGCTTGGACCCCTTTAATGACGCCGCATCAGTACGTCCTTGGCTTCGTTGACTCGCGCCGCCAAATCCGTCGACCCCCCGTGATCGGGATGCAATTTCTTCATCAAGGAGCGATGCGACCGGACAACGTCCTCCTCCGACGCGCCCTTTTGAAGTCCCAACACTTGATACG
Organism: Methylocella sp.; assembly: GCA_036561105.1. GTDB lineage: Bacteria > Pseudomonadota > Alphaproteobacteria > Rhizobiales > Beijerinckiaceae > Methylocapsa. The sequence continues at coordinate 15,821 of DATBPZ010000035.1, read as the reverse complement.
CCTCATCTTCGGACATGCGGCCGGGACGTCGGTTCGTGCCTCGACGCCCAGAGTTGCCCTGGTTCTGCGTTGCCGCACGCCATCCGGCAAACCGGCGGTCGAGATAGGCTTCCACAAGACGGGCGCCCTCGGGGTCGTCCTGACAGCAGAGGTCATAGAGGGCTTCGCATTGCGGTCGCGTCATTGAATCGAGTGTTCTGCCTTCATCAGGTCCCGCGAGAACCATTCCCCGCATTTTGCCGCTGTCGTGATCGAGTTCCATCTCAATCATCGCCGACCTCACGCAGGACGCTTTCCGCCGTCCTTGGCGGGCGCCAGGTCTGAACATTTGAAACAGCGATCCGTTGCGCATTCCAAGCAACCAGGCGCCAAGCCCGCCTAGACCTAACGCCATGTCGAAACGTCCCCGTAACAATAACAAAAGCGCCGCGGCGAGCGCGACGCCGCCGCCGCCGCGACGGATGACCAGTGCGAGGGCAGCGGGGTTGGCCTCGGCGAACGCCCGCAGCGCGCGGAGCACGAGAAAGAACAGAAGAACACCGCCGAGAAGATAAACGATCATTCGCTGCGTCCTTTAGCGCATCTGCGCCAAAAGATGGTCCGCCGCCACCGCGCTGCGGGCCTCAAATTCGAGCGCCACGCGGCCACCCGCTGCATAGGCGGCGGCGGCCGAAAGCAACGCGACGAGCCGTTCTGGAGAGGACAGATCAAAAGTGGCATAGGCTCCGCCAGTCAGCTGCGCGATCTTGCGGAAGGCTTGCTCGGCAACCCTGTCGCGCCCCTCCTGAAAGACAAAAGCCCTCACGCCCATGAGCCCGAGTTCGGCGGCGAGCCCGGCCAAAATATCGAGCTTCTCTTCCATGGCATCCCCAACGAAAACCACGGCGCCGACCGGTGTTTTCCGGGTTTCATCGAGCGCATGCCGCAAAACCTTCTCGATCTGGGTCTGGCCTGCGCCGACGTTGATCTGGCTCATCAGAAAGGCCAAGCGCTGTCCGCCAGCGACGAAGCGCGAGGCCTTGCACTCGGACAAGCCACGGTAATACACAAGCTGGACGTCGAGGCCGCCATGCGCCGCCGCCGTGGTGAACATGCGCCCTTGCACGCTTTGGGCAATGTCCCAGGTGGCTTGCCGGCTCATCGTGGCATCGAGGGCAAAAATGAGCCGTCCCCGCCCCGAATCGGACGCCGCGGGCAGTTTCGCCGCGGTTTCGAGAAAACCATCGATGTCCGACTTGCTGCTGGACTTTGGCACGGCAACCGCGCCTTTGTCCCTTGACTGACTCACCAGGCGCCTCGCGCGCTAAAAATTGACTCTTTATAGATCGTGCTTTCCGGGCCCGACGGCAAGTATTTTCCCAAGCAGGCGTTTTGGTGCGTTGCAAAACCCCGGCAGGCCCTAGGCAACTTCATATTTGGGAATTGCCCAGCGTTCCACTTGCGCTTGCGTGTGCCACTCCTGCCAAGCGGGGAGCGTCATGACGGCGTCCATATAAGCCTTGGTGGCAGGCACGACCGGCACGTCATAAACATGCAGCCGGTTGACGATGGGCGCGAACATCGCATCCGCCGCCGAAAAATCGCCAAAGAGGAACGGCCCAGCCTGGCCGAATGCCTCCCTGGCTTGCTGGAATGCCTGCTCGAGGCGCGCGACATCGGCGCTGGCTTCCGGGGTCAGCGCAACTCTTTTCACCGCGCGGCGCATATTCATCGGCAACAGGCTTCGCAAACCCGCAAAACCTGAGTGCATTTCAGCGGCGAGCGAACGCGCCCGCGCCCGTGCCGCGCGGGCTTTCGGCCACAGTGGCTTCTCCGGATACATCTCGGCGAGATATTCGATGATCGCCAGCGAATCCCAAATGGTGATGTCCCCATCGATCAATACCGGGCATTTGCCCGAAGGAGAATACCGCAGCAGTTCGGCCCGCGTGTTGTCTTGCGCCAGCGGGATCACGATTTCGTCGAACGCGACCTCGAAATGCCGCATCAAAATCCACGGCCGCAATGACCAGGAGGAATAGGCTTTGTTAGCGATAATCAGGGTGAGGCTCACACGCCGCTCCGGTTTCCGAAGGCTGAAGGATCGACTTCGTAGGAGGATTCGGCCTGAACAATCAATCCCGCATCTTCGCCTTGGCAGGAAATAGCGGCCACCAAGCCCAACGGGAACAAACCCGCCAGCTAGGCGTTTTTGTTGGTTGGGGCTTTTCGTAAACCCTCATTAGAGTGTTGGATAGCCTCACAGGAGGTGTGTTACAGATGGATATTAGAGGTGTGTTATGGATATTAAATGTATTTCGATTGTATCCGGAACCGCCCTGCTCGCGCTCACGATGAACGCTTCAGCCGGTCCTATGAGCATTACAAGCTCGCAAATTATTACACCACCAATACAGATCGAGCAGGCCCACTACTATCGGCATCACTATAGGCACTATGGCTGGCACCGGGGCTGGCATTATGGCTGGTATCGCGGCTGGCACCGTGGTTGGCCCTACTATGGTTATAATTATGGCTACGGCTATCCGTATGGCTATGGTGTCGGGACCGGATTGGCGGCTCTCGCGACCGCGCCTCTGGCAGCCGCTGCCGCAGTCACCGAGCCCCTGGTGACGGGCCGGAGCGTGGCAGCCTCTGGTAATTATTGCGCGACCCCTGTGAAGACATGCTTGCTCTATGAGCCGGGATGGCTTGGAACTGGCTGTTCTTGCAAGGTCAATGACGGCGAAGCGCGGGGAACGGTCCAATAGAGTCACGCGACGCCAAACGTCTTTGATGAGGCTGCGACCGGGACAACACCCGGCCGCGGTTTGAAGCGTCTTCCAATCGGGCCGCGGCCATTCCCAAAGAACAAATCCCTTATTCGCCGTCGTTGGCGGCTCTGCATCATCTCCCTGATTCGCGAAGGGAGACGTGGAATCGCGCAGCCGTTTTGGCATCCGTATTGATCCAAAAGCAAGCGCCTGCTTAGCGTGTGAGAGCCATGGGGTGTCCTCGGTTGCTGGGGCGCGCGGGTTGCTTTATGCGCAGAAATCTCAACCCCAGTTTCCCAGATCACCAAACTCCAAAAATCCGAGCGTGCGTTTAAGCTCATACTACGAGCTTTTTATTTGCAAACTGAAGCTCCGGATATAGCTCCCATGTTTACAACGGAGGACGAACAATGCATTCCCACGCGACGCATGGTGGCCCCTTACGGGCCCGTCATGTCATTGTCCTCCTCGCCATTCTGCCGACGCTCTTATGGGTCAGGCCGTCGGCGGCGGCGCCTTTCGCCTTTGTTGCGAACACGACCGCGAACACCGTTTCCGTTGTCGATACGCTCACCGGCGCCGTGATCGCCACGGTCCCTGCGGGACCGTTTCCGTTAGGAGTCGCCGGCACGGCGGATGGAACGCACGCCTATGTCGCAAATTTTGGTTCCAACACCGTTTCGGTGATCGACGCCACCACGACCTCTCCGTCCGTGGTCGCAACGATCGCAGTAGGCTCCGCTCCTTTCGGAGTGGCGTTCTCGCCCAACGGAAAACTCGCCTTTGTCACCAATTCGGGCTCCGGCACTGTCTCGGAGATCAACACCACGACAACTCCCCCATCAGTGGTCGCCTCCATCAACGTGGGGCTAAATCCGCGAGGCATCGCCGCCGCGCCGGACGGCAAACATATCTATGTCGCAAACAATGGCTCGAACACCGTCTCGGTCATCGATATCAGCGCCTCTCCTCCGGCAAGCACCAGCATTGGCGTTGGCATGCAACCGGTCGGAGTCGCTGTCGCTTCCGATGGGACGCGCGCCTATGTCACAAATTTTTCCTCCAACACTGTTTCTGTGATCGTCACCGCCACGGCCTCCGTGATCGCCACGATTCCCGTGGGGCTCCAACCACAGGGGCTCGCCATCAGCCCTGATGCCAAACAGCTATATGTCGCCAACAGCAACTCTAACTCTGTGTCGGTGATCAACACGACGACGGCCCCGCCCTCCACGGTGGTCATGATCCCCGTTGGGGCCGGTCCTTTCGGCGCGGCCGTCACGCCGGATGGAAAGCACGCCTATGTCACCAATCAGGCGCCCAACACCGTGACCGTGATCGACTTCCTGGTGACAACCATCCCTGTGGGCTCCAATCCCACCGGCGTTGGCATTGGGTCCTCCCCACCCTGCGTGCCCCTCCTGGACTTCAATCCAACGCTGAACGTTGCCCTCGGCCATTTGATCAACACCGATACCTTTACTCTCAAGACCAGTTTCACCTTGAGCAGCGGCACGCCTGCCATCAATCCCGTGAGTGCCCCGGTCACGGTCCGGATCGGCCCCTTCGCGGTCACCATCCCGGCGGGATCTTTCCGCCGCAACGATGCGTCGTACAATTTTCAAGGCATCATCGATGGTGTCAGCCTCAAGGCACAGGTCACGCCGGCCGGTGCCCTGCACTATACTTTCGCCCTGACGGCGCAAGGGGCCAGTCTCGGCGGACTTAAAAACCCGGCCTCCGTGGCGCTGACAATCGGCCGCGTCTGCGGCGAAGCTCCCGTCACTGCCCAGATTACGCCCTAATCGCCCGGCGAACATGCGGGCCATATTTTAACTCTCATTGTTTTTAATGATCGCCTATCGCAACCGGGAAGAGGCGCCACTTATGACGACGTGCGTCAGGCATGCCATCTTGGGCATCACGGCGCTGCTCGCGACAAGCGTGGCAAGCCCCTCCGGCGCCGCCCCGCACCACCGCGCGGCACAGGCGGCCGAGACTGTGGCGGCCCGCCCGGCGGGAACGCCACTGATGGCAATTGTCTCGCTCAGCGACCAGCGGGTCACGATCTATGATGCGGATGGCTGGATCTTGCGTGCCCCCGTCTCCAGCGGCCAAAGCGGGCGGGAAACGCCCGCCGGCATTTTCAGTGTCCTTCAAAAAGAAGTGGAGCATCACTCCAACCTCTATGATGACGCCTCGATGCCCTACATGCAGCGCATCACCTGGTCCGGCATCGCGATGCATGCGGGAAAGCTGCCCGGCTACCCCGCCTCGCACGGCTGTGTGCGGATGCCCTCTGACTTCGCCGAGCATCTCTACGATCTGACGAAAGTCGGCATGCGGGTGATCATCGCGCGCAACGATGTTCAGCCCGTCGCCATCGAACATCCCCTCCTCTTCAAACCGAAATTGGTCCCCGCCGATCTCGACCTCAAGACGCTCGCCACCCATTGGGCGCGCGCGGACACGCCCGCAACGCCGCCGCCGCCAGAAGCCGCTTCCCCCGTGACAGAACCGCAACCGCCAGACGCGGTTTCTGCCGCGATAGACGCGCCGCCGCCAGTCGGACCAGCGGCGCCTTTGGTCACGTTGTCATCGATCGCCTCCGCCCAAATCGCGGCCGCGAATGTGGCGGCAAAGAAGGCGGACGCGGCACGATTGGCCGCCGCGAAATTGACCTCCGAGGCGGCGCGGCTCGTGCGCATGGCCGAGGCCGGCAAACTCCGGGCGGATGCGCAACTCAGGGCAGCCAGCGCGGCGCTTGAGGAAGCCACGTCGCCCGCGGCCATCCAACAGGCCACCGAACGGAAAACAAAAGCCAGCGCAAAGCTGACCGAGGCCGAGGCACAACTCGCCGCCGCGCAAGAAGAAGCGCCCCAGAAAGAGGAAGCCGCCGCGCGTGCCCGGGACGAGGCAGACGCGGCCGCCGCCGAAAAACTCGCGGCCATGGACGCCTCAAAAGCGGCGGCTCGGATGCTGGCCCCGGTCTCTGTCTTCATCAGTAGGAAAACTCAGCGCCTCTATATAAGGCAGTCCTTTCAACAGGTCTTCGAAAGTCCGGTCACGATTCGCGAGCCTGGGCTTCCCATCGGCACGCATATCTATACCGCGCTCGACAATGCGAACAGTGGAACGGGTTTCCGCTGGAGCGCCGTTTCGATGGAGGGGAGCGGGCTCATCCAAAAACACAAATCGCGCAGCGAAGACAATCTCGATATCGAGCCGGTGTCGCTTGACTCAGATCCGGCCAAAACGGCACTCGACCGCATCGAGATTCCGCAAGACATCGTCGACCGTATCTCGGAAGTCATCTCGCCGGGATCGTCGCTGATCGTTTCCGATGAAGGCATGAGCATCGAGACCGGCGACAGCACGGACTTCGTGATCATCATGAGCGGCGAGCCGCAAGGCGGCATCAAGATGCGGCACCACACGGATGCTCACACCGTCCGCTACGAGCGGCAGAACAATCGCGCTTACGGGCGGGCCTATGATGGCTGGAATGGCCGCGCGCCGGCCTACCCACGGACCTATGAAAGCGGCAGCTTCTTTGGGCCTTGGTAGAGGCGCTGGAACGCAAACGGCTACGGATCATCGCCATTAAGTGAAGATGCCCATGAAGACTACGAAAAGCGCCTCGCCGGAGTTTGGTACCCGCTCTCCGGCGTCTGCACCAAAGCCGTGACACGCATACCTTCAACACGCCGGCAGGTTCATCACCACGCAAAAATCGGGCGCAAAATGGGAGACGCCACCGGCACAAATTTTGCTTGCCGCGCGGTCTTACCTCTCTCAGGCCACTGAACGTATCTACCCTTGTAAGGTTTTCGGCCTCAATCGTACCAAAACGTTTCACGTGAAACATTTTGGTACGATTGAGGGCCGCGACCAGGCAAAACGCGCGCTATGATTTTCGTGTTCCGCGTCTCGTGACGCAGGCGCCAAGCACTTCCTCGATATGCTCGAAGCCGCAGGTCCGTCGCCATGACCGGCGGCTTCAGGGCGAATGGCGAGGAGAGCCATAAATCTCGCTTGGGCGTGGCGGATTTACCCCATGTGATGCGTTTTCAGTTCAATCGGTTGGCCATCGGCCGAGGTTCGTATCCAGACGCGAAAAGAATCGGGGCAGCGTTCTGGATTCGAGGGGACGAGTCGAACCAGCAAGAAAAGATTGGTCACTGACTTCTTCGTCGCGCCAAGCCGCGAAACGGGACTGCTTTGCTTGCACTCATAGCGGGAGCACATCCGCCATCAATCAAATCAAGGAGTTCAAAAATAATGCAATCAAAGACTTTGAGAACCGTCAGCCTGTTGGGCATCCAGGGAGCAGCCTTATTCACAACCAGTAGCCAGGCTCACGAATGCCGTGCCCTAGGTCAAGTGAACGCTGAGGGATCACTCGGAGACCCATCAGCAACACCGCCAGTTCCTCCTCATGCCGTCGATGATGCATATTGGGTTTGTATCGGGTTTTCGGAGGAAGAACCTCCCCAGCCGGGCGAAGGACTGCCGAACAATCTTGATTTCTTTCCTCTTTTTGCGCCAGGGAATGACTTCAATAATGTCTCCTCCGTGGATACCACCAAAGGCGACAAGGTGGATATTACTGCCACGCTCTATTACTTGAACGACAAATATTATGTCATTCCTTACGACGCGGATTTCAACATTACGTTTCCCTTCTTCTTTTTCAAGAGCAGCGGCGTGGGCTATGAGTCGCCTATCTCCAGATGCGGCTCGATGTCCTCGCAAGGAACGGCACAGCGAGACGGCGTGCCGCTTGTTGTTCCGCTGGCAGGCGGAGGTCAGTGTCGCGCCTTCGAAAAGCAGATCAGTCCGATCGTGAGACAGGAATGGGAAGGCTTGGCGGTGTATCGTGGAAAGATGGAATTCCCCCTGCCCTTTCCCGGGACCTATGCCTGGGTTGTGAAGGGAACCATTCAAAAGAAAGACCAGCCACCGGCGACATTTACGACAAAGGTGGTCAGCCAGCAGCCAAGAGTCCCATATGGACCCTATGATCTGACTGACATCGAAAACACTTTGGTCCAGGCGCCCGAGAACTATTTCGATAGCGCCCGGCCCAAGAGTCTCCAAGCTACTAAGCCCGCGACGGCAACCGCAGCGTATCAAAAAGGCTCGCCGAAAGTTACCGAGTTCATACGCCGGATGCAAACAAACAACTGACAGCCGCATGGCGGCCAATCTAGCGGCGTTCAAGATCCGTAGGGTTAAAGCCCAACGGATCTTGCGCCTGTCGCCAATCGAGCCAACAAGACTTCGCTCCGCAGCCCAGCCGCATCGTCAAGATAAACGTGCTACATGTCCACACATCGCGGCACTTAGTACCGGGCTCCTGGCTCCTTCGCGCCCATGAATGATTTATCCACGAACCGGCTTCCCAATTCGCGATCCTGCCCTAGGCGCGGTCGGTAAGCCGCTCGATCATCGCACCGCAGGCGCCAAGCTTTTCTTCGATATGCTCGAAGCCGCGATCAAGATGATAGACGCGATTGACCGTTGTCTCCCCTTCGGCCGCGAGGGCCGCGATGACGAGCGACATGGACGCGCGCAGGTCCGTCGCCATGACCGGGGCGCCTTGCAGCTCATCGACTCCTTCGACCACAGCGGCATCCCCATCAAGCTTGATATGCGCGCCCAGGCGAACCAGTTCCTGAACATGCATGAACCGGTTTTCAAAAATGGTCTCTGTGATCCGCGAGGAGCCCTTGGCCTTGGTCATCAAGGCCATGAACTGGGCCTGCAAATCCGTCGGAAAACCGGGAAATGGGGCGGTGGCAATGTCGACGGGTAAAAGTCCCCGGCCGTTACGCCGCACGCGAAGCCCTTCGTTCGTCGCGGCAATTTCCGCACCGGATTTTTCGATGGCTTCGATCGCGCTTTCCAAGAGCGTCGGGCTCGCGCCTTCCAGCATCACATCCCCGCCGGCCATTGCGACCGCCATCGCGTAGGTGCCAGCTTCGATGCGGTCAGGCAACACCACATGGCGCGCGCCGGAGAGACTGCCGACGCCCTCGATCTCGACCGTGGACTGACCCGCACCTTTGATTCGTGCCCCCATTTTGATCAGGCAATCGGCGACGTCGACGATCTCAGGTTCGCGCGCCGCATTGTGAAGCACGGTATGGCCCTTGGCGAGGGACGCAGCCATCAGCGCGGTATGAGTGCCGCCAACGGTCACTTTGGGAAAATGGATCTCGGCACCGGTCAGCCCCTTTGGCGCCTTGGCTTGCACATAGCCCGCCTCGATCTCGATCACCGCCCCAAGCTTCTCAAAAACCATGAGGAGCAGATCGACGGGCCTCGTGCCAATCGCGCACCCGCCGGGGAGGGAAACCTTGGCCTCGCCCATCCGCGCGAGAAGCGGCGCGATGACCCAAAAACTCGCCCGCATCCGGGAGACGAACTCATAGGGGGCCGTGGTATCGACGATCTGACGGGCGCTGAGATGGAGAGCCCGGCTGGCGCGCGCGGGAGCACCCGGGCGCCGGCCATCGATCGAGTGATCGACACCATGATGACCGAGAATACGCAGAAGCATGCCTACGTCTGCGAGATCGGGAATATTCTCGAGGGTTAAAGTCTCATTTGTAAGAAGCGACGCAATCATCAGCGGCAGGGCCGCGTTCTTCGCGCCAGAAATTCTTATAACGCCATTTAGTTTTTGGCCGCCGACGATACGTATCCGGTCCAACAAATCCCCCTATTCGAAAACATCCAAAGCAGTTCGCTTGTACCCTCATCGCTTTTGTGAAGGCCCCGCATTTGGCCGAGCCTTCTTTCACCGAACCGCTTTGCCCCCCTCGCTTGGCGCAGTCTTGCATTGCGGCGTTTCATCCCCGGCCGGGAACCACTCCGCCTCCTTCGCGCGGTCCCTCTTCTGCGCTTTGCGGCGCGCCAGATTGGCCCGCAACGCTTGCGCGAGACGTTGGCCACGGGCGGCATTGCCCGAGTCCGCCCCGGAAGCAGCCATAGGCGTCGCCGCGGACTGGCTGATCAAATCGTATAGTCCCATAAGATTGTTTCAAAATTCTTTTAATTCTTCTTTCGCGGAAGCAACCAGCGAAAGGATAGCAGTCCTTTTAAAGCCGCGCAGCGGTCAAGGCAAGGCGCCGGCCGCAGGGCGCTCGGTTCAACGAAATATAGCGCGAATAGCGACAAAGCCGCCAACACTAAAATCGGCCTCTCCTCGATAAATCCTGTCCATCAAGTTTCTGCCACATTTCAATAGCGTGCAAGCCTAGGTCACGATTTTTCATATGATCTTCCGCCGTGGCTGGCTTGGTTTGCTGGCGCTCGTGCGATAACTATACATATAGGGCTCTTGCCTCCGGGGCAGCCGCACCGCATAACCCATCCGGGAATTCAGCGGTTGCCCGCTAGGGAGTTCAGCTTCCCGCCGCCGGAAAAACGCAGGGACTACGCTTTGATTCTTGGCGAAATCGTCAGCGTCCTGTTTCCGAAGAATCTTCTTGCAAATCAATGAGATCGAAAGGCACATCAGTACAATCGACCAATACAAAACCGGGCTCGGCAACCGTGGCACCGCACATTCAACGCAGGGGTAGCATCTGGTGGTTCCGGCGTTCCGTACCAGAGTCAATTCGACCAATCATAAACAAGCGAGAGATCACTGTTTCGCTGAAAACATCGGATCGCCGGACTGCTCAGAGCCTCGCGGCTATCGAATCTGTAAAAGTGCAAGCTGAGTTTGACCGCGCAACCCGAGTTCTCGCTATGCGCGCCGGTACGGCACCACAGACAGAGTTGTCAGAAAGTGAGTTGTGGCTTCTCGCGCAAGAATGGCTGCACTATCGCGAGAAACAGGACGATACGAACCGCGAAATTGACCCGCTAGACGCAAAAGAGCGTCTTTATGTCGCCAGTGACCCTAATGCGCGCGTGCAGGCATGGCTTCAAACAAGCAAACTTCTGCGAGAGCGCGAAATAAACCTCGAATTTGGTTCGCCTAGCTATGAGCGCCTAACTCAGCGCATTCGGGAGGCGATGATCGAAGCGGAAAAGCGCCTGATTAACCGATTCTCTGGGGAATCCGCCACGCTTAACCCGCGCTTTGCAAACGTCTCTGCTGAAAAGCCACCGAACGTCGGTTCGTTCATGACTTTCGAGGAGCTTCTTACGAGATTCCGGCGCGAACAGAAGCCAGGACGCTCGCTGAAAGCGGAACCAAGACGCGCAATGCAAGACGACTTCCTAAAGAGCGTGATCGGCGCAAAAACCTTGATCAATTCCATCACACGAGACGATGCGCGACGCGTCCGGGACGCGGCAACCTCACGCAAGGCAAAATCAGGAAGAATAATAGGGGCAGGAACTGCCCGAGCGTACCTCTATGCCTTCTCTGCCGCGATGACCTTTGCGGAAAACGAAGGACTAATTCACAAAAGCCCAGCAACAAAGCTGCGCATTGCAAACGATGACATCCCGGACAAGGATCGTAAAAAGGCACTCTCCGCTGAAGACATCGCAAAGATACTCAATGCGCCACTGTTCCAGGGTTGCAGGGATGACGCGAGACACTGGAAAAAGCCAGGAAATCTAAAGCCAAAAGGAACCCGGTTCTGGGTTATCATGTTGGCGCTGTTCACGGGTGCGCGGGGAAACGAGATCCTACAACTAACCGAGGATGACATCGAATGCATCGGCGGCATCCATGCGATCCATATAAGAAAGCAGGTAAAGAAGCCAGCGAGCAGGAGAACGATTCCGATCCACTCTGAGCTTATCCGGTTGGGGTTCCTCGATTATGTTGCGGACGCTCAGAAAAGATACACGCCGAAGACGCGTATCTTCCCTGACGTGAAAATATCAAAGTCCGGTTACTATTCCGATTATTTTGGCATCTGGTTCGCGCTGTTTAAAAAGAGTGTCGGAATCACCGACCCGCAAAAGAGCTTCCATAGCTTCAGGCATTCGTTCGAGGACGCGGCGAAAGAGGCAAACATTTCGCAATCGCGGATCGATGCTTTACTTGGACATAAAGAGCACGGCATGGCAGGAGTCTACGGGTCGGGCTTTCAACTGAGCACGCTCGCCGCTGAGATGGAAAAGATTCATTATCGTCTACCGAATCTGTGAGCCAGAGGAGTACAAAATGCGCAAATCAGTAGTCTGCTTGGCTGCTGTGGCATCACTCCTATGTGCCAAGGCAAGCGCTTGCGACCATCCAATCGTCATCTCCAATTGGAAATCATGTTCCGTAGGACCCCTAAGCGAAGACGCTGAAAACGATTGGCCTGCCGTACCAGCTTGGACAAAGTCCCCAAAGATCACACCGTACTTCGACAACGAGCCCAGAATGTTGGCGCTCCACGGGCTGTGCAATGAAAAGTTTCAACGCGTAATATTGTGCCTTCCGGGATGGCAAGAGGACGATGACAAAGATACATGCGAATATTTGATTTGCAGCGGATTCGAAGCGCAACACTGACAAGTCGCGTTGAGCCATTTTTATGGGAAAATTCCTGCACGCGCCGCCAGAATCTTCTGCCAAATTTCCTATAGGTGCAAGGGATTCGATAATTCCAAATTGAGGGAGGCAACAGGATTGCCGGGAGTCCCTTCGATGGAATTAAAAAGCTGGAAAACGGACACGCACGCAGACAAACGCGGCGGATCGCGCGAGTGGGTTCCCATACCCTTGCGCAAACTAAAAAGGAGCGTCGTGAGCTTTTCTTACCCGTCCTTACAGGTATCGCGAACGATCACAGGCTATCGACGGGACTGGTTATCGGATCGCTTGCTTAAGGCACCTTCCTCTTTAATTGACATATCGATTGAATGATCGAATGAGCGATCTTGTGCGCATCTTGTGCGCCTTTCTTGATCTGGATGAGTGCTAACCGGCAATCAATCGAAGCACGACCAGGTGAGGACGGCATGCGCCTCTCTCGCACATGGTCCTAGGGCGGCACCTGTGCTCAGTCTCTCTGACCTGCGCCTTGGCGGTTCTCAGTGTGAGCTTCGTGATCGCCGACCTTCTTTAATCATCGCTTCGGCAACGGTACGCGCAGATCTGCTGGCTCGGAACTTTTCCGCCCCTTCCCTCCGATTTTCGTCCACTTGGACCCTTTCACGTTCGCAGCAATTCGTCAGAGTGCAGCGCGGGTCCGTGCAGAGCTCGTGGCTTTCCGGGCATTCGAAGTTACGTGGCGCAGCGGATTTCACGCGGTAGCGCTCCCGCACAGGCATTTTGGCCAGTTGACGGACTGTCTACCAAATAGCTGCGGCGAGCGGATCGTCAAGGGAACCGGATTTTAGCTAGTGTCTCAGTTTGAAATTTGTTCGCCAGCCTTTTTATAAAGGCCGCGTTTCCTAGCCGGCTCCAGAGGCGACATCATTCCATTCCCGATACCAAAAGTCGGAAACGCTAAAACGGGCGATCTCTACTTCGTTCGAATCAATGATGATGACTGCATCAAAATCAACTATCTGCAGAGCCTTGGGGCTGCTCATTTCCATTTCAAAAAAGTGCCGAACTTGCTCGATTAGTTCAGCTTGGTCAGATGATTGCCGCTCATACTCGCGCAGCGATTTGAGTTTGATCCCGTCATCGCCGGAATCGATGATTTTAACCTCTCGAACTCGATAAACTCCCATTCTATGCCCCTGCTTTGCGCTAAGCATAGCAGTGAAATTGGCCTGGGCCGAGGATTCGTCAAGTGGGTAAAATTTCAAACTGAGACACTACCGGATTTTAAACTGAGACACCACCGTGTGTTTTTTCGGGGAGCGGCGCCGCGTACTTAGTCAGAGGGGAGCACTTGTAGCCTCTCCCGGACGCGAAGCACGGTCATCGCTGACCAGCTTTTGCCCTTCGGCGTTGGCACGCTGCGAGCGTTTAGCTCGCGCGCAATCGCCCTCGCAGACAACCCCTCAAGCTCAGCAATGACGGGCTGCAACTCCACCGCTCTCCGCTTGGCTTCCTTCTGAATCTCGACAGTGCCCGGTCTAAGCCCGCCTAGCCTTTTGGTGGACCTCGCGAGTGCATCCTTCGTCCGCTGGCTAATCAACCTGCGCTCCTTCTCAGCGAGCGCGGCAAATATGTGAAGCATGAATGGTTCTACGTCCGAGCCTAGCTCAGTGACGATGAAGTGGACTCGGTGCTTCATGAGCCCCGAAATGAAGTGAACGTCGCGGCTCAGGCGGTCCAGCTTTGAGACTAGCACCGGAGCGTGCAATCGCTTAGCGGCTCCTAGCGCTTTGGTAAGCTCCGGTCTGCTATCGTTTCCGCCTGATTCCTGTTCGGAGAACACCTCCGCAATCTCGTAGCCTTCGGTCTCAGCAAATCTCGTGATCGCTGCAAGCTGTGCGTCGAGCCCGAGGTTCTGACGAGCTGTGGATGTTCGAATGTAAGCAATTGCCAATTTAGACACAGTGAAAAAATCCTTTGTCACAATGCTACGTTCGTTGAATCGTTGCAAAAATCGAAAATTCGTGCGGCAATCTTACCGAATCACTCCTCTGACTCGATCTTGCCTTCGTATGAGGGGCAAAGAGTTCTGAAGGCAGCAACCGCCGCCGCGTTGTCACCACCGCACGAGGGGAATACGGGGAATTTCCACCGATCTACATGGATGCTTCCGGGTCCCTTGTAATAAGTAGACTGTGGCACAGGAGAGAATTGCTCGGTGAGCGTTCCCTTGGTGCAGTTGGCCCACACTATGACTTCGCCAATCTGCGAATCCCCTTCCTTCATGAACTTGTCAGCACATGCCGCCAGAGCCGCACCGTTCAGGTCGTTGCCACGGTGGCAAGCCTCCATCGCATCTGGAAGCGTCATCACAGAAACCATCTTCGCGGTGCTCGTATCGAAGCCAGAAATGCTAGTGACGGTAGTTCCAGCAGCGTGACACGTCGAAATGCCTTGAAGTGCATCCGCTATACTAGCGAACAGAATCGGCACCGCCGCCGCAACCAAAACCGCAATTTTCATTTTTTGCTCCTCCGTTTCAAAAAGTGCACGCTAATCCGCGGTGTGCGAATGCGATTCCTTGCGGCGAATCTACCGCACCGTGTGCGAGTCAGTCTCCGTAGCGGGAGCTGCCCCATTTTGCGATCCACTTTGAGTGAGCCCAACCGGTGTGCAGTATCCCATCTCGAACGTACTGCACGTGATCCCATGGTCCGCTGGAGCCTAGAAGGCAGACGACATCGTCGTTAACAAGTTCGTCAATTTCCTCGGATGAGCCGGGAAAGGGGTGAACGGATAGGTTGTTAAAGCCCTTCGGATTTAGTCCAACCACGAGCGCATTAAGGTAACTACCCTGACAATAAGAAGGTGCCGAGTGTGCTGCACTAGCAGACAGAATCGACACTACCGCTGCAACCACAATTCGCTTTTTCATAAATCTGCTCCTCGGGTTCAAAAGTTAAAAAGGGCGCGACGCAAGGAGGACAAGTTTGTTTGGCCCGAAAGCTTCACCTTTGTAGGTCCCGCCCCTACCGACGCTGCCGCGCACTTGGCGCGGGTTCGTAAGCTCAATGCCTCGCTTGTGGATTCGGATGACCGGCGCCATCCGGTGGACCATCCAAAAGCTTGCGCACGGCGAGCGCCATCTCTGTGATACAGATCAGGGCACCTGAATCCGTGGTAAGCGCGAAGGCAGCGTCCAGCTCTGCCAGATATTTCAGCAACTCTTGGCGGAGACGATTTTCAATCCTGATCGCCATGGATCACCGCCTCCAGGTCAAAGCAGTGATGTTCGCTGCGAGGCGTTCACGGTCAGGGGTGTAGTGCGGACGGATCGGGTAAGAATCCCACTGACCAAGCAAGTCCTTGATCTTCACTTGGTCTTCCGGGGAAATAATCGGTTGCGCAGTGGCGCAACCGATCTGGCTTTTTATATCCGCCCACTCAATCTTGAGCCCAAGACTGAGCGCATGCGAATAGGGGAAGGATGGGAAGAAGGCACCGCGCTCACGGTCCAGGCATAACCCTGTGCGGGACGGTCGCGCCCCTCCATGATCACCCTAGCGCGGGCATGCGCGTGAACCAGTATGTCACGCCGGTCGAATCGTATA
>DATBPZ010000034.1:0-50361 GCA_036561105.1 Methylocella sp. | reverse complement strand
AAACTTCCGAACAGCCGTCCGCAGGATCCAGCTGCGGCTGACGTCCATTGCCGCCGCGAGTGAGTCCACCGCGTCGCGAACGTCCGGCGCGGCCTCAAAGGCCAGGACTTGCTTTGCTTTTTCAACACTCTTCAATTTTTTGTTCTCCTAATGTTTTTAATCATTTAGCACGATTGATCTGTACAATTTAGACAAATGAAAGCTAGGAAACTTCGCAAAGTTGTCACGTCGCGGCCTCATCAGCTCAGGGCTGGGCTCCAGGTCGATGCCGTGTGTCCGACCAGCTTTAAACAACTTTGCGAAGCCACCTAACTATTGGGGTGATTCGCGAGAAAAAGGAATCCTCTTCCTACAATAGGATCCCATGTCTTTGTGGCTTTTTTATAGCCACCCAAGAAATAGCCAAAATTTATAACTCAGTTCGTAAGAAACACCTCGTAATTAAACTTCATCCTCATAACTAGTATGACCGGGGAAATCCGAATTTGTCAAGTTTTGCCAGTTTAATAAACTTGCCATGACTTCACCCTCTGATCTTACCTTATAGGGGGTAATTTGCTTTTTCAAGTATTTTATAGTCTCTTGCGCCAGTTATACCAAGATTTCATAACCTGCCTTGTCCAGTGTGAATTGTTGCTGCAGGGCAACGATTCGTTACAGAGAGAAAACCCTCTCTCTACTATTACCTTAGCAAGGATTTATTGTTTTAGCAAGTTTGGCACGGGAAATGCATAAGAGCGCACCCACCAAATCGAGCGAATCACTCGGATGGCCGGAAATCCGTCTCGTCCCAAGACCCCTTGGCAAGGTTGCAGTCATCGCAAAGCACCTGCAGATTGCTCTGCTCCAGCCTTAGATGCCAATGGTGGCGGAGAGGCTTCACATGATCAACGACCAGCCGCGCGTCATTGGCAGCGATTCCACATGCCTGGCACCTCCCCTTTGCGGCTTTTAAGGCGGTATAGCGGGCCTGACGCCACGCACGGCTGGCATAGAACGCCTTGCGCCTATCGCGGTCGGGGTCCTTGGATTTCGGCTGCTGGGACTTCCGCCAAGCCAGCGCGTTTAAGGCTTCCTCAATCGTCGGCACTTAGTTATGCAGTCCTTTAACAATCCCAGCCAGCGCCGCCATCGCCAGCGGGTCCGCTAACCTATCAACACGGAAATCCAACGCCGCCCCGAGTGGAGCACTCTTGGACTTCTCATGCGCCTCGGCACTTAGCTTGACACAACCCCTCTCGACGTAGTCTGCGGCAATCGGCGCGAAACCAATATCCCGGACAACATCCCTCTCGCTCGGCTCGTAAATTCCGACGACAAGTCCCGCAACCTTCACGCTGCTGCACGCCGAAAAGCACATCGAAAGCCATGGCGAATACGGCGCCAGCTTCTTCTCGCTGAAATACCCAACCGAAAAATCTGTGAGAACCAATTGCGGCATCAAATGCCGGTGCCCAGCCCAATGTAAAACCGCCGCCTTGCCGCTCGCATCCACCGCACAACTTATGAACTTCCCGTAATGCCCAGTTGGCCCCGTGAACGGCTCCCCATTCTTGTTTAAGAAATCCGTATATCGGATAAGCGCAGGCGCACCCGTGCCGCCAACAATCCGCGAGAACAGGCCCGCGACAACCGTGCTGCAATCATCATGACCATTGTGGGGATGGCCAATCGAATCCTTCGCACCAAACCTCGATGGCTTCCGCTCCAAACTACACAGCTGAGTCGCAAGCCTCTTATTGTCCAAAAGCCGCACCATGCCAGAATTCAAGATAGGCAAGAACCCAGCATAGTAATCACTCGTCGACATTTCCGACTTGCGGTACTCAACGCCATGCTGGCGAAACGTCTCTATCGTGAACCCAGCGCCGAATCTGTCGCCCGTAACCTCGTACAAGCCATAAGCCTTCAAGGCGTCACAGAACTCGGAAACAACCGCCACCGGACCGCCAAGCGGAAGAGGCGGACGCCTCTCAAGCAGCAAATCAAGAACCCCAACGCCATTCTCAACATGCCCAATCGCAAGCGCGAAACTATCCTGCCCACCGCCGCTCGGATCAGCATGCGCGGTATAGGAAATCGCGGGGTTGAACGGGATCTGATGCACCCCGCGTGGCGTGCAGCTGTCCACAATCTCCGGGCTAACATAACTCTCCAAATCATCCCGGAACTTGCCGCCCCATTCTGAGGCCGCAATGGACGGCTCCTTCTCATAGGCGCGGTCAATAATCGATTGCTTGATGGTCGGATTGAATAACCTGGTCGGCCCATTCGCCACCAAGATTGCAGGGTCGCCATCAGGGCCATAATAACGCCTATACGAGTCCCACATCTCACCCCGGCGACTATAGGGCGAGCCAATCGCGAACAGCGTGCCGCCAGTCGTCGCTAATGCCGGGCGAACAGCCGCTAGAATGTCCCGGTCAGCGTTCCGGCTGTCATCACTCTGCCACATGGACAGCTCCTCGGCGATCACCGCAATGGCGCTGATACCGCGAATGGTCCGAAACGATGCTGGCCGGATTTGGATGTCAATGCGGTTCTTGAGTTTGATGGTGTCCGCCGTGATGCTATCCACCAAGGCCGCAAAACGCTTGCTCTCGGTGAATACGCCCTGAATGAAGTTGAACGCCTGCACCGCCTGCGTGACGTTCGCAGCCATGATAGGCAGCACGCCGCGCTCGCCAGGGCCAAGGACACTGCGATAGTCGATACAGGCCGCCAGATAGGCCGCTAGGGTGCCAACAGCGCGCGTTTTGCCACTACGCCTTGCCGCGATAATCCAAAGCTCCTCCACGGGCTCGCTAGGGGCTTCTAGGCGCCGCGTGAGTTCGGTGAAGATGGGCATCTCGTCCGGCAGTAGGGGCTCGCCCATAGCGGCTAGTAGCAGCACCCGCATGGTGGCGAACGATGACCCGCCCAGGATGTCACCAAGCCATTCTTTCGATGATAGGGCCTTGCGGAGGGTTATGAGGCGCTTCATGGCGTGCCTTTCGGGGCTGGGCGTGAGAAGTAGTCGGCCAGGGCATTGCTGCCGTCATCGACCACGCGAGGCTTGCGCTCCAAGCCAAGGCTTTCCATAATCCGCCGCAACCGGTCGCAGACGGTTCCGTAGTCGGTGATGTTGAATTCCATATCTCGGGCCATGTCGGCCTCGATGGCTTCGGCCATGATGCTGAGAGACGCGGCGCTGCGAACAAGTTGCCTTTGGCCTTCCGAGAGCAGGTCAGGACCGCCGAGGTCATTGGTTATGGTCTCCACCAAGTCACGGAACCGCCTGGCCGTTTGCGTTCGGCCATCTAGCCCAGCTACAGCAAAGAGCCGGGTACCGTTCGACACGGAACTTCTATGCGCCCGCTGTCCGCGAGCTACGGGCGTACTATCTGTACTCATTCGTACACTTTCCTTTTTAATTTGGTGTAAATCCAGCCGTTTGTTACCCCGGCGTTGCCCCAGGATTATACGGCTGATTTGTGTTAATTATAGTTGCAGTAATATCAATGCGTTATGTGAATAAAGCGAGAATATACACATGATTGTGTATCAGGTGAATACGAGCTTAGTTACGGATTGTTACAGATTGTAACGACCACCAAATGGCAAAGCTGAAGCGCGGGGAAGAAAAATAGACGGCGATATAGGTCAGCATTACTGACATTTCATAGTCCCAAAATCGATTGTCGAATAAATGATTGATATAAAATTATAATAATATGCGATAATTCAATACATCGTCGATTAAACCCATCCCATTAGGCAATGTATACAGAGCGGTCCTGGCGCAGTTGTGGTCGGCTGCGACAGGAGCCCTGGTGTTGTAGCGAACTGCCCTACTCCTTCTAGTTCTTGCGCTCAGGCATTGGCGGCCTTTGAGGCGGCTCCGGACAATCTACAGTTAGTCAACGGAGGCGGCCTCGGCGGGGCCAGCAACGGATTTGGTGCCGGTTTTTGGTACACTTTGAATTCGAATGCTTCGACATCGGGTTCCGACCAAAAATGACGTTTTCGGTCGTCAGCTGGGAGGTTTGGTTATGGATGAATTTTTGCGCGATATCGAAGAATGTCGAATCCCTGACTTGCGCGCCCAGCTTGAACCGCTGGAGTCGGGCAAGATACGAATCGCGGAGATTCGAGAGGGCGTCCAAGTCGATACTACGCAGGCGAAAATTCTGTGGCTTAAACGCTGGATAACCGCCTATGAGGCAATGGCCTCCAAGATTCGCGCTGAAAGGGCGACGTAATCTAACCAGACTTGCCTCGGCCTTCTCCCCAAGTACGATTATCGGAAGGCCCTCTTTCTTCGATGCTGGGATAGGTTTGGTATGTTTCCCTAAAGAGTAAATACTTACGTATAAATAGTGTTCACCACATGAACAAGGCGTCTAGAGGGAAGCGCGTGGTCATGGTTCACCACATGAACAGCATGGTTCACCACATGAACAAGGCTTTTGCTTAAGCTTTGCGGGCATTCCACGCCGGTATTGACTTAGGTTTGCCCCCGTTTATGGGCCATGCGATTGGATCACCCCGATCATCAAATCCGGCGTGACAACGGCCATGTGCTGGCAGCGCCAAGTCAATATTGTTCCCATAGATGCACCAGAGATCGAGGTACGCCCTGGCGCTTTCGTATATCCCCCGGTCGGCGCCAGCCTTGTTTGCAACTTTACGGCAGGCGCTGGCCGATCTGGGGCCGTTGGCGAGATATTCCCGAAGGGCTGCGGCCACCCTTCGAATAATTAACAACCGCTCCCGCTCAGCAGCGTCGGGGAATTGGATAATCATTCGCAAATCTCCTTTGGCTTCGTCGGGACATTTGAGGCTGCGCCCGCGCGCATACCTGTCACATCGCATTTGTGTTCGAGCAACCTATATTCGGTGGCCTTTGAATTCTCTCCACGCCAAGCGCGAACCGTGATTTCAACGAATCGCGCATTTACGAGTTCTTTGATTGCCGTCGATGCCTTGCCGAGACTGCAATTTATCTCCTCTGCCATCATCCGCGATGACATTACGAGATTGCCGTTGTTGTGCCCATTGTATGCGCGCTTGAATGCATAGTATGCCGCTTTGGCGTAGGGAGAAAGCTTACGGAAGCGGGCGGAATCAACGATTTTATGTGGCACCGAAAAGAACGTTCCGGGGGTGTATGTCATGCGCGCCCCCGCTTCGTTCGCGGCAAACGCCGCCTGCTTGAACGATAGGGCGAGATGCCCATAGCTTGCAGGTTAGCAGCGGACTGGTGCAGCCATTCTATGTTGTCTGGTGAGATGACACCTTTGACCTTGAATGTACCCACAAGGTCATGCATGCGTTGCTTTTCGGCGAAAGTGAAAACGTCATAGGATCGATCTCGGACCGAATCGATGAGCTTCCAAAGGTCGCGAGCGGGAAGAGAGGCGCTCATTGGCCCCTCCCATCAGTTTTCGCGGCAAGTTCACCTGCAGCTGATTTGATAGCATTCCAAAACGCCTGGCCACGCCGTAGACCGTGAAGGAATCCGGCGTCGGAACCAGCGGCCAACATGCTGACCGCTGCATCAAGTTGCGCTATGTGACTCTCAATGTCGTCGGCAATGGATTGCCGCAACATATCTATAGAAACAGCTTGCGCTAAATCTGCTTTTGGGGTACCAATTTTAATGTCAATCCCGCTAGGAAATGACGTTTTATCAAGCCCCGGCCTGCAAGCCGGGGTTTCCTTTTGAGCAATGTTCATAATAATCCCTGTCTCGGAAATTCATTGGCAATTTCCCTTCAAAGTTTTGCCGGTTTTGTTCCTGCTCAAGGGTTCAATGCGGCGGTTTGAAATAAGGGTTTGATTGTTCAGCGGCCCGAGTTTTGCGCCCGGTCCTCGCAGGTTAGCGCTGCACGCAGCTCCCTCTCAGAGGAAACCCACAACTTGCCCTGCTTACGACCGGGCAGCTGTCCTGTTTCGAGCATGCGGAATGCGGCTCTCTGGTTTTTACCAATGAAGCGCCCAATCGATTTTGCGCCCCACAACAGACCGAGTGGATTTTCAGGATTATCCGTCATCTCGCCTCCGCCGTTCTTTCGGAGCACGCCTTTGCCGGATAGATCTTCATTTCCCGCCTTGGGCGAGAAGCCACCCAAGCAGTAACTTCGTCATAATCCCAAGCAAGTGTGTTTGGACCGATACAGATCGGCTTAGGAAAACCTTCGAGCCTTACTTGTCGAGCAAGGGAAACCCTGTTCTCTACAATACCATCTGCTACCAATTGTTTATATCGAACCAATTTCATCTTTTTACACCCATATGTTTCAATGTTAACTGACCCCAGCAATATTGGTGGCCGCCGCGCTAGGCGACAATAATCCTACTTATCCCCAAGTGATTTCCCCAAGTTTTTATGTCTGGCTTTTAGAAGCTATGGCTATGCCGCCGTGCCAGACACATATGCGCTCTTAGTCGAGGCAGTCTCAAGATTTGTCCATGTTATGTTCATGTCGTCATGTCGCGCCTTGTGTCGCATGGAGGTGCCGATAGGAAATCGGAACCCTTGAAATTAAACGGGAATCTATTGCAACACACGCAACATGAAAAAGCCGCCTCAAAGGGCGGCTAATTCGCATAAGTCTTTGAAATTATTGGCTGGGGCGGGAGGATTCGAACCTCCGCATGGCGGAATCAAAATCCGCTGCCTTACCGCTTGGCGACGCCCCAATACCGTTCGTTTCCAGGCTGCCGCCCGCGACCGCCGGACCATAATGCGAGGCTGGGCAATCTGCAACCGCCCTGCCCCGATAACGAACAGCTAAGGAACAGGCAAGCGGTCCGGCCGCCGCACACCGTTTCCCGCATTACGGCCGGCAATGAGCCAATAAACCAAGCCGGAAATCAGGCCGCCAAAGAAAAAAATTAGGCCAAACCGCAATTCCGCGAAATTATACCCTGTGGCCCTGGGCAAATGAAGTGTCGCCCGGATGACCCACGGCGCGGAAGCGGCGGCGAAAGCCGTTGCGCCCGCATACCAAAGCAGTCCCCGTGTTCCAGTCATTTCGCCGACCAAGGCCACAACAATGACAGGAAGCGCACAAACTAGAACAGCGGCGCCCCAGACAAAACGGCCAAACAGCACCAAATCACTGTCCGCTGGCCCGTCCGGAAAATCTTCGCTAAGCACGAAAAGGGCATACTCCGTCAAAGCAAAACCCGCCGATCGAGTCACTGGATCGACGAGGCACGCCACAGGCACGAACACAAGCGCTCCCCCAATCGCAACCGTCGTGGCGAAGGTTACGCTGATTAACCGTCTCAGCCGACCCATGCGGACCCTTTCGAACAGCGCGGACCTTCCGCGGTACAGCCATGCAAGGGAACCAGCCAAGCATCAGGAGTGAAGTTTTTTAGATATTATGCAAAGATACAAGACCTCATGCGCAACGCGAGCTGTTTGGCGCTGAAAATCCTAACAGTTCGCGGAAGATAGGACATATTTACTCCGCATGTACATCATCGCCCGCAACATCACCGGCCCGCGCTTGCGATGCGAAGCCTTGATGGTCGACAAGAAAAGCTTCACGCCCTGGCCTCCGGTGAGCGAGGACGGCTGGCGGCGGGCCTATAAATTCCGTGACCGGCTCATGGCCGAGGTCGTGCGGCTCGAAATAGATCCGCTGGGAGAGGAACTCAAAGTGATCGAAGCGGTCTATATCCGCTGACTGGAGCCATGCCTCAATCGGGGAGAAAATTCATCGCCACGCCATTGATGCAATAGCGCAGATGCGTCGGTGGCGGACCGTCCGGAAAGACATGGCCGAGGTGGCTGCCGCAGCGGCTGCAATGAACCTCCGTTCGGCTCATGCCATGGCTGCGATCCTCGGTGCTCTCCACGGCGCCGTCAACCGGATCATTAAAGCTCGGCCAGCCGGTACCGCTTTCAAATTTTTTGGCGGACACGAAAAGACGCTGGCCGCATCCCGCGCAAACAAACGTACCAGCCCGCTTTTCGTGATTGAGTGCGCAGCTGCCCGGGGCTTCCGTGCCGTGCGCGCGCATGATCCGGTATTGCTCCGGCGTGAGCAGGCGCCGCCATTCTTCATCCGTGTGGGCGATTTCAAATAGCTTGCCTGGCATGATGTTCCGCTCCAACTCAAGCCGGTGAAAAAGCCTCACACATCCAAATTGGCGACGCTCAGCGCGTTGTCCTGGATGAATTCGCGGCGGGGCTCGACGACATCGCCCATCAGCTTGACAAAAAGATCGTCGGCGTCATCGCCTTCCTTGATTTTGACCTGCAAAAGTGTGCGCGCTTCACGATCGAGCGTTGTCTCCCAGAGCTGCTCCGGGTTCATTTCGCCAAGCCCTTTGTAACGCTGCATCTGGGATATCCCTTTTTGCCCGGCCGCCATCACCGCGTCCAAAAGTCCTCCAGGACCAGAGACCTGAGCTTGATCGCCACGGCGCAGAAAAAGCGCCGGGCTGGCAAAGACTTCGCGGAGCGTTTGCGCATGTTCGTTGAGGCGGCGCGCCTCGATCGAAGCCAAGAGCCCCGCGTCGAGACTCACCGCCTGGCGCACGCCGCGAAGTTCGCGGGTAAAAAGATAGCCTCCATTCTCGACTGCGCCCTGCCAGCCACGTTCCATATCCTCCGCCCGCTCATCGAGACGAATCGCAATCGTCGCGGCAAACCCCTCAGCTTCTCCCTCGCCGTCAGGCGAGACCGGCTTCAAAGCACCGGCGATTGCGGCTTGTTCGACGACTTCGCGATCATAGCGCGAATGAAGCGAGGCAAGCATGTGGCGCACGGTTCGCGTCTCTTCGACGATCGCGCGCAGATCCGCGCCCGCGCGCTCCTCGCCACTCGCCAAACGCAAGACGGCGCCCTCGAGACCATTGCTAATGAGATAATCCTCTCGCGCCCGCTCATCCTTCAAATATTGTTCGGAACCGCCGCGCTTGACTTTGTAGAGAGGCGGCTGGGCAATATAAAGATGCCCCCGCTCGATCAACTCGCGCATCTGGCGGAAGAAAAAAGTCAGCAGCAGTGTACGGATATGCGAGCCGTCGACATCCGCGTCGGTCATGATGATGATCTTGTGGTAGCGCAATTTATCGACATTGAAATCGTCGCGCCCGATGCCGGTGCCGAGCGCGGTGATCAAGGTCCCGATTTCTTGGCTCGAGAGCATTTTGTCGAAACGCGCCCGCTCGACGTTCAGGATTTTTCCACGCAAGGGGAGCACGGCCTGATATTCACGGTTGCGTCCTTGCTTGGCGGAGCCGCCCGCTGAGTCACCTTCGACGAGAAAGAGTTCCGCTTTTGCGGGATCGCGCTCCTGGCAATCGGCAAGTTTGCCGGGAAGATTGGCGACATCGAGGGCTCCCTTGCGGCGGGTCAGTTCGCGCGCCTTACGTGCCGCTTCACGGGCTTGCGCCGCCTCGACAACCTTGCTCACGACGATTTTCGCGTCCTGCGGATGCTCCTCGAACCATGAGCCAAGCATCTCGTTGACGAGGCCTTCGACAGCCGGCCGCACCTCGGAGGACACAAGTTTTTCCTTGGTCTGCGAGGAAAATTTCGGGTCTGGCACTTTCACGGAAAGCACGCAGGTGAGACCCTCCCGGCAATCGTCTCCGTTGAGATCGACCTTCTCGCGCTTGGCAAGCCCGGAGCGCTCCGCATAGCCGGTGACTTGGCGCGTCAGCGCGGCACGGAGTCCCGCGAGATGGGTGCCGCCATCGCGCTGCGGAATGTTGTTGGTGAAGGCGAGCACATGCTCGTGATAGGAATCGTTCCACCACAGAGCCGCTTCGACCACAATCTTGTCGCGCTCGCCTTTGATCAAGATAGGACTTGAGGTCAGCGGCGTCTTGGCCCGATCGAGATAGCGTACAAACGCCTCGAGGCCGCCTTCGTAAAAGAGCTCTTCGCGCTTGACCTCGGCGCCGCGCAAATCGGCGAGTTCAATGCGGACACCCGAATTCAGAAAGGCCAGTTCTCGCAACCGGTGTTCGATGATCGCATAGTCGTAATCGACCATCGTAAATGTCTCGGGCGAAGCGAGAAAAGTGACCTCGGTTCCCCGCTTCGGCTTTCCTTCCACCACAGGCGCGGGGCCAGTCACTTCGAGCGGCATGACCGCGTCGCCAAGTTCGAAACGAAGCAAATGCTCTTTCCCATCGCGCCAAATCCGTAGCCGCAACCAACTCGAGAGGGCATTGACGACGGAAACTCCAACACCGTGCAGGCCGCCCGACACTTTGTAGGAATTTTGATCGAATTTTCCGCCGGCATGCAGCTGAGTCATAATGACTTCCGCCGCGGAAACGCCTTCTTCGCTATGGATGTCGGTTGGGATGCCGCGCCCGTCGTCGGTGACGGTCACCGAACCATCGGCGTTGAGGCTGACCGTGACGCGGGTCGCGTAGCCAGCGAGAGCCTCGTCAATGGCATTATCGACGACTTCATAGACCATATGATGAAGGCCGGAACCGTCATCGGTATCGCCGATATACATGCCTGGCCGCTTGCGAACGGCATCGAGACCGCGCAGCACCTTGATCGAATCGGCGCCATAGTAAGCGTCTGCTTCAGGGGTCAAAGGGAGTGGCGGCACGGCGGCGGATTCAGCCATGGGCTAATGAACTTTCTCAATTTTGCAGCGATGGAATATTCCAATATTGCACTATAGCCCCAACACAGCTGAAGGGCATGTTTTTTAATTGATTTTCGAGCATTTTTCAGCGCGCGGCGGCTCTATCCACAATGCTTTCGCATTTGGCCGGGTTGCTGGCTTGCATGGCCGGAAACGCCGCCGAAAAATCACGTCTTCCGGCGGCGTTTGACCCATTCGAGGACGATCATGCAGCCACGCTTGCGACGGGTCGGCCGCCGATGAGGAGGCCATTTTTGTTGGCGCTAATCACGATCCTCTCGCCGTCGTGAATTTCGCCGGACAGGATCAATTCGGCCAGCGGATCTTGCACATTTTTTTGAATTGTCCGCTTCAACGGCCGCGCACCGTAGGCTGGATCATAGCCTTTGCTAGCGAGCCATGAACGAG
This sequence comes from Methylocella sp., assembly GCA_036561105.1. Taxonomy (GTDB): domain Bacteria; phylum Pseudomonadota; class Alphaproteobacteria; order Rhizobiales; family Beijerinckiaceae; genus Methylocapsa. The sequence goes on along the minus strand of DATBPZ010000034.1, from coordinate 39,334 downwards.
CCTCGGGATCGAGCTCAAGGGTGATTTTGCGGTCCTCAAGGAGTTTCGCAAGCCGGCCGAATTGAATATCGACGATCGCCCCCATATCCTCGCGGCGTAGCCGGTGAAACAGGATGATTTCGTCGATGCGATTGAGAAATTCCGGCCGGAAATGCCCCCGCACGATTTGCATCACCTCCGAATGGACGGCGGCGGAATCCTCCCCTTCTTTTTGCATTACGAGCAGTTCGGCGCCGAGGTTGGAGGTCATGACGATTAACACGTTACGGAAATCCACAGTCCTGCCCTGCCCGTCAGTCAAACGGCCATCGTCGAGCACTTGCAACAGGATGTTGAAAACATCCGGATGCGCCTTTTCGATCTCATCGAAGAGAACCACCTGATAGGGCCTGCGGCGGACCGCTTCGGTCAAGGCGCCCCCTTCCTCGTAACCGACATAGCCGGGCGGTGCGCCAATCAGGCGGGCGACCGAATGTTTCTCCATATATTCCGACATGTCGATGCGAATGAGCGCCGATTCATCATCGAAAAGAAACGCGGCGAGCGCTTTGGTCAGTTCGGTCTTGCCAACCCCTGTCGGTCCGAGAAACATGAAAGATCCGATTGGGCGATTGGGGTCTTGCAAACCCGCCCGCGCGCGGCGCACCGCGGTCGAGACCGCCTTCACCGCCTCCGCCTGGCCAACGACGCGTTGGCCAATCGCGTCTTCCATTTTCAAGAGCTTGTCGCGCTCGCCCTCCAGCATCTTATCGACCGGAATGCCCGTCCAGCGCGAGACAATCTGGGCTACGTGGCTGGCGGTCACCGCTTCGTCCACGAGAATGCCGCCCCGTTCCGCCTCGGTCGCTGCAAGCCGCCGTTCGAGATCTGGAATAACGCCGTAGGTGAGTTCGCCGGCGCGCTGATACTCACCCCGGCGTTGCGCCTGGACAAGTTCGTTGCGGGCCGCCTCAAGCTGCTCCTTGAGCTTTTGCTCCGAACCAAGCTTGTCCTTCTCGGCGTGCCATCGCGACGTCAGCGACGCGGATTTTTCTTCAATCTCGGCAAGCTCACCAGTTAACCGTTCCAAACGCTCTTTTGAGGCAGAATCGGTTTCCTTTTTCAGCGCTTCTTGCTCGATTTTGAGCTGAATGATCCGCCGGTCCAACTCATCAAGTTCCTCCGGCTTGGAGTCGACCTGCATGCGGAGACGCGACGCCGCCTCGTCAATGAGATCAATTGCCTTGTCAGGGAGAAACCGGTCGGCAATATAACGGTGCGACAGAGTCGCGGCGGCAACAATGGCTCCATCGGTGATACGAACGCCATGGTGCAATTCGTATTTTTCCTTGAGGCCGCGTAAGATCGAGATCGTATCTTCGACCGTCGGCTCCGAGACGAACACCGGCTGGAAGCGCCGGGCAAGTGCCGCATCCTTTTCGACATGCTTACGGTACTCGTCGAGCGTCGTCGCGCCGACGCAGTGGAGCTCGCCGCGCGCGAGAGCCGGTTTCAAGAGATTCGACGCATCCATCGCGCCATCCGCTTTGCCAGCGCCCACAAGCGTATGCATCTCATCGATGAACAGAATGATTCCGCCCGCCGCGCTCGTGACTTCATTCAGGACCGCTTTCAATCGCTCCTCAAATTCGCCGCGATATTTGGCGCCCGCGATGAGTGATCCCATGTCGAGTGCAAGAAGTTTCTTATCGCGCAAACTTTCCGGCACATCGCCGTTAACGATTCGTAGCGCAAGGCCTTCGACGATCGCGGTTTTGCCGACGCCCGGCTCCCCGATCAGCACGGGATTGTTTTTCGTGCGCCGTGACAGAACCTGAATGGTCCGCCGGATCTCTTCATCACGGCCGATGACCGGATCGAGTTTGCCGCTGCGGGCCGCTTCGGTGAGATCGCGCGCATATTTCTTAAGGGCATCATACGCGTTTTCGGCCGTTGGATTGTCGGCAGTCCGGCCTTTGCGGAGCGCCTCGATCGCCGCGTTGAGGGTCTGTGGGGTGACGCCGGAGCGTTCGAGAATTTTGCCGGCTTCCGTATTTTTTTCCATGGCAATGGCAAGCAGAAGCCGCTCGACCGTGACATAGGAATCGCCCGCCTTTTGCGCGATTGTTTCGGCATTGTCGAATATGCGCGCCGTCGCTGGAGCGAGATAAAGTTGTCCGGCGCCGCCGCCTTGCACTTTTGGCAATTTGGCAAGCGCAAGTTCGGTGCCCCGGAGTGCGTCGCGTGAGCGGCCGCCTGCCCTGTCGATAAGGCCCGCGCTCAACCCCTCCTCGTCGTCGAGAAGGACCTTCAGAATATGCTCGGGCGCAAATTGCTGATTTCCTTCGCGGACGGCGAGCGATTGGGCGCTTTGAATGAAACCGCGCGCCCGTTCGGTGTATTTTTCAATGTTCATGGCAATCTCCGCTTCGCGAAGCCCCTTCGTGCCAGCTGCCGTCTTGAACAGCTGCCGTGTTCTTATCGCGTCTGCGCCACGTCATAGGCAGCCAAACCGTAAAATGGGAAATAGACATCAGACCGCTGATCGATTGCCATTGCGGTTTACGATTTGCGCAAACATTTCAGAGACGCTCACTCATCTTCATGTAAGTGCGAATTGCGGTGATGGTAGAGCCACTAAAAAGATTTGCCGGGCTTTTCCCGCGCGGAACCCCGATGGCGAGCCAAAGGCCTAGAAAACCCCGCACTGGCGGGGTCTTCGACCGCAAAACGAGGATTCTCTACCAGCGGCAAACCCGGCGAGGCTCCCAAGGCGTTGGCCAGAACCAGCAGCGTCGGCCCCAGCCTCCTCAGTTGCGGCGGCCAGGCCACCCCACGGCCCGCGATACCACCCGAGCCCGCATCCGCCCGCCACTTGCGTAATGAACGATTGTTGCGGTTCCGGCGGGAAAAGCGATACCGGAACGGCTCTGGCATCGAAGGAAACAAGAGCAACCATACACCCGGCCGCGAAGGCGGATGTTTCTAAAAACATGGAAAAATCACCTTGATAAGATCGCACCGCGGGCGAATATCATTCGCCCGCCGCCCTCAAATCAAGGCAGTGACTCGGCTACGCCGGCAGTTTGCGGCTCACTCCTGTACCGGCTCATTGGCAGATCGCTCCGCCCCTCCCTGCGGCTCATCGAGTCCCATTTCAGCCTTGCTGCGGCGCCTGCGGCGGGGACGCGGATGAAAGCCATTCGCCCCGCCCTCCTCTTCCGGCGGCCCGCTGACCAAGGGAGCGAGCGAATCAATGGCAGGCACGATATCATGCGATTCGGTAGGCACGCGGACCGGTGCTGTGATGAACGCCGGGAGACCGTTGCTTTCGATGCCGGGTTCCGCGATCCGCGGTTCATCCCGTGGATCGACCCGGATGGAACTTTCATTGCGGTAATCGCGCGGCCCCCGTCCACGGTTGCCGCGATTTTCGTAATCACGGCCGCGGCCATTGCGATCCTGATAGGGCCGCTGTTCCTGGTAGGGCCGCTGTTCCTGGTAGGGTTGACGGTCGCGGTCCCGGTAGTTGTTCCGGTCCTGAAACTGCCGCTCCGGTCGCGGACCGCGCTCCGGCCGGTCCATGCCCTGCCTGTCGCCTCCCTGTCTGTCGCCATTCTCGTGGTAGGGCCGGTCAGCAACCGGCTGCGGCGAACTGGGTTGCGGTTGTGCTGCAACATTCGGCGGCGAAACAGGCGGAAAAAGCCGCTCAGGCGGGGACGCGAACCGATCGGGAATGCCGCTGAAATCACTGTCGTCGTCGATGTCTTCCACGAGGGCTTCCCCGGGAAGACGCGGATAGAGGCCTGAGGCTTGTTGCTGGGCCTGCTGCGCCGCCGCGATCAAGCGGAAATAATGTTCGGCATGCTGAAGATAACTCTCCGCCATGACCGGGTCGCCAGAGGCTTGCGCATCGCGCGCCAACTGAAGATATTTTTCGCTGACGTGGTGAGCGGTTCCCCGGATTTTGACATCGGGTCCGCTCGATTCATAAGACCTCGTGAGAGGGTTTGGCCCCTTACGGTTGTTGTTCGGGCGGCCACGCATACGTTTGTTATTCTGTGCTGGTCTCATCGATGATCCTTGAGGTGCATCGTTTTCGCGAAAGGGAAAACCCTCATCGCAAGATTTGGCGCATCGCCGCGCGGGCGTGCGTTCACCATCCTTGTCGAACCCTTTTGTCCAAATATACGAAGGCGCGAGCGGATATTTTGGCTCTCCAGCCGGTGACGAAGGTGCACACGGAACCGCCGCGGCGACCGATCCTCGACCCTTGATCGTTAGAGTCTCAGAGTCTGGGGATAGTAGACCCGGCCGAACCGGGTTTCGCTGCACACTCCGAACCGGAGATCATCTGCCGCTCGCGCCCTCGATGATACTTGCGGACTTTGCGCGGCCGGCGAATCTCAACGCTCCTCGGAAACCGTGTCTCATTAGCGAAAAACATTCCTTGGCGTGGGAACCTAGTCGTTTTCCTATCAAACGCCAAGACCTTTCAGCAAAATATATCTCCTATCCTCGGGAGCGTGGCCAATTTGTCACGCCGGCGGGGCGGAACGGCCGCCCGCCAAAATCACTCTCTTATGACCATAAAGATCAAGTTTCACTTCAACCAAGCCATCAAAATGTTCCCGGACCAGGGAGACGACAGAACGATGCTGACCCGCCCCGAGTTCCAGCGCGATCAGGCCGCCCGGGGCCAACAGACTAGGCAAGGCTGGAATGATTTCGCGATAGGCAGCCAAGCCATCTTCGCCTCCATCCAGGGCCAATCGCGGGTCATAATCGCGAACCTCGGGCGCCAAGCCAGCGATCGCGCCGCTAGCGACATAGGGCGGATTGGAAACGATAATATCGAAACATCCGCCGATCGCCTTAGCCCAGTCTCCGCAAACAATGAACCCGCGTTCTTCTAGCCCCAAACCGGTGAGATTGTCGCGCGCGATAGCGCAAGCGGCGGCGGATCTATCGACCCCAATGCCGGCGGATTCAGGCAAGCTTTGCAGCAGGGAGCAGAGAATTGCCCCGGACCCGGTCCCAAGATCAAGAATCCGCAGAGTTGTGCGGGAGAATCGCGCCACATAGCCAAGTACGGCCTCGATCAAGGTTTCGGTTTCTGGTCTTGGATCAAGCACATCCAGCGCGATCTTGAACCTTGCTTGCCAAAACTCCCGGTGACCAATGATTCGGGATACAGGCTCCCGCCGCAGCCGCCGCGCCGCGAAGGCCGCAAGCTGCCCGGTGCCGTTTCCCAGGGGAAAATCGGGGTCCCGGACAAGACTCGCGTGATCGATACCGAGCGCCGAGCAGAGCAGCACGCGGCCATCGGTCTCCGGCGACTCCACTCCCTGTTCCCGCAGCGTGCGGACGAGTTCGCCAAGTGCCCGTCCGCGCGGCTGTTCCGGGCGGAAATCAAGCGGTTGCGTTGCCGCGATATCGCTGCTCACGGCGCGGAGGAACCTACGGCGCCGAGCAGCACCCTTGTCAGGCGGGCCGCGAATGCCTCCGCCGGCCGTTCTCCCTCCATCACCCGGGCCTCGTCGAAAAGCAGCCAGATAATGTCTTCAAATTTTTCCTTCTCGGGAGCATCGATTTGTGAGGCGAGAGCTCGAATCAAGGGATGGGTGGGGTTGATTTCGAGCACCGGCTTCGAGGCCGCTCCCAGCCTCCCGCTCGCCGCCAGCATCCGTTCAAGTCTGCGGTCGGGCCCGCGCTCGGACGCGACGAGACACGCAGGGCTCGACGACAGCCGGTCAGAAGCCCGGACATCCTCGACCGATCCGCCCAAGACTTGTTTCATCAGCGCGTAAAGGGTGGCGAGACTTGCCGCGGGCGGCTCGGCCGCGCCACTCTCTCCCTGGGCATTTTCCTCCTTGAGCGGAATGGATTTGATGTCGGCGGCGCCTTGGGTCACGGATTTGAACGGCTTTCCATCAAAACCCACCGCCGTCGTGGTCCAGAACGCATCCACATGATCTGGCAAAAGCAAGACCTCGATTCCCCTGGCGCGAAACCCTTCGAGCTGGGGGCTGGCGGCAAGCCGGGCGAGGTCCTCGCCAAGGAGATAATAGATCGCCGTTTGATTGGGTTGCAGACCTTCGATGTACGCCTTGAGCGTGCGGCCGCCTTCCGGCGAGGTTGAGGTGGCGAAGCGCGCCAATTCGAACAAAGCGTCCCTGCGCTCGGGATCCTCATAAAGGCCTTCTTTAAGAACAGCCCCGAAGTGCTCCCAAACTTTTGAAAATTTTTCTTGATCGCTTTCCGCCAGTTTCACCAATTCCTGAAGAATACGGTTCGTCACGGCTTTTTTGATGGCGGCGAACACCGGGCTTTCCTGGATCATTTCCCGCGACACATTCAGAGGAAGATCCGCCGAATCGACGACAAGACGTACAAACCGCAGCCATCGGGGAAGAACTTCCGCGGAGTCGGAGATCAGGACGTGGCGGACGTAAAGCTTGGCGCGTCCGGCGCGCGAGGGATCCGAGAGATCAAACGGCGGCGAACCCGGCACAAAGGCCAAAACGGTATATTCCTGTCGTCCCTCCACATGCCAGTGTAATGTTAATGCTGGCTCATCGAACATCATGCCAAGTGTTTGATAAAATTCCTTATAATCCTGTTCAGATATGGAAGCTTTCGGTTTGGTCCAGAGCGCCGCACCCTCGGAAATCCGGCGCGGCTCGTCGCCCGGTTTCTCGACCAACTCGATAGGCACCGTGAGGGCGCTCGAATGTTCGCGGACGACCCGCTCGATGCGTCCCGCTTCCAGATAATCCTTGGAGGCCTCGTTGAGATGCAGAACCACCCGTGTCCCGCGGACCGGAGCCTCGTCTTGGGCGGCGGGCACGATCGAGAACGTGCCCTTCCCATCGGAACTCCAATGGAAGGCTTCGTCCGAACCCGCGCGGCGGGAGAACACATCGACGCGGTCGGCCACCATGAAAGCTGAGTAGAAGCCGATCCCAAACTGACCGATCAGATCGAGTTTTTGTCGCGTCTCCGCCCCGTCACCACCGTCCGTCCCGATCTGGTCAAGAAAAGCCCTTGTGCCAGACCGCGCGATTGTCCCGAGATGCGTGTTGAGATCGTCATGCGACATCCCGATGCCATTGTCCTCGATAGCGAGGCTTTGGGCATCCTTGTCGATGGAAATCCGAATCACGAAAGAATCCGGTGCGAGGGCCGGATCTTTCAGCGCCTCATAGCGGAGCTTCTCGCAAGCGTCGGCGGCGTTGGACAGAAGTTCGCGCAGAAAAACGTCGCGGTCGGAATAAACCGAATGCACCATGAGATGCAGCAATTTGGCGACATCCGCCTGAAATGCTTGCGGCTGAGAAGCTTGACTGTGATCCCCTACCCCCGGCATACCCGCGCCTCCTTCCGTTGTCCCAACTGCGTCGCGAATTTGGCGGTGTTGCCGTTGGTCCTCACTGCGCGCCACCACCCGTTCGCGGCACGGATATTGCCGTTGCGCTCGCCGGATGCAAGGGCATCAAAGCGAGTTCTTCGCTTTTCAGACGTCGCAATCGCAAAAAATCCGACCAATCTGCCTCCGCGCCTGTCGCAAATCTGTCAAAAGAATGCTTGCTCTCCCGCAAGCTTCAAGCGACGATGGTGCTCCGGATAAAAAAATCTTACATGAGCGACACGGATCCGACCGACGATCATCGCGCCACGAACGCGGCCTGGAGCGGCAAGTGCGCGCGCGCATCCTCGCCCGCTGGCGGGGCTGCACCCTTCGTGGAGGTTGTTTCGTTCGACCGCACCGAGTTGCGCGTCATTTTCGATCTTTACGGCCGCAAGGTCGCGGGCGGCGAGTGGCGCGACTATGCGATGGATTTTTGCTTCGATCGCGCGGTGTTCTCGATTTACCGGCGATCTTCCGAATATGCGCTGTACCGAATCGAGAAAAATCCAAAACTCGCGCGCAAGCAGGGACTTTATTCGGTCATCACGGCGACCGGCCTCATTTTGAAGCGCGGGCCAGATCTCGCCCGCGTCATCGCGGTGCTCGACAAGAGACTCACGCTCGTTTCGGGTTGATTTCGGACGCTCAAAAACCAGACTGCGGCTGCAAGCGGGTTGCAGCCGCGGGAACCAGGTTCACGGGCAGGTGCTGTTACAGGCGCGGCTCCCGATGGTAGAACACTGGCTGTCCAGAGCCGTCAATTCTGCCGCGCTCAAGGTAGAAGGAACAAACGACGTCTTGTCGAAAGCGAGAACTGAGCTCAAGGGCGGCGTCGTCCGCCACGCCAACATCCCGGTCACGAGGACATTCGCGCCCGTGCCAACGGTTCCTGCGTTGCAAATCCCGCCAGTACCGGTACTCGCCATCAGCTTGACGACGGCCGTGTGGGGCACCGATGATTGAGAAATGAGAAGTTCCTTCCCAACCGAGAACTGACGAAGGCCATTTGGTTGCACTCGGCAAGTGCAGCAGGCGGTAACGGCGATGCCAGGTGCTGGCATCGCGTAGGCATTGACGCAGATCGCACCATTCTGCGCCGGGAAGGCGACGGTTGAACTGGCGCCCGAGTTGGTGAGAACGACCGAGGTATCGATCTTGGCCAGGTCGTCGGTGACCACGCCGACCTGATATGGCGTGTCGGTGGCCTGAGCCGACGCGTCCTTGATGGGAAGAAGAACAAGTGCCAAAAGCGTGAAAATTGTGAAACGTATGATAATGTTCATTTTGCCACCCCGAAATTGACGATAATCAGCGCAAGTCGAGCGGTTTGACGATCCTTCAAGGGCCGCTGCAGGTGCTGTTGCAGGCGCGGTTGGGAAGGACGGCGCACTGCGACGTCACACTGACCAATTCCGCGGCGCTCAACGTGGCAGGATTAAGCGAGGTCTTGCCGACCGCCGCCACTGAATTCGACGTGGCGGGCACGAGCCAGGACAGCATCCCAGTGACGAGGACATTCGCGCCAATCCCGGCCGTCGAAGCATTGCAGGCGCCAGCAGTCCCGGTAGAGGCCAACAGCTTGATCACGCTTGTCCGCGCCTTCGGTAGAACCGAAACGAGAACCTCCTTCCCAACCGAAAACGCGCGAAGGGCGTTGGCCTGCACCCGGCAGGTGCAGCAGGCCACGATGCTGCTTAGCGGCGCCGAGGTCGCGTAGACATTCACGCATATAGCGCCATTCTGTGGACTAGCTATCGTTGAGCTCGCGCCCGAATTGCTCACCGCGACGGTGGTATCGATCTTTGTGAGATCTTCGTTCACGACGCCGATTTGCCACGGCGTGTCCGCAGCCTGAGCTAAAGCGTTTTTAATGGGAAGAAGAACGAGTGCAAGGATCACGAAAGTTGTAAAACGCGTAATCATTTAGCAACCCCCTAAAATTGTTGGATATTTTAGATGGTGCATTATCGATAATCAGAGGATGTATTATCGATAATCTCTGTCAATCATCCTGTTGCTTGGATGTCCATTCTCAACAAGCACGTCGTCGAAAACGTGATGGCCAAGAGCCAGTGCATACGGTGACGAACAAATCACGAAACTAGATCAATAGGCGATAATTGAGATCGAGCCTCAAGACCCCTCAATTTCCCCCTGGGTCATCGTGATGGAGGCATCAATGTGATAAAGAAGCTATTCGGGCTAATGGTTGAACCGCACTATTAGTTCCACAATCATCTGTTATTCGACAAATGTTTTAACTCGTGATTTAATACCGCGTGCTGCGGTGCCGGAATATTTTGCCAAGATCGTCAATCGGACGAAACTTATGGCTTTTGCATCACATTGAATATCGACATCCATCGACGGTTCGGTGAATGGAGAAAATAACTTGACCGGAAGCGCATCTTGACGGAAAGGCGTGGTCTCCTCGATGTTGAGGCCGGTCCATGAGTCCTTCTCGGACGCCTCTTTTTGAAAGATGGTTTCTTTGGTTGGGGGTAGTGACAGGAAGATCAACGAGCGTGACAACGCCGGTTCAATGATTTTCCAGGTGCTGGACCAGGCGTCTGGCCTTTGGTACTTGCGCTTCAAAATTTGCGGCGGTCGCCACGTCGCCGCCCGCGCGCGCCGTTGTGATCGCAGCCTCGATCTGGTCAAGTGCCATCTTCGCCATGGCGCCATCGCTGCGCCCCTCGGCTATCAGCATGAGCGCGATACCTTGAGTGCCGGCACTCTTGGCCCATAGGAGCGGGACACGCGGGCGCGTCTGTTCCTTCAAGGCCTCGCCGTAGGCGGCGACAGCCTCGTCTAGCTGAGCCGTCCCGGCTTCCCGTTCGCCGAGCCGGAAGAGCGCAAAGCCGAGATTCGCCTGCGTCATGGCCCAATCAGCGGATCGCGCTCGCGGGTCTTTTCTTTCAACGCCTCGCGATAGGCGGTGACGGCTTCGTCTAGCTGTGCCACCCGGCTTTCTCGCTCACCGAGCAATTCAAGTGCAGCGCCGAGATGGCTCTGGGTATTGGCCCATCGAAGTGATCGCGTCGAACGGGGCGTGAGTGTCAGCAGCAGGCGATTGATATTGATTGCCTCGGCGAGCGCTTCATTGTCCCCGAATTCTTCACCTTGCCTGTAGAGTTCAGATGCTTGCCTCCGGAGCAGTCCTTCCCGCATTACGGAATCGAAGGGAGCGACTAGGGCTGCGGCCTCACCATCTTTATTGGCTCCCATTCGAAAGGCCAGCTGGAGATCGTCTACGCGCGCGGCGAGAGCCAGGATTTTTGCTGTGTCCCGGCTCGCATTGACTCTTTGCGTCCGCACCAGCTCACGGCCGCGCGTCAGCGTTTGGCCGACGGCGCCGAATTCGCCTTTGTCGATGAGGTTCTGCACCTCTTCGGCAATGCCAGCGAGCTCGGCTCGACCGTCTCGAAGCCGATCAGTCATCGAGCGAAGCTTGATCAGCTCAACGGCCTTGGCATCGAGCAGCTTTGGAATATCCTCGGCCGTGACGCCTGCTTCGCCCATCTTGACGAGGACTGCGAGCAGCGGTGGTATCCCGACCCCTTTTTTGCGAGAAATTTGCTCCGCCATTTTTTTCTGCTGGCCTTCGAATTTCTCGGTTTGGCGCGAAATAGGCGGGGCAATGTCCCTTGTGCTTGGATTGATCATCACTGGCGCATCGATCGTGGCGACATGGCCTGAAGCGATTCCGATCCCCTTTTGCTCCACGACCGGGGAGGAGAAAGGCGACGGCTTGTGCTTATGGTGGCCAATCACAAAAGTTGCGGCCATCCAGCCGCCGCCTATGGCCGCCACGAGGCCGCCGCCGATCATTGCAACAACGGCGCGCCTCTGTTCGTTCTTCAGCCAATTCAAGACCTGAGACATCAAACGCCTGTCACTAACAGGGGTCCTGACTTGGCGAAGGTGACAACCCATCGAAATGCTAGCCGTGACGGAAGCCTTCGGATCCGTGATGCCAATGTTTTCCAGCGGCCATGCGAAGAAGGACTCGGAAGCGGCCTTTCTGTGCATCATCGAGGCTGTCGAAAAGTGGCTTTGCCGCATCGGCAAGTTTTTCCATTTCAGCAGAGCGCATCGCCAGGCGTTTGGCACCTTGCTCAAGCCCTTCTATGACGCTCCGATGCTCCGAAACCTCTCCTGTCTTTTGATGCCATACCGCCATACGCGCGGCGCGCGCATTTGCTTGGTCGCGCAACGTCGTTTCGAGCGCAGGCCAATTTCTTTCCTGCGCCGCCGTCAATTTGAGGCCTGCTTTTAGCGCTGCTATGCGCGCATCGGTAAAAGCGGCGAAATCTTCTTGAGAAAATTTTGGATGGTGCCCTTCGGCATTTCCAAAGGTTTCAGAAGATGCGGCCAAGACCGTGGCCGGCAGGCTAGGCAAAACCAGAAGTGCAGCTGTAGCTGCTATCAGAATATGCTTTTTCATGAGGGCCTCGAAATAGTAAGAGAGACCGGGAGTTTCGCCCAACAACACTGGAAAGCAACTAAACATTCTGTAATCAACGCAACGGTATTTCCCCGAACGGCCGATGAGGAATCTGCGCGCGATTTTTACGCAAAATCCTGATTTCATACCGCGCGCCGCGTTGCCACAATATTTTTGCGCAGAGCGTCAATCGTACCAAAACGTTTCACGTGAAACGTTTTGGTACGATTGAAGGGTGAACCCGGACAAAACTGATTATTGTTGCATCACCCGCTCAGGCCGCCGATCAAGCTCGGCATATCGAGCGGCCTGAAACCGTAGTGATTGAGCCAGCGGACATCGGCCTCGAAAAACGCGCGTAAATCGGGCATGCCATATTTCAGCATGGCGATGCGATCGATCCCAAGGCCCCAGGCGAAGCCTTGATACACATCGGGATCGAGCCCGCAATTGCGCAAGACGTTCGGATGCACCATGCCGCAACCGAGAATTTCGAGCCAGTCGTCCCCCTCGCCAAAGCGGACCTCGCCGCCCTTTCGCGAGCATTGAATATCGACTTCCATCGAGGGTTCGGTGAACGGAAAATAGCTCGGCCGGAAGCGCATCTTGACGTCTTGCACCTCGAAGAACGCTTTGCAAAATTCTACCAAGATCCATTTTAGGTGACCAAGATGCGCGGAGCGGTCGATGACCAGCCCCTCGACCTGATGGAACATGGGCGTATGCGTCTGGTCGGAGTCGCAGCGGTAGGTGCGGCCTGGGATGATCACCCGGATCGGCGGCTTTTGCGTCAGCATCGTGCGCACCTGGACCGGGCTTGTATGGGTGCGCAAAACTTTGCGGGTCCCATCCGGGCCGGGGTTGAAAAAGAAGGTGTCGTGCATGTCGCGCGCCGGATGGTCCGGCGGAAAATTCAGCTTGGTAAAATTATAATCGTCGCTCTCGATATCCGGCCCTTCGGCGATGGCAAAGCCCATATCGGCGAAAATCACCGCGAGTTCGTCCATCACTTGGCTGATCGGGTGGATGCGGCCCGCCTCGATCCCGTGCGAACGCACCGGCAACGTCACATCGACGGTCTCTTCCTTCAGGCGGGCTGCAAGCGCCGCTTCCTTCAAGATGGCGCGCCGCGCGGCAAGAGCCTCCGCGACGATCTCCTTCAATGCGTTGACGGCGGCGCCACGCTCCTTGCGCGCATCCGGCGCCATGGTGCCGAGCCCCGAAAGCAGCGCCGAAATGGAGCCTTTCTTTCCAAGCGCCGCGACTCGCACGGCTTCAAGTGCGGCCTCGTCGTGAGCGCTCGCGATGTGTTCGAGAATTTGCGCTTGCAGGGTCTCTAAATCCGGCATGTCTCTCTGGCTCAGTGGGAGGTTCTCCAGCTTTTGCCACGCCCGTCTGGCGATGTCGAGGCGTTCAAAATCCTATTGGCGGCCCGTGGCCGACGCAATCCACTCCAGATAGGCCGGCGCGCCTTTTTCTATGCTGACCTCGACGATTTCCGGATTGGAATAGCTATGGCCCGCGCGAAGAGCGGCCTCGACCGTCGCATAATCGCTCGAGCGGATCTTGCAGAGCAGCATCCATTCCTCTGCCTTTTGCACCGCCCCTTCCCAGCGGTAAACGCTGGCGATGGGAAACATCTGGACGCATGCGGCCAATCGCTCTTCGACGAGCCGCTCCGCGATCAAGCCGGCGCTTTCCTGGTCGGCGCATGTCGTGATGACCATTGAAAAAGAGCTTGGCATGCTCACGCTTCTATCCTGTTTCAGAGGCGCTGGAAAAATTTACCGCACGCCAATCCGCTTCGTCGCTGCGGAAAGCCAGCGACGTACGGCGGGCTCAACGAGCGGCGAGATTTCCTTGCGCACCCGTGCATGGTAGGCGTTGAGCCACGCGATTTCCTCGTGGTCGAGGAGCTTTGGCTCAACGAGAGCAAGATCGATCGGCGCCAGCGTGATCGTCTCGAATCCGAGCATCTCGCGTTCGGCGCCCGTAACCTCCCGCTCTTCGACAACGACCAGATTTTCAATCCTTATGCCCCAATGGCCCGCATGATAAAAGCCCGGCTCGTTGGAGAGGATCATCCCCGGTTCGAGCGTGGCAGTGCCGAGCTTTGAAATCCGCTGCGGCCCTTCATGCACCGACAGATAGGAGCCGACACCATGTCCTGTGCCATGGTCGAAATCGAGGCCGGCATTCCATAGCGGGACTCGTGCCAAGGCATCGAGCTGAGACCCGCTGGTGCCCTTCGGAAAAACGGCACGCGCGATCGCGATATGACCCTTGAGAACGCGGGTGAACCGGTCCCGCATTTCGGCGTTGGGCTTGCCGGCCGCGAGGGTGCGCGTGATATCGGTCGTCCCATCTTCATATTGACCGCCCGAATCGATCAAAAATATCCCGTTGCGGATCGCGGCGTTGCTTTTGACCGTCACACGGTAATGTGGAATGGCGGCATTGGCGCCAGCGGCGGCGATCGATGGAAACGACACATCCTTCAGCTTCTTTGTGTCGCGCCGGAAGGTTTCGAGCGCTTGCGCGGCCTCAATTTCGGTGAGTTTGCCGCTTGGTGCATGGACTGCGAACCAATGCAGAAAATTGGCCATCGCGGCCCCATCCCGCAGTTGCGCCTCTCTTGCCCCTGCCAGCTCGGCGGCGTTCTTGCGGGCCTTCATCAAGACGATGGGGTCGCCGCCGATTTCACTCGCACCGCCAGCTTCCGCAAAAATCTGGGTGAGCTTGGCTGGCGCTGTCGCAGAGTCGAAGAGGACTTTCTTGTGCGCTTCGCCAAGTGCTGTGAGATCCCCCGCGAGATGTTCAGGATTTCTAATCGATACGAGCGCCGCGAGCTTATCATGTACAGCTTTGTCGAGCTTGTCCGGGTGGATATAAAGCCGCGGCGTCGTGTCCTTCAAGATCAAGGCATATGCCAGCGGCAGCGGCGTATGCGCGACATCATGGCCGCGGATATTGAACAACCAAGCCACCGCATGCGGATCGCTGACGAGCAACGCATCCCTTGACATCAGCGCGGACAGCACGCGCGCGAGCTTTTTCTTGGCGTCCTCTCCAGCGAATTTGCGGGCATGCAGAGAGACCTTGCCGAGCGGCGGGGCCGGGCGATCCTTCCAGATCGCGTCGATCGGGTTCGTCTCCACCGAAACGAGTTCGACCCGCGCCGCTTGCATCGCCTTGCCCAGGCGTTCGATCTGGCGCGGCGTATGCAGCCATGGATCGTAACCCAGCCGCGCTCCAGATTTTAGATTCTTTTCAAGCCAATTCGCCGGGCCCGTCTCGGTTAAGGCCTCGGGTTTAAAGATCGCAAGATCAACTTGGTCCTTGACTGCCAGACTGTAGCGGCCGTCAACAAAAATGGCGGCGCGCGTTTTGAGCACGATCGCGAGCCCTGCCGAACCGGTAAAACCCGAGAGCCACGCCAGGCGCTCTTCCGACGGCGCCACATATTCATTCTGATATTGATCGGCGCGAGGAACCAAAAATCCATCAAGTCCGAGACGCGCGAGTTCGGCGCGCAAAGCCGCAACTCTGGGGGCGCTTTGCGAGGAATCCGCCAGATCCTCGAAGGATTGATAGTGACTTTCGAACATCTCACCTGGCTCAAATTAACTTACGATGGATTCGCCATTCAACTCTGCATGGCGAAATAGAATCCGGTAAACTCCGGAACGCATCTCTCCGGGTGAAAGGGAACATAGCAGTCAAGTTCGGGGACCACCCAGCGATCCTTAAGTTCGTATCCGGCGCCCGTAAAATAACCAATAAATTCCGATTCATTATAGACCCGATGAGGAGAAACGGCCGGACCAAAGTTTTGGAGCGTCCAATAGGCCTTGCCTGCAACGACCGGAACCTTGTTCACGATCAGATGAGCGGGCTTTGCCGCGAGGAGATTGAGAAACTCCGGAATGGAGCGCTCCATATATTGAAAGGCGCCAGCGGACACGAGGATATCGCAATAAGGCGCAGCTTCGATCGTGGTTTCGAATTCAAGACCGGCGGCCTCTTCCCGCACGGCCACACGCCGCCCCTCGGCCACGATCTCAGGCAGCTCGACCACGATCCATCGGGCATTCGCTGGTAAGCTTGCGAAGCGGGTAAAGCGGTAATAGGTAAGCCCGATGCTGCCCCCAAAGTCGATCAAGGTTGTCCCCTCGTGGAGATGCCGAAGCACCCAAAACAGAACCGCGTAGCTCGATGTTTGGATCCAATAAGGATCGAGCTGATGGACATTATCGGACCAAATCGAGGCAGAGGCATTGTTATTCCAACCCGAGAGACGCGAGGGCGGAATATCGGCAAGCGCTTCGCCATAACTGTCGTAAATGCCAAAAAACAATCCCGTATGATCTTTACGGGTAAGCGCGATGCGGCCATACGCAGCCTCGATGAAAGGGACGCGGCCAAGCCACCCACCGACCCGCGAATTGGCGAGGGTGTCCTTAACGAGTCTCGTCATGTAACTCATCAGGAACCGTTGGCTGTGTCAGACGAGGCCAGGAAAACGGCGAAATAAACCGCGGTGGGAAGCAAGACTGAGCCGCACGGTTATGCCCTTTTGATTTTGCTTCGTCCCAAAAGATGCAGCGTTAAATTACGGCCGGCAACCAGGATCGGATAGAGAAAGCGGGCCCGCTCCTGGTGTGAAAATATCCATTTGTTGATCTTGTTGATCACATTGGAGTCGCTGCTTAAGAGAGCGAGCATGTGCATGCAGGCGTCTCCATGATAAAATTTATCCCCAAGCTTGAGCACCATTCCCTTGTCCAAATCGAAGCCCCGCGCGCGAACCTCTCTCACCACCGGAACATCATCGCGGGCGTTCACCAAATGAACCTGACCAAGCTGTTCTCGCATCCGATACAAGGACACATAATTCGAACAGAACGGGCACTCTCCATCGTAAACGATCCATGTCTCGGTGCGGAGTGCCGGCTCATTGCTGGACATCGATGGGATACTCCGACTTGTTCTGAACATCGCGGATCAGAACACCATCCTTGAGGTTGAGACAGACCGAGTCAACGACATATTTATACCGGACAACGTCTTTCAATGAAATATTGTTGAAGTCCCGATAGTAAAATGGGTCCGAAAACATATGCTGCGGGAACAGGTAAAATAGCCCCGCATCTTTTATGAAGGGATAGGCAATCATGAGGGCGTGAGTGTTCCGAACCAGCGATTTCACAGCCGCGAGATCTGGACCGACGTTTTGCTCGCGGCTAACCAGCGGCTGCGCACAGGCATTGGCCTCGCGTGCGCTCTTCAGGTTGCTCTGCGTGCCGCTCATGGTCCAGGGAAAGTGCCCCGGCGGGACGAACATTGCGGCATGGCCCACGGTGTAACTCGTCGGTGACATGAAATATTCGGAGGGGACCCGCGCGCCGCGGCCGTCGGCCGTCTCGACAGTGAAATATTGGCTCACGACAGCCCTGGTATCCATCCAGCCAAGACGTGGCGTGTCGAAAAGAAAAAGCGCGAAAAACACCGAAACGAAGGCTGTCATCTTCATGGCTGGCGTAAAATCTTCTTCCCGGAGCCGGGAGCAACATATCACCACGATCGTATTGACCCCGATCCAGGTCCAAAAAAATGCGGCGATCGAGAAGAAGACAACGACATGGAAAATCTCAAAAAATATTGCGAGAATCAAGAGATAACGGGCACGTAAAATCGAAAATGGAGATAGTATCTGTGCGGTAACAACCATAATATTTGCGATTATTACAAAATAGGCAAGCGATCCATAAAATATCTGCGTGGCGAATGGAGAGCTGAGCAATGGGCTTCCCCGTTCAAGCCCAAGCAAAACTCCCAAATGGGTTTCGTTGTGAAAAATCCATGTCCAAGGAGACCAGTCCATCTTGAGTTTAATGATACCGGACCAGAAATATTTCGAGAGATGAACGCCAATCGCGACGCTCCAAATCAGGTCCATGGAAATTTTGCGTAATCTATCGCCTTCGGATGCAGAAAGACTCCTTAGCCAGGGACGCAATCGGTTCGCCATAGGTGTTTTGGCGGCGGCGCCAAGGCTGTCGGCGCGGCCAAACATGAGGAGCGTCACGAGGCTGCCAATGAGCGCGAATTCGGCGATTTGCAGCAGGTTGAGATAATCCGTCACTACGAGGTCGACGCTGGTGAGACCGGCGAAAACGCGGCGCGACAGGTCATAATAAATCAATCCTGGAAGCAACAAACTTGGCCGCCACAACCCCAAAGTGGCACAAATGATTGAAATCAAAGCGCCGCAGCGGAAAAACAGCGGGCTGTTGGGAAACCCCACGGCGGCCGGCCAGGCAACCTCCCACGGGCTGTCCGTGACGATCAGAATCAGCACGATGATCGCAAGGCCGCGGATCAAAATGCGAACAAGTTGCGAAAGCTGACTGTAACGAAGCGTGGCAAACGGGATGGCGATGACCAAGCTCGCGATCACCATGCCAAGGGCAGCCAGTGGTCCAGTCCGCGCAGACGAAGAAACGGCGAGTTGAAGTAGATAATATAGAAACAAAGATAAAGCGATAATATAGATATTCAGCTTATCCCATGTAAATATTCTGAGTCTTGCAGGAAATTCAATTGCAGACACGGGCTAAGCTCCCATTTAATACAGTTGATTATGCCATGTCATGTAAGGAAGTTCCGCTAGCGGCTTCGCCCTTAAGTCCCCGATGGCGCCTCGCGCTCTGCAACCTCAAAGCCATGCCAACCCTATTGTTTCGTATAAGCTAACGATTGATATTTTTATATAAGGCAAAAGGTCTCGCTTTTGCGAGGGAGACCGACTGCGGCATCCTATCCGTGGGCCGCCGCGCTGGTTCAGGAGGTTTCTATCGCCTGAATGATGGGCCTATTGGCTCTCCTGCCGCGCGGCGGGAGCGGCCGGCGGGAACCCCATGGCCTTCTCCCCTACCATACCCGCGGGGAGCTATGATGCGCCGTCAATATAATGGTTGGGCGCCGACCTTGCCTTCCATCGCATTCCAAGGTCTCGGATCTCGGCTTCGAGGCACTCGACATAAAGCCGTAGCGCCCGGCCGCCGGAGAAAACAAACTCGACGTATCCGGCGGGCGGTTCCGTTTGCTGAAATCCAATGTCCAGCAGATTGACGATGAGATCTTGGTGTTTTTGCTGAAATCCGAGGCATGAGACTTTCAGAACACGCCCGAAATGCAAGCCGGTGCGGGCACGCTCGCAGCATGGGGAGCCTGCCTTTTTTAAGGCGGCGCCAACCCAATCAAACCGCGAAGCGATCATCGCGAATTGCTTGGAAGCCGGCAGATAAGCCATATCGCCGACCCGGATCAAGGCATCCTGTAAATTGGCAGAGATGACTGCGAGATCATCGGTATCGAAGGCAATCAATCGAGGAAGGTCGGGCATCGGCACCTCTTGTTTCGATCTTCGGCCTCAAATTTCGCGGCCCGGCAACCCAGGGGCTTTTTACCGGACTTGATCCAGCGGACCTGTGGTGACAGCTGCTGCGTGATCGGGAAGTTGGGATATCACAAAGTTGATTTCAAGAAGAAGAGCACTCGGTTCAAGTTAAAATATTGGGCGCGTTGAGGGGCTGACTGCGTGCCGGCGGTAAGCGACTCGCTCTGTTCCTAGCTTGGGCTTCACTAAGGAATCCATCCCCGTCAAGGTCGCGGTTAGAAGCGTTGCCCGAAAAAACCGTTACGCTTTTGTCGCGCTGGGTTTTGCGAAAACGGCGTGGCAAAATCCCGCAAGACCGCTACATTGAGTGAATTCATGGCATCCCAGCGCCCAATGCATGTCCCGAAACGGTCAAAAGAATTATTTCGGGCAAGATGGGCGTCAGCTTTTTGAATTTGAACGCTCCGTTCGAATTTGAGGGATTCCTTTCCGTAGCCACCTCCAGACTGGATCGATGAAGACAGTAAAACCGCATAGCGGCCGTGGCCGCAAGACCACCTTGACGGCTGCCGCTCCGAGACTTTCTTCAGCGCCGGCGGCTGCTTCCCGCAAGGCGAAAGCTCCTCCGGTTTCCGCATCGCGGCTGGAAAAACTCTTCGACGGCCGGACGATCGTGATCCGCGGCGCCCGCGAACATAATCTGAAAAACATCGATCTGACGATCCCGCGCGACAAGCTCGTGGTGTTCACCGGCCTTTCGGGCTCCGGCAAATCATCGCTCGCCTTCGACACCATCTATGCCGAAGGCCAGCGCCGCTACGTCGAATCGCTGTCGGCCTACGCGCGTCAATTTCTCGAGATGATGCAAAAGCCCGATGTCGATCAGATCGATGGCCTCTCCCCGGCGATCTCGATCGAGCAGAAGACGACCTCGAAAAATCCGCGCTCGACGGTTGGCACGGTCACCGAGATCTATGACTACATGCGCTTGCTGTTCGCCCGCATCGGCATCCCCTATTCCCCCGCGACCGGTT
Source organism: Methylocella sp. (assembly GCA_036561105.1). Taxonomy (GTDB): domain Bacteria; phylum Pseudomonadota; class Alphaproteobacteria; order Rhizobiales; family Beijerinckiaceae; genus Methylocapsa. The sequence continues at coordinate 19,061 of DATBPZ010000034.1, read as the reverse complement.
TGCCGATCGAGAGCCAGACGGTAAGCCAGATGGTCGACCGGGTGATCGCCCTGCCCGAGCGCACCCGGCTCTACTTGATCGCGCCGGTCGTTCGCGGCCGCAAGGGGGAATATCGCAAGGAAATCGCCGAATTCATGAAGCGCGGCTTTCAGCGCCTGAAGATCGACGGACAATTTTATGAAATCGCCGATGCGCCGGTCCTCGACAAAAAACTGAAGCACGACATCGAAGTCGTCGTTGACCGGATAGCTGTGCGCGGCGACATCGAAGCCAGATTGTCGGAAAGTTTCGAGACCGCGCTCGAACTCGCCGATGGCATCGCCATCATTGAATATGCCGATGAGACGGAAGCGAACGGCGCGCCGAAGCGGATTGTCTTCTCGTCGAAATTCGCCTGCCCGGTGTCCGGTTTCACGATCTCGGAAATTGAACCGCGCCTCTTTTCTTTCAACAATCCGTTTGGCGCCTGCCCGCATTGCGGCGGCCTCGGCGTCGAACAGACGGTCGACCCGGAACTGATCGTCCCCAATCCCAAGCTCACTTTGCGCAAGGGCGCGATTGCGCCTTGGGCCCGCTCAAGTTCGCCCTATTATGTGCAAACCCTCGAAGCGCTCGCCAAGCATTTTAAGTTCCGGCTCGACACGCGTTTCGAGACGCTGGCGCCAAAAATCCGCGACATGATCCTTTATGGTTCGGGCGATGAGGCCGTCCGTTTTTCCTACGATGATGGTTTGCGCTCTTACGACGTCGTCAAGCCGTTCGAAGGGATCATTTCCAATCTCGAGCGGCGGTTTCGCGAGACGGAAAGTGAATGGGCGCGCGAGGACATCGCCCGCTATATGACAGCGACACCCTGCGCGGTCTGCGATGGCACAAGGCTGCGGCCCGAGGCACTCGCGGTGAAGATCGATGGTTGTCATATCAGTCAATTGACGGCACTTTCCGTGCGCGCCGCGCAAGAATGGTTCAACATTCTCCCTGGCAAGCTCGATTCCAAACGCGCCGAAATCGCCAAACGCATCTTGAAGGAAATTTCCGAAAGACTGTCGTTTCTCGTCGATGTCGGCCTTGGCTATCTCACCCTTGCCCGATCGTCCGGTACTCTGTCCGGCGGCGAGAGCCAGCGTATCCGGCTTGCCTCGCAGATCGGCTCCGGCCTGACCGGCGTCCTCTATGTGCTCGACGAGCCGTCCATCGGTCTGCATCAGCGCGACAATGCGCGGCTGCTCGACACTTTGCGGCGGCTGCGCGATCTCGGCAACACGGTCATCGTCGTCGAACATGACGAGGATGCGATTCTGGCCGCCGATTATGTCGTCGATGTTGGCCCAGGTGCTGGCATTCACGGCGGCGAGATTGTTGCGCGTGGGACTGCGGCCGAAATCATGGCGGATAAGAATTCACTGACCGGCCAATATTTGACCGGCACCCTGGAAGTCGCCAGTCTGGGCCGGCGGCGCCGGCCGGATCCAGGCCGCAGCCTTGAAGTCGTCAACGCGCAGGGCAACAATCTCAAAAATATTTCGGCCGCGATTCCCATCGGTTTGTTTACTTGCGTGACCGGCGTCTCCGGCGGCGGCAAATCCACACTCATTATCGACACGCTGTATAAAGCGGCGGCGCGGCGGCTCAATGGCGCGCTGGAACATCCCGCGCCGCACACGCGGATCGACGGTCTCGAACATCTCGACAAGGTGATCGACATCGACCAATCGCCGATCGGCCGCACACCGCGCTCGAATCCGGCGACCTACACGGGCGCCTTCACACCGATCCGCGAATGGTTCGCGGGCCTCCCCGAAGCGAAAGCGCGCGGTTATCAGCCGGGGCGGTTCTCCTTCAACGTCAAGGGCGGACGCTGTGAGGCCTGCCAGGGAGATGGCGTCATCAAGATCGAGATGCACTTCCTGCCAGACGTCTATGTCACCTGCGACGTCTGCAAGGGCAAGCGCTATGGCCGCGAAACCTTGGAGGTGAAATATCGCGGCAAATCGATCGCCGATGTGCTGGATATGACGGTCGAGGAAGCCGCGATCCTGTTCAAGGCGGTGCCCTCCATCCGCGAAAAAATGGAAACGCTCGCCCGCGTTGGCCTCGGTTATGTCAAGGTCGGCCAGCAAGCCAACACCCTGTCAGGCGGCGAGGCGCAGCGGGTAAAGCTCGCCAAAGAGCTGTCGAAGCGCTCGACCGGCCGTACCCTCTATATTCTCGACGAGCCGACCACGGGCCTTCACTTTCACGATGTCGCCAAGCTCCTCGAAGTGCTGCATGAGCTGGTTGACCAGGGCAATACCGTCATTGTGATCGAGCACAATTTGGATGTCATCAAAACCGCCGATTGGATCGTCGACCTCGGTCCCGAGGGCGGCGATGGCGGCGGCGAGATCGTTGCCGCAGGTCCCCCTGAGGACATTGTTAAGACCAAAGGGAGCTTTACGGGCCATTATTTGAAGGAAGCCATCGAGCGCCGCCCCTTGAGAAAACAGGCGGCAGAATGAAATTAAACCTGGCAGGCAAGTCCCAGACAAGCTTGGCTGCTCAATCTAGGAGATCCCGCAAGGTCTGCGAAATTCGCATAGCAGCCTTCTAAATTCGAGGGTTGCATGTTTTTTTTAATTGCCTATATTGCAATGCAACAAAACGAGAGCGAGATAATTTCCGTTACACCAGTCCCGTTCTCAGCTTTGCAAAGTCTTTGATGATAATTTCCCGTGTTCATGTCGGGTTAAGTGTGGAACGCGCGTTATACCTTTGAACGCCGGTTGTGTGATCGGCTGGCATTCAAAGTTGGTCATAGGAAAACCCAGATTGGGGTTGAAACTTGGTTAGTACGACTGAGTTCTGTCCAATCCGGCGATGTTACAAAGTCTCTAAGGCTCAGTCAAAGTCGTTTTGCTTCGGTAACTGTTAAAGCTCAGTCTCGGTTTACTGTAGTCGTCTAAAGCTCGAATGCGCCGGTGGGGCTCTGGCCGTACTTAAGCCCCCTCACCTGGCCAGAAGCGCCCGCCGATCCTCCCCGGCGGGCGCTTTCATTTTGCGGGCCGGCTTGGACTACCGCACTCCCTTCCCGATTTAGGATTGCGACGGCACCGTGGCGCCACCAATCGTCAAGTGAACGATTTCCGGGGGCCGGTTAAATCGCACCGGAACATTCGACGTGCCGAGCCCAGCCGAAATAATCATATGACGTTTCTTTTCCACGATGTGCCCGTAGATATGATCGACGTGGAAGTGTCTACGCACGAAATCCTCGGTAAGGGGCAAGTTCACCTGTCCGCCATGGGTATGGCCGCAAAGAGTCAAGGAAACGCGGTCGGGAATGCTCCTGAAAATATTTGGCTCATGGGCGAGAAGAATGATGGGCGCTGAGCCCTCCACTTGCGCCAAGGTTCCGGGCAGATCGGCAAGGCTCTTGGTCTGCCTCGGGCCGATGAATTCCCCCAGCTGATCGCCAAGACCGGAGACCCAAAAGGGCTGACCATCCTTTGACACCCGCAATGACTCATTTTCGAGGACCTCGATCCCGGCAAAACGCAGGGCTTGGCGCACCCCCTCAGCGCCGTCGGCCGGCATCGAAGGAAGCGGGCCATGCCACCAATCATGATTGCCGAGAACCGCATAAACGCCGAGCGGCGCCTTAAGAATGGAAAGCGATTCGCCCCATTCCTCCGGCATCACAGGCCCGGTCACAAAACGGTGACCGCCGGAAAAATCGCCGAGCAGGAAAATAATGTCGGGGTCTAAATCATTGGCTAAATTGGCGATCCCCCGCACACGGCTGGCGGGCATCCAAGGCTCGCAGGCGTGAATATCCGCCAGAACGGCAGCCTTGACGGTCAATCCGGCAGGCCAGCGCGGCGGTGTAATGCGGTAGGACGTAACGTTGAGGCGAAGAACCGGTTCAAACAGGACGGCATAAGAGCCAAGCCCCGCCGTCGCCAAAGCCAACCCGCCGGCGCCCTGCAAAAAAAGCCGTCGGCTCATTCTGTTCATAAAAACATCTTACAACAAAGCGGGGGAACCTTCAAACCGGAAGCCGGTGGGTTCCCCGCTGGTAATATGTGGCATCACGCCGCTTCGTCATCGCGGAGGATGGCTGGAAGGTCCTTTCGATTGGGTGCTGCCTTTTGCGGCTTGAGTGAGGCCGGTACTAGCGCTGCCGCGACGGCGGAAATCCCAATTTCCCGATAGAGACGCGAGATCAGATCGCGGGCTCCATTCGGAGTGGCGGATTTATCGGCAATTTTTTGGTCGTTACTCATTTTCATCATTCCAAATTGCAAGAGACGAGAGACAAGGTCCAAGGATCAAGTGAATTGTGGACCAAGTGAACTGTGCCGGCTTTTACCAAGCCTTCCGTCAGCATCATCATGTGGGTAGGAAGTTAATGCCCTGTAACCCCGCTTGCGCTCTTTTGTGAAATAAATCGGCCAATCGCCGCCGTGAAAAATAGCCGGCTAAGTTAAGAGCAGCTTCCATCTTCCCCGCTCACGCTATCTCACTGAGATTGCGCGAAACGTTCGTCGCGCCGGAGACAATGCCCGGCGTAAGGTCCGCCGCCGCGTTTCCTGCCCGCGCCAGCGGTGGCGCCATAAATCCGCAGCCCGCGGATTCAAGCATCGCGGCGCAGGCGATCGCGGTGCGATCCTCGCGGCTCGCCGCAATGATTTGAACACCACGCGGCAGACCGTCCTTGCCAAGCATCACCGGAGCAACAGCCGCCGGCAACCCTGCGCCTGTGGCAAGGCAAGCCCATGGCATCAAATCAAAATATGGCCTTAATATGCCATTGACCTCGATGAAGCGGGCATGCGGATCGGGCTTAGGATCATGCCGGATCCCACCCGCCGGAGCCGGCGGGCACAAGACCACGTCGTAATTTTCGAAAAATCGCTCCCATGCTTCGTCCAGCCGCTGCCGCCGCGACTGGATGTCGATAAAATCTTGCGTGGCCAGGCGCATGCCGCGCGCTTGCAAAGCGCGATGGGAGAGATCCCCCTTCAAAAAATCGTGGTCCCGGTCCGCCAGCCGCTCGCGGGCTTTTTCCGGCAGTCCAATCCCAATCAGCGCATGAACGAGGACGGCGGAAACCTCCCAGGCTTCCTCGAAAGAAAATGCCGGACGGGCGGCGGCGTCGACGATCGCGCCATGTTTCTCCAAAAGGAGTGCGGCTTTGCGAACAGCCTCTGCCACTGTTTCGTCCACGGGCGCCAACGGCTCGTCGAGCCAGAGCGCGACGCGCAGTCCCCGCGGCGATGTTTTGCGCGCCGGAAGCAAATTTTGCATGGGGATCGTGGCGAGCCGTGGCCCCGCCAAGACATCGAGCGCCAAACTCAGATCCGTGGCGGAGCGAGCGAGCGGCCCCGCGACGAGGAGTTCGGGGTTGCGCTCGAGACGCATGTCTGGCGTCGGCGGGATATGGCCGTATGTCGCGACAACATTCCACGTCGTTTTCAGCCCAAAGACGCCGCAGGAATGGGCGGGCCAGCGGATCGAGCCCGCGAGATCAGAGCCAAGTTCGAGGGTGCTCATGCCCGTCGCGATGGCAGCCGCCGCGCCGCCGGACGAACCGCCAGGAGAAAAGTCGAGGTTCCAGGGATTGTTGGTGGTTCCATAAACACTGTTGCTGGTCTGGAAGTCGCCCGTCAGCAAAGGGACATTGGTCTTGCCAAGCACAATCGCGCCAGCGCCGCGCAGACGGGCGACCGCGCTTGCGTCTTCCTTGGGAAGATAATTTTTCAAGGCGGGAGCACCCACCGCCGTCACCATCCCCGCCGTCTCGAAACAATCCTTGACCGTCACCGGCAAGCCTTCGAGGGGGCGTGCCTTGCCGCGCGAAATTCGTGCATCGGACTCCGCGGCGGCGCGCCAAGCCGATGCGGCGTCTATCTGCACAATCGCGTTCAACGCCGGATTGAGGCGGGAGATCACGGCCAAAACCGCCTCAAGGAGATCGCGCGAGGAAAACTCCCGCGCCAGCAGCGCGGCGCGGAGATTGACGGCGGAGTCGAGTACATTCGGCATGGAATCAATCACCAAGGAGGGGCCGCGCATCTAGGCGCCCAAGTTTAGACCGGTTTGTCCATTCTTTGGATCGTTCAACCTGAGGGACGATTCTCATCGCAATGCAAGCTTGCTGGATTGGCCGGCCGGTTATAGATGAGGTGAGAGCTTTCTGTTTTCTTCACGCGCACACGCCCAGGGTCGAGGTCACATGCCGGACGTAATCACGGCTTCGCTCGAAGCCGCCATGGCACGAACAGCCGAGGCCACGCTTGAGCGGGTCGCAGCCGCGCGCCGCGCGCTCGAGACCGTCATTTTTGGCCAAACGGAGGTGATTGAACAGGCTCTGATCACCCTTCTTTCAGGCGGCCATGGCTTGCTTGTCGGTGTGCCAGGTCTCGCCAAAACGAAACTTGTCGAAACGCTCGGCATTGTGCTCAGCTTGGATGCGCGGCGTGTCCAATTCACGCCCGACCTGATGCCCGCCGATATTCTTGGCTCCGAAATCCTTGAAGAAGCTGCCGGCGGACGCCGGAGCTTCCGCTTTGTGCGGGGACCCGTTTTCGCGCAATTGCTCATGGCCGACGAAATCAACCGGGCCAGTCCTCGAACCCAGTCCGCGCTGCTTCAGGCTATGCAGGAATATCATGTCTCCGTCGCAGGTGAGCGGCATGATCTGCCCCGCCCCTTCCATGTGCTCGCGACGCAAAATCCGCTGGAGCAAGAAGGCACCTATCCCTTACCCGAGGCCCAACTCGATCGCTTTCTGATGCAAATCGATGTCGCCTATCCCGATCGCGCGGCCGAGCGCCGGATTCTGATCGAGACGACGGGCGATACAGGCAACGAGGCAAAACCGGCGATGACGGCCGAGGATCTGATGGCGGCGCAACGGCTGGTGCGGCGGCTCCCGGTCGGCGACAGTGTGATCGAGGCCATTCTCGACCTTGTCCGCCGGGCGCGTCCGGGCGAAGGAGACCTCGCGATCACCCGCCAGATCTCCTGGGGTCCAGGGCCCCGCGCGGCACAAGCCTTGATGTTGGCGACCAGAGCCCGCGCGCTGCTCGACGGCCGGCTCTCGCCCTCCCTCGACGATGTGAAGGCGCTCGCGGTCCCAATCCTCAAGCACCGCATGGCGCTCACGTTCGCGGCCAGGGCCGAGGGTCTCGGTGCCAGCGATGTGATCGGCCAATTGGCCGGGCGGTCCGGCTAACCGATGGTCAGCGTCCGGCTCCTGAAAAGAAATGAAAGCCGTGCCGGGCGTTCTCACCAAAACCATGCGCTCGAATTGGCGCAGCGCTTTCCTGGCCTTTGTGCAAGTGCGAAAGAAATTGCGGCGAGCGTCATGCATGGGGTGCATGGCCGCAGGCGCGCGGGGACAGGCGAAACTTTCTGGCAGTTTCGCCCTTTCGCCGCCGGTGAAGCGGCAAACCGCATCGATTGGCGCCGCTCGGCCAAGGATGACGAACGCCTTTATGTACGCGAGCGCGAATGGGAGGCCGCGCATACCGTTTACATTTGGATCGACCGCTCGGCTTCCATGTGGTTTGCCTCGCAGCTCGCCCTGCAGCCGAAAATCGACCGGGCCCTCGTGCTTGGGCTCGCCGCCGCCGATGTGCTCGTGCGGGGCGGCGAACGCGCTGGTTTGCTTGGCCTCACGCCCGCCTTCGCGGTTCGTCATATCGTCGAGCGATTGGCCGAAGTTTTGCTGGCGCAGGAAAGCGCTGCCGGCTACGTGCCGGAAGAATTGCCCGCGCGCATGTGTCTGCCGCTGGGTGCCCAGGCCATTTTGATCGGCGACTTTCTCACTGAACCGGCACTGATCGCAACCACGATCGAGGCCATCGCGGCGCGCGGCGCGCGGGGCCATCTCATGATGATTGCCGATCCGGTCGAGGAGAGTTTCCCGTTCACCGGCAACACGGAATTCGTCGATGTCGATTCGCCGGCGCGTTTGCGTGTTGGGCAGGCGGAAACATTCCGGCAAGACTACATCCGCCGCCTCGCCGCGCATCGTGAGGCGATTGCCGCGGCGGCGCGCGGCCGCGGCTGGAGCTTCATGGTGCACCGGACTGACAGGCCCACCACCGAGGCCTTGCTTGCCTTGCGGTTTCATCTTGATGCCAATCAAGGGTTTACTCCGCATGATCAACGCGGGGTGGTCCGCTGATGTTTCCCATGCCTCTCGCTTTCACCTATCCCTTCGTCCTCGCCGCGCTAGCGGGCTTGCCGCTTTTGTATTTTTTGCTGCGCATCACGCCGCCGCGCCCGGTGCTGGTGCCCTTCCCGCCTCTGCGGCTTATTCTCGGTTTGCGTCCGGCCAGCGAGACCGCCCGCCACACACCTTGGTGGCTGCTGCTGTTGCGTCTCGTCATTGCGGCTTGTCTCATATTCGCGATGGCGGGACCGGTGTTGAATCCTTTGGCGGTGGAGACGCAAGCCGGACCGCTGCTGATCGTTTTGGACAATGGTTGGCCAGCGGCACCGAGCTGGGAGCAGAGAATTTCCGCGGCGTCGCGGCGGATCGAGGCGGCCGGGCAAAATTCGCAGCTTGCCGCCGTTGTCGCGATATCGGAGGGGCCGCGCGAGATCTTGCCTCTTGACGCGGCCAAGGCGCAAGACCGGTTGCGGGCTCTCAAACCCGTACCTTATCTTCCCGACCGGCTGCCGGTTCTCGCGGCGATCGAAAAATATGCCGCCACGCATCAAAAGCCGAATATCGTGTGGATCGCCGATGGGCTGGATCGCGGTCATCTTTCAGAATTTGCAGGCAAGCTGGCAGACCTCTCCAATGAACGGACGCTGGTGACGGACAAAACCAGTATTCGCGCCCTGGCGGGGGTGCAAAACCAAACCGGCCAGCTCGAGGTTCGGGTGCTCCGCGCGGGCCTTGCGGGTCCCGAACAATGGCTTGTCCATGCGCTTGACCGCAAGGGGTTGCAACTCGGCGAAGCCCCCTTCAATTTTGCCGGAAAAAGCGAGACGCTCGCCAAATTCGAGATGCCTGTCGAATTGCGCAACGAGATCACCCGCCTCGAAATCACGGGAGACCGTTCGGCGGGGGCGGTGTTCCTTCTCGACGAGCGCTGGCGCCGCCACCGCGCTGGGCTCGTCAGCAGCGAAACCCTGGACGTCGCGCAGCCTCTGCTCGCACCGGCATATTATCTGGCGAAAGCGCTTTCACCCTTCGCCGATCTGCGCCAGGCAAGTCCGTCCGCAACCGATCCGGTGCAATCACTGCTGGATGACCATGTCGCGACCCTGATCCTCGCCGACGTCGGCATGGTGCCCGGCGAGGCGCACAACAATCTCGCGCGATTTGTCGAGGACGGCGGCATTCTCGTGCGTTTTGCCGGATCGCATCTCGCGGGAGCTTCCGACGATCTCGTTCCGGTCCGCTTGCGGCGGGGCGGCCGGGTGCTCGGTGGCGCGATGTCCTGGGATACGCCGAAAAAGCTTGCGCCTTTCGACCGGCAAAGCCCGTTCTTCGGCTTGACCGTTCCCGATGAAGTCACTGTCACGCGGCAAGTGCTGGCCGAGCCCGATCCGGGCCTCTCGGCCAAGACGTGGGCAACACTTTCGGACGGGACCCCGTTGGTGACCGCCACGCGGCAGGGCAAGGGGATGATCATTTTGTTCCATGTCACCGCGGACACGACCTGGTCGAACTTGCCCTTGTCGGGATTGTTTGTCGACATGCTGCGCAAAATCGTCGCCCTGTCTGGGGAAACCGCGAAGGCTTCCGGGAGCGAGACCGCCGCGCCGCTACAGGCCTCGCAGGCGAGCGCCCTGCCCGCTAACCGGACACTCGATGGGTTCGGGGTTCTCGGTCCGCCGCCGCCGGACGCCACCGCTCTTCCCGCCGGATTTGAAGGCGAGGCCTCGCCGGAACATCCGCCGGGGTTTTACGGTCCTCCCGATGCGCTTGTCGCGGTCAATGCGTTGGGACCGCAGGAGACACTCATTCCGGCGGATTACTCCGGCTTTGGGTTCCTCACGGAACCGTTGAACGCCACCGGCCCGGTCGATCTCAAGCCGTGGCTCATTGCCGCGGCCTTTCTGTTGTTCTCGGCCGATTGCTTGGCCTCGCTTTGGCTCTCCGGAGGGTTGCGCAAAGCCACGCCAGGCGCTCTCGCATCTATTGTTTTGCTCGGCGCGGCGTATGTTCTGTTGGCGATCCCGGGCAAGCTCGCGGCGGAACCTGCGGCGAGCCATTCCTCCCCCGATCTCGCCTCCGTGCTTAAGACAAGGCTCGCTTATGTCGTCAGCGGCGATGCGCGTGTGGACGAGGCGAGCCGGCAAGGCCTTGCCAGCCTTTCGCAGGTGCTGGCGCGGCGCACGTCGCTGTCGCCCGGCGATCCGGCCGCGATTGATCCCGCCCGCGACGAATTGAGTTACTATCCGCTTCTCTATTGGCCGATCGTCGCGACAAAACCGCAGCCACCGCGCGAGGCGGTCGCCAAGGCCGCCGCTTTCATGAAACAAGGCGGCACGATTATTTTCGATACGCGCGACGCGCTGACCGCGCGCCCTGACGGGCCGCCGACACCAGAGGCAAAATGGCTGCGCACCCTGCTCGATGGCGTCGATGTGCCGGAGCTCGAACCCGTTCCCGCCGATCATGTGGTGACCAAAACCTTCTACCTCCTCGATGGGTTTGTGGGCCGCTACACGGCGGGTGCAACGTGGATCGAGGCGCTGCCACCCGCTCCCGCCGATGGCGGCCTGCGTCCGGCGAGAGCTGGCGACAGCGTCTCGCCGGTCATCATCACCTCGAACGATCTGGCGGCGGGCTGGGCGAGCGACCCTGATGGCGAAAGCCTTTATTCGCTGGTGCCGGGCGGCGACCGACAGCACGAACTTGCCTTGCGCGGCGGCGTCAATCTCGTGATGTACACGCTCACCGGCAATTACAAATCCGACCAGGTCCATGTACGCGATTTGCTGGAGCGCCTGGCGCATTGAAGAAGGCTAGCTTTTGCGCTCGCGCGAAAGAAAATCCAAGACGCCGTTAGAGTCGCCAATAGATAGCAACGAAGCATGAAGCCAATCGAATACCGCCTGGAAATCTGCGACACGACGCGGCATCACGGGCCAGTTGCCGTTCTTCTTTCTCCGGTCCCGTTTCCTTCGATACAAGTCGGCGACAGATTTGACGATGAAGGATGGCCGCGGCTCGATTCTCGAGACGTCAAAGGCACGGCTGAAACACCCGTGAGGTTCGTCGTGCACAGCATCAAGCATGTTGTGTTCTGAGGGCTGACATAGCCGGACTCAACATGACAATTCATCCATCAAAATCTGTGTTAAGCAGTTGTTTTCATGCATTTTTCTATCTGACACAACATGACAATCCATGATTTTTGAAGATAGGGTTATTGTTTCCCCGATTGTTTCCCCCTAAATTAGGGTCATGCTGACAACCAAAAAAATCGAATGTTTGAAGCCTGATCCGGTGCGCCGGTTGGAAATCCCGGACGGTCATTCGCTTTATTTTCAGCTTTCGCCGAGCGGCGCGGCTTCTTGGGCCTTCCGCTATCGTGGCCCTGGCGGCAAGATTCGCAAATTCACCATTGGCAAATGGCCAGCAATTTCTTTGAAGGAAGCCCGCATCCGCGCCGCCAAGGCCCGCCTTGACGTTGAGCGCGGCGACGATCCTCAAGCACTAAAAATTGAGGCTAGGCGGCTCGCTCGCCTCCCGGCGGACGATAGCAAGCTCGTCGAGAAAGTTATCGATCGATTCATAAAACAACATGCGCGGCAAGAGCTTCGGCCCCGCACCACCGCCGCGGTCGAACACATCCTGACCAAGCGGGTTTTACCGGCTTGGCCTGGATTAAGGTTTTCTTTAGTTGGGCTGTGAAGAAGAAAATTTTTGGTGATCTTGTCTTCACGTCCTGCGCCGCCGGTCTCGATTGGCCCTCGAAAAGTGCTAAAAAATATACACGGCAGCGGGTTTTGAACCATGATGAAATCCGTGACATTTGGCACGCAGCCTCATCACTTGGTTATCCCGGCGGCGATTTCATAAAGCTTCTACTGTTGACGGGCGCGCGCCGGAATGAGGTCGCGCGCATGACTTGGAGCGAAATCAATTTCGATAAGCGGGAATGGAATCTTCCCGGCGCGCGAGCCAAGAACAAGGCGGATTTTGTCGTTCCGTTGTCCGATATGGCCGTGGACCTTCTTGAGTCAATCGAACGGCGCGGTCCGTTCGTCTTTGCCCATACCGGCGGCCCGATCAGCGATTTCTCACGCATCAAAAGTCGGGTGGTGGCGCTGCTTCCAGCCGAGATCGCCGATTGGCGTTTTCACGATCTGCGCAGATCGGCAGCGACCGAATGGAATCGCCTTCGCATCGATCTGGAAGTTCGCCGGGCGCTCTTGAATCACGCCAAGGCGCGGCTTGATGGAACCTATGACCGGCATGACTTGCTCGACGAAAAACGCGCGGCGCTCACCGCCTGGGCGCACAAGCTCGACGAAATCGTCAACGGAAGCGTTGCTACGAATGTTGTGCCGCTCCGCAATTAAGTTAAAAATTTCCTTGAACTTGTATTAAGGCCATAAGTCTAAGAAACGAAAAGGGATTTTGGCGGCTTTCAAGTGTACGGAAAATTTGCACTTCTTTGGCGTTGTTTAACAAATATTTCCTAGAATCAATTTTTGCTTGATAGTTTCCGCGTGCGGCATTTCTATTCTTGCAACGTCACCCCCTGACTTCGCAGGACAAGAATAAAATGCCCGCGCGTAATGATCTGCTGCCTGATTCCGAGGAACCGTCCAAAAAGCGCAAGCCGCTCGTCATCAATCCCGAGGAGGAATGGGTGCCGTTGAGGGTGATCGCCAAGGAATTTCACGTCACTTTGCCGTGCGTCCACCGATGGCGGAACGACCCCAAGCTTGGCTTCCCGCCCATCCATTCCTTGAACGGCGTCGGCTATGCGGTGCGATCCGAGTTGCGGGCGTTCAAGGCCCGGCTTGCTGCTGGTGAGCCGCCCAAAATGCGGGGTCACAGGTGAGCGAATTCGATCTCGACGTTGAATGGACGGCCACGGCCGATCTCGACCGTGCCACCGAAGACCGGTTCGGCGGCCTGCTCGATTATGACCGGATCAAGGAACTGGCGAAGGGCCTGCGTCGGCCAGCCGGAACGCTGATCGCGCTCGCTCCCCAAAACGACCCTTTCTATTCCGGTTCGCCAGCCAGCCGCAGGCAAGCGGAGTGGTTTGCGGCTCTTTACCGGCGCTTCATGACCGGCGTGGACTCGTTCCACATCCGGCGCTTCCATTACCGGCTCGTCAATCAAGAACCGGGCACCGTCCGAAACCTTAATGGCACGCCATACGAGAATACGCTGGAAAGCTGGCAAGCGCTTTGTGTGGCCTCGAAACATGCCCGCTATCTGGGCCTCGTGCCGATGGAGGATTTCGAGGATCACCGCAACCCGCCGCCCGTCATCCATCTGCCGCCTGTTGCGGACGACCCGGAAACCACAGTCAACCGCACCGCCATCGAGGAAACGTGGCTGCACGAGGAATTGCCGGTTCCATCCTTGGCCCTGAAGGCACCTTGCCCGGTTCATTATCACGTCGAAATCTGGTGCGAGAAAACGACCTGCGCCGATGTCCTCGATCGCCAATACGGTTTGAATGTCGTCTACGGCGTCGGCGAACTCTCCACCACCGCCTGCCGCGACCTGAAGGCCCGCATCGACGCCAATGGCGGCAGGCCGTGCCGGATTCTCTATGTGTCGGATTTCGATCCGGCCGGACAATCGATGCCCCTGGCAGTGGCCCGGAAGCTGGAATGGCTCGTGCGCCAGGAATGCGGGGGGGACTATGACATCCACCTGCGGCCGGTTGTGCTGACCGAGGATCAGTGCATCGAATATGAATTGCCCCGGACGCCCATCAAAGAGAGCGAGGCACGAGGGCCGAATTTCGAGGCTCGCTTCGGTGCGGGTGCGACCGAGTTGGACGCCTTGGAAGCCCTGCATCCTGGTGCTTTGCACGAGATTTTGTCCACGGAAATCGAGCGATATCTGCATCCCTCGTTCGGCGAGGAATGGGATCAAGCCGAGACAGACGTTCGCGCTGAATTCGATACCGCAAGCGACAATGTGCGCGGGTCTTATGCCGATGAACTCGCGCCATTCGATGAGCGATACCAGAAAATCCGCGCCGATCTCGACCAACTGCTTGACGACATGCAGACGGTGCATGAGCGCATGGAAGCGGACTTGGTGGCGGAAGCCGGGACGATCCTGGCTAAGGCCGATTTCCCCGAACCGCCAGATGCGGATGAAGATGATGATCCGCTTTACGACAGTCAGCGGCGATATGTCGAGCAAATCGACCGTTACAAGGAACACCAAGCCAAGCCGACTTCGCGAAGGTAGAGAGTCAATCATGACTCGTGTCGTTTAACTCAACCAAACATCTCGCAAACGCATGAGTGCAAAACAGATACCAATCAAGACACGATTGATCGTGTCTCACCATCCAAAGGGAAAATCACATGGCACGAACCTCAATCCAAAAGCACATGATCAAAAGCCAACAAGAAACGTTTTCTGATTGGTTCGGCGAACTGCGCGACCTATCCGGCGAACGCTGGTTTGAAGTCGCACAAGAAGCGCCGACAGCCTTTGCAATTTGGTCCGGCGGCGGGTCGCCACAACAAGCGTTGTTTATGATCTCGGCGATCCTGCCGAAGCAGCAAGCCGCTTAAGGCAATGACGAAGGGCGGCGCACGATTGCGCCGCTCCAATGAGGTAAAAATGGCGACGAATCCTAACTTCGACCGTCCAACATTGCGCTTGAATCTCGGCCCCACACAGAAGCCGCAAGACGCCCGCTTTTTGCCTTCCGGCACACCTATAGCGGTATCGGCCGCGAAGCCAGCCAGCATCGCCGCCAGCCCTCCGGGGCCGGGCGATTCCGCTCCGGGCAAAGCGACTTCAACGGGCGCGGCTTCGGCCCCGCCGCCGAAGCAAAAAAAGCCGCCCGATCTTGATTTCGCCACCGGCCCCGAACAGAACTTTTTGGGTTGGGCAAAGCGCCGAAAATTTCCCGTCCGGTTCACCTGTCTCGACGGCAGCACCGTCGAAGGCATCGTTGTGGATCGCGACCGCTTCACGATCAGTCTTCAGGGTGAACGAGTCATTTTCAAACATGCCATTCGTGACATGCAAGCATCGCCCGTAAATGACGCGCCGAGTCCTGCGGTGTCCGTTGAAGACACGGCAAAAAACGCGTCCGGATAACTGAGGTTGGTGCTCTTACATCGAAACGCTTTGCGGGCGTTTCGCGCGGGCGTACTATCAGCCCTTAAACGCAAAAGAGCCGCACAGCGACGGCTCAAAAGCTTAGGTTTCGGAAAGGCGGTTTGATATGGATGCCTCGCCGTTGCATGGCGGGGGAAACACAAACAATGGTCCTGATGACCTGGCCATTATCGACGGTTTCCCCCTTCAAGACAACCCCTTTTTTCTTCAGCGCCTCCGCGCTGCGCTTCGCCCATTGCGGCCAGACGAAGTAGCGTTCCTCCAAGAGGTCATCGACCGGCCGCTTCCCAACTTGCAGCCGGTTTCCGATGCGGCGTCCAACGTTGTGCCGTTCAAGCCACGAATTTTCAAATTCCAAACGAACGATAGTGCATACCGTTCAAGGCCCAAACCAAACCTGTTCAAGGTGATCTCAGAAATTTGCCCGAGGCTTTAAGGCAATTGACGTTGCCATGCCATCGACAATGGGTCGTTTGGAAATTTGTTTTTAAGAGTGATGCAAAGCCAGGGAAGGAATGGACAAAGCCGCCCTTCAATCCGCGAAGTCCAAACCACAATGCAAAGAACAATGACTCATCGACATGGGGGACATATGACGATGCGCTCAATGTCATTGCGACCAATACGGAATTCAGAGAATTTGGTGGCGTTGGGTACAATATTTTCCATTCTCAATTAGCTGTCTTTGATTTGGACGATTGCCGCAATCCTGAAACCGGCGAAATTTTGCCTTGGGCCTTGGACCTTATCAACAAGGCAAAGACCTATGCCGAAATCACGCCGAGCGGCACTGTTTGCCCATCATTGGCTTGACATCGGATGATAGCCAAGGAGTGCAGCGCAAACAGTCCATCCCCGACACAATAAGCTCGCTGGAATCCTACCGGAAGTGTGCGCGGTACATCACGATTACCGGATTGCAAGTTGAGGGTTCGCCCAACGAGTTGGTGAACATCGACGCTGTTATGGACGACATGATTGCCAAACTTGATGCGGGAAAGGGAACTGGAAAGACTACAAACGATAATGGCGATGGTTTTGAATTTAGACGCCAAAAGGTCGATGTCGATGCTCTGGATTTGAGCAAACTTGGATTATTGGAACTCGACGTGCGCGAAACCATCAAGCACGGCTGCGTCCGCGGTGATAGTTTTAATGGTGATCGATCAAAGGCGGTGTTTTATGTCGCCTGCAAACTCATCAGCATTGGGATTGAACCAAGCGTTGTCGTAAGCATCCTGCTTGATCCGGCTTATGGGATTTCAGAGCATGTGTTGGAACAAAATAGCCAACTAAGGACGGCGCGCAAGACGGTTCAAGATGCAATCAATAAAACCAAAAACAATGGGCAAGACCGTAGCAAGCAAATCAAGAGTGTCGAAGTCATAAATTTAAAGGACATTAAACCAGAACCGATTTGTTGGTTGTGGAGAGGATGGTTTGCCCAAGGAAAGTTTCATATTGAAGCTGGCATGTATGGCGATGGAAAATCACAAATAGCGCTTGAATTCGCCGCGATTTTATCAAAAGGTGACAATTGGCCAGATGGTCAGAAAGCACCCGTCAAAGATGTGGTGATTTGGAGCGGTGAGGATAAACTTGAAGATGTAATTGTCCCACGCCTTTCGCGAATGGGCGCGAATATGGAACGGATACACGTCATAAAATCCGTGTCTGAAGATGGAGCAAAACGCGAATTCAATCCGGCGACCGACATGGATATGTTGGAAGCCGCAATTGAAGAAATTAATAGCAAGGGTGGTGAGGTTGGGCTTGTAATTATTGATCCAATTGTTGCTGTTGCAAGTGGCAAAGGCGATAGCCACAGTAATGTTGATATGCGGGCCGCACTTCAACCAGTTGTCAGCCTTGGTGAACGCCGCAATTGTGCGATTTTAGGAATCACACATTTCACCAAAGGAACATCCGGCAGAGACCCAAGGGAACGCGTAACAGGATCGCTCGCCTTTGGTGCCGTCGCTCGCCTGATTATGGTCACGGGCGCGCGGTTAAACCCGAAGGAGGGCGAAGCGCCTAGGATATTCGTAAGAGCAAAATCCAACAACGGGCCGGACAAAGGCGGTTTTGGCTATGATTTCGATGTTGGTCCGCTTCGTGAGAATACGGAGATTATAACGAGCCGCGTGAAATGGCTTGACCCCTTAGATGGCACGGCACGCGAATTGTTGGATGATGCCGAAAAAGGACCAAACAAAGATGATGAACGAAAGCGGAAGGCACAAGAAATAAGGGATTGGTTGCAGGGATTTCTTCGTGATGGCCCCAAAGTAAGCAATGAAGTATTCGCGACAGGAAATAAATTTGGCTATTCAAATGACCAAATTGTCAGGGCGCGAAAATCCCTTGGATTGATATCAACAAAAGGAACATTTCAAGGACCGGCAACTTGGAGTTTGCCGCCATTTTAGAACTGAAACTTGGCTTTTGTTTTGGGCCTTTCGACCACCGCCTTCTTAGGGGGTCGCCAGAGCACCGCCTTCTTAGGGAAATGCACTTAAGGTTAAGTCTGTTGACCACCGCCTTCTTAGGACCACCGCCTTCTTTGGGGAGGCGTTGTTTTTATTCAGGTTTCCCTCAAAGAAGGCGGTGCTCTCTCCCCTCACACACCACCTCCTCTATTGGGGCTAAGGCTGTACTATTATATATGGCTTGCTTAAGCTCCAATGGCGGTGGTGGTATAAGTGGTTCGTGCCGGATGCATTTGACCCCCGCGCGGCATCCATCCCCACCTATTCAGGCAAATGAGAGCCAATGCCGATATTTATTAGTTACAGTCAGCAAGATAAGGTGTTTGTCGATAATCTCGCCAGAAATCTCGTCACTGCGAAACATAATGTTTGGATGGACAGGTGGGAACTTTCTTTGGGCGATTCCCTAACCCAAAGGATCGAAGGCGCACTGACCAAGGCCAACGCGATTTTAGTCATCGTCTCGAAGAACTCGGTCGAATCGAACTGGTGCAAAAGGGAGTTATCCGCTGGATTGATCCGAGAACTTGAGGAACAGAAGACTCTCGTTATGCCATGCGTAATTGATGATTGTCAGATTCCGCTATTCCTTCGCGATAAGCTTTATGCCGATTTCCGACGTGATCCTGATGAGGCGTTTAGCCTCGTAGATAGCTCCCTTGCCAGAGTATCGAATCCACTTCAGGGGCGCTCAGAACAGCCCACATTTTACACTGATTGGGCGGTTGATTGGAGGACCGACGAAGATGGCGATATGGTCATCCATTGGGTCTTTGTCGATCACGGACATGTTTGGCCATATGTCATCCTAAGCCAATGTAATGTCCTGTGTAATGAGGTCGCCACTAAAGGCCTGGTTGAAGCTCAACGCCAAGGCACACATGCAAAATTTTTACGTGATGTCTTAGGTTCTATAGTCCCTGATCTAAATGGGGATTCTTTGTCGGAAACCATCAGCAACCAATTCGAGAAATTCGTTGCTTGGCCAGTTAAAAGTTCTGATGGTCAAGCTTTCCGCGTGGTGTTCACGTATCGTCGCATGGGCATAGATAATGGAATGGATACGCTTATCCATCTCGGCAACTATTTAACCATCGCCCTGGCACAAATGACCGATAAACTATTCGCCCCAAATACCAGTGACCGGCCCCCACTGACGGGTCCACTGTAAATGTTAGTGCATTGACGGCCTCGATGCTAGCGCGGGCGGCGTAGCTGGCCGGGATTGCGTAGCCGCCCGCGCTGCCAGTGCGGGCACGAAGACCTCGGGCGCCGGCGGC
>DATBPZ010000033.1:0-21370 GCA_036561105.1 Methylocella sp. | reverse complement strand
GCAAATGCGGCTCGATCCGTTGCCATTGGTCTTCACTCAGCCAAAACAAATTGCCTCGCATCTTCCCGCTCCAGAATCATCAAAGCAGGGAATCAGCAACCAATTCATACATCAAGACTTTTAATGAGTTCTAACCCTAATTATCTGAAATCATTGGATATTCTAAATTAGAGATCCAGTCTTCCCCACCGTCTTCCCCACCGTCGTCTCATCGAGGAAGCAAAGCAGCCGGTAATGCCGAGTTGACAGCAATCTCGTAGCAGAGGCCCTTCTCAGCGCCGCGGCAATCCAGTCCTCAAATGACAATCCAGCCCCGGGTAAACCGAGCTTCGCCCCAACTTCGCATAGAGCGACACGAAGGGCCCGAACGCGATCGACGTCTTCAATGATGCGTTCCATCAAAATAACCTCGGCTTTTTGGGAATCTCGACAAGCAGGTCATACATGCGGGGCGGGACCGGGACACCGGTGCGCTCAATCGCCGCGATCCGCGACGCCTCATCCAAATCATCAGACAGCGGGAGGCCGCAATGCCCCTCCGCCTCGGCAAGGATCTCCGCAATCAACGCCTTTGCCTCACCCGGTACCAGCGGGCGATCGACCAGCACCGGGCCGCCGTCAGCGCCAGTTACTTCCGCAGTGACCTTGTCGCCGAAGAGCCGCGGCATAATCTTCGAGACCATCCAACGTGCGGCATCAAACCGAAGCCGTGCCACCTGCGCGTTTTCAGCCGTCGCCCGTTCACAAATCTTCAGGGCCGCCTCAGCCATAGCGCATGCCTGATCCTCACGCGCGCCCGCGTACGCCATACGGAAGGTTTCGTCTCGCTCACACAATCTGCGCAATGAAGTTCGCGATGGCATTCCGGGAGCCGCTAGAATATCCACCATCAGCTCGCCTTCGGAAAGACGATTGAGAATTTCCGCGGCAATTTCGGGGGTGACTACAGTCGGCCTGCCAATTCCCATTTCAGTGCTCAATTGTTAGACCCATCCCGCATGCGGTTGTAGAAGCCGAGATGCCAATTTGGATTGACGCTGGGGAACGGGACGAAGGGACTGCTGGGTCTAACAGCCTCAACCTGGGCCGCATCGCTGGGTCTAACAGCTGTGGGTCTAACAGACCTTCGCCGCCGCATGTATTCGCGCTGATACTGTGCCTTCGCTTCGCCAGTGAGAGCCATCACTGCCGCCAATCTCGTGGAGGTCCATGGCTATTGTCCATTGGCGCCCTGCGGCGGCGTTAGAACTCCCGCGCTCTTGGCGATCTGATAGGAGCGCATGAATTTGTCCCAAGCGGGATTTGGCTTCTGTGGAGTGCTTGGAGGGCCAAGGCTCGTTTTCAGGGTTGCCCGCTCTTGCGGCGTCATGAGATCAAAGGCGAACGCGCGAGGATCGGTGTTTTGATAATAAGCGGCTCGGCTGCCGAGATAGGCAGCTTTCGCGTTCGGGCCTGGATTGGTATTCTGGAAATGGATCGGCAACGCGGCATCCATACGATCCATGGCTATTTGATTTTGGATAAGACCCAAATTCGCCCCTTGAGTGAGATCGAGGCCGGGATTTGAAACCAGCGCCTGCTGCAGTCCTTGATCGGAGCGCTCCGCCCCGCGCGCCGCGCCGGCATAAACGTGAAGATATTTGTTGGCCTCCTGCCGAACTTCCAAATCTGACGTGCCCGGCGGGATGAGGCCGCGAGATTGTAATGCCCCCTTAATTTGCGCCAAGCCTTCCGAGCCGGGACCGAAGTTGCCGCTGGACAATTGTTTGATGAGGGGGAAGGCATTTTGCAGCGGCCTGATATTGGCGAGGGTCTGCGCTGCCCTTGTCTGATCGGCGACGAACGCCCCCTGATTGGCCGCAAGAGCACCTTCCTGGCCTGGGGGAAGCGCCGTCGGCACTGCACCGCCTGCATTGGCAGTTCCCAGCGGGATTGAGGTTGGTGCGCCTGTTACGGGATCCGGTGGCCCTGGAACGCGCTGCGCCGTTCCAGCCGCCCCCATCGCGATGTTGCCAATGTTCGCGGCCCAATTCTGCAAGACCTTGCCGCTGCCTTCCGGCATTCCGGCGAGAAGGCTCGTCAGCATCTGCGTCGGGATATTGGAATTCCGGGCGAGCGTCACAACATTGGCCCGGATTTTATCCGGCGTCAGCGTTGGATCTTGCGCCGAGGCGCCGATAGCATTTTGAAGACCGCTATTTTGGCTGGCCGCCAAACTGAAGGCCGAGGTATCGTTGGCGATCATTCTGGCCCGCTGCTTGAGCAAGGTGCTCATGGCCTCTGGGGCCGCCCATGCGGCAGTAGGGTTTTTCAATCCCGCCGCAACCTTGCTCATATCGACGGTGCCATCCGGGTTGATACCGCTTTGAAACGCCTGCCCAGCCGCCTGCTTGGCTCCGAACGCTTTCAGAGCATTCATTTGCCCTACGATGCCGAGCCCTTGGCTAAACGCCTGCATGGGGTCCCACGGCGCTGGCGGTTGCGGATAAAGGCCCGCAATTGGATTGTCAGGCATCAGACCCATCCCCCGGCCGGTGCTTTCGTCGGAGCCGCATTCAGCGCCGCATAAATTCCACCTCCTTGCATCATCATGTTCCCGAGACTGTTGATTCCGCCTGCCAGCGCGTTGGCCTGCCCGAGCTGCCCGGCGGCGAGCGCATTGGCACCGTTTTGCGCCGATTGCCCCAATTGGCCCCCGACTTGAGCCGCGATATTGCCGAAATTTCCAGCAGCTCCGGCGCCCATATTGGCGAAATTTTGCAAGGCGTTGACCGAGTTCATGTAATAGGTGCCGGCGAGCCCCTGATTGTAATTCGAAAGAGCGACGCCGAGCGGACCCCCGGAGCCGCCGAGACCTTGCGCCGCCAACTGATTTGTCGTCGCGAGATTTCCCATCTGCTGCTGAAACTGATAGCCCGGCATCTGCGCCAGAGCCGCAGCGGATTTCCCCGGGGTCAAAAGATTTTCCAAAGTTGGCAGCATGCTCTGGCCGGCAGTATAATATGGCTTCAAGGCATTCTGCGCCTTTTGCAGCATCATCATCTGCATCATCATGGCTTCTTGCGAGCCACCATATTGGGTCTGCGCTGCGCTGCCGGCCGCGCCGTATTGAGCGATGCTTCCTACCGGCATTTCAAAACCCTCGGTTCAGGCTCTACGAGCCGCAATAATGGTCCGTGAACCGAGACCAAAAATCGGATCACCGCGGCGCGACGTTCGGCGGATAGCAGCGGATCGAGCGCATGAAACACCGGCTCCCGCAAAGCATTGCGGGGCCGATCTGCCGCGGCTTCTTTCAGCGCGTTGCGCATGGCTTAGAATTTGCCGCCATCGCGAGCTTTGCCACCACCAGCCTTGACCGATGATGCCTCCTGTTTGCATTCCGTCGGAGGAACCGGCCGCGGCGGCTCAGGAGCCTTCGTGCCGTTGCGCTTTGGGGCGCCGGGAGCCATGCCGGATTTTGGTTCCTCATAACCGCTCACTGCGTTGCCAGCGGCACGCCCACGGCCCACGCTGCTTGAATTGATGGCGCCCGATCCCTTTCCGCCGCCGATCGATCTGAAGAAAGTATTGCTGACCATGATCTGTCCTTTCATTGTGCGAGAGTTTAAAGCGGTCCGTAATATTGCCAGTTCCAGAGCCATTTATTAGGGTGATGATCAGGATTGCCCGGCGCCCACAGCGGATTTGCGCCACGTAATTTGTTGGCTGTTAGAGGATCCGAGGTGGGATTCGGGTTGCCTGGTCCTGGATCCCACGGGCCGCCGAGGGCGGCGGAGAAAAGCGTTTTGTTGTCGCCAAAGGCGCCAGCCCCAAAATACTGGCGAGGGGGAGCTACTTGCGGATACCAATTGGTCATAAAAATTCACCCCTTCACAAAGCCGCCGCCGGTTCCCGATACAATCTTATTCTGATCACGGTGATCGATTGCCTCACCATGCGCGCCACTCAGTGTCTTGCCGCCTGTTTGATCCGCGGCACCCGCCGAATATCCGGGCGGGGCTGAGTCGATGACGGCGGCGAGGTTTGCAAATCCGCCGTTCTCCGTACCGACCGGAGCCCGAAGCGCCGACCGGTCACCTTGATGGCCCATCATGCCACTTCCGCCTTGCGGGTCACCGCTTCCAATTCTGCGATGCGGTCTGCTAAGCGCGCATTTTCCTCACGGGCTTCTCGCGCAGATGCTTCGGCGCGGCGAGCCGACATAATTTGTGGGATCGCGGCTTTTTCAGCGGGGCTCAGCGCCTCAAAGGCTCCGATCGCATCATCGATACGCGATGCGCGTTCCTGCCAATCCGGATGACGGCCGCCCGACCGTACCGCATCCGGGTCATTCGTCGTCGGTGAATCCAAGTCACCGGGTTTCAGCCCGAGATAAAGGGCCATCGTGTTATCGAGGCGCCCCTGCCGCGCAAATTCCAAAAGTTGGACGCGCTGATTGATGAAGCGATTCCAATCCGCCTCGCGCGCGGCGTGGCGAGCTTTCTCTTCGGCAATTGCAGGGTCCGGAGGAATCTCATCTCGCTGTTTCAGGGCTTCGTAAATCCGATAGGCGCGCGACCAGGCGTGGGGCAGCGAAATTTCTGGAATCAACTTGTCCAGATTGTCGCCATGACGCTCCATTTTTCTGATGTCGCGAATCAAAGCCGCAAAGAATTCGATGTCCGCCGGATGCGAAATATATTCGTAATTGCTCAACCGGCGATTCAGGAATTCGGGAGTTGCGAAGCAAGTCATGAGCTATCTCCGCCTGGCGGCGCGCCCGGCCTGGCGGCGGCGGAATTCTTTATCGAACGCGGCCTCGGACATGCCCTCACCGAAAGACTTTTTCCAATCGGCATCCGACACGCGGCCGCGAACCGTGGGGCCTTTCCAAGCAGGATCTGCCCCAGTGATGGCATGCCCATTGCTCGTCATGCGGGATTCGATTCTGGCAAGTTCAGCAGCGAGCCGGCCTGCCGGCATTTTGGCAAGCTTTTCTAACTTCTCAGGGGCGTTTGCAAGTTCAGCTACTAGCCTGTGCGGAAAATCAAATTGCCGCAGCATCGCCACGGCCTCTTGGGTACGCGGCCCCAGCTTGTCAGCAACAATTTGAGAGGCGTCATCAAAATTCCCGGTGCCAAATTCGGTTCGCCCGAGCTCGATAATTTCGCCGAGCTCTTTGGCATGCGTCTGAAGGGCGATCGCTTGCGCCGCTTCCATGAGTTGCTGATCGGGTTGTTCACCGGCCATTGCGGGGAACTCCATGGTTCAAGGGCTCAATGCCGCTCGCGCGCAACTGCGTAACGATTGCGTGGCGCACAAAACTTGAGACGCTGCGAACTTCCCGCTCCGCCGCAAGCTGGATGGAGTGTTTGAGTGTCGGTCCAACGCGAACATGGAGGTCGGGTTGATTGGACAGAGGCGTTTGCAAAGTTTTCTCCTTGTGCTGCTGGGCAAAAAAGCCGGAGCCAAGAAACCTGCAAGAAACTTGGCCCCGACTCTTTTAGAGACACCCGATGACAGTCTAAGTAATACCAAATTGTTTTGAAGAACGCCACGCTTAACGCGTTTTAATACACAACTTATTGCAGCGTCTACTTTTGTTTACTTACTTCTATGTTTGTTTACTTGTGTATCCTCGTGCTCACCTACCGAGCCTTTCAGCCTCTCATTTCGATTTCCTTTTGGGTTTGCGAAGCCGCACGCCCGGGCCGCCGCCATTTTCCGCGATGAACTCGACGCCGCCCTTTACCAATGCCGAAATGATTTTGTCGCCGGTTTCGGGACGACCACCTAGCTCATCGCCCGCGGCTTCAAGTCTCTTGATGGTAGGGATGGAAACTCCGGATGCCTCGGCCATCGCCTCTTGAGACCATCCGAGCAATTCCCTCGCCGCTTTAATTTGCTTGATTGATACTTTCAGTATTGACAAGGAAAAACTCCAGGGTCATATTTGATACCATTAGTATTGCATGAGGCGATGCGAAAGGCAAGTTTCTACGGAGGAGATTCACATGGGAACGCAGAAAGCCGTTGTCACGGTCGCTGAGGCGGCGAGTGAGCTTGACGGCATAAGGAAGGCGGCGAGCATGGCGGGACGTGCCATGGCGAGGCTTGAAACCGAGGCGGAGCGCATTGCGACCAGCACCGGCAATGCAGGGCGTTGCTTGCGCATGGTCTCGACCGAGGGCCAGCTATCAGCGCTGATCCGCTGCGGCGGAACTACCATCCAAATCGATGGCGACGATTTCGCCGTAAGCATGAACGCGGCAGAGGCGGAGCATACCTGACCAAGCGAGACGGCCAAGCCCCTGCAATGACGCTCGACCGTCTCTAACCATGCCGAACATGAAGGAGTTAAGTCGACATGGCTGACGACAATCTTACCACGCGCGCAGAGCCGCGTAACCAGAGAGAGGACTAAGATGACCCCGAAACCTAGGACACGCAAAGCGCCGGCCAAACGCGCCAGCAATCACGTCTGCACTGAGAAAGAAGCGGCAGCAATTAATTTTGAACCATGGAACAAGGATGACGTGACCGTTCAAATTCCCACGCCAGAAGAGATCAACAATCCGCATCTGGTTTCTTGTCGGCTGGCCTATTCCCTAATGTTCAAATCGAAGCCTGAGATTATTGAAATGTTCAAGCGTGCCGAAGAGATGGATGCAGAGAAAACACTTAATCTGATGTTCGATAACCTTAGAGACACGCAGAAATTCTTCACTGGGATGGTAACTCTCCTTGATGCCGCAACTTCACGTCTGATTGTTGCAGGATCCAGCTACTATCGGGAGCGCGCATGATCGAGCTGCTTAAAATCCACGCGCTCGTCCGCACGGCACGGGCGCTACTCGTCATCGCCAGTGCGGCGGACTATGTACGCAAGATGGCATGCCGGAAGGCAGAGGCCATAGCGATCGAGGCGATGGCTTGGTGCGACGCTCGGGATGCTGGGCGCCGGCGGCCACGAGACTATCGCTTTAAGGCTTAGAACCAGCGTCCGCGACCATACCAGCCGCCGCCGCCAAGCAACAACACGAGAACTATAATGATTAGAAGCGTATTTGTGTCCATGTACGTCTTCCTTAGAAACGCTCGATATGATGCATTTATCGTTTCAAGGCTCGAAAGGTTCCACCTAAGGCGCGGCGGCGGGCGGCGGTAAAAGTGAATGTCTGGAGGCACTGACATGAAAGCTGCAGCTCTTATCACTGGCCTTTTCGTGCTCCTCGCCGGCGCGGTATGCGCGCGGGCTGAGCCAGCTTCGAAGCCACAGGAAGTCCGGCAGAAGGAACTTCTCGGGCCTTCGCCAAACACTTTCACAAAAGATTACGCGCGGCGAGAATGCGACAAGAAACATTGTTGGACGCCAGTGCAACTAGAACATTTCCAACTTAAGGAGAAAAAATGACCGATCCACTTGGAAGGACTCTCGAACACCGCATCATAATCCTCGAAAAGTGGGCAGAGAACCTAGAGGAACGTCAAGCGGCGTTTACAATGGCACTGTTGAAATCGCTCGCTTCGACTCCCGAAGATCGGCGCTTTTTGCGGGCATGGCTTGAACAATTGGTAGAGGGTTTCAAAGACCAAAGTGAAGAGGTGCAAGAAGATATGGCAAAAACTCTAGGTGCCGCATTGGCCAAGCTATCCAAACCCTAGAGATAGCGGCACAGCGCAGGAGTGCCACGTCGGCAACCAAATGCCCCTTATGCTTGACCGTCACGCATTTTCAGTCAGTTTGATTTCAGCCTCTCTTCTTTTTCTGGCTGCATCAAGAATGCGTAACGCCGCTTCATCAGCTTCTCTATAAACATTTTGGTCCTTACTGAGACGAGGAAGTATCCTATTCCCCAACTTAGACGAAACAGTCCCTTGATGTTTATGATGTCGTTCGGCGCGCATCAGTTTTCTCCCAACAAGATTTGTTTACGAATGTGGAAATCGCCATTGAGTTCGGGGTCGAAATAATGTTTTCTCTTCATCCAAATTAGACCCTCCCCCTTAGATATGATCGCCACGTCGGTTGGCCCACCAACAGTCTCCAGATTCGAACCAACTTTCCGTCTAAGGGCCGTTAACTCTACCAGTGCCTCAGCCATTGCCGCCATCTCCTCTTTTGGGAGCGCTTCAACGACGTTGAGCACTGGCGATACGAGCGTTTGCGTTCTGAAGTTTTGGAACTCCTTTTCAAACGCTTTAACGATAGTGTCGTTCTCCGATTCTTGAAGTCGGCTCTCTACAAGCTTAGATTCAGACGGGACATAATTTTCAACCATATCCTTTGATCTATTGTCAAGAACATTCTTGAGTATACGTTTAATATACTCGATATAGTTCGGGATAATGCCCTCCATAAACATAAAAATCATATCATATTGCGCAAACGGGATTATAGCTGATGATCTTCGACTGTTATTAGCAGAATCAATCCGCTCATCGAGCCAACAGCGAGTTTTGTCTATTCTCTTTTTATTTTCGTAATAAGAGAATCTGCCGTCCACGACGTATTGTGATATATACGGAAGAAGTTGGTCTTTGCCGTATCCAGCGAAAACAACACCTGTCATAAACACGGATTCATTATTTCTTGATATCACCAAATATAGAAAATCAATAAGCTCAGAAAAATATTCTTTTGTTAGACGAAACCCAAACGCCTCTTTGGAAACGACGGAGATGTCACCTCGAAATTCCTTAACAAATTTATCTTTAGGAATGACGCCAGATAAGCTTAAATTCTCAGATTCAATTTCTGTAGCCCTTTTGCGAATGGCCGCGCGCAGCACGTCTTGAAGGTCTCTTAAATTTTTGTATTCTAGTTGCTTCTTTATTTCATCAATGAATCCAATTATTAATGAAATAATACTGACTCTAGCTGCGTCATTTATTGTAAATGCTGAAGAGTCCAAGTACTTGAAAAACTCAGACTCACACTGCTCGACAGTATAAAATGATTTCTTCCCAAGATGTGCACGAAAACTCTTTATAACAACTTCCCACGGGATACCGACATAATCGCCTGCATTAAATATCATTATTGCGATGTCGTTGATTGGGCCTAAAGAAAAAAGCTTATTAGCTGTTTTCCAAACTCATTGCGCCCAATAGTAACTGCGCTATCAGCGGCTAGCGCTATACACTGCCGATTAAGAATTGCTATTTCAGCCGTCATGCTTGCGCCACCGTGCGGCGGCGGCTGCTTGGCTATCTCAGCGCGCTTTTCTAATTTTTCAGCCCGCGCGCGGCCACCAAGTATGCCACCGGCCCTCCCCAGAGCTGACATCGGACTCTTGTCCGAATCTTCTATATCTTGAGCTTCTCTGGTGGCGATGTCCACAATGAGTTTCGCGAGCTAGGCTGAATCACGCGAGCGCTTTGGGTGCTTGGCCATGCTTGGAATTTGGCATGACTAAGAGATTGTTTACACGCTCCTCGATCTGATCCTCGGTCAGCGTGATCTCGCCGTTCGCGTTGGCCTCCTCCATAATTTCGAGAACGAGGCGCGCCATGGGGCTGAGTTTTGCCACGCGCCGTCGCTGCGCCCGATTCAGAGGATTTATCGGTGCCATTAGCCTGTATTGCTCGGTCATGGAGTGGTGCCTCCCGCTCGCTCAGTCTCAAGCACCACACCCGAGATATAGATAGCAGTGGCGTTTTCGCCCCTACAGCATTCCCTCGGAGCCGGGGGCGTTTTCGCCCCTGGAGTGCAGTGGCGTTTTCGCCCCTTCAGGTGCAGTGGCGTTTTCGCCCCCGGGGAAAAATTTTTGTCGCCTGCAAACCACTTCTCTGGCGATCGCAATCACGATGGCGGAAGCCTGCTCTTCGGTTACAAGCTTTCGCCACTCATGAGTTGGATCCGGGCTTTTGTGGCGACCGTTTACGTATGTGAGCCGATAGTTCGACGGCCGTCTTATATCCGCCCTAACAAGCCCGCCCTGCTGCGTAACTTCGAGAAAACCGAGTGCGACACACTCTCGAATAGCCCGGGAAATTGATTTGCGCCGGATCCCAGCTTTGCAGAAATCGTCATAGGTGCAAACAAGGCTCCCATTCTCGGCGCCACCGTGATTCATGTGTTCGACTTCAAGGCGATCGAGAACCCGCCGAGCGGTATCGGAAAGGGCGCGCCATGCTGGAGACTCCCGCATCTCCAGCGAGTGCAGAACAAACGGTCCGTCCAAATCTAATTTCCGACGCTTAGCCATTGGCGCGCCCCCGCTTGGCACGCGGGCGCCGCCGCCAGGGCTCATAGGGTCGGCGCGACGGTGGCGACACGCCCATGGCGCTGAGGGCGGCGTCCATTTCGCGGAGCCATGCCAGATCGTCTGCGAATATGACGCCGGTCCGCTTCAGCCGTCCGACCAAGTCATGCAGGCGCTTCTTTTCGTCGAACGTGAATACGTCGTAACAGCGATCGCGCACGCGGTCGACGAGCGCCCAATGGGAGCTGCTCATTGCCGCGCCCCCTCTTGCCGGAGGGCGGACAAGCGCTCGGCATCAGCGGCAACCAATTCCTTGGCCGACTCTGAGACCGCTACCCAATAGGATCGAACTCGCCGAAGCGCGTAGATCAGCCCAACAGGATCGCCAGCCTCATGCATGGCAACAGCCGCATTGAGCATCGCCCCCATCGCATTAATGTTGGGACCGATGTCATCGAAAATCTGCTCGATTTTCTCTTGCGCAATATGGGTTTTTGGGGCAGTTTCGGAATTGCAATTCCCGCCAGGAAAAGCATTTCCGAGCTCGGTCCGCGCCCCCGCGGCCGGGCTCGTTTCCTGTGTGGGCATGGCTCAACGCGCCTCCCCTTGCAAAAGGGATTCGACGCTCGAGCGCAAAATGACACGGCGGCCGAGTATTTGAGCGGATTTGAGCTTATGCGCCGCGAGCAAATTATAGACGCTGGCGCGACAAATACCGAGCTGCGCCGCCGTTTCCGCGACAGACCAACCGGAACGCTCGTTAAGGGGAATTTGGGGAATTTTTCTGACTTGCATCGAAACCATCTCCGTTGAAGATGGTTCGCGACTATAGGCACATCTCTACCCGTGTCAGTGCTCGAAACTGCTATAGCTTTCGTGCACCACGTTTGTAGAACTCCGGCAACCTCCTAGCCAATGTAATGGCATGTTTAACGTAAGATGGATCTTCCTTGCCAAGCCTTTCAGTGACCTCGGCAACCGCCTCGTCATGGGATTTCCCGGCGTCCATCAATTCAATTACAGCCAAGCCAGCAGCTATCCGGTCTTCCTGCGTTTTCATTTTCCCTTTAACCGCATCTGATCTTCGGAAAATGAGCCGATCGGAATCCTTCGACGCGAGCGGGGCGTCAATTTTGGGATAAAGCAATCTTGCTAGGCCCGCACGAATCCAACGAGGGACCGCAATATCGCTGTCCATCATCGCAGCAAACGGCGCATAATCCTCGTCGACCACCAAAGCAGATCGAAGTCGCCCGCAAGCTCGCGAGCGAAGTGGATGCTGAGCGCCTGACCCGTCTCGACAAAATGCTGATCGCCGAACAGCGCGATCAGGGCGTCATCGATCTGCGGCCGGGAGAAGGAAGCTCCTACCTCGTCCGCGAGAACCGGCACCTTATGATCAGCCGGGCGAAGCGTCTGGAACACTACCGTCTCGCCACCGAGACGGAGCCGGGACGCTGGGTTATCTCCGGCGAGGCCGAGGCGACCTTGAAAGAGCTTGGCGAGCGGGTCGACATCATCAAGACCATGCACCGGGCGCTAGCCGATCACGACCTCGCCGAGGAACGCGGAGTCAGCCAATATGTCCCCCACGGCAGCCGGACCGCCGAGCCGGTTATCGGCCGTGTCCTCGGCAAGGGATTGGCCGGCGATGAGATGGGCAAGCGGGTCTACCTGGTCATCGATGGCGTGGGCGGCCGGGTCCATCATCTTGAGTTCGCTGATCCTGCCCACATCGAGGACGTTCGGCGGGGCATGATCGTCGAGGTGGCGCCTTCGGTTGCCCATCCGAGAGCGGCTGATCTGAACATCGCCAACATGACCGGCGAGGCAGGCATCTACCGTCCGAGCGCGCATTTGCAGCGGGCGCGCGAACAAATCGGGGGCATTGGCGGCGACCCCGAGGCTTTCGTTCGCTCCCACGTCCGCCGCCTGGAGGCGCTGCGCCGCGCCGGCCATGTCGAGCGGCTCGACGCCGACCAATGGCGCGTCCCCGCCGACATCGCCGAGCGTGGGATGTGCTACGACCTCAGCCAGGGCGGCAACGGGCTCGCCGTCCAAACCCTCTCGACGCTTGATCTCCAGGCCCAGGTCGGCAGCGACGGCGCGACTTGGCTCGACCGCGAGCTGGACTCCCGGAGCCGCACACCACTCGCTGAGGCCGGGTTCGGCAGGGACGTGGCGGACGCGATGGCGCGCCGCAAGCAGGCGCTGGTCGACATGAGCCATGCCACTCCCTTGCCGGACGGAGGAATTCGCGCACCCGCCGATATGCTTTCGCGGCTGGAGCGCGCCGAGGTGACCCGCGTTGGCCGGGCGATGGCTACTGAGCGCGGCCTGACCTTCCAGGAAGCCAAGACCGGCGAATATGTCAGCGGCAAGCTCATCGGTTCAACCCAGCTCGCCAGCGGCCGCTTCGCCATGATCGAGAGTTTCAGTGGTGACGGGGGCTTGGGGTTCAGCCTCGTGCCCTGGCAGCCCGTGCTCGACAAACGGATTGGCCAGCAGATTACCGGGAATGTGCACGACGGTGGTGGAATCGAGTGGAGCCTCGGACGCAAACGTGGGCTGGGATTGTGAGATCGGTCATCCACAGTAGCGGGTAATGATTTCTTCGAGCGTTAGGTAGGCCATCCGACTCTCTGAGAGAATCGCGTCACCAAGGACACGACCTCCGGAGGGCTGAGCGGTGCGGCGCATCATATCATCGCCTCCTCAATAAGTAGTGACCTCGGAGGCCTGCGCCGGATAGGATCTTAAGACGATGATCTGAGGCGAGCTCGGCGGCTGCCTCGTCTACGGCCACTTCGCGCCCAACTGCGCTATCCGTCGACCATCGCCTTTGGTCCGAAGCGGACGTTCGCGTCAAATGCATTATTTTTCCGCGACCGGAGCACCAGGTTCGCCGTCACCAACACTTAGCCTGATAGCTGCACCGGGCGACTGAAGGACACGATTGATCAAATCGTGTCAGAGATAATCTTTAAGGGGGGATACGTTGAGCCTCCATTATGAGCAAAGGGTGCAAACCATGAGCGATCAATCGACGGTGGAAAAACAACAGCGGGGAGAGGCGGCGGACGCCGCGATCAAGGCCGCTATCGCTTCCGAGCGGCGGCGCTGTATTGACCGCGTGCTGGCCTATGCCGCGCTAAGGGATCAGGCTGCCGTCCATCTGGATAAGGCCGAAGACGGCGCCGGCCCCGAGAAGCCGAGCGAGGGAGCGGTAGAGCGTGTGCGAATGCAGGCGGAGGTGGCGCGCGACATAGCCGCTTTCTTGGCCGAGGAGACGCTTCGCTAATCGAAGTCTCCGAACGGAGGAGCGCGGACTTTCAGACGAAAGAAACGAACTCCGGAGCGGCCATTTAGAAAAGAAAGATGGTAATCCGGGCAACGGTCGCATCCCGCCCGGCCAGGGGGCGATCAAATAAATTAGCGCGTCTGCTTATGGTCCGCTGTCGATGGCGGACCGGCCCCTTTCGGCCCGCCACTTCTGTTTCGCGCCCACGTCGGTCGCTCAGCCGGTTGTCGCTGCTCGTCGAAAGCGGACGTTCCGTCCGAGGGTCTGCCCGGCCATCACGGGGGTAAAGCGGCCATTTGCTCAACCCTGCTGAATGACGCCATTGCGCCAATTGTAGCTTCTCGCCTCGCCGAGAAATCGCGAGCGAACTCCTGAAAGTGTCAACAATGCAATCGAAAAAATTCGACGGTCATCAAAGTCACGGCTCACGTCACGAGTTTTGTGTTAGCCCGGAGACGGCGATGAGCAGGATCGCTCCCAAAGCCAGGCCGACGACGCCAAGGGCGGAGAACACAAAGACTTGCCAACCCTTGAGATACTTGCGCTCGGAATCGTTGAAGAAATCGGTGAGTTCTTTGTTGATCGGGATCACGGGCAGTAGCTGTGCCAGGCTGGCGCAGGAACACCAGATTGCCCCACGGTTTTTCGCCACCGGGACGGTCCACCAAAGCAGCGCCACGCCACCTAGCCAGAAGGCAAGCACCCAGGGTATAACTTTGAAAGTATGTGAGCCCAAGCCATAGCCGGCGACGGAGCCGAGCACGGTCTGAAGGATGCAGGAGCCCAGCGGACCCTCGTCGCACGCGATCTCACGTTCCCGCTCGCGGCGGAGATAGCGGATATCGTCAGCGGCATCACGGTCGCCTGCGTTCGTGAAGGCGATCGCAAGTTGCGAGTAGATTGCCGGACTATGGTGGGGATCGCGCCTTGCCCAATTGTCCCACAATTTCGCTTCCTGATCGTGCCCCTGTGGTCCGGTGTCTCCATCGATTCCGCCAAGACGACCGAAAGTGAGGCCTTCGAGAAAAAGCTGACCCTTCGCAGGCCAGTCGTTCATCGCATCCATCCGGCTACCGATATGCACGTTACGCAGGTTCAAAGCGCCATGTTTGCAGTCATTTCCCTTGCACAGAGAGGAGCCATGTGCGCCCCCAAGTTTCAGGTCGGCGGCAATCGACGCGCCCGATAGATCAAGTCCCGCCAGACCGGCGCCACTGAGGTCGAGACTGCCGCCGATATGGGCCAGGCCCATATTGACCTGATCGGCGAAACGGCTATCCGGCATGTTCATATTGCCGCCCGCCTGCAAGAAGGATGCGTCCATAGCGCCCTCGAAGCTGGCGTCCGGTATTAGGATATTTCCCTCCACTTTGGAGCCCGTCAGAAACACCTGTTTGAATTTGACCTTGATTGCCTTGTACTCCGATGGAGCTCCGGCGAGACGGGCGAAGTGCTCTAAACTTTCGGCGGTCTGCGATCCCATTCCTAGATTGCCACCGACCTTTAACAAGCCGGCGAACAACGGCCCATCGAAACTGGCGCCGATCATTGAGATATTTCCCGCAATCGTTGCGCCATTGATATCCACGGTCTTGAAACTAGAACCCCGCCACTGGTCGGATTGCATAAGCAGATTGCCGTCAACATGCAGGGTTTCGCCATGTAGCGCGCCCTCGAAATCGGCGCCGCTTATGTCGAGATTTCCCTTGATTTTCGCGCCGGTGAGATTCACCTCGTCGAAGGTAGTCCTATTGTCCGCGTCGGATTGCATCGAGAGATCGCCGCCGACTTCTATGGAGGACGCGTTCAGCATGCCATAGAAATGAGCGCCAGTCATGCTAACTTCGTTACCGACCTTCGCGTTGACAAGAGTTACCGCCTCAAAACTCGTCGTGTTTTGAGCTAAGGATCCCATGACCAGATTGCCGCCGACTTGCAACAAGCTGGCGTCCAGAGGCCCATCGAAACTGGCGCCGGTCATCACGACCTGTCCCGTGATTTTTGCGCCGCTCAGGTACACAACCTTGAAGCTGGAACTGCCCATGGCCAATGAACCACCGACCTGCAACATGCTGGCGGTCAGCGGCCCATCGAAACGGGCGCCGACCATGGAGACAGATCCCGCAATCCTCGCGCCGGATAGAAACATTCCCCTCTTGAATCTAGTCCCGTTTTGTTGTTGGCCACCCATCAACAAATTGCCGCCAACTTCCAAGGCGCCGACGTTCAGCACCTCATCGAAGCTCGTGCCAGGCATCAAGAGCTGTCCGTTGACCTTCGCGCCGTTCAGATTTACCACATTCATAAATGTGGCGCTGTTCAAGTCCACTTGTCCAGCGATCCGCGCGCTGTCGAGACTCACCGGGTTCTTGAAAACGGCACCATTGTTCAGGTTCAAATCGCTCTCAGAATGCAGACTGTCTGCCAGAAGCTCACCGCTCACCAGCGAGTCGCCGAGCTCGATCAAACTGTCGGTCCGCATGCCTCTCAAATCTATTTTGCCTTCAATGCGACTGCCGTCGATCTGAATAGCCCGAATGAGGCTGGTATCCGCGAGATCAAGAGTACCAACAATCCGGGCACCTTCAATGCCAATGCTTCCCGAGGGCGTCGCCTCCCTCCACGGGGGCCGCGTCAGCAAATCCTGCAGAAAGCGGGCGGAGAGTTTGCGGCAGCCGTCCTGCCAGCGCGGATCCTTCTCATCCCTGGAATCGAGTATGGGCGTGCGACAGCGAGCGTTGAAGTCGGCCGCTTCGCCCCGCTTGATCTGCGACCAAGCCCAGCCCTCGGCGGTTCCGGGGTCGTCATAGAGCCCGCGCGCCACAGTTGCGTCGAGCGAGACCAGCGACAACCCCAGAAGCGAATATGAGCAAACCAATAACGCGCCGGCCGTGCCACGCTTTTTCCGCATAAGTTATTCGTCCTGACGGAACGCGGACCGATTGTGAGCCTAATCCCACCCATGGGCTTCGTCAAAGTCGCGATAGAGCGGGAACTTTTGTAAGAGGGATTTGCGATGCGGCGCTTGATGGTCGCCCTTTGGGTCCGAATCAGCTATTGAGTACCCGGTCCCCGGATGACCGCTTCCTGGCGCTCAACGTAAGTGCCGACACGGCTCGCGCCCGTCAGCTATCCGACCCAGTACGGAAAACATAAGTGCGTAGCGTTAAAGTTCGACTTAGAGTTCTAGATGACAGCAGTTGCGGCTCTGCGGAAATTCACCCGATGATTCTAGCATTCGTCCTCGTAGCCGGATGGTGAGAATCCAGCGCGAAGAGCAGTTTGCGTGCCAGGGGCGGGCTGCTCTGTTCGAAAGCCGGACCAACACACGCGTCCAGAGCACAGCTTGAGATGTCCAGGCTTCTTTCGGCATCAAACGTCGCTTTTACCCTCGAAGACCTATGGCAAATACGTAGCCGTCGGGCTGCTCTCCTTCTCGCTCACAGCAGGTCGACGAGGGGGTGCTCGTCATCAACGCGAGGCTTTTTGGCGAAGGTGGGGTGCCTTGGATGGGTCATGATTTGGAGGCTGATTTGGGCTCCAATACGAAAGAAACGAATGTGGATGTGAGCCCGTCCTTTGTGGCTCTTGCATTCCTCTTGTGAGAAGACCTCTAGGAACGTGGACGATGGCTGTTCACCGTTGCGCGATACATCTGTCTGGATGTAGCGCTCGGTACAACTTTTGCCTCAATATTGGTGTTCCCTTTGAGATTGGCGTTTAGGAGGGAGTGATGACGCACTTTCGAATTGAACCGCCTCGGATTAATACAGATGAAGCAAAACAACGCGGTGCCTACTGCCACGAATGTCTTTCGCGGTTCAACGCAAGCGAAGCGCGTTATCGATATGGCACTAAGCATTTCCACAAGGAGTGTGCCAGGAAATGGCTTCAACGAGAGATGATTCAGTGCGGATAGTTCTTTAGGCTGCCAATCGAAAGTTCGGCCGCTTTGTCTGGAAATTATCGCGGAGTCGTCT
Organism: Methylocella sp.; assembly: GCA_036561105.1. Lineage (GTDB taxonomy): Bacteria > Pseudomonadota > Alphaproteobacteria > Rhizobiales > Beijerinckiaceae > Methylocapsa. The sequence goes on along the minus strand of DATBPZ010000033.1, from coordinate 3,899 downwards.
AACGGCAGGACAAGGCGTTTTGGACGCTTGTATTGGGGTTCGATTCCCTGCTCCGCACCAACTATTTGCAGAAAAGTTCTGGCCTTCCCTCATAAATGTCGGTCCGCTATGCTACGCTACTGCGTTTGCTTCCCCTTGTTCTGTTGGCAGACCACCTTGGGGGCCGCAAATGCGTCGCTGGTCACCATGGGCACGCTGCCGGCTGACGTTCAACCGGACTTCGGCTGGGTCACAGACGCCGCACCGAAATGGGCACACGAGAAGCTCGTCAAGCTCGTGCCAAACGCTTCTCGTCGATGATGCGACAAAGTTATCTTCGATCTTGCTACGTCGGCTTAAAGAGTATTGAGGAAATTGACCAAGTCTGTTTTCTGTTGGTCCGTAAACCCGATGCTAAACCGCTTGTCATAGAAGTTCACGGCATCCATCAATGTTGCTGCGGAGCCGTTGTGGAAATAGGGCGCACGGGCGGCGATCCCCCGTAGGATGGGTCCCTTGAGCCTGCCGATGTCCTGACACTTCCCCGAAATCAACGCTTTTCCTGGATCAGTGACGGTGTAAATATTTCCCGCCAGCGGACCTTGCTTGCAGGTAAGCGTGAAAACCGGCAGTCCCGATATGTCGAGGGCTGGAGGACTTTTGACGCCCGCATCGGCGATGCCAATGTTCAAAGGCGCTTTGACCGAATGATTGCCGACGTTGGGTGCGTCGTGACACGTACCGCAAAATCCCTGGATGACTGGCGTGTTCAGATCGTCGTTCAGGCCCGCGACTCCGGCAATATTGATTTTTATGGTGTTGAATACTTCCTCACCTCGGGCGACCGACTTGCGAGCTTCCGTGTCGTTATCCAATCCGCCCCGCAATGTAAACCAAGGCTTGTAGAGGTTGAAAATATTGGGGTCGAAAGGCGAGCCCGTAGGATTCATTCCCAGCGGATCGTTGATGCCGATAAAGAATTTCTGTACCGACAGTGCGGCAGGGCCGCCTGTGGCGCCGTGAGTATTCAAATCATGGGCCTGCGCATCGGAGCTTTGAGCAACAAAAACGCCGGTTTCGAAGGCCACCATCTGCGCTTGCTGAGCCGTCGTCGGCGCGGCGTTCGCCTGCGCATGGATAAGTGTGGCGTCCATGGATTGAGAAGCCAGGCTCGGCTCGCGTCCATCCCACATGAACGTGGAAAGAAAACCGAGATTGGCCGATGGAAGCGGACGCCGGTAAATGGACACGAGCCCGGTCGTTGGTGTCGTCAGCACCGTGCAATGGTAAGGATCGTCGACTGAGGTGACCTCAAACTGCAATATCGCCGCCGCCGGCAGTGGCAGGCCAATCCGGATAAGACCTTTTTCGAGCAGCAGTTTATAGGACTGGCTCTTGGCCGCGAGCGAAGAGACATCGTCGGTCGGGCAGGTAGCACCGTCGATCAATCGGAAAATCGGATCAGCGCCCGCGCTAGAATCAAACCGTTTGCGAACGCTGGCAGCGCTCACAGTCCACCCATTCTGTGGCTGATGACAGGTAAAACAGGTGCGCCCGTTCGTCCCTAAATTCTGAAAAAATGGGTTTAATGCCGTAAATGTGGGACCGCCGGGCTGGAGGGTTGCGACCTTGCCGCTGGGATCGGCATCGACTTCGGACCTCGGAATGATGGCCGGTGTCGGTTGCGAACCATGGTCCGCATCTTGATGAATGCGCATCTTCCGCGCGTGCTCGATCGCGCCTGGCGCCCACGCTCGTGCTCCCAGTGGATCGGTGCTATTGGCATTTTGTGCAGAGGCCGAGCAGCCGATGACCAGGGACAGGCTGAAGGCAAGTCCCGCGGTGATAACGACCGCTGCCTTAGGTATAGACGTTGCAACAATAGCTAAAGGCAATCCCCTTTGCATTGCTTCCTCCCCTAAAGAAGTTACGGTTGCAGGTCTGCGGTTCGTTCTCGAGTCCTCAGCGTAGCCTAGTCCTTTCACGTCTAGATCGCGTAAGGGTTTGATTGAAATTGTCACGAAATCGCTTCCTGCGCGCCCCCTTATCAGGGGACGCCAGAGCCCGCGCCGATGGCTTGGAAATCGACGATGGAGTGGAACATGCCGTTGCCTATCGGCGCGATGCAATAAACGGAGACCGCATAGGGTCAGCTTGTGCCAAAGCTTGTTTCCGCTTTGGGGCGGTCTGTGCCTGGTCCGCTTTTCCATCTCATCGCCCGAAAGCCGTCATTCCCCTTTCGGCCCGAATTAGCATTCGCCTTGGGCCGGTTCGCACCCATCGCGGTCGATTTCATCGTGAATTGCGAGCCCCGAAAGCAGTCCTTCAGGGTTGAAGCCTCAAAACTTTCACTCTGGCTGCATGGGCCAGTCAAATATGTTCCCTCCGGAACGGTCTTTCTGAGTCCAGATAATGGCGATCGCTGCTCCCCAAATTCTCGATTGACATACACATAACTCATTGGTTATTGATCTAATCAATAGCTAGCAAGTTATGTATCCAGATGCCGCACAATCACGACATGCTCTTCAAAACGCTCGCCGATCCTACCCGGCGCGCCATCTTCGAGCGATTGTGTCGCGACGGAGAACAGACGGTCGGAACGCTGACGGCGCAGGCCGGGATCTCGCAACCGGCCGTCTCAAAGCATCTCGGAGTCCTGAAGCATGCCGGGCTGGTGCGTGACCGCCACGAAGGTCGCCAGACGTATTACAGCGCGCAGCTCGGCGCGCTTGCCCAGCTAATCGACTGGACAAGCCAGATGGCCGGCTTCTGGCAGCGCAAGTTCGACGACCTCGAAGACTTGCTGAAAAGGATGGATCAATGACGAACGTTGCTGCCGAAACACGCTCCATCGTGGTCGAACGCGACATGACACATCCGCCTGAAAAGATCTGGCGCGCGCTCACAGAAAGCACGCTGATCGAAGACTGGTTGATGAAAAACGATTTTCAACCTGTCGTTGGTCACAAGTTCAATTTCCGCGCACAGCCCGTGATGGGCTGGAACGGCGTCACTGACTGCGAGGTTCTCGAACTCGTTCCGCATCAGCGGCTTGTTTACACCTGGAACGCGTCGGGCGAGCAAACGCTTGACGGACTCAAGACGATCGTGACCTGGACACTGACACCGCACAGCGGCGGAACCCATGTTCGCATGGAACAATCGGGGTTCAGGCCGCAAGACGAAGGCGGTTATCGAGGAATGGGTGGCGGTTGGCCGCGCATCCTGGGAAGGCTTGAAGATGTCGCTGCGAGATTCTGACTGCGCCCTTTGTTAGGACATTTTGAAGAATGGGATGGACCGATGAGCAAAGCCGCAACCGAAACGCTCTCCGTCGTTGTCGAACGGGAGATTCCTTTTCCGCCGGAAAAGATCTGGCGCGCGCTCACGCAACCACACCTGATCGAGGAGTGGTTGATGAAAAACGACTTTAAGCCTGTCTTGGATCACCGTTTCAATCTTCGCGCCGACTGGGGCGCTGTCGATTGTCGGGTCGTGGCAATCGAACCGAACAAAACGCTGTCTTACACATGGGCAGCCTATGGTCTCGAGAGTGTCGTCACTTGGACTCTCACTTCTACGAGCGCGGGAACCCACCTCCGTATGGAGCAATCGGGCTTCCGACCGGATCAGCAGCAGGCCTACCAAGGTGCCAAGTATGGATGGCAGCAATTTTTTACAAACCTGGAGCAGGTCTTGGGCCGGACTCATTGAGCTGTGGGATTCAAATCCTTCCGTCCGCACGGGTCTCGGCAAAAATCTCTTGCTGAGCGACGCTCAGAAGCCAGTTTCTCGTTGCATCAAAAGATCGGGCTTACCCTTCTCGTCGCTGGCGTACCGCGCGAATAATGTCCCAACCCAGAGCCGCGATAGCCGTTCAGCCGGCGTTCGAAATGGCGGAACCCTGCGAGAGCTGA
>DATBPZ010000032.1:0-6959 GCA_036561105.1 Methylocella sp. | reverse complement strand
GGCGTCTCCTTTCGGAAACTCGTTCGAGGCCATGCCGCTCGCGATGATCTGCTCCAAGATCGCCGCCATGCGTTCCGTGTGCCGGCGCATGATGGCCCAGTTCTCGGTGATCGCCGCATCGATCAAATCATGCAGCTTCCGGTCGTACATGAACAGTTTGCGGTGGGTTTTTTCCACGGAGCCGAACAGATTGCGGATTTTCTGGGCGGCGGCGCCGCGCGACGCGGCGATTTTCTCCGCCTCGGCCTCGATCTTGCTGAGGAGGTCCATGCAGACAGCCTCGTTGATTTCCGATTTCGCCGTGAAAAAGCGATAGACATTCGCCGGCGACATATGCAGCTCGCGCGCGATATCTGCGACCGTCGTTTTCTGAAACCCGATTTGACGGAACAAACGTTCCGCGACCTCGACAATCAGCTTGTGAGTGTCTTTCTCCTTGGATTCTCTTTCCGTCCGCATCATCTGACCATCCTGCCGAACATCACCTGGACTATTGTCAGGACGCGGGCCTTGCGCTTCCCCCAAATGAGTTTTGGGGCCGCTGCCGGTTTGTTTAATTTCACCTAACGTGCTCATGTTTCTCGAATCCATCCTTAGCATCGGCGTAATATGCCTGCCGCCAAAGCCTCTCGCTTCCCCCATATGGGTTCAAACATCAGCCGCCGCACGATTAACGATTGCTCCTCACCATCAGACCTTTGTGATAAGTGGTTCGCCAAAGGGAGGCGCAAGATGTCACATGCGTCGTTTTGCGGCAGTGCGGCCTGGGTCTCGCGGGCTTCATAAAGCACCGCTCCAGCTTAATCATGGAGCCCGCGATTCGGACTGAAAAGAAACCCGCTCTTGCGGCAGCCTGTCGCTCACGCAATTATACTTTGCCCTGCGTGGCTTGCTCAGCGGCCAGAGCCCCTCCCGCTCGCCGCTAAAGGGCAAATAATCACGTTTTTCGTCGTTACTCCGGCATGTTTCGACGCGCGGCCTGGACCGCCCTGCCCCGCGCAGGTAAACCCTCCCCAGCCTATCTTCTCAACGAAAGACCAAGGTTCTTCATGGCGCGGCAGTTCATCTACCATATGCAGGGTCTGACCAAGACTTATCCCGGGGGCAAAAAGGTTCTCGAGAACGTCAATCTGTCGTTTTATCCGGATGCCAAGATCGGCGTGCTTGGCATCAATGGCTCCGGCAAATCGACGCTTTTGCGGATCATGGCCGGGCTCGACAAGGAGTTTACCGGCGAAGGCTTCGTCGCCGAGGGCGCCAAGGTCGGCTATCTGCCGCAGGAGCCGGTGCTCGACGAGAAGCTCGACGTGCGCGGCAATGTGATGCTCGGCGTTGCGAAGAAGCAAGCGATCCTTGACCGCTACAACGACCTTGCGATGAATTATTCGGACGAGACCGCCGATGAAATGACCACGCTGCAGGACGAGATCGAGGCCAAGGGCCTTTGGGATCTCGATGCGCAGGTCGATCAGGCGATGGAGGCGCTCGGTTGCCCTCCTGACGGCGCCGCGGTCGATAAACTCTCGGGCGGCGAGCGCCGCCGTGTCGCCCTCTGCCGCCTGCTGCTGGAGCAGCCGGAGCTTTTGCTGCTCGACGAGCCGACCAACCATCTCGACGCCGAAACCGTCAACTGGCTTGAGGGACATCTGCGCGCCTATCCCGGCGCGATCCTGATCGTCACCCATGACCGCTATTTTCTCGACAATGTCACGGGCTGGATTCTCGAACTCGATCGCGGCCGTGGCATTCCCTATGAGGGCAATTATTCCGCCTGGCTGAAGCAAAAACAAAAACGCCTGACGCAGGAAGGCCGCGAGGAAGAAGCTCGCCAGCGCCAGCTCGAAGCCGAATCCGAATGGATCGCGTCGAGTCCCAAGGCCCGCCAAGCGAAATCCAAGGCCCGCATCCAGCGTTACGAGGATCTTGTCGCCAAACAAAACGACAAAGCCCCCACCGCGTCGCAGATCGTCATCCCAGTCGCTGAGCGGCTTGGTAATAACGTCATCGAATTTTCCCATCTCTCAAAAGGGTTTGGCGACAAGCTGCTCATCGACGATCTGTCGTTCAAACTGCCGCCCGGCGGCATCGTCGGCGTGATCGGTCCCAACGGCGCCGGCAAGACCACGCTCTTTCGCATGATCACCAAGCAGGAAAAGCCGGATTCCGGAACGATCCAAATCGGCGAATCCGTCAAGCTCGGCTATGTCGACCAGTCGCGCGACGCACTCGATGGCAAAAAGAATGTCTGGGAAGAAATCTCGGGCGGCCACGAGCTGATCACGCTCGGCAAGCGCGAGGTCAATTCGCGCGCTTACACCTCCGCCTTCAACTTCAAGGGCGCCGATCAGCAAAAGAAAGTCGGCCAGCTCTCAGGCGGCGAGCGAAATCGCGTGCATCTCGCCAAAATGCTGAAATCCGGCGCCAATGTTCTTCTCCTCGACGAGCCCACCAACGATCTCGACGTCGATACGCTCCGCGCCCTCGAGGAAGCGCTCACCGATTTCGCCGGCTGTGCGGTGATCATCTCGCATGACCGCTTCTTTTTGGATCGCATCGCGACCCATATGCTTGCCTTCGAGGACGACAGCCACATCGAATGGTTCGAAGGCAATTTCGCCGATTACGAGGAAGACAAAAAGCGCCGCCTCGGCATCGACAGCATCATTCCGCACCGGCTGAAATATAAGAAATTTTCGCGGTGAGGTGAGACCCGTTCCATGGGTCCGATTTGCGCCAAGAGCAGACAAATGCCACTGAGTTTTGCGAAGTTCGACGCCTATCTCGTTACAAAACGCCCGCCACTTAATCGCCATATAAGGCCACAGCGCGGGACAACCAAGGTGCGAGCGTCGTGAAGTCGCACGAGAGCGGTTACGCCAACTTGCGTCATGTCGCGAAAATCTACATTTCTTCAACGGTACCTTTAAAAAAGCCGCTCCACGCTCCTACTAGCGCCGACGCCAGCAGCTTTTTTCGTAGCGTCAATTTCGATCGCCTAAACAAATGATGATCGACCAGCATTCCGTGGCCGCGATCACCAATAATAGCGCCGGCGGACCCGACGCCAATGGCGCCTATTAACGCGACGGACCCGGCGCCAATGGCGCCTATTAACGCGACGCCAATGACCATACCACGCCTTCTCGACTTGCGCGCTCTCCATGTCTTTCGAGGTGGCGACGCCCGGCTGCGGTGCAAGCTCCGGATCACGGGCCGGCGTGGCGAGTGGCGCAAATGACGTGAGAGCCTCCGCGGGCGCCGCAACTGCCACCATACCCGCTCCAATACAGAGAAGTTTCAAGAAAGCGCGTCGTTCCACCGAAGCCTCCCAAAATTTAGCCGATACCCCCCAAAGGTAACTAGAAACGGGGACGAAGGTTCCACGCGAACTTTTAGGCTTTGCTGCACGGCACAAGCGAATGCTCGAATCTTGCTCAGGAAACCTACGTTGGCAAGCATCAAAAGTTACCAAGGGTTCTCCGGGTGAACGCCGATCCTGGCACTAGCCGCGCAAGCACATTCCAATTGCCCAATGATACGCGAAGGGTCGGATCATTATCCCTTAAGGCGCAGCCGTCATCATCGTCCCCAGTGCAGATTATTGGACGTGCGGCGAAGCACATGGGATAATATGCGTTATCTTGGCGACGCGGACGCTCGTTTTGCGGGTGGCTCCCGTCGCGTTTGAGGAGCAATGTGCAGACGCCTGCGGCAGGAGGTTCTTTATCACTGGCGGGAAACCGCTCAGACGACGCGTCAAGCACGAAGGAAAAACATGAGTTCGTTGGCAGTCGAGTCGCGAAGTATGGAAGAACCTGGAAGACTTGAGAAATTCTCACTTGTCGGCGGCCCGCTTCACCAACTGGGACGGCGCTTGGGACCTCGTACGCGGAGAAACGAACACGGTGGCGCTGGGGCTGGCCCTGGGTTTGTTCTTGTGGTCAATCTTTCTGGCGTTAGCACTCATCGAGGGCGTCAGTGACAGGTTGTTTTCGCTTTCGGTGATCGCCGGGCATGTTCGCTTGTTGGTGGTCATTCCGCTGCTCTTCTTGTGCGAATCGTCATTGGACCCGCGGTTGGAAGACTTTGTCAGCACGATCGTGCGTTCCGGGGTGGTGCCCGGCAACATGCTGCCGGCCCTAAATTTCGAAATCGCACGTACAGTCCGATGGAAAGACGCTTGGCTGCCAGAAGCAATGTGCCTGTTGGCTGCCGTGCTGTTTTCGTTGTTTGCCGCGCAGTTGCACATTTCGGGAAAAACGGCGGCGCTCGAGCCGGCCCGGACCCTTAGCGATGTTCCCTTAGCAGGTCTGTGGTATTGGATCGTTTGCCTGCCGCTTTTTCGCTTTCTGATGTTTCGGTGGATTTGGCGAATCGCCCTCTGGTGCCGCTTCCTCTTGCGTTTGGAGAAACTGGATCTCCACCTCGTGCCGATTCATCCCGACGCGGCCGCAGGGCTCGGATATCTGGAAGTTGTGCAGAGCCATTTTACCGCCTTGGTGCTGGCGACATCGATACTTGTATCCGCATCTTTCGCTGAGGAAATTTCCTCGGGGAGGGCGCTCTTCGAGGTGGTCTACCCCGCGCTTATGGTCACTCTTATCCTGGACTTGGCGTTGATACTTCTGCCCCCGTGCGTCTTCGCCTTCAGGCTTAGGGCCTGCCAGGAGAAGGGTTTGAGCGACTATATCGTCTTTGCGGCGCGTTTACGTGAACGACTTTGAGAAGAAATGGCTGAACACGTCCGCTATTCCGACGGATCCCTTGTTGGGCACAGCCGATTTGCAGTCACTGGCTGATTTGTCCAACAGCGTTGGAATCGTGCGCAATATGCGCTGGGTCCCGGTGAGCACGCGTCTGATGATAACTGCCGTGATCGCTGCGTTGCTGCCGATGTTGCCGCTACTTCTGTTCAAGTATCCCGTTGCGGAACTGGTCCAAAGGGTCCTTAGCAAATTGGCCGGCATGTGACAGTTCCAACACGATGAACAGCAGGCGAAAACAGTCGGTGGCTAGAACTTTGTTTGCAGGCGTAATGCTGCATAAGTCGCTCGCGATGCGCTCGGATTCCAGGGATCGATCACCTGCAGATCGGCGGAGAGGCGCAGCCATGGTGTGACCGCAAGGTTGTAGAAGCCCTCCACCCCTCCTTCGCTGCGTCGGTTCACGTCCAGAGCGGCCAGTCCGGCAAGTAAGGGCTGAGTCAGTCCAAAGTGGAAGAATCCAATACCCCAGCGATCGTTCTCGCGGCCCGCCAACAGAGTGTTCCCGCCGAGGCCCGCGAGGACACTCCATCTGACGGGGCTGGGATTACCGTCTGACAGGGTCGCAAGTGTGAATAGGCCCCAGCCGGTCTCCGGATTCTGTTCACTTTGCACGAAGTTCTGCTGGATGGCGTAAGATGTGAACCAAAATCCTTTCTTGGTCGTCACTAAGCTGCCGGGTGCTGGTCGTCGGGACAGGTCGGTGATGTCTTCAAGATCGATGCCGCGCGCATTGCTATAGGCGGCGCGCCATGTGTGAAAACCACGAAGGCCGGCGATCTCCGTTTTGAGAGTCGCCGCACCCCCCACCGCCAGCCCCTTCTCGAAGGGGTGCTCGATGACCCTGGGATTGATCGCGCTACGCGGATCGGCGATCATCAATGCGAAATTGATCGGCTCTGTCTTAATCGCCACTATTCCGCCGATAAGATAGGGCGCAGAGAGAACAACCCTGTCGCCAGCCCCTCCTCTGAAAGCTGTGTAGGCCACCCCGGTCGATGGCAGGGCGAAAGCTCTGTTCATGAAAGTGTCGATACCGCCACCGCCGATCAACGGGGTCTTCGATGCGAGCGTCATCATGTCGAATTTTCCGGCGCTGACGGAAATAGACTCGCCGAAATCCTGCGTGACACTGGCGGAGAGAGCGGAGTGATAGCCGTCTCGTTCCACATAGGCCAGCGCCGTGTTGACCGGAATAAGCGCAAAATCCGTTCGGTTTATGTTTTGACCGAAGTAATGCTCGTATTGCACACTGATGTGGAAGCCCCGCCAAAGGCCAAGTTTCTCTGCATCCACCTTAAGGAAAACGTCGAGCTTACCGCCGTAACGCCAAGTCTTGCTGCCGTCGCCTTCTGTCTGTCCCTGATAGAACTGAGTGACCCAGACGTCGGGCATGATACCGATGCTCTGCAATTGCTCTTTGGGGCCATCGGGCGTGTCGGTCAGCGAAGGTTGCGTGAGTAATGACGACGGGACGTCGTCCGCGCAGACGGAGCCCGTCGATGTGGCAAAGAGAACTAAGGTCGCGAAGATTACTTTGGCGCCAGAAACAATAACTCTCAGGCGTATCCTTCGCAGCTGCGAGATCGCGCGCGACATGGAACGCAGGCGGAATAGGATGTTTGGCGCCACCCCAACGAAGGCGGCCCTCGCCGCACAAGCTTCCGCTGATGCCAATTGGCGTCCCGCCAGGCCCGGCGCGCTAAGGGACGGTACAAGCTGAGCACGGGTCTTCCTGATCATGACGCGCTCCCATTTTCGGCCCAAGAAACGCTTCATCTAGCCTTTGCCGGATGACGGCTTTGCCGAGGCACAGATTGTCGAATTGGGAGGATCTTTGCAATATCAGCTCTGGTCGGTGCCAAGCTCCGATAGCCGATACCGGCGTAAAATTCATTGATGCGTGACAATTTGAACGCAGAAGTCGCCATGTAGCGGTACCCGAGGTTGGGGCTCCAATTCGGCGACCGACCGGTATCCGACATCGGGCCAGACGGACTTACCGAGCCGTTTATTGGTGCTCGGTAGCTGACTCAGTCGAATGTCCGCTTAGGGTCCAGGCTGTGTGAGAACGCGCACGATTGGCGCCCCGATTGCGTGCGCAGCGATATCAGCGAGGATTTGGCGGACCGGCGCGGCAAAATTGCGAGAATCTAGCCCCGCGAGCATCTGATGACGTTATGAGGTCATCTGCAC
>DATBPZ010000031.1:0-88527 GCA_036561105.1 Methylocella sp. | reverse complement strand
CGCCGCTTGATTCTCGCGGACACTTTGGCTGAACTCGCGCATCAAACACGGTTTCCCGAGGCGGTATTGATTTGTCCTGCGGCAGCGGACGATTTTGATGCGTCCCAGGCCGCGAAACTGCCTTTCCCTGTGCAGATCGTCAAAGGTTCGCGGGGTTTGCCCATGCAGCGCAACGCAATTCTCGACGCTGCGCAGCAATTTGATGTTGTCATGTTCTTCGATGACGATTTCTTCGCCGCGCCGACATATCTCGCCGAACTTGAAGACTGCTTCGTGGCAAATCCCGCGATTGTGGTGGCGACTGGCAGAACACTCGCCGATGACATCAAGGGGCCGGGCCTCAGTCCTAACGAAGCCAGGACCATTATTGCATCTTTCGATCCGTCAGACGAAGCGTTGCCTTTGACCGATCGATATAGTGGCTACGGCTGCAACATGGCCGTGCGCTTGGAACCCGTCCGCGAGCACGGTCTGCGCTTCGACGAAAACCTGCCTCTCTATGGTTGGGCGGAGGACGTCGACTTCTCGCGACAGCTTGCAGCCTTTGGTCGAATTGTGACGAATCCGCGGATGATTGGCGTTCATCTTGGCGTCAAAGGCGGCCGCACTTCCGGGGTCCGATGTGGCTATTCGCAGATCGCCAATCCCTATTATCTTTGGCGCAAGGGCACCGTACGTGGCAGCGGCGCGCTGTCGCAATTGGTTCGTAATGTGCTGGTAAATATTACAAAATCGATCAGGCCGGAACCTTGGATCGACCGCCGAGGACGCGCCCTCGGCAATCTCCTCGGCTTTGCCGATTTTTTCTGCGGCCGCCTCGATCCCAGACGGATCCTCAAGCTCTAGCCTGGAGTAATGATCCGCGCGGCGTTGCGCCTCGTTTGCAGGGGACTGGCGCCGGTTGCCACTCCGTCTAAAGCTTGACCGTACCCGTGCCCGCCGGGATGGCCAGTTGAAATCGAGCCTACGTGCCGGCCCAGGCGGCTCCCACATCAGCGCGTTCGCATTTGCGATTCCCCGCCCTGGCAAGGGTGATTTCAGTGTCCCTCAAGCACAAAAAGCCGCCGCCCTTGAACCAAATGGGGGAAGCGTGGGCGTGCGTTTGCTGTTTATCTGTGGGTGGACGTCGCTGGACGCACATTTCCCGTGTGCGGCCCCTTGCCAGGCGCCTAGGTCCGGGGGCCCATAGGTTTTAAGGCAGGCACGCAGAGGGCCGGGTGAAAGACGAATGCAGGAGATGCTGATGCGAACAACCATCATCTGTAAGCCTCGACCCTAGCTGTTTTTGACTGCAGCAACTGTTTATCGCACCATTTGTATCCTAATAAAGCTTCTACAATACGGCTAAGATCAAGAAAGAAAATCATTAATGATGTTGCCGTAGCAGCTTATTGCAGTGAAATGTTTAAGTTATTTTAATATTGTAAGCATCTACAATAAAATGTGATGATTCAAAACTGTAGAATGCTTTATATTTTAGCTCGGATAGCTTCATCTGCGGAGTATCTACGTTGGCTGGTAACGAAATATTGCTTTCACTTATTGTTTCCACGCGAGGGCGGACGACGCCACTAGAAAGACTGTTCGAAAGCTTCGTGGCGCAAGAGTACAAGAATTTCGAAGTGATCGTGGTGGATCAGAATCTTGACGACTGCCTGGATCCACTGTTCGCGAAGCAGCGGTGGCCGTTTCCATTGCGGCGCATACGGACTCCCCAGGAATCTGGCCTGAGCCGCGGGCGCAATAAAGGGTGGCAACACGCGCAAGGCGAGATCATCGTATTTCCGGACGACGACTGCTGGTATCCGAGTTGGTTCCTTGCGCGCGGCATGGCGCAAATGGAGGCGACAGGCGCAGATTTTTTATCTGGCCGCGCCGCCGACCAAGACGGGAATAGCATCAATGGACGGTTCGAGAAGGTGGCTCAACCCATCGACCGGGACAATGTTTGGACGACCGGGATTGAATGGACGATTTTTTTCAAGAGAGCTGCATTGGCGAAGGTCGGTGGATTCAACCCCGAAATTGGCATCGGTGCATCAACGCCTTGGCAGTCGTGCGAGGGGCAGGACATTATGCTCCGGGCGCTCTTTCAGCGGTTGCATGGATATTACGACCCGTCGATTTACGGTCACCATGACTCGTTCGATATTGAGGCGGAGTCTGGTATTCAGGGAAAAGGCCGGAAGTACGGGCGGGGCGTAGGGCACGTTTTACGGGTTCACAAATATGGATTTTTATCAGCTTTAAAATGGATCGGGCGTCCTATGTTTGGTTCGCTGTTGTTTTTTGTTCGCGGTAAAATTAAACACGTTCAGTATTATCGAAACGTCGCCATCGGGCGGTTCGAAGGGTGGAGCGGCTGGGTCATCGGAGCAAGGTAACTTTCGTGATATTTTTGGCAGATTGTGTTAGAAATGTTATTATCAATTTTTTAGGATTTTGTATTTCATGTCCATTCAGCGCCACGAAAGGCCGGATAAAGGAACCTCCTTCTGCCGCACGGAGGCGACCATTGACAACCCTTTGCCACAGATCGCGGTTCCCAAGCAGCAAGAGTATGCTGGCTACACGGCGCCAGCGGTCACCCGGACATCAATTGGCGAATTTATCGATCGGCCCAATGCTCCGGACTCGCCGGCAAGGTTGCAGCAATTGCAGCAGCTAACGATCAATGGCCGGTTCCTCACTCAAAACCTCACAGGCGTTCAAAGATATGCCGGCGAAATCGTTTCCGCCTTGGACACACTCCTTGAAGATGAGAAATGGAGCGCGTCCCTAAAAGCCAAGATCATCGTCCCTTCAGCTGGCGCCAACAAGCTTGCTCTCCACACGATCGGCGTTCAACCAACCTTCGGCCGCGTCGGCGGTCCCATGTGGACCCAGTGCGTTTTGCCCCTGATGTCCCGGGGTATTTTGCTGAGTCTTGGCAATATTGGACCCATCCTTTCGTCCAACCACGTCATTTGCATTCACGACGCCAACACCTACCTCGCACCGGAAAGCTACAGTCCAGCGTTTCGGATTTACTACCGGACCATCTTGCCTATTTTGGCCAAGCGCGCGGCCCGGCTCGTGACAGTTTCGAATTTTTCGGCCCGCATGCTGGACGAATTCAAACTTTGCCCGCTTGAGAAAATCACGGTCATTCCCAACGGTCACGAGCATATCAACCGCTGGCGGCCGGAGCGTTCGACTTATGCATCGAGCTTGCCTGCCAGGCGCCCTTTTGTCTTTGTGCTCGGCAGCCGCGCGCGGCACAAGAATGTCGAGATATTGTTTGAGATCGCGAAGGAACTCGACGCCATGGGCCTCGATCTCCTGGTTGCCGGGGCATCGAACCGGTACTTTTCCCCAGTTGAGCAGTCCGCCGCATCAAATGTTCATATGCTCGGATTTGTCACAGACGACGATCTCGCAGCCCTATATCAAAACGCATTTTGTTTCGCGTTTCCGTCGCTGACCGAAGGGTTCGGTTTGCCCGCTCTCGAAGCCATGGCCCTCGGGTGTCCGGTGATCGCGTCCGAATGCGCGAGTCTCCCGGAAGTTTGCGGCAGCGCCGCCCTCTATGTCGATCCGAAATCGCCGCGTGCCTGGCTCGATCAAATCAAACGCCTACGCCAAGATCCAGACCTTGCTGCCGCCATGAGGGCTGAAGGACGCCGTCAAGCGTCACGTTTTTCATGGACCAAGAGTGCTCAATTGTACCTCAACCTCTTGATGTCACTCTATCCCCGGCCAGCCTGAGTGTTGGGCGGCCAAAAGCCGCGCCGGAGAATGCTAATAATTATAGAATCATACGTTTATCTAATATATGCTCACAATTGATTAGCGTGGCGTGAGGGGGAGACTTCATGGCCTCTATGATTCGTGGCGATGCACATCCGTCTCCTCCAATTGGAGGTTGTACCCCGACAAATGCCGTTCTGAATCCCTGGGATGCGTGATGGTCTCGCCAAAATGTTCGAAGACCATAGGCACAGTTCTTGCTGGTTCGGTGACCGGCTCTCAATAATTTGCCGCATCTTGAAATAGACGCATCTTGTAACGATTATCGAGATCATGAATGGGCGGCGCTTCAAGACTAGGAACGCTGTCCGCTTGTCATCGGGAGGAATGCTGGATACGCCAAGTTTGACCAATGCCGTCTGGCGGAGACTATTGCGTCACCAAGGCATCTCAGAAGCATGGCAATATGAAGCATGGCAATATGGAAGTTTAAAGAGCGACATGAATCGCATGCTTAAAGTCGATAAACGCCTTATCTCGGATGAATCTGGTGCACCCGCGCCGAGTCCTTTGGATTCGGGACCCCGCAATTTTTATATGCGAGTGATCCGGCACCAACTGCCGATCATGATTGTTTTCTTGATTCTGAGCATGGCGCTCGCCACGCTCTTTGTATTCACCACTGTGCCCACCTATGTCGCCACCGCGTCGATCGTGATCGACGCCCGGAAGGCGCAATTGCTCAATCCGCAATCCGCGTCGCGGGGTGAAATCAATGTCGACGCCAGCATGGTGCAAACCGAGATCGAACTTCTGAAATCCGACAATGTCAGCCGGGCGGTTATTAACCAGCTCAATCTGACCCAGGATCCGGAATTCGCCGGCGGTCCGCCTGGATTTCTTGGCTCCCTGATCAATCGTGTCTTCAGTATATTCAACCTATTTGGACCGCCGCCGGTGAAGGATGAGAACCTGGCGCGCACGCAACTGGCGAAAGGGGTGCTTGGGGCCTTCGCGAGCAAACGGACGGTTACCCGAGTCGGTCAAAGCTATGTGATGGAGATCAGCGTTCAATCGGTCGATCCGCAGAAAGCAGCGAAAATCGCCAATGCGATCGCGGAGGCATATATCGACGACGAACTCGAAGCCAAATATCAAGAGACACGGCGGGCAAGCGTCTGGTTGCAGGACCGCCTGAAGGAGCTTCGCGCGCAAACCTCGGCCCAGCAACAGGCCGTCGTCAATTTCCGCCAGCAGCACAACATCATCGATACCGGCGGTGCCAACGGCCAGTTGATGAATGACCAGCAGCTTTCGGAAGTCAACAGCCAGCTCATTCTCGCTCAGGCCGCGACGGCGGAAGCCAAAGCCCGGTACGACCGTATTCAAGATGTGATAAAACAAGATGTTCCAGACGCCTCGATCACCGATGCGCTGAACAATCCCATCATCGTCAAGTTGCGGCAGGATTACCTTACCATGGCCGGCCGCGTCTCAGTCTGGTCGCAGAAGTATGGACCCAATCATTTGTCCGTGATCGCGCAGCAAACGCAAATGCGCGAACTTCAGAAGTCAATCCATGATGAAATGTTGAAGATCGAGCAAAGTTATAAAAACGACTATGAAATCGCGCTCGCGCGGGAGCAAAGCTTGAACAAGAACCTCGGCTCCGCCGTATCCAAAAGCCAGGTCACCAATCAGGCTCAGGTTCAGTTGCGGGAACTGGAGAGCGCCGCCCAGACTTCAAAGTCGCTCCACGACAATTTCCTGCAACGCTACCTTGAGGCGGTCCAACAGCAATCCTTTCCGATCACCGAGGCACGCCTCGTTGGAGCCGCCGATGCTCCCTTATCAAAGAGTTATCCGAAAACTTCGCTCGTGATGCTTCTTGCGCTCGTCGGCGGCAGCATGCTGAGCTTTGGGGTCGGGGCGTTACGCGAAGCCTTTGACCGGGTCTTCCGCTCAAGCGATCAAGTTGAGGAAGAACTGCAAGTCAGCTGTCTTGCGATGCTGCCGCTTATCAAATCCGCGGCGGCCAAAAACGCGGCAGACCCCGCAGTCGTGGAGGCGCTGCCGCCTCTCCCTGTGCCACCCTTGCTTATCCGCTCGCAAGCCATGCTCGATCTCGTTCTCGATCAGCCTTTCTCCCAGTTCAGCGAAGCTCTGCGCACCGTCAAGGTCTCGAATGATCTCAGCGGTATTTTGAAAGCCAAGAGAGTCACGGGAGTGCTGTCCACGCTGCCCAGCGAAGGCAAATCCACGATCGCCGCCAATTACGCCCAACTGATTGCGCATGGCGGCAGCCGCGCGATCTTGATCGACGCCGACCTCCGCAATCCAACCCTGTCGCGCCAGCTCGCTTATGACGGTCCAGGACTGATCGATGTCCTTGCGGGCTGGAAATCGCTCGAAGAAAGCCTGCTGCTCGATCCGCGAAGCGGGTTGCGGATGCTTCCGGCGGGTCCAAAGTCAAATATGCCCCACACCAACGAATTGCTTGCATCCGATGCGATGAAAAAACTGATCACGCTCCTTCAAGAGACGTATGATTATGTTATCGTCGATCTGCCGCCGTTGATCCCGGTCGTCGACGCGCGCGCGTCCACAAACTTCGTCGATGCCTATATCTATACAATCGAATGGGGGACCACCAAAGTTGACCTTGTGAGACATGGTCTCTTGAACGCGCCGGAGATCTATGAACGGCTTCTCGGGGTCATCCTGAACAAAGTCGATATGGCTTCGATCGGACGTTACGAACGTTACCGTAACAATTATTATTATGAAAAATACCGCTCTCGCTATAGCAACATGGACCAATCCGCTTCGACACCTGCGCGGAGCAACAAGGGAACACACGCAAGTTTCTGAAACGGCGGCGGGCATCGGCCGGGAGTCGGCGCGATGAGTTGCGCAAAAATCATGCTGATCCGCCATACGGAACGGCCGAGCGCCGATAAGTCGATCTGCGGTGTGTCACAGTCGGGCGTCAAGGACAAGGAAGAGCTCTCGGTGCGCGGCTGGCAAAGGGCAGGCGCACTTGTTCCTTTTTTTGCCCCGCGTGACGATCATTTCGTCCACCCTGCCCTCGCAAGGCCTGCCCACTTGTTCGCTTGCAAAGCAGGCAAGGCCGCGCCAAGTCTCCGGCCGCAGCACAGTTTGTTGCCCCTGGCCGAATTTATCCGTGTCAAAATCAATCGCGACTATTACGAGGGGGAGGAGGAGCACCTCGTCCCCAACGTGCTCGAATCAAACGGAACGGTGTTGATTGCCTGGAAACATAGAACCATGCATGTCATCGCCAATGCCATTTTGGGAAACACAACGACCGCGTCACAGCATTGGCCCATAAACCGCTTCGATCTCGTTTGGGTGTTTGACCGGCTCGGGGAAATCTGGACACTCACCCAGGTTCCTCAACTTTTGCTTGCCGGTGACCGGCCCGATGTGATCGATTGAGAGCTGTCTTTACAGCGGGCGCGGCTCGCGGCAAGAACACACACTTGCATGGCCGGAGCAGCACCGTATGCAACCAAGAAAAAGCGCCAAACACCGCTTCGAACGGATTGCGTTCTTGTCCTCCGGAGCACCCGAAGCGGATGCGGCACAGGCCGACTTCCTCGCCCTTTATGGAAATGTGGATCCCGAAACAGCCGACGTCGTGGTCGCGCTCGGCGGCGATGGCCTCATGCTGCAAACGTTGCACCGCTTTATTGGGAAGAACAAACCGATCTACGGCATGAAGCAAGGCTCTGTAGGCTTTCTCATGAATGAATTTCATGGACCCGATCTCGAGGAGCGCCTCGACCAGGCCGAAGCCTCAATCGTCCATCCGCTCCTCATGGAAGCCACCAGCGCGCAAGGAGAGACCATCAAGGCGCGGGCGATCAATGAAGTCTCGGTCCTCCGGCAATCCTATCAAGCGGCGAAAATGCGCATTTCGATCGATGGCAAGGAACGGCTCGCCGAATTGATAGCCGATGGGCTGCTCGTTGCCACGCCCGTCGGCTCGACCGCCTATAATCTCTCGGCGCATGGACCGATATTGCCCCTCGATGCGACCTTGATGTCGCTGACGCCGATCGCCCCATTCCGGCCACGCCGCTGGACCAGCGCTCTCCTGCCCGATACGGCCCATGTGACGATCGATATTCTCGAAGCGGATAAGCGTCCCGTCGCCGCTGTCGCCGATCATTTCGAGGTCAAGGACGTCGTCAAGGTCGCGGTCGCGATGGATCATGCGACCGATCTCATTCTTCTTCACGATCCAGGTCACTCGCTTGACGAACGGATCCTACGCGAACAGTTCGGATATTAGAGGGATGACCAGCGGCATTCGCATCCTCGCTCGGCGCGTCCTTTCGCGCGGGAATGGACTTTTGGAAAAATTCACGGTCTCACGCAAACGCTTCGCCGGGCCCGAGCAAACCTTCGACCGCGAGATCTATGACACCGGCAATGGTGTCGCGATTTTGCTCTACGACCCGAGCCGCTCGCGGGTCATTCTCGTCCGGCAGTTTCGGATGACCGCATTTTTGCGGGAGGGCCGCGAAAGCCTGATCGAGGTCTGCGCCGGCAGACTCGAGGGCGCGGACGCCGAGACCCGCATCGTCAAGGAAGCTGAGGAAGAAACCGGAATTGTTGTACGAAATCCCTGCCGCCTTTTCGAGGCCTATATGAGCCCTGGAACATTTTGCGAAAAGCTCACCTTCTTCGCCGCCCAATATGCGCAGGAAGATCGAACCGGAAAGGGCGGCGGTCTTCATGAGGAAGATGAGGATATCGAAATCCTTGAGCCAACGCTCGACGAAGCGCTCGCCATGATCGACAGCGGCGAGATCGTCGACGCCAAGACCATTCTGCTTTTGCACTATGCCGACCGCGCCGGTCTCATGCTTGCGCCCCGCTGACCCTGCTGACGGGGCTCATGCCGCCGCGAGCGCGGCCTCGAATGAGGCAAGATCGATCGTGACGCACGCAGGCTTTGCGGCAGTTCCGGGTTTTCCCGCCACGTGTAGAAGCCCCATTGCCGCGAGCAAGCCGCGGGGCGCATCGAACCTTCGCGGCGCAGGCAATACCGAGCGGCGGAAGTTTCGCGCCTCATCCCGCACGGCCTCGGCTTCCAATCGCCGCAGCCTTGCAATCAATTGATCCAGTTCGCCGCGATTGATCGACACGCAGGCGCCCAGCACGCTTGCCACAATGGCCCCTTGCAGACGCGCGGACACCGGCCCGCGTAACCTTGCTGTGGAAACCGCTTCCAGCCCCGCGGTAAAAGCCGGTAGCAACCGCTCCGGCATTCGCGCCCTTCGATAAAGCGCTGCGAATTTGGAACTCTTGCTCTTCTTCGCCGCCAGAATCGCGACGCGGGCGATGGGCACTCCCGTCAGATCGGCGAGCGCTGCTTCAAGCAGACGCTTGTTGCCGCAAAGCAAGCCGCGCAGCAAAAGCCCGGCGGTCAATTGCCCCGTGCCGCGCAGATGCGCGACGAAGGCTGGGAGGCCATTGGCTTCGCAAGCGCATTCGGCGGCGATTTGGACATTGGCTTTCTCACGGGCATCGCGGGTCAGACGCTCGGCTTCCTCCGGCGGCAGACCAGTGGCTCCGGTTAGCCGCATCACGAGTGCCTTGGCCGCGCCGCCCGCGAGATCCGAACGCAGCGCCGCCGGCAGATCCAGCCGCGTCAAGAGCGCCGCCCGCAAACCGGCATCATGGCCGTGCCGCTCGATCATCCGCCGGATGGAAAAATCCAAAAGCTTGGCGCCCGGATTGACGGCGAGCGCCCGCAAGGCCAAGCAAGCGCCGGTTTCGGCCAGCGCCGCCGCCACCGGCGCCGCGACAAGAGGCCGGAGCGCGATGGCCGTTTGAACGACACCATTCGCGGTCGCGGCAAAATCGATCAGTTCCGCATCGGAAAACAGCGGCGAGCGCCCCAGCACGATCGCGGCAATATCTGAACTGTCTCCCGCAAGGGTGAGCACCATGTAATGCGGCACATGCGCGTCGCTTGCGAGAGTCTCGGCGAGGGCACGGCGAACTAGGGGCGAGGGATCGTCGAGCAGCCCGGTCAAGACAAGCCGGACTTCGTCAGCTTCGCAGGCCGTAAGGCCCCCATAAAGAAAGGCCCGCGCGAGCGCCACGGCGGCGCTGGCTCGCGCAACCGGCGAAGCGGTCTTCTCCCATTCCAAGAATTTCCGGGCCGGCATGGTTTGCGAATCCAAAAACATCTTACAAAATGAGTTTTGTCCGGCATGGTAAAGAAAACTTAAATCCTCCCGGGACATCACCAGCCCGGGACAAGATTGAGGAGCGGCGCATGAGCAATCACCAAGGCGAGCGTCACAAGCGCGGTGGCCTCTATTTTGAGGATTTCGAAACCGGCGCTGTGATCGAGCACCGGCTGACGCGGACCGTCACCCAAATGGACAATATACTGTTCTCCAACATGACGCTCAATCCGGCGCCGCTCCACATTGATGCCCATTATTGCGCGACGGAAACCGAATGGGGGCGCCCGCTCATGAACTCGCTTTTTACGCTCGGCTTGATGATTGGGATTTCCGTCAACGATCTGACCGTCGGCACCACCATCGCCAATCTCGGCATGACCGAGGTGCGCTTTCCGGCGCCCCTGTTCGAAGGCGACAGCATCCATGTCACGACCGAAATTCTGAGCAAGCGCCTGTCGCATTCGCGCCGCGACGCGGGCATTGTCGAATTTCTCCATCGCGCCTACAGCCAAGAGGAAAAACTCGTCGCCGAGTGCCGCCGCCAGGCGATGATGAAAACCCGGACGATTGAAGTTTAAAGCACGATCCCAAAAGTTGCAGACTTTTGGAAAAGATCATGCGTCAACAGACAGAGAAGCCATCGCATGCGCTCATTGCTTTTCATCCCCTCCGACAGCGAAAAAAAACTCGCCAAAGGTTTGGCGAGCGGTGCCGATTGTCTCATCCTCGACTTGGAGGATTCCATTGCACCGGAGGCAAAACAGCTGGCCCGCGAGCAAGCGCACGCCTTTCTCGTATCGGCCTTGCGCGAACGTAAACGCCCGCGTCTTTACGTGCGCGTCAATGGGCTGAATTCCGGTCTGACCGAAGACGATCTTGGCATTGTGATGCAAGCGCCGCCGGACGGAATCCTTCTGCCCAAAAGCGTCAATGGCGCCTCGCTCCAGCATCTTGGCGCGCTGCTCGCGGTCAAGGAAGCTGAGAATGACATCGCCGATGGCGCGACAAAGATCATGGCGATCGTCACCGAAACCCCGGCCGCGATTTTCAACATGGGGTCTTACGCGGGTGCCAGCCAACGGCTTGAGGGGTTGACCTGGGGCGCCGAGGATCTCGCCGCTGCCCTTGGCACCGAGACCAATCGCGGCCCTGACGGCAGCTATACCTTGCCGTTTTTGCTGGCCCGAAGTCTCACCCTTTTCGCGGCAGCCTCCGCCGGGGTGTTGCCGATCGACGCCGTGCATGGGAATTTTCGCGATATCACCCGCCTTCGTCTTGAATGCGAGGAAGGAAAGCGCGACGGGTTTGCCGGCAAGATGGCGATCCATCCGGGCCAGATCGACATCATTAACGAAGTTTTTTCGCCCTCGGCAGAATCCATCGCTAAGGCCCGCGCCATCGTCGCCGCCTTCGCGGCCGAGCCGCATGCGGGTGTCATCAATTATGAGGGCGAGATGCTCGATGTCCCGCATCTCAGCAAAGCGCGGCGGCTGCTTGCGAGCATTGGTGAGACCTGAGTTTTCCGCGCCACGGAAGCGCACCGGCTTTGTGATCCTCATGAGCGGCAGGCCACAAGGGGGCATCAAGATGTGGCACCCCACGGATGCTCACATCGTCCGGCAGGGAGCGCTGGGACGGCTAAGTGGAATAGGCTGCATCGGCGATGACAGGGTTAGTTCCAAAACTCCTTTCAGGTGTGGCCGAAGTCTGGATTCGAGATCTTGGTTACTGTCGCAGAACATCGGGACGAAGCTTTCATCTCTTGGCGGCGACTTTGGCGAACGGATCAATTCTGTCAAGGACGCGAGCTTCGCTCACACCGGCGAAGCCGGTGCCACAGCCCGTTGCTTGCGACGGGCAATCTTCCGAACCCCCTATGGCATCCTTGGCAGAATAGATTCCGCCTCGCCAATAATGCTCGCCGTGAGACGAATGGCAAAACCTGACTTCAGCCAATAGATGATCATTCTGTCATCCTTGCCTCGGCAGGCAAAGTATTCCGGATTATAGCAGCCAACTGGGTGGCAGCTTCTCCTAGTTTGTCAGGATCTCAAATGATCGTCGCCAGATGATTGGTATCAAAATGCGTTCTTTGCTCTTGCCATTTCTCTTTGCTGCATGTGTAGATGAGGGGCGTCCCACACCTTCGACAAATCCCGCATCCCAATAGGAACCATTGCTACCGTGGGTAAGGTCAGCAATCACGAAGCGTGAAGTCCACAATGCGACGCGAAGCTGGTCATCAATCAAACCGACAGACTGCCCCTCCTTCAGATCGCGCAATTTAAAGCCTGCGGCTTCAACTTCCGGATTGAAACAGTCTTTGACAACTCAATCCAATTCGCCATCGAATTTCATCGCGATGAACGCCGAATGGCTTTCGACCTGAGCGTGCTTTAGATCATCGTAACGTTGCCCGCCGGTGAAGGTAAGCAAGAAGCTCAAACCCCCATCTGGATCGAATTGCTGTTCAAAAAGAGGGGAATTTCCTCCAGCATGAGCTGCCAACTCAGTTCGTAACTAGTCATGTGAATCTAAAATTCGTGACTGCTCGGTCTTTTGGCAGAAGCGTTTGACGGACGCGAGGATTTCATCTGCGGATTTGGTCCATCGATACGGCTTGGGATTTTCATTGTGCCGCTCGATGAAGGTGCGAATATCTGTTTCCAACTGCTTCGTCGAGGTATGGACGCCGCGACGAAGCTACTTCCGGGTGAGTTCAGCGAACCAGCGCTCGACCTGATTGATCCGCCGCGCGATGGCGACGAAACTGCCGTTCGAGATACGCCCGTTCATCCAAACCGAGGACCAAAGGAGCAATCGGGCGCCCCATCATGTTCGCCATAATCTCGCTCCCGCTCTCCCCCGAAAGCGCGATTATACAATGAAACGAACTTCAGTTCCAGATGACGAGCATGCTCTTAGCGCATCGACGATGACATCGATCGCCATGCGCTTTCTATAGTCCGGATCGACAAAGCGGGCCCTGATGATCGAATCGCGGCCAACGACAAAAGTCGCGGGAATGGGTAGTATCCAAGCGTCGTTACCCTGATAGGGCGCAATGTCCCAGCCGGCGCTTTTCATGAACTTTTGCATCTCAGTCCCAACGAAAATCGCAAGATTGAGCGAAAGCGCATAGCCATTGTCGATGTCGGTCAGAATCGGAAACGGCTTTGCCGTGGCATCCGCTTTCAGCGCCGTGGTAAAATGTTGCAAGTCGGGCGTGATTGCGACGATCTGGCCGCCGATCGGTTCGACGTCGCATTGCGCCTGGGCCAGGGCATTTGTATTGATCCGACAATAGGGGCACCAGTGCCCTCGGTGGAACGACAGCGCCACGGACCCCTTGGCAAGCAGTTCTTCAAGGCTGACGAGACGCCCTTGATCGTCGGGCAACATGAAGGAAGGCATGGGATCACCAACAGCCGGGGCCGTGACACCGGAACCGCTGAGGTTCAGCCGCGTGACAAGCCGATCCACCGCTTCGGCAAAAGGGGGACTCGCCATGCGAACGGAGTCCGCGAAGGATTCGAGCCGTGCGCCGAGTGGCGCATCCAAGTCACGTGCGCGCTCGAATGCCTCTTCGAGAATTTCGGAAAGCGTCAGTTCTTGCATGCGATGTCTTCGAGCGGGCGCCGCGCGAACCCTCCAGCGAGCATATTGGTATCGAAGATTCTACGCCTCTTGTAAACATGGATAGTGAGCAGTGCTCGATGGAGCGCGCGAATGACGGGCGCATTACGAGACATCCCAACCGAAGTGAAAGCGCAGGATCTCATTGCGCCGTCCATCCTCCGTCGATCGGCAAGGCCGTGCCGGTGATCGAGGCGCCTGCTTCGGTGCAGAGGAACACCGCCAAACCGCCGATTTGCTCAGTTGTGACGAACTTCCGCGTTGGCTGAGCGTGCAGCAGCACATCATTCACAACCTGTTCCTCGGTCAGACCGCGCGCCTTCGCCGTTTCTGGAATCTGCTTTTGCACCAAAGGGGTCAACACATATCCAGGACAGATCGCATTGACCGTGATGCCATGTTCGGCCACCTCCAACGCGACCGATTTGGTCAGGCCAGCGATGCCATGCTTAGCCGCGACATAGGCCGACTTGAACGGAGAAGCGACCAATGCGTGCGCCGAAGCGACATTGATGATGCGGCCCCATTTGCGGGATTTCATTCCCGGATCGGTCGCGCGGATGGCGTGAAAAGCTGCGGAAAGATTGATTGCGATGATGGCGTCCCATTTGGCGGGCGGAAAGGTCTCGATCGCCTCGACATGTTGGATACCGGCATTGTTGACGAGGATATCGACTCTGCCGAAGGTTTTGCTCGCGGCATCAATCATTCCCGAGATGTCGCCGGGCATTGACATGTCGGCGGCCGAATAGATGGTCTTGACGCCAAAAGATTGCTCGATGTCCTTGCGGATCTGGTTGATTGCGGCGGCATCGCCGAAACCATTTAACATAACGTCGACGCCGGCCGATGCCAAGGCCTGGGCTATCCCAAGCCCGATGCCGCTGGTGGACCCGGTGATGATCGCGGACTTTCCGGCGAGTTCTCTGCGGGGCGTGTCGGCATGCTCGGATTTGCTTATCGAATTCATAGAGGAACTCCTGTTGTTATTGCCACTCCCGACTCCCGCGTGCCGACGGTTCGGATGCTGGCGTGGCGCGATACTTGACATTTGACGACAAACGTACTGGCGCCAAGCGCGCAATTGAAATAGCGTTTGTGATAGTGTTCGATAGCGATAGGCTATGAACCGAGCCGATGGCGGCGTGCCCGGCATGCCACTAGCGTCGCGAAAAGACGGGGGCGCCGATGGAAATGCACCAAGTTCGGTATTACCTTGCGGTAACGCGCTTGCTTAATTTCACGCGCGCCGCCGAGGAGTGCAATGTTGCGCAGCCCTCGCTCACGCGCGCCATCAAGCAGTTGGAGGAGGAGTTAGGCCAAGAGCTCTTCCGGCGCGAGCGAAACCTCACCCATCTCACCGAATTTGGCCGGCGCATGACGCCTTTTCTGCAGCAGTGCTACGACAGCGCCGTTGCCGCCAAAGTTCTCGCGTCCTCACTGAAAAAGGGCGCAGTCGCACCATTGGCACTCGCGATTTCACGCTCTGTGAGCCTTTCACTTTTTGTTTCGCATCTTGCCGAGTTGAGCCGGGCTTTGGATGGGCTCGAGTTACGATTTCTGCGTGGCACCCGGGACGACGTTGTCGGTTACCTGAAAAAAGGCGAAGCCGATATTGCGATTGCGGGGCCGCTTGGCGAGTCCTGGGACCGTCTGGAATCTTGGCCACTCTTTACCGAGCGTGTCCATCTCGCCGTTAGCAAGACGCATAGATTCGCGGAGCGCAGCGCAATTGATCCAAGTGATATCGCCGGTGAACACATGCTCATCCGAACCTACTGCGAAGTGACAGAGGATTTCATCAATTTTTTGAAGGCACAGGAGGTAATCCCAAGATTCTCCCATAAAATGGTCTCCGAGGATGATTATTTGGTTCTGCTTAATGCCAGTATCGCTGTCGGTCTCATGCCCGAAAGTACTGTACGATCCAGCAGCCTTGCATCTGTTCCGGTCAAAGGACTCGACCTTAGCCGCACAGTGTCTGTTCATGCCGTCGCCGGGCGGCAACGTCCGGCCGCGGCCAGTGCGTTCATAAGACTCCTCCGGTCTAGTGATTGGCTGGCCCAAATCGGCAAGCCGTCACCCTCACGAGGCAAAGCCGCGTGACTGGAACCGGTTCTGCATCCAATCCTCCATCGCTATAGCGGGACGCTATCAACTCGGAAGCCATTCTGTATTTCAACTTGGAAAGC
This sequence comes from Methylocella sp., assembly GCA_036561105.1. Classification (GTDB taxonomy): domain Bacteria; phylum Pseudomonadota; class Alphaproteobacteria; order Rhizobiales; family Beijerinckiaceae; genus Methylocapsa. The sequence goes on along the minus strand of DATBPZ010000031.1, from coordinate 72,740 downwards.
GACTACTCCATTCTGGAGCATGGCGGTTCATGCGGCACCAGGTGAATTGATTGCCGCATCGAAGACCCATTGTTGAACCGCCTTAGCGTTGCGAAGGCGGCCAACTCTCTAAGATTGAGGCTCGATCTCCCTTAGGAGGTATCGCGATGACAGAAGCTCACTCACTCGATGGCGCAAGGAAGGTCTCCCGCTCCACGACGAGCGGTAGTACCGGAAAACGAAGTATCTCAGAATTTGGCCAGATCGTTTTGGTGTTGCAGGGCGGCGGTGCGCTTGGCGCCTACCAGGCCGGCGTTTATCAAGCCTTGCATGAAGCCGGTCTCGAACCAGATTGGGTCATCGGCACATCGATTGGCGCTATCAACGCCAGCTTGATCGCCGGCAACAAACCAGAACACCGGCTGGCGAAGCTCGAAGCATTTTGGAACCGCGTTGTTCACAATCCGGCGCTTGATATCGCCGCGAGTATTCCAGGTATCGGCCGCGCCTGGTCGAATTGGATGACAGTGACGACAGGAATACCGGCTTTCTTCAAACCAAATCCCCTGGCATTTCTCGGACAGCATGTTGCATTGCCAGTTGACGCAGCGGGCTACTATTCGACCCATCCTCTCGAAGAAACCTTGTCCGACCTCGTGGATTTCCCGGCGATTAACGGTGGCCCGACGCGGCTCACGGTTGGCGCGGCGAACATTCAAACCGGCGAAATGCGCTATTTTGACAGCCGCGATACGAAGCTCACGGTCCGCCATGTGATGGCATCAGGCGCGCTACCGCCGGCCTTTCCGGCGGTGCGCATCGATGGCGAACTTTATTGGGATGGTGGAATCGTCTCCAACACGCCTGTCGAGGCCGTCTTCGACGACAATCCGCGCCGCAACTCGCTGGTGTTCGCGGTCCACATGTGGAACCCGGACGGACCCGAGCCAGACACCATCAGGGAGGTTTTCAACCGCCAGAAGGATGTTCAATATTGCAGCCGCGCCGTCAGCCAAATCAAGCGGCAAAAGCAAATCCACCGCTTGCGGCATATCATCGCCGAACTCGCCTTGCGCTTGCCGGAAAGCGAACGCCAATCCAATCTGGTGCGCGAAATGGCCGGATATGGATGCCTGACCCGAATGCATGTTGTCCGGCTCCTTTCCCCTCCACTCGAAGGGGAAGACCACACCAAGGATATCGATTTCAGCCGCAAAGGGATCCGCTGCCGGTGGGCGGCAGGTTTTAGCGATGCGCGCCGGGTGCTCGCCGATGCTCCCTGGGAAGCGGAGGTCGATCCGATCGAAGGCTTCTATCTTCACGAGTGCCGCCCGGCGACCGCACCAATGGGCTGAGTGCCCTGGCGTTACCGGCGTTCGGGATCGGGGTGTGGACCGCGCGGCGTTAGCCGTCACGGTTCTGGTAAGGACTGCGCACGAACCGTGACCAGGCGTGAAGTCAGCAGCGCCGCCACTGCCAGCGCCGCTCCGATTCCGGAAACGCATGCGGGCCAGCCGAAACGGTCAAAGATCCAGCCCAGCGCCGCGGTACCGGCGAGTCCTCCGGAGAAATAGCACGCGAGATAGATGCCGCTAGCGGCGCCGCGATCGCTGGTAGCGGCGCGCCCAACGAATCCAGTCGTAACCGCTTGAGCAAAAAAGGTGCCCGCTCCGATTAGAACCATTCCTGCTATGACGGCCAGAAGGTTTGGTGTCAGCAAAAACACAATTCCTAGGCCGGCAAGGCCGAGAGCGCCCCACATTGTTTGCTTGGTCCCGAATCGCGCTACGGCTTTGCCTGACAAAGGGGTCGTCAATATGGATGGAAGAAAAACGAAATAGACAAACCCGACCGTCATCATGCCAATCGCGATTGGCGGACGAACCAGCACGAAATTCACGAAAGTGAATGTCCCAATAAAAGCAAAGAGAATGCAGAAGCCGATGGCGAACGCGGCACGTAGACTTGCATTGCTAAGATGCATCGTGAGCGCCGCCCATGGCGATAGCTTTGGCGGAATATCCATCGGCATGGGGGGAGTCCGGCCGATCGTAAAATAGACCAGGATTGCTCCGGTGAGATTGAGACCCGCGAACATATAGAAGTTCGTGACAAGTCCAAAATGGGCAGAAACCGCCGCCGCCATGAACCTACCGAACAAATTAGACGCGACATTTCCGGTGATATAGGCCGCGAAGGCGCCAGCGGTCTGAGCGGCACTGCAATTCTCGCCGAGATGGGCGAGCGTTAGAGTGAAGGCCGACGCCATGCATAGTCCCTGAACGACCCGTAATCCAGCGAAAACCGGTAGGTTGGGAGCATGCGCCAACAGCAACGTGGGAATTGCAAGAATGGTGAGGCTTACGAGTATACCTTGGCGGCGGTCGATCGACCGGCTGAAGAACGCCACCATCAAGCTCGCTACCGCCATTCCAATCGTTGTTGCATTGACCGCAAGTCCCATCTCGCCAGGCGAGACCCGATAGGCTTGCGAGAGCATGGGAAGAATGGCTTGCGTGGCGAAGAGATCGACAAGGGTTAGAAAAGCCACAAGGCCGATCACAATAGCACGCATGAGGTCTGTAAACGTCCGGCGCGCTATGAGTTCGCCGGTGCGAGATACGCGGCCGATGGCCGCCGCGCGTTTGGCCGCGTTCGACATTTTGAGACTCCGTTGCTATTGGCAAATGCAAGCGATTTGGCGCCTCCGTAAGTGACGGGCGCCAAATCGAGCTGTGCTCTCGGCCAGGCGGGTCACATATTATGGTCGTGCTCATCGTGCAGCACGTCGGCGGACAGAAGCGTGACTGCGTTGCGTCCTGTGTTCTTCCACCAATGCGAGGTCGCACTTGTTTCGCGCGCGACGTCGCCCGCCTTGTGGACAATCGGCACTGCGCAATTGCTGGCGTATTCGGTGATCGTGCCATCGACAATATAGATGATCGCGGGACGATCGCCGTGGCTATGCCAGGGTACGACTCCGCCCGGTTGCACAACGAGTTTGCGCAAGCGCAGCACCCGGCTGGCAATATTGGCGGGTTCTTGCGAAAGATCGATCGCCGAAAGAACGGCGTCAGTCACACCCTTTGCCGCTGTCGTGACCGGTTTGGTTACATCGTTGCCCATTTGGCCGGCGGGACATTGGCCCGCCAGCGCGGCGGTGGATAGAAGTGCCGCACCGAGTGCGGCTGTGAGAACAAGCACGTGTCTTTTGACCATATCTCTGACTCCTGTCTATCGGCCCATGCGCAAAGCGCAGGGGCTCGATGGACAGCATCGGCTATGAGTGCCGTTCATTGAAATATAGAATGGCTTCCGAGTTGATAGCCCCAAGCTATGGTGCCGGTTGGGGAACCCGGCGATAAAGCTTAGCTTACGGACGATTTCCTTCGAGACTCGCTATGAGCTGATGCACCGGCCGAGTCGGACAGAGTCGACTTGCCCGCGGTTAGGATTTTGTCTCCAATGCCTGTCTTTCACCAGCAGTTGCACTTGCTGATGAATGAGGTAGCTTATGACGGCGCTAATTTCGCCAACCCTGTGTTCACTCTGCCCTGTGTGACAATCTCGCCTTCAATCGCGGTGCCGCGAAATCGAGAAAGGCGCGCAGCTTAAGGGGCAGGAGTCGGCCACCCGCATAAACAAGACTGACGGGTGATGGCGGCGGCTCGAACTCTTGCAGCACCATGCTCAGCAAACCGGCCCGGGCCGCTTGCGCGATCTGGTAGGACAGCACGCGCGTGATCCCCAGCCCCATGGTAGCCGCATCGACGGCGGCCTCGGCCGTGTTGATGACGAGCCGCGAATGGATCGCGACCGATAGAGCAGACTTTCCGGTATCGAATGTCCAGGCGTCCGGCGCCATCAGCCCTTCAAAGGTTACGCAGGCGTGCGTGGCGAGCTCAGAGGGGTGCTTCGGCGTGCCATGCGCGGCGAAATAGGCCGGGCTCCCGCAAACCACGCGGCGGATCGCGCCCACTCGTGTCGCGATAAGGCCGCTGTCAGGCAGCGCGCCAATCCGAAGCGCGAGATCAATAGGGTCTTCCAAGAGATTCACCACGTGATCGGCCAGCACGAACCGGACGTCGATGTCCGGATAGGCCGCGAGGAATTCGGTTACCACGGGGAGGACATGCAGACGGCCGAAGACGATCGGCGCAGTGATCATCAAACCGCCTTTCGGCGCACTATATTCGCCTGACGCAGCGCGCTCGGCTTCGCCCACGTCCTCAAGGATGCGCTTGCACGCTGCGACATAGGATCGTCCCGCGTCAGTCAGACCGAGCTGGCGGCTCGACCGGTTGAGGAGCCGCGTCTTGAGATGCGCCTCAAGGTCCGAAACCTTGCGGCTGACGGTTGTGAGCGGGAGGCCGAGCCGCCGGGCCGCGGCGGACAAGCTGCCCGTTTCGACGGCGGTGACCAGGATCGACATGGATTCGAGACGATCCATTTCCAAAATCCGGAAGGATGAATACCATTTTTATCATCTATTCATATATTCTGGAAGGGGCTAGCTTCCCTGAATTGGCCAGCCCGGCCGGAACTTGGAAGGAAGCGCACATGTCTCGTATCCCAACCCCCGCCACGATCGAAGACGCTCCCGCCGCATCGCGGCCATTGCTGGAGGGCGTCAAGAAGCAGCTCGGCAGCGTGCCGAACATGTTCCGCTTGATTTCGAACAGCCCCGCCGCGCTCGAGGGCTATCTTGGACTCTCCGGCGCCCTGAACAAAGGCGCCCTGCCTGCCCAGACTCGCGAGCGGATTGCCCTTGCCATCGCGGAGATCAACGGCTGTACCTATTGCCTCTCGGCCCATACCTATCTCGGGAAGAACCTTGCCAAGCTCGATGACGCCGAGATCGCCGCCAATCGCAGCGGCGCCTCGAACGACCCCAAGGCGGATGCCGCCGTGCGCTTCGCGGTCAAAGTGGTTAACGCGCGCGGCCATGTTACAGGGGACGATCTCACAGCCGTCAAGTCGGCGGGCTATGATGATGCGCAGGTGATTGAGATCGTGCTTCACGTCGCTCTCAACACCTGGACCAATTACTTCAACGAAGTTGCCAAGACTGATGTTGATTTTCCACTTGTGCAGACCGCGCGCCGTGCGGCCTGAGCAGCCGACGGGCGATGCCGACGGGGGTCGTCGCGCGCACTCTGAAGCGCTTTGGCCGGATCGATGCGTCTTCGCCATGACCGATGATGAATGGCGCGGCGGATGGCCATTCGATCATGGGGAGCGCTCAAGCATTCACCCGGTGGCGCGGTTGTGTTCATGTCCGGCAGTTCGGCAGTGGCGCCCAAGGCAAGTCTTGCCGCCGTTGGTGCGATCAACGCAGCCATCGCGGCCCTTGCGAACGCTTTCGCCGAGCGCGGTGTCGCCGATGGTGTGCAGGTCAACGCGGTGCTGCCCGGGCCGGTGATGACGAGCCGCCGCCACTCGCTGCTCAAACGCTTTCCGGCGGAGAATGGGCTGTCCTTCGAAGCGGGCGCCGAACGCTTGGCAAGCGAGACCGGTATCAGCCGCTACGGCCAGCCCGAAGACATCGCAGCGCTCATCGCCTTCCTTCACTCGCCGCCCGCACGCTGGATGACCGGTGCGACGCTGCGTATGGATGGCGGTGAGATCAAGGCAATTTGACAAGGAGACCCATCATGAGCCGCCCACCGCTTCCGCCCTTCACTACTGAGACCGCCGCGCAGAAGGCGCGCATGGCCGAAGACGCCTGGAACACCCGCGATCCCAGCCGCGTAGCACTTGCCTATACGGCCGATAGCCACTGGCGCAATCGCACCGAGTGCTTGCAAGGCCGCGAGGCCATCGAAGCATTCCTGACGCGCAAGTGGAATCGTGAACTCGACTACCGACTGATCAAGGAAGTCTGGGCTTTCCGCGACAACCGCATCGCCGTCCGCTTTGCCTATGAGTGGCATGATGATAGCGGCCAGTGGTTTCGCAGCTACGGCAACGAGAATTGGGAATTTGACGAACAAGGCTTGATGCGCCAGCGCATCGCCAGCATCAACGATCTTCCGATCCCGGAGAGCGAGCGCAAATACCGCTGGCCGCTCGGCCCGCGCCCTGCTGATTACCCGTCCTTGAGCAATCTCGGGCTTTAGGAGGCTGGCCATGGATGTTCGGCACATTTATGCGAGCGACGTCGCCTTCACGCCGTCCGTCAAGGCGGTGCAAACCCGTAAGGGTTCGCGCAAATCGTATGGGCGCATGGAGGAACGCGGCTCTTGGGAAACCAGGATCACGCCCGATCTCGCTCGATTTATCGAGGCGCAAACCCGCGTTTTTCTCGCCACCGCGAACGTGGAGGGACAACCCTATATCCAGCATCGTGGCGGCCCTGCTGGCTTTCTCAAGGTGCTCGGCGACAAGACCATCGGCCTTGCTGATTTCGCCGGCAACCGTCAATACATCACACAGGGAAATCTCACGGAAAACCCCAAGGCGCATCTCTTTTTGATCGACTATATGCAGCGGCAGCGTATCAAGATCTGGGGCGAGGCGCGAATCGTCGAGGACAACGCCGAGCTGGTGGCGAGGCTTACACCAGAAGGCTACAAAGCACGCCTCGAACAGCTCATCCTCTTCACTGTTTCAGCCTGGGATGCCAATTGTCTGCAGCACATCCCACAGCGCTTCGAGGCTGCCGACGTCGCCGTAGCACTCGGCGAGCGCAGCAAACGCATCGAGGAGTTGGAAACCGAGGTCAAGCTCCTACGCGAAACGATAACCCATGGGTTTGCACCGTAATTGATCGCCGGGGAGCATCACTTCCCCGGCGCGGCGGTCGTAATTGGGCTTCTCATCAATGCCCTGGCCGATGTCACCTTTCCGCGGTATCTGTTGAGACATCTTGCGTTAGATCACCTCCCGTTATTTCGTTAACATGCTTTGTTTCGTATAAATGCGTCCGATGATAATCACGGACAAGCGCACCAGAATGAAGGCAAGACCAGCATCTTTCGGCATAGAAGAAGTAGGCGATGGCTTAAATCCGGCGCATCCGCTGCGCTACCCATCACCTCTGCCTTGTTAGCAAAGCCAAAAGGAGGCAGGATGAGGCTGAAACTGGGGGCGATCCGGGAATGCGGGATAAAGCCATGGAGGCAATGCGCGCCGCGTTGTTAAGCGAAGCCTTCACGGCTGCGCGTGATATCGGTGTCGGGCAATGTCGGGTGCGCAAATGATGAGGGGTTGCGCTTGCGTGATTGCGGCAATGGCTATTTTTTCCTTGAATGGCGCCATTGGCCAAGCACCCGTCGGTTCAACCCTCCGGGAGAACGGCACGAATCAAACCGGCCCAAACGTGGAACGACGCCCGGCCCCTCCCAAAAGTCCGGACCTAGGAAAGACTCCGCTGGGCGGCAATCCGCTTTGGGGAATTCCCTTGAGCTCGCTTTCCGCCATGCGTGAACGGCCGCTCTTTTCCGCGTCCCGGCGTCCGCCCATGCCACCCAGGCCGGTTGCAGAAACTCCGCTGCCCCCTTCCGCCGAAGCGCAGCATCCCCCATTCACACTCGTAGGAACTGCGATCGGCAAGACGCAAAATGTCGCTATCATTCTCGACCCAACGACGAAAAAGTTTGTTCGACTCCATTCTGGCGAAGCGGCCTCACAATGGAGTTTGCGTTCGGTCGATTTAAAGTCAATGGCGGTTGAGAAACATAACCAGGCTGTAGCCCTGCCACTGTCGGCGACTGGTGCCAAAGGGATTAATGGACGTGCATACGATCCGACCGGTGACTTGCTGTCGATGAGTTCTGGTACACCGTCTCGCAGCTCACCCTCCCTCATCCTCGATACCACACAAACCGCCAATGTTGGTGGAACAACGGCCGCTTTGGCCGCGTCTCCGACTCGCACCTTCACGGCCTACCACATCGGCAACTCATTGACCGAGGACTTGTTTTATGATTTCCGCACGGTCGCAACACGATATGAAGCGACGCAAGACAACACCTACGCGTGGGGATTCCACTTCAGGCCCGGTACCAGCTTAACCTTTTTGTACAAGTTTCCGACCCCGCCAGCGACCCCTTATCCCACAATATCAGGTGTCAAAGAAACCGACACCTCGCGGTGGCCGACAACCAATCTTGTCCCCTGGCCTGTCTCTTTGCCCGGGAATCATTGGGACGTCGTCACCATGGAGCCTTTTCCTGGCGGCGGAACGGACGGGCCCGCCACTTTGGGGAGCGACACAGTTGCCATCAATGCGATGATCGCGTTGACCAAAACGAGGGCTGATAATGTATCCACGCGTTTCTTCATTTACGAAGCGTGGCCAGCTGTAAAATACGGAGACCTCAACAGCTACAGCACAGCATGGCTTACCTCCACGCAAAATAATCCCGGCGCAGCGAGTGCGTTGAACCGCAATTATTTCACCCATTTGGTCAGTGCCGTGCGCCAGACCAATTTCAATGTGGAAGTGATTCCAGTTGGGGAGGTCCTCTACGTCCTGGACATGAAAATGCGAGCCAGACAGTTCCAAGGCTTCTACTCCATCACACAGCTCCATCGTGATGCCCTCCACCTCAACTCGGTGGGCCAGAATGTCACCTCTTGGACAGCTTATGCGGCGATTTTCAAAAAAAGCCCGGTTGGCCTACGCAACGATGTGCTTGGCAACGCGGCCGTCAGCCCCTTTACGAATGTGACGGCCATATCACCGACCGACATGCTCCTCATGCAACAAACTGTTTGGGAAGTGGTGAACAGCCATTTGCCACCGCAGCCCTCACCGCATCTTGCACACCAGTGATGTCAGTTGATTGGCGCTCCGAACGGGCTCGCATCGACTGCGGCGACGCCCTTGCGCAAATGAACGTAAATCGGCATGGTTTCTTCATATTTTCCTTCCGACACTCTGGAACACAGGTGCTGGGCGTGATACGTAGATCCCCTTGTTAAAGGCCGCGAAGACCACCGGGTATTCCGCCACTTGGCGTTCGGAATGGTTTCTCTCGGTCACCCTTCTTACCTGCGGCCTCTACTCCGTTGCGGGGAAGGCATTTGATTCCGCCCTCGCCAACCCGCTTGTCCTGAAGGCGACGCTCCTCTGGCTCTTTAGCGTGATCCTCGGTTCAGCCCTGGCGGTCGTGCGCCACGCAGAGCATCTTGCCCTGCGCCTTGGCGAACCATTTGGCACGCTGATCCTGACTTTGTCAGTCACATTTATCGAGGTTATGAGTATTAGCGCCATCATGTTACATGGTGAGAACAACCCGACCCTTGTCCGCGACACACTCCTTTCCGTGATCATGATCGTTCTCAACGGGATGGTCGGCCTCTCGCTTCTACTCGGTGGATGGAAGCACCAGGAGCAAACCTACAATCTTCAAGGCGCCAACACCTATCTCGGAGTCATCATTCCGCTGGCGGTGCTGAGCGTGATCCTGCCGGACTATACCCAGACGACAGCTGGTCCGACGCTATCCTTTGCGCAGGAGAGCACGCTCGCGATTATATCTGTTGGTCTCTATTTCGCATTTCTGGCGGTGCAGACGGGACGGCATCGCGGCTATTTCATGTTGGGAGGCGAGGCGCTAGGAGGCGAGCACGGAGGAGCGAAGGCTGGGGCGCGATCAATAGGTTACCATGTCGTCATGCTGGCAGCCTATATTGTGCCTATTGTTTACCTGGCCGAGTGGTTGGCACATCCGGTCGATTTTATCACCGAGACTCTTCATGGTCCTGACGCTCTCAGCGGTATTGTGATCGCGCTACTTGTGTCCGCGCCAGAAGCCATCGGGGCTGTACGCGCGGCATTGGCAAACAAGCTTCAGCGTTCGGTAAACATTTTGCTCGGATCGGTGCTCTCCTCGATCGGTCTGACTGTCCCCATCATGCTCATTATCAGTCACTGGACCGATCATCCAATTGTTCTTGGTGTTGAACATGCCGACATGGTTTTGTTGGTGCTGACTCTCGGCTTGAGCATCGTCACCTTTTCCAGTGGGCGGACGAACATCTTGCAGGGAGCCGTGCACTTGCTCTTATTCGTGACGTTCCTCCTCTTGATGGTGCAAGGTTAGAGATGGCCTCGAACATTTGGAACTGTACGAACCACGAATTCCTAAGGTTTAACCGCATAGTTACCCTGAACCTTAGTCATGTGATTCTAAAATTCGCAGAGCGGAAGCGGGGGAATGACCGCGCCAACTTTTCGCTTTTCAGACGACAGAGCGCTGCCGCGTGGTGCACTGCGAATCGTCAGGATAGGCGGCAAGAACGATCCGAGCGCTGGATAAGAGCTGGATCAAGGAAAGGTTGGCAATGCCATTTCTCTCAAAACCATGACGAGAGAAAATGAGATTTCTTTGACGCTAAACTTCCTTATGCCCCGTGGGATCAAAGAAGGCTCTTACGAGCGCGGATGCCGCGGCGTTTGAAACACCGCAATTCGAGGGAGCCCAAATCTTAAAATAGTAGGCTACTTGCGTTGCCTTTAGCGGGTCGAAAAGGATTTTGATCCTATAGAAAATACTCAGGAAACCTAACTTGTAGTTGATCCACGGCTCTGCGTAGACATTGCCATTGTAGACATAGGAAATATCATATTCGCCTTGTTGGTAGCGATATTCGGTTGGAATGATCGTCATAAGCCGCGTCGGAACTGGCAGGATGGCCAATGGCTGGGAGCAATGCGGGACGGAGATTTCGAAGCCGCTCAAGCTGCCCACGGGGACGTCGAACGTCCCCGTTACATGAAGTCCAGAGTTTTTTGGAAGGAGGTAACTCTCCACCGGAGAGGCGGCGTGAACTTGGGACATTAAACGCCAACGCGTCCAAATGCCTCCCGTGAGCGCGACGGCTATAATCAGAATCACACCGTAACGAAGACGTTCCATTAACTGCGGAGCCGCAGGGAGAGCGTGGTTGGAATGGCAATGGCGCCTAACGTCAAGCACGAGAATAGCATTGCTCCGCGTCCTTCATGCCAATAATTGTAAGCTTCTTCGGATGGAGTCATCAAAAGAATGCGAAGCGCATTAAGACAAACGATCGCCAAAATACCGATCACAAGCGCCATCAACTTCGAGCCGCTTACCTTCGATCCAGCCAACTTAATGAGAGATAACCAGACAAGCACCGCAAGTGAGGCATTGTGGAATGAGGAACAGCCATCCATAAGGTAGACGAACCAACCATTTGGTGAGGTTAGACGGATTCCATCCAAGCTAAGTCCAAACCCAAGCCATTGGCCGGCTTTCGCAATGACAAAGACTTCCGCTTGTATAAGCGGCGCGCAAACGACTTGAAAAAACAGACGGCCCCAGAAGCGGTAAACGGAAATCGCCAACCAAAGCTGCCCCACTGATACAAGCTGCTCGCTGTACGGACGGCGGCGCCAAAAGTAGATACCGGCGATAGTGGCGCCCACAAATGGCAAGCTCTGCTTTGGAAACAGGAAAAACATTGCGCAAGACGAGATTATGACAAGATCGACTTTAGAGAGATGAATTGCATCGACTTTAATTTTTAAGACTGCGTAGATGGCAAAGAATGCGAGCAGCTCGCCAGCATTGACTTCGTGCATGGCGATGACGTCAAAGGCAGGCCTTTGCGCAGCATCCAGCAAACGTTGAACGGCACCGACGGCGAGAAGGGCGAAGGTGTAGAAAAGCAGGACTTCCGCGTCAGCCAGCTTCAGCGAGGCAGCCGCAAATCGACCTTGCCCGAATGAGTTTCTCGACGTGATTTTCTGCACGGAACATCTCAAATATGTTCCGACCGGTTGAAACTCTAATTTCATGATTTTCTCAGACGTGATGCACGCTAGACGCGTAGGCTACCCTTTGGCTCCACAGTTCGAATTCCCTTCGATCTGAGAAACCAAGAATTTGTGTTAGCCCGTCAAAGGGAATTCAATTCGTCCGCTTTTTGGATTACCCATGACGGCGCCTTAGGAGGTATAAAGCAAGGCCACATGCGAAGAGAAGCCCAAGCGCCGTGGCGCCTATTTCCGGTGCTGGCGCGCCGCCTCCGGGCCGCAACCCGTCCGCCGCGAAACCAAACGCGGCGCTAGCTGTCCATGAGGTCGCAACCAAACCAAGAACTTGAATTTGTTTCTTCATGATCAATTGCCTTAAGATGCTATAAATTTGCTGATAAAATATGCAGCGATTATTCGTTGATGCCTGATATGCGGGCATTCGGTAAGTCCCAAATAGGGCACACGGGTAATACGTGTCTCGATGATAGCCTGAGGCTTATGTGAGCCCTTTCCAGTGCAACATGGACGGAGATCCCGACAGTGACAGCGGCGGGTCCGGCACGACGCACTGCGCGGCTCGATCAGATTGTTGCGTCAGTCGGTGGCGGTCGAGGTTCTAGCTGCCGGGGCCATCGCCTCGCAAATCGGGTCGAAGCTGGCGAATAGCATGTCGACAAATGAAGAGCTTCACCGAATCACTTTGCCGGTCGATAGGTGAGCTGTTGAAGCCGTAGACCGGGCATGAATCGAGGGTCGGTGGAAGAACATGAGGAGGCCAGAAGTCTAACAACCAGGCCTTGGATACTCTAACAAACTTTACTGCATTTGGGATAAAGCTTACTGGCGAGAGAGACGGGACTTGAACCCGCGACCTCCGGCGTGACAGGCCGGCGCTCTAACCAACTGAGCTACTCCCCCGCATTAGGCGGCGCGGCCCGCCAGTGGAGACATGCCGGATAGGATAGGCGCGGGAGCAAGTCAAGCGTGCGCGTAATGCCGGTCGCTGCGATTCGCAAAAGCGCCGGCGGCAAAAACGCTCGGACCGCCGATCCCCTCGGTGCTGGCGGCACATGAAACGGGCGATCTTAAAATGCTGAGGGTTGCCAAGCGGTAAGTGGTTGCGCGCAGCTGGCGTGAGCGCGGGAGAGGTGGCGACAAGTCTGAGACCTCTTATCGGGGCATTATGCCAGACCCGTGGCAACTTGACGCTTCATCCTTGAGAAACATCATCACGCAGCGTATTTGCTCCAGACATTGCGTCAAAATTTCGATGATAACTCGCCTGGCGCATCAATGGATCGACGTGTGGCTCTGTTGCAACGCCGAGCCGGTTCATCCCAGCTTATGCTTGGCACGCGCCGCAAGCAGGTCTTCCATGTCATTTTCCAAGTTTGCGATAATCTTTTGATGGCTTTCGATGACCTGATTCTGCGTCGTTAGGTCATAGGGAAGGCCACGGGCCTGAGCGAGATCGACGTACTGGCGCTCCGCTTTTAAACCATCGGCCGTTTCTTGGATCTTTTGTTCAATCTGGGATTCCGTAAGATGGTCACAGCGCACGATTGAAGCCCTCCATTGTTGTTCGTAGCCAAGTGGATGGGTTTACGGTTCGTGGCCAATGAAAACTTCAGAACTGAACCCCATAGCCGGTTTGCGGGTTCCAACCTATGCAGGGAAATTTGGGGCTCAGGATACGGTTGCAACTGGATCCGGAGCATGTAGGCCTAACGCCAACGAATGCCAAAGGGCGACAGTCAATGAGAATCCCATCACCCTTAGAATGGCTGCATGAGCGTGGCGAGCAATGGGATGCTATGCCGCCCATGCTCAAAAACATCATTGCCGGTTCCTTTGTTGCACTCGCGCTTCTTGCCTGCTTGGCGCTTTGGTTTGGCGGCGGGATGTAAGCGAGCGGATCCGGCGAAGTTGGCGGCAGGTCCCGTTTTTATTTAATGTCTTAGTTTATATATTCTAATTAACTTCTTGTTTTTATTGGTGGGCGGTGACGGGCTCGAACCGCCGACCCTCTCGGTGTAAACGAGATGCTCTACCAACTGAGCTAACCGCCCCGCGATCTATGCCTGGCCGGGGAAACTGGTCGCACACTGGGTTTGGAGCGTCAACGCCATACCGCTACGGCGGCGAACTCGCCCGAAATCATATCGCGATCGGAGCCGCGATCGGGGGATACGGATCATAGCCCTCCAGAGTGATGTCCTCAAAACGAAAGTCGAAAAGCGACGCAATCTTTGGATTGAGCTTCAGCTGGGGCAATGGCCGCGGGGTCCGGGTGAGTTGCAAGCGGGCCTGTTCGAGATGATTCTGATAGAGATGTGCATCGCCGAAGCAATGCACGAAATCGCCCGTCTCGAGGCCGGTCACATGGGCGACCAGCGCCGTCAGCAAGGCATAGCTTGCGATGTTGAACGGCACTCCCAAAAACACATCCGCCGAACGCTGGTAGAGTTGGCATGAGAGACGCTTTGTGCCGGTGGCGTTCTCGCTGACGTAAAATTGAAACAGGCAATGGCAAGGAGCGAGCGCCATCGCTGGCAGATCCGCGGGATTCCAGGCGGAGACAATCAGACGGCGGGAGAACGGATTCCGCTTAATCTCCTCCACCACATCGGAAATCTGATCGATAACCCGGCCGTCCGGGGCCTGCCAGGCCCGCCACTGCTTGCCGTAGACAGGCCCAAGATCACCACTTTGGTCGGCCCATTCGTCCCAAATGCCGACACCCTGCTCTTTGAGATAAGCGATGTTCGTGTCGCCGCGCAAAAACCATAAGAGCTCATGGACGATGGATTTCCAATGCAGCTTCTTGGTCGTGATGAGCGGAAACCCTCGGGCCAAGTCGAACCGCATCTGATAGCCGAAAATCGAGCGCGTACCTGTCCCGGTTCGGTCGGCTTTGCCTTCGCCGTCGCGCAGGATTTTGGCGAGAAGTTCGAGATAGTTTTGCATGCGCGAGTTGCTGTGCTTTTCCACGCGGCGAAAAATCAGACTTGCTCCGTGCAAGGCTATGGCCTGCGCCGGGTAACCGAATCGGACGGTCAGGCCAGGCTTGCCGCGATCTGGGCAAGGGTTGCTTTTTCCGCATCGCTGACCTGGACGCCGCCAAACCCCAAAAAGCCACCTTCCGAGGCAGCCTCGGCGACGGATTGGCTGATATGCTGAAGCCAGCCCTTGAAGGATGCCGCATCCGCCGGCGATTTCACGCTGACCAGGGCCGCCGCCTGCTTCAGGATTTCCAAGGATTTCGACACAATCTCGGCGGGCGTTTTTCCAGAGAGCTGGGTCCGCAGGCCATCGCGGGCGGCGGCGCGTCCCTCGCCCGTCTCGAATTCTCCAGCGAGGGCCTTGATGAGCTCCGTGGCGCTGGCATCGTGTTTCGCGCCAATCACCGCTTTCGCGGTGGCCATGCTTTCCTTAAGAGTTCCCCAAAGCCCGCTGGGGTCGGCGGCGGTCACGGCGAGCGCTGCCATCATCACGCTTTCCAGAAGCGTCTTCCATTCCTCGGCCGTGAAATCCGTTTTGCCCGCCATTGGTTTTCCTCCCGTACCGGTGCCCGTTCGCACGCGTTTATCGATTATCAATGCCTGTTGACAGGACCGCGACCAGAAACGGGCTTTACAGTTAATTTGCCCTTGGCAGAGGAAGAGTCGCAGGTCTAAGAGAAAAAAGCTTATCGCGCTCGCCTGATCCAGCCAAGTAGCCAATAAAGGAATGTTGCGGCTGAACAATCTTACGCGCCCAAGGCGCCGCTTGCACTGAGTGTGCATCGGGTTTGTTTCAGGCGTCGTGTTCCCCTTTAAAAAAAGCGTGGTCATGTTATATTCAAATTGCTGCCTCGCGCGGCTATGGCGATAAACGGCGTCGAAATAAGCTCTTCGGACCCGGGGGCGGTACCCGGCGCCTCCACCAAAGCCTGCGGTGCGTCCCGCAGGCTTTGGCGGGGGCGAAATAGGTTCGACGGGGAGTGTAAAGGATGATCTTTTGCCCGGCATGGTTCCGCCGTCATCGGGCCGAACTTATAGTTGCCAACGACAACTATGCTCCGGTGGCTCTTGCCGCGTAATGCGGTAATGGTACCGAAATTAAGTCCTTAAGGGTAGCACTTTAAGGCGGGGTCCGGAGGCACCTGGCAACAGAAGCCTCCACTTATTGCTGGAAATCCCGCCTAGGGAACTGGAAATTCATTCAAGAAAATACAGACTTCTTTGAAGTGAGTATGTAAGAAAACGGGCGCTCCATGTCCGTCGCGGCAGTTTGCCCCGAAGACCGCATGTTCCGCATCTGACATTTGAATGGGTTTCGTTTCAAGATTGGCCAAGCAGAGCGGATTGCATGCCGGTTGACCTTCTCCGTTATGATCTCCTCGTGCAGGACGCCTTGCGCGGCGTCATCCGGCAAGTGCTTTACGGAGCCGCGCGTAACGGCCTGCCTGGAGATCATCATTTTTACATTAGCTTCCGCACCCATGCGAAGGGCGTGCGGCTTTCGTCGCGGATGCGCGAACTCTACCCGGACGAAATGACGATCATTCTGCAGCATCAGTTTTGGGATTTGACCGTCGGCGACGACGCGTTTGAAGTGGGGCTTTCCTTCCGGAACGTGCCGGAAATGCTGCTGATTCCCTTCGAGGCGGTGACCCGATTTTTCGACCCTTCGGTCGGGTTCGAGGCGAAATTCGCCGTAGAGGATGAGGCGGCGAACATTGAATCCGGGAACCCCGGACCGGCGCGGCTGCACGCAGTGCCCGCGAGCGGCGAAGTAAGCACTCCGCCCCTGCTGGAAGCTGATCCTGCGCGGCAGCCCGCCAGTCCAAGCCCAAGTGTCGAGGAGGCCTCCGTGGACGAGGCGGGCCCGCATCCGGATGATTCCGCCCAAAACGGGACTAAGGTTGTCTCGATCGATGCCTTCCGCAAAAAAAATTAGCGAAGAACAAGCATAATATCGCGCGTTTATGCCGCAACGCAGCTTGTTGCGTCTCCCGGGGGTTTGTGGTTTTGAATCCTCGGGCTCACCGACGCAAAAGGAAGAAAATGAAAGGCGCGCCAATCCGGCCGCGGCTTGAAAGCCGCTTTTACGAATTTGCCAGATCTGCCCTGGCACGCGGCGCGCTCCAAGGCATCCGCGTCCTGGCAGGGAGCCTGACGCTTCCAGCGCTATTCGGTCTTTCCTCGCTATTTGCGGGCGCGGCCCTCGCGGATGGGATCCCTGAACCGGGCCAGATCGGTTTCCAGGAAGCCGCGACGCCGATCGCCCATGAAATTGAATTTTTCCACAATTGGATCTTGCTGCCGATCATCATTTCGATCTGCGTGTTCGTTTTGGCATTGCTGGTCTATGTGATTGTCAAATTCAACGAAAAAGCCAATCCGGAGCCCGCGCAAACGACCCATCATTCCGGCCTCGAAGTTGCCTGGACCGTGGCCCCCGTAATGATTCTTGTCGTGATCGCCATTCCATCATTCCGGCTTCTCACTCATCAGTTGACCATGCCGCCGGCGGACGTCACCGTAAAGGTGACCGGTAAACAATGGTATTGGACGTATAGCTATCCCAAGGATCAAGGCGGCGGTTTCGAATTCGATTCCGAGATGATCCAAGCGGCCGACCTCAAGCCCGGTGATATTCGCCAACTCTCCGTCGACAACGAAGCGGTGGTGCCTGTGGGCAAGGTCGTCCACCTTCAGGTGACCGCGGCGGATGTGATCCATTCATTTACGGTTCCTTCGTTTGGCATCCGCATCGACGCGGTTCCTGGCCGGATGAACGAGACTTGGTTCAAAGCCGAGCGAGAGGGAATTTATTACGGCCAATGCTCCAAGATTTGCGGCAAGGACCATTCCGACATGCCGATTGCGGTGCGGGTCGTGAGCGAGGAAAAATATGCGGCTTGGCTTGTGGAGGCGAGCAAGAAATTCGCCTCGGTAGAGAGCCGTCCGGTCCATTTCGCTGCCAATGGCGCCCCCGGCGCCAGCGGACAATAATTTAGCTGCATACATAAAGTTCGAGGAGATGCCCTTGTCCGCGACCATAGTGGAACGCACGGCGGAACAGCATGACGAGCATGCGGCGCATGACCATCCTACCGGGTGGCGGCGTTATCTATTCGCGACCAACCACAAGGATATTGGCACGCTCTATATCCTTTTCGCCATCGCCGCCGGCTTTTTTGGCGGCTTCTTGTCGATTTTGATGCGGATGGAGCTTCAGGAGCCCGGCATCCAAGTCTTCAATCATCTCGCCCAAATCGTGAATGGCGCGACGCCTGAAACGGCGGTTGATGCGGCGAAAAACCTCTACAATGTCACCATCACCGCACACGGCCTAATCATGATCTTTTTCGTGGTCATGCCTGCGCTGATCGGCGGCTTCGGCAATTGGTTCGTTCCGATCATGATCGGCGCGCCGGACATGGCCTTCCCGCGCATGAACAACATGTCGTTCTGGCTGCTGGTGTCGTCATTTGCCCTGGCGGTGATTTCGATGTTCGTTGAGGGCGCGCCCGGGATGACGGGATTTGGTGGCGGCTGGGTTCTTTATCCGCCCCTTTCGGCCAACACGGGGCATCCCGGCCCGGCGATGGATTTCATCATTCTTTCCATCCATCTTGCTGGCGCTTCATCGATTCTCGGGGCGATCAATTTCATCACCACCATCTTCAACATGCGCGCTCCCGGCATGACCCTGCACAAAATGCCGCTGTTCGCTTGGTCGATTCTGGTGACCGCTTTCCTGCTCGTGCTCACCCTGCCGGTGCTTGCGGGCGCGATCACCATGCTTCTGACCGATCGCAATTTCGGCACGACCTTTTTCGATCCTTCCGGCGGCGGCGATCCGCTTTTATTCCAGCATTTGTTCTGGTTTTTTGGTCACCCGGAAGTTTATATCCTTATCCTTCCCGGCTTTGGCATCATCAGCCAGATCATTTCGACGTTCTCCCGTAAGCCCATCTTTGGCTATCTCGGCATGGCTTACGCCATGGTGGCGATCGGCTTCGTCGGCCTGGTGGTTTGGGCGCATCATATGTACACGGTCGGCATGTCGCTCGATACACAGCGTTATTTCGTCTTCGCCACCATGGTGATCGCGGTGCCTACGGGCATCAAAGTGTTCTCATGGATCGCGACCATGTGGGGTGGCTCGATTTCTTTCCGGCCTCCGATGTTGTGGGCGGTGGGGTTCATTTTTCTGTTCACTGTCGGTGGCGTCACGGGTGTCGTTCTTGCCAATGCCGGCGTCGACCGCGCATTCCATGAAACCTATTATGTCGTCGCGCACTTCCACTACGTGCTGTCGCTTGGCGCCGTATTCGCGATCTTCGCCGGGTTCTATTATTGGTTCCCGAAGATGACCGGCTATATGTACAATGAAACAATCGCCGCGGCGCATTTCTGGGTGATTTTCATCAGCGTCAATATCACTTTTTTTCCGCAGCATTTCCTTGGCCTCGCGGGGATGCCGCGCCGCTATATCGATTATCCGGATGCCTTCACGCTGTGGAACCGGGTTTCATCCTACGGCGCCTATCTCTCCGGCGTCGGCGCCCTTTTGTTTCTTTACCTGCTTTATGACGCTTTCACCAAGAAGCGGCTGGCTGGCAACAATCCCTGGGGTCCGGGCGCGACCACGCTCGAATGGACCTTATCGTCTCCGCCGCCGTTCCACACCTTCGAGACGCTTCCGGTCATCACCGGGTCCGACCACTGAAGTTCGCGGCGTGTCCGCGACTTGAGAAGATATCTTTGAAATCGGCATTTGGCGTCTCGCCACGCCCGAAACGGTGCAAATGAGTTTGATCAGCGAAAATGATTTTGGCGTTGCTGAAAATTTCCATGTTTCGGTAGCGAGTCCCTCCGACTATTTGGCGCTGTTGAAACCGCGTGTCATGTCGCTCGTGATCTTCACGGCGCTCACGGGGCTGCTGATCGCGCCCTCGCATGTCAATCCGGTTGTGGGCTTTGCCTCGCTACTCGCCATCGCGATCGGCGCGGGTGCGTCGGGCGCCCTCAACATGTGGTACGATGCCGACATCGACGCACTGATGCGTCGGACGCAAAAGCGGCCTATTCCAGCTGGCCGGATGCATCGAGACGATGCGCTCGGTTTTGGCTTGGTGCTGTCGGTGTTGTCGGTGATGACCCTCGGCATCATCGCCAATTGGCTTGCCGCCGCGCTTCTTGCGTTCACCATCTTTTTTTATGTCGTCGTTTATACGATGTGGCTCAAACGTTCGACCCCGCAGAATATCGTGATCGGAGGTGCCGCGGGAGCCTTACCGCCGATTGTCGGCTACGCCGCCGCAACGGGGGAGATCGGCCTCGCGAGCATCGCCCTTTTCGCGATCATCTTTGTCTGGACACCCCCTCATTTCTGGGCTCTTGCCCTGGTGAAGTCCGATGAGTACGGCCGAGCCGGAATTCCCATGTTGCCCAATGTGAAGGGCGCCGATCGCACCCGCCGCGATATTCTTCTTTATGCGCTTGTTCTTGCTCCGCTTGGCCTGGTGCCTTGGTTCATGGGCATTACCTCCTTGGCTTACGGCATTATTGCAAGCGCTCTGGGCGTGGTGATGCTGGTGTTCGCGGCACGCGTTTTCTATATTCGGACTGGCCCGCGGGTTGATCGCTGCGCGATGCAGCTCTTCGGCTTTTCGATCCTCTATCTCTTTTTGCTTTTCGCGGTCATTGCCGGTGAACGGATGCTGGCGATGCTGGTCTCGATCCTGGCAGGGTGAGGCATGAAGATGGAGCGCAAAATACAGGGTCTCGTGCTGACGCCGGAGCAACTCAAAGCCCGGCGGCAGCGCAACATCGCGATCGGCCTGGCGATCGGCTGCGTCGCCCTCTTGTTCTATGCCGTCACGATCGCCAAGCTTGGTCCTGGTGTACTCAACCGGCCGTTGTGAGAACTTCCGTGAGCAGCGCGCCGTGACATTGCAGGAAGTTCCCCCGGCCACTGGCTTCCGGCGCAAGCGTCTGATCGCTCTTTCGGCAGGCGCCGCGAGCCTTGCCATGCTTGGCCTGTCATTCGCTGCGGTGCCGCTTTACCGCGCCTATTGCGCCGCGACCGGATATGGGGGAACACCGCAGGTTGCCAAGCTTAACTCCTCATCTCAGGGTGAACGTGATTTGATCGTGCGGTTCGATGCCAATGTTGGTCCCGGCCTCGCCTGGACATTTGTGCCCGAAACGCCAGAAATCAAACTGCGTACCGGCAAGACCGCGACCGTATTTTACAAGATCACGAATATGTCGGATCAAGTGACTTTGGCGCGGGCCGCCTTCAATGTCAGCCCCGATAGCGCGGGCGCTTATTTCGACAAAATCGCCTGTTTCTGTTTCAAAGATCAAAAGCTCGGCCCCCGCGAAACGCTGGAATTGCCGGTTGTTTTCTTCCTTGACCCCGAGCTTGAAAAGGATGCGACCATGGCGGGGGTTGAGACCATTACCCTTTCCTACACCCTTTATGCGGCCAAACGTCCAACGCAAGACACCATAGCGGCCAAGGAGAAGCCTCTTTAACGAGACGTTTGGTCACCTTGACCTGCGGCTCCAATCCCGGCAAACGCCGTTTCGCTAAGTCTCGCGGTCAACGTTGGGCCGCCTGCTTTTGGCGGCTTTGTCAGTTTAGGTTCACGAGACGGGAGAAAACAAATCCGATGGCGGATGCTCACGCGAAACCCAACCACGATTACCATCTCGTCGCGCCAAGCCCTTGGCCGATTGTCGGAGCGTTCGCCGCTTTCGTTCTTGCGACCGGCGCAATCCTATGGATGAAGCATATTTCCTTCGCCGGCATCAAACCCGGCAGCTTAATCTTTGGCGCCGGCCTCCTCGGCGTCCTTTACACCATGTTCGTATGGTGGCGTGATGTCATTGAGGAGGCGGAGCGCGGCGGATTTCACACCTACGTGGTCCAGATCAGCCACCGCTACGGGATGATTTTGTTCATCGCCTCGGAGGTGATGTTTTTTGTTGCCTGGTTCTGGGCCTTTTTTGATGCGAGTCTCTTTCCCGGCTTTGCGAATGAATTTTCAAGAGCCGAATTCACAGGAGGCATTTGGCCGCCGAAGGGCATCGAAGCGCTCGACCCATGGCATTTGCCGCTCCTCAACACGCTTCTCCTGCTCACCTCGGGCACGACCGTCACGTGGGCCCACCATGCCCTCCTGCACAACGACCGTTTCGGCCTGAAGGCTGGGCTCATCTTGACCATTCTTTTGGGCGCCACCTTCACCGGCGTTCAAGCCTTTGAATATGCCCATGCCCCCTTCGCGTTCAAAGGCTCGATCTATGGATCGACCTTCTTCATGGCGACGGGTTTTCATGGCTTTCACGTTATCATCGGAACGATTTTCCTCACGGTTTGCTTAGCGCGGGCGTTTGCCGGGCAATTTACGAGCAAGCAGCATTTGGGTTTTGAATTCGCGGCGTGGTACTGGCATTTCGTCGACGTGGTCTGGCTGTTCCTGTTCGCCTGCATTTATGTGTGGGGATCTTGGGGAGGTGTGATCGAGCGTTGATAACGCCGCTCATGGCAAGGACCAAGGGCGGCCTCGTGCCGCCCTTTTTGCACGCCGCTGCCAAATGCTGTTAGGAAAATGAATGAGTGCCGGACAACCCTATGCGCCGCAATCAGCTTTCGTATGCGGGGTCACGGGAACCTGCCCACGGTGCGGGCGAGGCAAAATCTTTTCCAGTTTTCTTACCCTTGCGCCTCGCTGCAGCACTTGTGGCCTCAATCTTGGCTTTGCCGATTCTGGTGATGGCCCGGCGGTCTTCGTTACCCTCCTCGGTGGTTTTCTCGTGCTCGGCGCGGCGCTTTGGACGGAGCTGCAATATGAGCCGCCGTTCTGGGTCCATCTCGTCGTTTTTCTTCCCCTCACGCTTGTTGTGTGTCTTGGACTTTTGCGTCCTCTGAAAGGAATTCTTATTGCCCTGCAATATCGCAACAAGGCTGAACAAGGACGCCTGAAAGAGTAAAATCATGCCGCGACCCAGGGGGAGCCTTGTTTGGCCCGCCGCATTTACTTGCGTGGCGGCCGCAATTCTCGTGTCGCTGGGAGTGTGGCAGCTCCGTCGCCTTGCCTGGAAGGAAGGCTTGATCGCGAACATCGAGGCGCGGACAAGTGCCGCGCCGCAGCCGCTGTCGCCGGTCGCGGACTGGCCGGCGTTGCGTCCGGAGGATTACGAATACCGGCATGTCACCCTCACGGGAACCTTTGAAAATGGCGAGGAAGTGCTGGTATTCCGGCCCTCGGGCGGCAGTGCTGACAATCAGCCCGGCTACCACGTGTTGACGCCGTTGCGGCTGAAATCAGGCGGCATCGTCATCGTCAATCGTGGTTTTGTACCGCTCGATCGTAAGCAGCAAAACAGCCGGAAAGCTGGACTCATCGAAGGCGAAACGACACTCACCGGTCTGATGCGTCAGCCGGAAACGCGCAATTTCTTTACCCCTCCAGACGATCCGGCGGCTGGAAACTATTTCACACGCGACCCAGGCTTGATCGCAAGGCATTTTGGTTTGGCCAATACGGCACCCTTCAGTGTCGATGCCGACGAGAGCCTCGTTCCGGGCGGCTGGCCAAAAGGTGGCGCGACCGAGCGCAACATCCCCAATAATCATTTTTCCTATGCCTTGACCTGGTTCGGCCTGGCTTTGGCTCTGATCGGCGTCTTCATCGCTTTCGCTTGCCAAAGACGCTGAAAAGCAGCTGGCGCCGGGAGGCGCGCGCGGGTTACGATTTCCCTTTCGGTGCATTATGTTAGAGAGACAAAGTTTATCCTGCCCGCGAGAGGCGCAAGGTCACCACGTGAAATACATTTCGACACGCGGCGAGGCGACGCCGGTTCCCTTCGTTGAGACACTGCTGGCGGGCCTCGCGCCGGACGGTGGCCTTTATTTGCCGCAAGCTTATCCACGCCTCCCGGATGCCACGATCGCCGGTTTCGCCGGCAGGCCCTATACCGAAGTCGCTGAGGCGATTATCGCGCCCTTTGTAGCGGGAGGCATTCCGACACCGGCCCTGAGGGAGATGATCACGGCTGCCTACAAAAATTTCCGGCACCCGGCGATTGCCCCCTTAACTCAGCTCGATTCAAATCTGTTCGTGCTGGAATTGTTTCATGGGCCGACGCTTGCCTTCAAGGATCTGGCGATGCAACTGCTCGCCAGAGTCATCAATCATGTCCTCGAAGCGCGTGGCGAACGGGCAACCATCATAGGTGCGACCTCCGGAGATACAGGCGCTGCGGCAATTGCCGCCTTTGCTGGCTTGCCGCAAGTCGATGTCTTCATCCTTTACCCGCATGGCCGCATCTCAGACGTCCAACGGCGACAAATGACGACGGTGGAAGCGGACAATGTCCATACCATCGCGGTGGAAGGCACGTTCGACGATGCCCAGGCCTGCGTGAAAAACATGTTCAATCATAAGACTTTGCGCGAAGACCTGAATCTATGCGGTGTGAATTCGATCAATTTCGCGCGCATTCTTTTCCAGACCGTCTATTATTTCACGAGTGCTGCTGTGCTGGGCGGCCCGCACCGGAAAATGTCTTTTGTCGTGCCGACCGGCAATTTCGGCGATATTTTCGCCGGATGGATGGCCAAACGCCTGGGCCTGCCAATCGACCGGCTGGTGATCGCGACAAATTCCAACGATATTCTTTCACGCACCCTAGAAAGTGGTCAGTATGCGGTGCAAACGGTTCAGGCCACCCAATCGCCCTCAATGGATATTCAGGTATCGTCGAATTTTGAGAGGCTGCTTTTCGAAGTGCAAGGACGCGATGCAGCTGCCCTCCGCCGCTTGATGGCGGGATTGCACCAATCGCAAAAGTTTACCATCGAGACAGGCCCCCTCCAGACAATCCGGGACGAGTTCGACGCCTTTAGTGTCAGCGAGGCGGAAACCACACGGGAAATCGCCCAGAGCTGGCGGGAAGCTGGCTATCTCGCCGACCCGCACACAGCCGTGGGGTTGTGCGCGGCTCGCAAGGCCGGACACCTGGGGGCCAGCCCGCTTGTTGTCCTCGGAACCGCGCATCCTGGCAAGTTTCCAGATGCGATCGCCCAAGCAATTGGCATACGCCCGGAACCGCCGCGTCAGTTCGCGGGCCTTTTCGACAAGAAAGAGAGATTTTCGGTTTTGCCCAACGATCAAAATGAAATCGAGCGGTTCATTCGCGCCCGCGCCACCCATGTCGCGACCAAACGAGCCGCCTCATGAGCGTCGAAATCACCACTTTGCCGTCTGGGTTGCGAATCGCGACCGAACGCATGGCGCATCTTGAAACCGCCTCGCTTGGGGTTTTTGTCGGCGCCGGATCGCGTCACGAGAGAGCCAACGAGCATGGCCTGTCGCATCTTCTCGAGCACATGGCATTCAAGGGAACGCGGCGGCGCTCGGCGCGCGATATCGCCGAGGAGATCGAAACGGCAGGCGGTGATCTCAACGCGGCAACCAGCACCGAACACACCGCTTACTATGCGCATGTTTTGGCCGCCGATGTTCCCCTCGCGCTTGATATTCTCGCTGATATTTTGACCGACAGCACTTTCGACAGCGTCGAACTTGAGCGCGAAAAAGGTGTTATTTTGCAGGAAATTGGCGCCGTCGAAGACGCCCCGGACGATCTTGTCTTCGAATTGTTGAATGCCACCGCTTTTCCAGATCAACCAATCGGGCGCCCCATTCTCGGCACCAAGGAACGGGTTTCCGGGTTCGGCAGGGAGGCCATCAGCACCTATCTCGATTCTCATTACCGGACTGGCGTGACGGTGATCGGGGCGGCCGGAGCCGTTGATCACGCTACGATTTGCGCCGAGGCCGAACGGTGCTTCGGGCGTCTGTCCTCGCAAGGCGTCGAGACCAAAACCGCACCGGCCCGCTACCAGGGGGGCGACACGCGATTGCGGCGACGGCTCGAACAGGCGCATGTCGCGATCGGCTTTGAGGGCACGAGTTACGCGCATGAAGATTTTTATGCGATGCAGATTTTCGCCAGCGCCGTGGGTGGCGGAATGTCCTCGCGTCTTTTTCAGGAAGTGCGCGAGGCGCGTGGGCTCGCCTACACGATCCATGCTTTTCATTGGGGATATTCTGATACTGGGGTGTTCGGCTTCTATGCCGCGACCAGCGCCAAGGATGTTGGCGAATTGCTGCCGGTGGCGCTTGATTGCCTAGGTCAAGCGGCGATGAATTTGAGCGATGCCGAAATCCGGCGAGCCAAGGCGCAAATGAAGGTATCTCTCTTCGTGGCGCTTGAATCGCCGGGTGCCCGTTGCGAGCAAATTGCCCGGCAGCTCATGGCTTTCGACCGGGTTCTGACGCGCGACGAAATCGTTGCTGCCATAGACCGTCTTGAGGTCACGCAAATCCGCGCCGCGGGCGCGCGGGCACTGCGGTCACCGCCGGCAGTCGCCGCGATCGGTCCCGTGGCGAAGGCGTTTACCCCTGAGCGCATCGCTTCGCGGCTGCGCGGGATCTGAGGGAGCTGCGGCGTGGCCCTTTTCCGCCTCTATCCCCCCGTCCATGCCCCAACGCTTGTGCGCGGAGAGGGCCTTTATTTGCGCCCGCCAGAGATGGGCGATTTTGAAGCCTGGGGCGCGTTACGAGCTCAAAGCCGCAGGTTTTTGACACCGTGGGAGCCGACCTGGCCCAGTGACGACCTGACGCGCTCCGCCTTCCGGCGCCGGGTTAAACGCAACCAGCAAGAAATCAACAATGACGAGGCTTATCCTTTCCTGCTCTTTCGCGACGACGATGTGCTGGCGGGCGGCCTCACTCTCGGACAGGTCAAGCGCGGCGTGGTGCAAGCGGCAACGCTCGGCTATTGGATCGGGGAGGTGTATGCGCGGCAGGGTTTGATGTCCGCTGCCGTCCGTGTGGTGACCGGCTATGCCTTCGCCACGCTCCGTCTTCACCGCATCGAGGCCTCCTGCTTGCCACACAATGAAGCTTCGAGAAAACTCTTGGAACGGACCGGATTTACAAGGGAGGGCTACGCGCGCGCCTATCTGCGGATCGACGGGGTATGGCAAGATCATCTGCTCTTCGGCCTGCTGGAGAGCGATCCTTTGCCGGTGCGTCCGGGGCGGCGTCGGTAACATCCGCCACGCAATGCCATAAATCCAATTAGCGTCTGAATATCTGGCCGGGCGCTGTCGTTGCGTGGCCCGCCCGCCACGTCAGCACGAAGTAAACAACGATCAAAATTATATTGGCAAAGGCCCAGAACATCGAAAAGGAACCCGGCACGCCTAAAGTGACCAAGATTTGCGCGATCGCGCCCAGCAGCCAGATCACCCCTCCCCACGGGGCCGCCAGCCACAATCCAACCGCCGCGACCAGATCAAAAATCGCGAAAAAAATCACCGTGCCGCCGCGCACGGAGCTCAACGTGTCCAGGAATGTTTGCGACGGCAGCAGGATCGCGCCCCATTGCCAAAGCCCTTGGATGACCCAAAGTCCCGCGAGCAGGCGCATGAACACGACCAATTGAAGCCCTGCCTGATCTTCCTTGACGGCACTCAGCGACGGTTCGCTGAGGCGAATGGCAGCCCCGGAATCAGGGGGCACCGAAACTTTGCTTAGTCCGCGGGAGAATTTCATGAGGCGGCTTGCGGAGTAAAATCGAGTTCATGGCCGCCAAGCGGCGCGAAATATGAATCGATGTAAGATGAATTGAGGCTCTCGATCGCGGATGGATTCCAGCGAGGGCGATTGTCCTTGTCGATGATCACGGCGCGCACTCCCTCATAGAAATCCTGGCCTTTGACAATCCGCGAAACGATGCGGAACTCGGTCCGCAAAGCCTCTTCGATGCCAAGCTTGGTGCCAATCTGCATTTGCCGCAAAGCAATCGCAAGACTCGTCGGCGATTTGGAACGGATTGCATGCGCCGCCGAACGCGCGAAATCCGATCCAGCCCTGCTTTCGTCATCGAGATTGGCGAGAATCGCGGAAACACTTGCGGCGGAGAAGCAGCGTGCGATCAAGGTGCTTTGCGGGGCGAGCACCGAGATGGGCGATGCCGCCCGTTCGGCCGCGATTGCCGCGTCGATCTTCTCGCCATCAATCAGTCGTTGCACGATGTGCACGTGCTGGGCGGCAGGAACATGTGCTTGCGCAATTCCAAAAGCAAGAGCGTCGCCGCACGTCATACGGGCGCTGGTCAAGGCGAGATAAGTCCCAACATGCGCCGGTAAGCGCGGCAGAAAAAAAGTCGCGCCCACATCGGGCGCAAAGCCAATGCCGGCCTCCGGCATGGCAAAGGTAAAATTTTCTCCCGCAACAACAAGCGAGCCATGAATGGAGATACCGGCGCCCCCGCCCATGACGATCCCGTCCGCCAAAGCAATATAGGGTTTCGGATACAGCTTGATGCGGCGATTGAGCTGATATTCCTCGCGCCAAAAGGTCAGCTGATCCGCGTGGCGCCCGGCCCTGCCAAGTTCATACATTTTCCGGATGTCGCCGCCCGCGCAAAAAGCTTTATTGCCACTGCCCCTGACAATGACCCGGCCGACCGCTGCATCCCTCTCCCATTTGTCGAGCACGGCGGCCATTTCCCGTACCATGTTCAAGGTCAGGGCGTTGAGCGCCTTGGGACGGTTGAGGGTGATGATGCCACACGAACCTGCCGTCTCGCATATGATTTCCGGCTCGCTCATGACACCAAAACATCGATTTATTTCGTGCAGGCGGGTTCGTTCAGAAGCTCGAGACTGGACATTTCGCCAGCGAGAACGAAATCGCCATAATCAAGTTTGAGCGCGCGTGAAATGCCATTTTCATAGAGGTCGAATGACAAAATATAACTTGGCCCGTCGTCTTTTTTGCCGCCGTCAAAATAGCTGATGGAAACAGGCCAGCGGCGAATATTGTCGAGTTCCGGAATGTGAGCTGCTTTCTCGACGGCGGGATCGGCAATCGGCCGCCCTATATAGGTCGTCGTTTCATAAATTTTGGTGCCGGTTTCGGAACCGTCGTAGACTTTGACTTCCAGCAGATTCTCGCCCGCGATCGCCGCCGCCAGAATGCGTTTCAAATGTTCGGTTGGAAAGACCACACCGGCATCAAGTTCGACTTTGCTGCGCTTTGGCTTGGTAAGGTTGACCGACAAGCGGCCGTTCCCGGATTTCCACGCTTTTCCATCGACCGCCTCGGCCGTGGCGCTGTCGATACTTGTTTGAACTTTGAAGTCAAAACTCCGGCCGTCCGCGTCCTCAAACGTCGCCGAATGCATATCCGACACACGCGTCGGTCCTTCGGCCGGCTGCAATTCCGTCAGTTGCCGGAAATTTTGAACGTAACCATCGCAAGCGGAACCGGTAAAGTCGAATGCTATACGTCCATGCGCGGCCGTCGGACTTTTGGTGCCCACCGATTTCGCCAGCGTCAATTCATACACCGCACGATGCGAGACAAGCGAAAGTGTCTTGTTAGGATGCGCGTTCGCCTGCGGCGTTGGCATAGCCGTCGCCGCTTTCGACGCGGATACCAGGAATTGCTCTGAATCAGAAGCCGAGAGGGTCAGGACGATTCCAGCTGCGAACAGCAGGCGGGCATGACTTGCAAGCATAAGCTACTATTCTCCAACAATTAAGGGGTCAAAGACCGGCTAAGTTCTACTCAAAGCCGGGAAACACGGATCTGGCGTCTGCATGCCGCACTTCGTTGAAAGCCTGCGTCTCGCCGCTGGCCGACCGCGCATGGTTTCTCTTTGCCGCCCGCATCCCCTTACATACTGTGGCCTGACCGAAACTGATCGGACGCCCGAGTTTAGGATTTCAAGGCATCACTGGCAACCCCTCTCGCAGTTGCAAATCCACGCAAGCTTTACAATCAACCGGTTTTGCGCTTTTGGGTAGGTTTCACAATCGAGGATGCGTGATGACGGTCGAAGCGAGATTGACGGCATTGGGAATAGAGTTGCCCTCCCCTGCGGCTCCTGTCGCCAATTATCTTCCCTTTGTCGTGTCATGTTCGATGCTTTTCATCTCCGGACAGCTTGCTTTCGGACCGGACGCCAAGCTTGATCCCGCGCACATCGGCAAAGTCGGCGCGGGCGTATCCGAGGCTGCCGGAAAGGCGGCTGCCCGCTTATGTGTCATCAACATTCTCGCGCAAGCCAAGGTGGCGTTGGGCAGTCTCGACAAGATTTCGCGCTGCGTAAGACTCGGCGGATTTATCAATGCGGCACCCGGTTTCACCAGTCTCCCAGGTGTCATGAATGGTGCATCGGATTTTATCGTCGAGGTCTTGGGCGACAGCGGCCGCCATGCAAGATCCACGGTCGGCGTCGCCGAATTGCCATTGAATTGCGCTGTCGAGATCGAGGCCTTGTTCGAGATCGCGGCCTCTTGACGCCACACACAGTCAATGCACCCAACTGGCTGACCGCGCGGCCCATCGCGCACCGGGGGCTCCATTCACAACGATCCGGAGTGATCGAAAACACCCCTGCCGCTGCAGCGGCAGCAATCGCCAAAAGTTACGCGATCGAATGCGATATCCAATGCTCGAAAGATAGCGAAGCTGTCGTCTTCCATGATTTTACTTTAGACCGTTTGATGCGGGCGCATGGCCGCGTCGATGGTTTTACCGCAAGCGAACTTGAGCGCTTGGCCTATAAAGAATGCGATCAACACATCGATTCGTTAGCGAAATTTCTCGCGATCATCGATAGCCGCGTGCCTGTGATCGTCGAGATCAAAAGCCGTTATGATGGCGATATGCGGCTCGCCGCCCGCGCCCTGACCAGCGTCTCCGCCTATCCAGGTCCGGTGTGTTTGAAAAGCTTCGATCCGGCGGTGCTCATCTATCTGCGGGCCACCGGCGTGCGATGTCCGCTCGGCCTCGTCGCGCAAGCCCGCTACGATGACGAAGAATGGTTGCAGCTTCCGCCGGAGCGGCGCAGGAGTCTTGTCGATCTCAGCGACTTTCCACTCACCCGGCCTGACTTTCTCTCGTGGAACCTTGGTGATCTGCCCCATGCTGTCCCAATGCTCTGCCGGGTGGCCGCCGGAATGCCGGTCATGACTTGGACCGTGCGTTCGCAAAGGGATCTCGCGCATGGGCGTATGTGGGCTGACCAGACTATTTTTGAAGGATTTGAGCCTTGAATTGGCGCTGCCGCCGCTCGCGGAAAACCTATTTATGGTCAAGCCGCTCGTTGACGAGAAATTCAAAAGCGCGAAGATAGGCTCGATCGTCATCGCCGCGGAACTGCGCATCGACATGCGCGATGTATTCGCCAGTTTTAACGTCGGCGACATAAAGATCGACAGAGGAAACTAGCGTTGAGACTTTATGCACCACAGCAAGGACGGCGAGATCCGCGCCGGCGTCGCGCGCAACGCCAAGCCAGCAGCCGTTGCAAGTGTAACGGGGCTCTGTCGCCGCGACCCGCGCGGTGAAGGCCGAAAGATCGAGGCTGCGATAGCGGCCTGTACGTTCGAGAAGCTCGGCAAGTTTGTCGGTGGTTAGCTTTAGGCGCTCCGTCTGACCTGGTTTGATCCCCTCGCCGCTGGTATCCCAAAGTTCCACTGGAAATATCGCGGTTGCCTTCGGCTCGTTGGCGAGCAAAGCCAGGGGGTACACTGCCACGACAAAAAACATAGCAAGGAACGTAGCCAGAAATTTGCGCATTGGTTCCTCAGCACGATCTTTCAGGGCTCTTTGCCAAAACCATTCTATCTTTTTGAATCCATGATTCGCAAAGCATCAGCTTTGCGAGCCGCTTCAACGATATCCCAACGGGTCTTAAAAAACGTGTCGCAAATACCCGGCGAGCCAAATCCGTCGCTGAAACTCACATTGCTGCGGCGATGATGCTCGCCATGCGCCTTGCTCGTCAGCGCGGCGGCGAGCCACGCAATGGGCCGCCGCAAACCGGAATCGTTGCCCTTTGCAAACCGCACCGCAAAATCATAACCGGAATGTTCATAGAGCCCGCCAAACGCGCCAAGACTGGCGACGGTCACATGGAACACCACATCGGCGCCAGCGCCAACGAGCGACAGAGGAACGAGATAGGGAAGCACGATCTCGAGAAAAAAATCGGCGGGGCTCATGAAACAAGCGCTGATGCCTTTGCTGGCTCCCGTCGAATGATGGACACTGTGGCCGAGTGTCCGGATCAAGCCAGGCCTATGCAGTACAAAACGGTGGAAAACATATTGGACCACGTCATGGCCGACGCCCATAAAGAGCATTGCAGCCACAAAATGCACGGCAGTCAAATGCGGAGCGCCAGTAAAAGCCAGCCCAGCGAACTGAAACGCAACCATGGCCGGGAGCAGGATAAAGATTTGGTTGAACAGAACCCGCGGCAGCAGCTGGAAATACGTCAGACGCTCAATGTCGCGCACCTTGAAAGAAGCGAGAACTCCCGTCCGGTCGCACCATTCAAAAAACAGCCCGACACCGTGAAAGACAGCCATTTGCGCTGCCCACGCGACAAAAGAAAGCGGCAGCCACCAAGGCAAGAAAGCACCCATGTTGAACATATCCATTGTGCAGCTTAGAATGATCCTAGGCTTCCACGCCCGCAAAGCTTTCACGTGTTGCAGATCGGTAAACCAGGCCGCACCACAAGAATCGCACCGCAAGATTTGAGAAGAAAAAACAGGGCATAGGAGAGGATTCAACTCAATTTTATTGACAAACAGTGACACGAGGAAAATTGGGCAGAAGTTGCCGGGCCTCAAACAGACCGTGCCACTCAGCTGACGGGTTTTTTTCCCAGGCTCGAAATGACTTTCCAAGGCACCAAGCGCAAAGCCAGCCAGACCTTTATTGGCCACGTCCCAAGCAACGGTGCGACATTATCATAGTTTTTGACGAGCGCCGCCGCCACACACGAGCGGCGTTTCCATGCCGGCAGCAAAGGATCAGGATTTTCGCAATCCATCCGCCACAACAGCCATAGATAATGGATCCAAATCCAGCCGCGTTCGACGAAACGATCCGCCCGCCCAATCAATTGATCGGCCAACACCGCTCGTGCATTGGCATTGCTGTCGCCAGTGCCGCCAGGTTCATAGCAAAGAACATGGTTCAACTGGGGCCTTTGCGAATAGATGTTGCCGCCGTGCAAGCGATACACCGCGACCGGAGCGTCAATCAAGACACTGCCGCTGACGGCATTGATTCCGAGGCAGAAATAGAGGTCTGTTCCGGTCCTGAGATCTTGCAGCGCCGGATTGTCGGCAAACAAGCAAAGCGCGTCGCGGCGAAAGCAATTGCCCGATGTCGGCGCCCAGACCCATTGATGGGTGAGGCCAACAAACCGAATCGTGTCGAGCACGCGCCGGTCGAAATCTTCCCCCGGCCAAATCCCGCCGGACGCATGCTGGTAGGCGCGCACCGCGCGGGGCTTGATGCCACGGCCGGTCAGCAAGACCCGGTTGAAAGCGTGCTCGGTCCCAAGAACGATCTGATCGCCGGACATCTGGAGCATGTCGCCGGATGTAAATCCGACGTGAACGCGCAACGACAGATGGACGAAGACATGTGTCTCGACGCACCCTGGGAGGAGAAGATCGTCGGCGTCGAGAAAAATGACATATGGCCCTTTCGACGCGGCCAGTCCTTCCAGCGCCGCCGGGGTTTGACCGCGGTTTTCGGCACGGCGGATAATCTTCACACCCGCATCGCGCGCCTCGATCGCTTGCAACACGGTGCCGCTTTCGTCGCTCGAGGCATTGTCGACGACGATACATTCGACATTTGGATAGGTCTGACCCAATACGGACTCGACCGTCGCCCGTAAGAAACGCCCATAATTGAAATTGATGACGATGACACTGACCAGGGGCAAACGAAGGAAAGATCTGTCCTCGCCAGAAGAGTCCCCCGGAAGGCTCTCAGTCCTCCGCGCGGGATCGATCATGCGGCCGCGCAATTGAACCCCATGGCCCGTTCCCTGATGCAAATGAATGGCCCCGCTCCGCGTTCGAGGCGCGCTGTTGCGCCCCACGCGAAACTAACAGACATTTGGCGGCGGCTATAGAGCCTTGCTGGGAAACAGGTCCTGGCACACTGGAACAAAAATTGTTTAGCTTTAGCTCTCCCCAAAAAACCGGCGGAATGGAATGTTAGCCGTTGATCGGATAGGCTGTCTCAGATTTGATGTTCTCCAAGGCGAAGCGTGACGTTACCTTTTTGAGTGGCATGGTTTCGATCAAACGTTTGTAAAACGTGTCGAATGCGGCGGCGTCGGGCACCACGACCCGCAGGAAATAATCGACATCGCCGGCCAGCCGGTAAAATTCCATGACTTCCTCCATCGCGGCGATTTCGGCAGCAAAGCGGGCCAGCGACTTGCCGGCGTGATCGCCCACTTCGATCGAGACCAAAACGGTCAGCCCCAGCCCGAGTTTGACGGGGTCAAGCAACGCAATACGGCGCTTGATCACGCCCGAGGAATCAAGCCGTTGCAGCCTTTTCCAGCATGGCGTTTGCGAGAGCCCCACCTGTGTGGCGATTTGGCCGATCGACAGGCGAGCATCTTTTTGGACGATGCGCAAAATCCGCTTGTCGATCATGTCCATTGTTTTGCCCTCTAACATGGCTTTGGACTCCTAATTTTTAAGTCTATAGAATTTATGTTTTAAAGGTATAAGCGTTTATGGCTTGGCTTAGCAACCCCTTCCTTGACAGAGATCACAAACCCAGAAAAATAGCTAAGCTTAGGGTTGTTTTCTAACGCCTATCTTGCCGGTTTTGGCTGGGCTATTCGCGGCTTTTTCCCCGGCCAATCCACGATATGATCGGGATAATCGGCAAGTTTGACCTTATTTTCGGTTGGCCCGGCCCGATTTTGCACGGAAACCCCTGCTTCGTGCACGCTTATGGCCGATCCCGAGACCAGCGGATGCCACCAGGCAAGATCGCGGCCCTCAGCGACCAGGCGATAGGCGCAGCTGGGCGGCAGCCATGGGAGTTCGCGGACCTTGGCTGGGGTCAGTTTGATGCAGTCGCGCACTTTGCGGCTCCGGTGCGCATAATCAGCGCAGCGGCAGGTTCCCTTATCGAAGAGTTTACACGCGATGTCGGTGAAATGAATTTCACCCGTGTCTTCATCCTCCAGCTTGACAAGGCAGCAGCGGCCGCAGCCATCGCACAGGCTTTCCCACTCGGCGGGATTTAAGTCTTCAAGCCGCTTTTGCTTCCAGAAAGGGGCGGACACCGTAAGCGCCGGTTTGCGGCGCCGGGCTTTTGCGCGCGGCCCGGACGGCAAAGCTGGCGGCGGCGGCGGGGGCATCCTATTTGACCTATATCCTGCGCGAACCCAACGCTTGCCACTTCGCTTTGGCAAACGTCAAGAGGATTGCTACACTGTTCGTGCGTCAATTATAGGTCACCCTGCCGGCGTGGGAGCAAAGAAGCTTGTCTGAAGGTTCAGGATTTTCGCGTCTTCGCCAGAAGATCGGGCGTGCCTTGCTCGACTTCGATGCTTTTGTCGATTCCTCCCTCCATACGAGTATGGAGCTATCGCGCGAACGCTATGCGTCCTTCGCCACCTTCATGGATGGATTCCATATCGCTGGCTGGCGGCGCGTCCTGAATGAGCTTGCCAGCGAAACGCTGAATATTGGGCTTGGCCTCGGCGTCGTGGCTCTCACGCTTGCCGGTCTCGCTTTCCTGGAGACCTCCGACGATTGGCTGAAAAAGACCGATCTCGCGGTCACCTTTCTTGACCGCTATGGCCAGGAGGTCGGACGGCGCGGCATTCGGCACGATGATAAGGTGTCGTTCGACGAACTGCCGCCAAATTTGATCAACGCCGTCGTCGCGACCGAGGACAGGCGATTCTTTGAGCACTTCGGCGTCGACGTCATCGGCACGCTGCGCGCGCTGACCGTGAATGCACGGGCTGATTCGGTCGTCCAGGGCGGCTCGTCGATCACCCAGCAGCTGGCGAAAAATCTCTTTCTTTCGAACAAGCGAACGCTGGAACGTAAGATCAAGGAGGCGTATCTCGCCGTCTGGCTTGAGTTCCGTCTTCCCAAGCGGGAGATTCTGCGGCTCTATCTGGATCGTGCCTATCTGGGGGGCGGCGCTTTCGGCGTGCAGGCCGCCGCGGAATTCTATTTCGGGAAATCCGTGCGGGATCTCTCGCTCGCCGAAGCCGCGATGATTGCCGGTCTGTTCAAGGCGCCAACCAAATATGCGCCCCATATCAATCTGCCCGCCGCCCGCGCGCGCGCGAACGATGTCTTGAACAATATGGTCGAGACCGGCTACCTGACCGAGGGTCAAATCTACGCAGCCCTGCGCAATCCCGCGACACCGGTCGATCGCAGCCGCGACCTCACTCCGGATTGGTATCTCGACTACGCCTACGAAGAAGTCAAAAAACTCGCCGACGAAAAAAAACTCGGCGACGATCGCGTCCTGACGGTGCGCACCGGCCTTGACAGCAATCTACAAAAACATACGGACACCACGATCGAGACCCAATTACGCGAGCATGCCCCGGCTTATCACGCCAAACAAAGCGCGATGGTCATTCTCGATCCGCTGGGTGCGATGCGGGCGATGGTGGGCGGGCGCGACTATGGCGAAAGCCAATTCAACCGCGCCACCGACGCGTTGCGTCAACCTGGCTCTTCGTTCAAACCTTTCGTCTATCTGACGGCGCTGATGACCGGAAAGTTCAAGCCCTCGACCATCGTCGTCGATGCACCAATTTGCCTCGGCAATTGGTGCCCTCACAATTATAAGAATACCTATGCGGGCCGCCTGCCACTCATCGAGGCTTTGGCGCGCTCGCTGAACACGGTCGCCGTGCGGTTGTCGGTCGCCATCGGCGAGGCCGACTCAGTCCCTGGGCACAACAATACATTCGAAGCCGCCAAACGGGGCCGCGCCAAAATCGTCGAAACCGCGCGCCTGATGGGGTTGACGACGCCGCTGCCGGATACGGTCTCCTTGCCGATCGGTGCCGACGAAGTCACGGTAATCGATATGGCCTCGGCCTATTGCACCTTCGCGAACGGCGGCCTGCGCGCGCCTCCATATACGGCGGTGGAGATCGCCAACAGCCGCGGCGAAGTGATCTACCGGCACGACCGCGACGCGCCGCCGCTCAAGCGAATTATCGATCAAAGCACGATCGAAACGATGGTTTCCATGATGATGCAGGTTGTCCTCGCCGGCACCGGGAAACGCGCGCAGCTCGACAATGTCGAGGTCGCCGGGAAGACCGGAACAACAAACGGATACAAGGACGCCTGGTTCGACGGTTACACCGGCAATTACGTCGGCGTGGTATGGTTTGGCAATGACGACGACACAGCCATGGACAAAATGACCGGCGGAACCCTTCCCGCGGGCACCTGGCACGACGTCATGCAATACGCCCACCAGGGAATTGATTTGAAGCCCCTGCCGGGGAGGCCCGCCCCAACGGCGGCGGCGACGGCGGCGGCGTCGGCTCCCAAGCCCGGAGAGGCGGAAGCGCCGCGGCGGCCCGCCAGCTTGGCGGCGAACGCGGCCGCGGCATTGACGACGATCGAATCGGCAATGAAAGACATGCAAAAATCGAGGGGTGAGGAGGGTCTTGCGGCGACTGCCAAGGGCAGCGGTCAGGGCGCAACTCCACATCCTCCCGCAAAGCCTTCCACCGGAGGCGGAGGATGAGCTTTGGTGCCAGCATTGCGATGAAAAAAGCCCAATGGGCGCACGGCCGGATTTGGGGCAAATTCCTCGCGGCTGGCGCGCTGGGGATTCTCCTCGGCATATTCGTGACCTTGATCGAGATCCAGCGCGGCAACGGTTTCTCGGCCATTGAGGCGGGTCCATGGACAGGCTGGCCGCGCTCCGAGGCCTCGGAAATTGACCCGTATACGCGCGCCATCCTTGCCTATTCCGGCGAAATCGCCTTGAGCGAATCGGAAGCTATCGGCTTCGTCGCCTATGGTGACAGCGATGGAGCCCCATTCGATTGTGCCTGTGATTATCTCGTGAAGGGGGGCATACCCCCTGCCCGCTTTTGGACATTGACGCTGCTCTCTCCGGGGGGCGATCTCATCGCCAACAAAGCGGACCGGCAGGGTTTCACGTCAAGCGAACTGCTGCGGGCAAACAATGGTCAATTCGCAATTGCCCTCTCCCGCCATGCCCGGCCGGGCAACTGGCTGCCTTTGCCTCTCACCTCGAAATTCATTCTCGTTTTGCGCTTTTATGACAGCGAGCTGAGCGCTCCCGCGGCGGCTCTTGATGCCGCGCATATGCCAGCGATCATTAAAGGCCGGTGTGGATGAACCAAATCAATCGCTTCCTTGCGGCGCTTCTCTGGATACTTGGTGTCCTGGTGGTGGCCGGGATTACCCACATCATCGCCATTTTCGCCATGCCCAAACTAGCGGCGCAAGATATTTATGCCCGCATTTCGGATTTGGCGAAGCCGGGCCAAACCGCCCTCCTGCCGGCGGCGCGGCCTGGCACCCAATTCATGCCTTTTGCAGACCCGGCGCTGGCGCAAGCTGTTTGCCCTTTCGATCTTTCGCAAGGAAGTTTGCGGTTGCACGCGGATGTCGAAGCCGACAAACTCCTCACCTTGTCGTTTCGTAATTCCGCCGGACAGGTCTTTTACTCGATGAGCGGGCTTGCCGCGCAACAAGGTAAGATTGACGTTGTCTTGCTGACTCCGGCGCAGCTGGAAATCGTCGAGGCCGACGACGACGAAGACAATCCCTCTCAGGACTTGCGGCTCATCGCGCCGGACAGCAAGGGCTTTGTCATCGTCAGCGCCCTTGCCGCCCTTCCAGGCGAAAAGGCGGACGCAACGGAGCGCGTCAAAGCGGTCTCTTGCGCTGTCGAGCAAGTCGCTGAGGATTGAAACAGGCCAGCGCGCCCCGCCGCATCGAGATTGTTCTATGCACGCGGGCTCTCAAGCCCGCCGTCGCTGATCTTGGATCGCTTACCAGAAACGCGATGCCCGCGTTTTGACGGTGGCTTGATGTCGGCTGGGCGCTCGCGCCAAACCCCTGTGAAAATGAAGATCTCAGCGGCAGCTCTGTCAGGCGGGGCCGAAGCCTTCGTTGAGCATTCGTTTTTCACTGGTTTGAAAGCAATGAGTTCACCCATTGGCTTTTTCCCCGGAGAGTATTCGTGCCAGTTCTCGCAAACAACACATCCTTTTCGGGTGCCGCAATAACGGCCCAGCCGGCGGCGGGTTAAACAATTTATTTACCTTTTCACAGATCGTTCCACTTAAATTTCCTCAGTATCCTTGCCTGGGGCTGATTGAACGGCGTTCGGACAAAATTACGGCATCGGCCGCTCAAAGAAATTGCCTGAGACCCGGGATCGCCGAGACAATCTCGCCGACAAGTTCATCGCCAGCCTTTTCGCGCACATAAGCGAAGACCTCGCGCCCAAATGTCTGCATCTCTCCCATGCCAAGGCCCAGTCCCGTAAGCTGGCCCGCAAGACCCATAAGACCGCCAGTGAACGCGCCAGAACCATTTTCGTTCGCGGCCTCATCCGCCGCTTCGGCCGCGCCGGGGACCGCGGCAAACAAGGACTGAATTTCGTCCTTCGGCCCCTCATTGCGCAGGAAAAGCAAAATCATCCCCACCGCTTTTTTCGCGATTCCGGGTTCGACACCTGCGTCAGCTGCAATACGGTCGATCAAGCCTTCCATCTAAAACCTCGCGGGTGAGAATGAACGCCCGCACTTGATCACCGAACTCCGGCCAAAATCAAGGCACCCGCCGCCAATCCAAGATTTGCTGGCGCGATGATCCCACATTGTCTCATAATGGCCGCGTAAGGCGCGAAGACTCCGGCGTCCGCGCCGCCGTTCGAGGACCCACAATGGCCGACGATCCCGCCCATGAAGCTGGCCGCATTCTGATCGGCAAGAGCGATGTTTACCAATATCTGACTTTGGCGCTTGGCAACCGGCATGGGCTTGTCGCAGGGGCGACCGGCACCGGGAAAACCGTCACCTTGCAGCTCCTCGCGGAAGGCTTTTCGCGCGCTGGCACGGCGGTTTTCGCCGCCGATGTCAAAGGCGATCTCTCCGGCATCGGCATGCCTGGGGAATCGAAGCCTCACTTTGTTCAGCGCGCGAAGGATATCGGGATCACCTATGCGCCGGATGATTTTCCGGTCGCCTTCTGGGACCTTTTCGGAGAATTGGGGCATCCCGTCCGGGCGCGAATTTCGGATATGGGACCCTTGCTGCTGGCCCGCCTGCTCGAACTCAACGACGTTCAGGAAGGTGTTCTCAACATCGCTTTTAAACTCGCCGACGAGCAAGGCCTGCTGCTCATCGACCTCAAGGATTTGCAAGCGCTCTTGCAGCACCTTGGGGATAGCGCGGCGGAGGTGAGCAAATCCTATGGGAACGTCGCGCCCGCGACGATCGGCACGATTCAGCGCCGGCTGCTGGTTCTTGAGAACCAGGGCGCGGCGGGATTTTTCGGCGAACCAGAACTTGATATCGATGATTTTCTGCGTACAGCGTCCGATGGGCGCGGCTTCGTCAACATTCTCAGCGCCGGAAGATTGATGCGCTCGCCGCGTCTCTACGCGATTTTCCTGTTGTGGATGCTGTCCGAATTGTTCGAGAAACTGCCCGAAGTCGGCGATCTCGAAAAGCCGAAACTGGTATTCTTTTTTGATGAAGCGCATCTGCTGTTCGACAATGCGCCGAAGAATCTTCTGAGCGCCATCGAGCAAGTTGTCCGTCTTATCCGCTCGAAAGCTGTTGGCATTTATTTCGTCACCCAAAATCCGGCTGATGTGCCCGAAACAGTTCTGGGGCAGCTCGGCAATCGCGTTCAGCACGCCTTGCGGGCGTTCACACCGCGTGACCAGAAGGCCGTCAAGGCCGCCGCCGATACATTCCGCAAGAACCCTTCCTTCGACACCGTCAGCGCGATCACCGGCCTTGCGGTGGGCGAAGCCCTGGTCTCGATGCTTGATGCCAAGGGCAATCCCGAAATTGTTGCCAAGAGTCTCATCGCGCCGCCAATGGCACGGGTGGGTCCGATCACCGACGCGGAGCGCCAGCAGCTCATGCAAAAAAGCGGTCTTCTCGGCAAATATGACACGCCGATCGACCGCCAATCCGCCTTTGAAATTTTGCGCGACAAAAGCCAGAAAGAGGCCGGGGTTGGCGCGTCCGGCCCCGCTGCCGGCGGCTTGCTTGGATCCCTTGCGGGCGCGCTCGGCGGGCTGTTTGGCAAACCGGCAGGCGGCGGACGCCAGCGCATGTCGGCAGGCGAAATCGCCCTTCGCTCGGCTGTTCAATCGGCCGCGCGGACCGCCGGCACAAAGATCGGCCAAGCCATCTTGCGCGGGGTCCTCGGCGGCAGGTCGAAATAGTCTTGTCTTATTACGTGGCAACCTTATCGAGTGCCAAATCCTGGCAGTTCTCTGGGTGGGGCCAAGATGTCCGCGTTGCATCCGTATCGTTTAAAAGAACCGGGGGATCGGCGGGGAGCGCCCAGCCCTCGCCTTCTTGCCGGTCGTAATTGAGACTGAAGGAAATGTGATCGACTGGGCGATCCTCCTCAGGCTTTGTCACGGTCACGATCGAAAAGCCGTTGATCTTCATTTTAATCCCCGCAGGAATTGTGGCGGGGGTCACCGCTCGAACACCCATGGCCTGGGCGAAGTTCGTCTCGCCCGGAACAAACCGGCGGCTGGCACGCCGGGCAAACCAATCCTGCACCCCTCCAGGTGGCAGCACCCACGGAGATTTGCCTGTTGCTGGCTTGGTCACAGGTGACATCCTGTTTGGATCATCAGCCGCTTGTTTGACCGTGGCGCGTTCCACCCAGAGACGGGTGGGAAGAAACATGAAATCCGTATTCCGTTTGGTATTATCGACGCTATCAATTTTGTAGACGATGTAGACT
The DNA here is from genome assembly GCA_036561105.1 of Methylocella sp. Classification (GTDB taxonomy): domain Bacteria; phylum Pseudomonadota; class Alphaproteobacteria; order Rhizobiales; family Beijerinckiaceae; genus Methylocapsa. The sequence goes on along the minus strand of DATBPZ010000031.1, from coordinate 31,117 downwards.
TCGTTTGGCCTTGTGGTTTGCGTCCCTTTTGGCGTCGCATAGGTGTTGCAAAAGCCAATCTGACGATAGTCAATGCTCGCTGGCGGATCGAAGCCGCCCGAACATCCCTGCACCAGGGCTATGAGCGCACCAGCGCAAGGCAATGAGGCGTACGATATCCAACTCATCCTTGAGTCCTCTCCTCTTTCTGAGGACGAAAGCCCGGATCTGAGTTTGCCAATTCTCCTCCGCGGCGGTTTCCTCATTTGTCAACGACTTGGGAATAGAATTAGAGGACGGCAAGAATCCTTACCTTGTTTTGAATCAACCCAGCGTTTTCGCGAAGACGTAGCGTGAAAACTTGTCCGCCAATGCCGCCTAGACACCGAACCGGAGATATTTGCGCCACGGTGACGTTAGCCATCTAGGCGGATTTGCCGCAGCGCGCGACAAGGAAATTATTTGGCTTAAAGCGAAAAGCCGCCCACCTTGTAGCGAAGAGGGATAACAAGAACCTTGCTGACCATGAACTGGCAGCATCGCCATGAGAGGAAAATACCGCAATGCACATTCAAGATGATACGGCGGGCCGCGAAATTTCCGCGAGTGACAAGCGTCAGGCAGACATACTGTGGAAAATTCTGATGCTAACGCGCCTGGTTATTCCTGGATATGTACTTTATGCACTTTATCTCTATTGGACTTTACCGCCGAGCGCTTACTTGTCAGGTGGCTATTAAAGCTTGCACGTTGATGTCTAAGCTTTGCAGATAGTAAAATATACTTTTTGAAAGCAAAATTCCGTGTGGCGGCGCCGACAAGCGGCGCCATGCGTAACGAGCGACTGGATAAGCGCCGGCGGATGCTGCCACCAACGTGGGGCAAAGAGTTGACGGCGCGCGCATGATCGGCTAACCACCATCTTTCAGCCCGTGTTTGGAGAATTTTGGGGAGAGTTACCCCAAGGCTCTCTATTGCCAGGCGTCCCGCAAGGGCCGGTCTCCACCGGACGCGGGTTCACACTTCCGGCCGCCAAGCTCAGGCGTAACGGCCCAAATGGAGACTGGTCTTGGCACGTATCGCTGGCGTCAATATTCCAACCAACAAGCGTGTGGTTATCGCGCTTCAATATATTCATGGCATTGGCCCGAGTAAGGCCAAGTCGCTTTGCGAAAAAGTCAATATTCCGGCCGAGCGCCGCGTCGCCGAATTGACGGACGCAGAGGTATTGCAGATTCGTGAGGCGATCGATCGCGACTATATTGTCGAGGGCGATCTCCGCCGCGAGGTTGCGATCAACATCAAGCGGTTGATGGACCTTGGCTGCTATCGCGGGCTTCGCCACCGGCGTCAATTGCCGGTCCGTGGTCAGCGCACCCACACCAACGCCCGGACGCGCAAGGGGAAAGCCAAGCCCATCGCTGGTAAGAAGAAGTAAACTCAAGACTGTCTTGGCCGCACGTATCCGCCGGCTTTGCAAACGGCCGGTCCATCGCGGCGTCACTCATCGATCATCCCGAGCGCCTGGCATAACGGGCGCGCTTGAAGGAATAGGATAATGGCAAAAGAAGCAACACGGGTCCGGCGGCGCGAACGCAAGAACATCGCCTCCGGCATCGCGCACGTCAATTCGACGTTCAACAATACAATGATCACCATCGCCGATGCGCAGGGCAACACGATTTCATGGTCGTCGGCCGGAACCATGGGCTTCAAGGGATCGCGCAAATCCACGCCCTATGCAGCGCAAATGGCGGCCGAGGACTGCGCCAAAAAGGCGGCGGAACACGGCATGCGGACACTTGAAGTCGAGGTTTCAGGGCCAGGCTCGGGCCGGGAATCGGCCTTGCGGGCGCTGCAAGCAGCGGGCTTTACCGTGACGTCCATCCGCGATGTCACGCCGATCCCCCACAATGGCTGCCGGCCGCGCAAGCGGCGCCGCGTTTGAGTCCGGGCAAGCCGCCCCATTTCCTGGCCTTCCAGGCCAGGCACCTCTATGACGCCGCGACGTTAGGCAATTTGCATCAAGGAAAGGTCCGCTCGTGATTCAAAAGAACTGGCAGGAGCTTATCAAGCCGAGCAAGCTCGAAGTGATTCCCGGCGATGATCCCAAGCGCATGGCGACGATCGTCGCGGAACCGCTCGAGCGGGGGTTTGGCCTCACCCTCGGCAACTCCCTGCGCCGAATTCTCTTGTCGTCGCTGCAGGGCGCGGCGATTGTTTCGGTCCAAATCGACGGTGTCTTGCATGAGTTCTCATCGATCCCGGGTGTGCGGGAGGACGTGACGGATATCGTGCTGAATATCAAGGACATCGCGGTCAAGATGCAGGGCGAGGGTCCCAAGCGCGTCGTTTTGAAGAAGCAAGGTCCTGGCAAGGTCACCGCCGGCGACATTGTCACCACTGGCGATATTTCGATCCTCAATCCCGAGCTTGTGATCTGCACCCTCGACGAGGGAGCCGAAATCCGCATGGAATTCACCATCGCGACGGGCAAAGGTTATTCCCCTGCCGACCGCAACCGGGCGGAGGACGCGCCGATTGGTCTCATCCCGGTCGACAGTCTCTATTCGCCGGTCAAGAAAGTCAGCTACCGGATCGAGAACACGCGCGAGGGTCAAATTCTCGACTATGACAAGCTGACTCTTCAGCTAGAAACCAATGGATCGCTGTCCCCGGAGGACGCGATTGCCTTCTCTGCGCGTATCCTTCAGGACCAGCTCAACGTCTTCGTCAATTTCGAAGAGCCGCATCGCGTCGAGGTGACGCCGTCGATTCCCGAGCTGGCCTTCAATCCCGCGCTTCTCAAAAAGGTCGACGAACTCGAACTCTCAGTGCGTTCGGCGAACTGCCTGAAGAACGACAACATCGTTTACATCGGCGATCTCATTCAAAAGAGCGAAGCGGATATGCTTCGTACGCCGAATTTCGGGCGCAAATCGTTGAACGAGATCAAGGAAGTGCTGGCGCAGATGGGGCTCCATCTCGGCATGGATGTCGCGGGTTGGCCGCCGGACAACATCGACGAACTCGCCAAGCGGTTCGAGGAACATTATTGATCAGCTAATTTGATCAGCTATGACTCCCCGGCCATTTTTGGCGGCCGGGATAAAAAACAAGGGACGGCCGTACCTTGGCACGGCGGCCGCGAACAACGGAGAACGCCATGTATCATGGACACGCCAAGCGCCGCTTCGGCCGCATGCACGAACATCGCAAGGCGATGTTCGCCAATATGTGCCAAGCGCTGATCAAACATGAGCAGATCGTCACCACTCTGCCGAAGGCAAAGGATTTGCGCCCGGTTGTTGAGAAACTGGTGACCCTCGGCAAGCGCGGCGACCTGCACGCGCGGCGGCTCGCCATCGCGCAAATCAAGGATGTTGTGCTGGTCCGCAAACTCTTCGATGTCCTTGGCCCGCGTTATAAAGACCGCCATGGCGGCTACACGCGCGTCTTGAAGGCGGGATTTCGCTACGGCGACAATGCCCCTATGGCGGTGATCGAATTCGTTGACCGCGATGTTGATGCCAAGGGCAAAGATTCTGGACCGGTCGTGGCCACTGGCGAAGAAGTGGCGGCGTAAGCTCTGACCAAACCGAAGGGTGATGGCGCTTCCGTCACCCCCGTCTGGGTGCGCCGGCGCCGCCAAAGCGACGGATCCAATTTGGAGTGGTCCAAGTATTTGGAGTGGTCCATGTATAAGCCCTCGCGTGGAACCGTCCGGGCGGTAACCCTTGGTTGTTTTATCGCGGTGTTTGCGGCCGCCGCGCATGCCGAACGGCAGATACCGCAGACGCAAACCGACGTTTTTCTGTCCTTCTCTCCCGTCGTCAAGAAAGCCCAGCCCGCCGTCGTCAATGTCTATGCGTCACGCATCGACAAGCGGCCGCGCAACGCCATTTTCGACGACCCAGTCTTCCGTCACTTCTTCGGCGAAGGCGGCGATGGACGGCCCGGCGGGCCGTCCTCGCATTCACTCGGCTCCGGCGTGCTTATCGATGCCTCGGGGCTCGTCGTCACCAATTATCATGTCATCGAAGGCATGACCGAGGTGAAGGTCGCGCTTGCCGATAAGCGAGAATTCGACGCCGAGCCCGTGCTGCGTGATCAGCGGACCGACCTTGTCGTGTTGCGTTTGAAAGGCAACGAGAAATTTCCCGTCATGGACTTGGGGGACTCGGATGCCCTCGAAGTCGGCGACATCGTTCTTGCGATCGGCAATCCCTTTGGCGTCGGGCAGACGGTGACCCAAGGCATTGTCTCCGCCTTGGCACGCACCCAAGCCGGAATTTCTGACTACGGCTTTTTTATTCAAACCGATGCGGCGATCAATCCGGGCAATTCCGGCGGCGCTCTCGTCGATCTTCACGCGCGGCTGGTCGGCATCAATTCCGCGATCTTCTCGCAAACCGGGAGCTCGATCGGGATCGGTTTCGCTATCCCCGTCAATATGGTGAAAATCGTGCTGGCCGCCGCCAAGGGAGGGGGCCATCAAGTGCGCCGCCCGTGGCTTGGCGCGAGCCTGCAAACCGTATCGCGGGAAATCGCCGAATCGCTTGGCCTCGACCGGCCCATGGGCGCCCTTGTCACCGATCTTTCGGCCGGCGGACCTGCGGCCGAGGCGGGCTTGCGGCGCGGCGATCTCATCACCGCCATCGATACCCAGAGTGTCGACGATCCCGAAGGTCTTGGCTATCGGCTAGCGACAAAATCTCTCGGCGGCTCCACCACCTTCACCTACCTTCGCAACGGCCATCCGGGCAGTGCTACGGTCAAACTCATTCCGGCGCCCGAAATCCCGGCCCGCGATCCGGTCAAACTCAATGGCCGCTCGCCTTTCGCCGGTGCGACCGTAATCAATTTGTCGCCAGCGGTCACGGACGAACTCTCCATTCGCGGCGCGAGCGAGGGCGTGGTCATCAGTGAGATCGAGGAAGGATCGCAAGCAAAGCTGGTCAATTTTCAGGTCGGCGACGTGATTCTCGCCATCGATGACAAGCCTGTCAAAACGACGCGCGAGCTCGAAGCCGCCGTGAGCCGTTATCACACGTATTGGAAGCTGACGATCGCGCGCGGCGGCGAAACCATCACCACCATGATTGGCGGCTGAATTGCCCGCCGGGGGTTGTCGTACCGTATTCCCTTTTGAAAACCTGGCTTGCTTTACGCCAAGGTGACCGCTTCCGGTGGCGCGCCGGGCCTTGCGGCGTTCCTTATCATGTTGCGATGCGCAAACTTGACTGGTAGAAGCGCAGCGGCGGCTCCTTGAAAATGACCAGCGCGGGTTGTCCTCCGTGCCCGGCCGGGCATTTCATAAGCCGGATTGGAGCTGAACATGCTATTGGGACAAAAACGGATTTTGGTCACCGGCGGCGCCGGTTTTCTCGGCACCCATCTCTGCCGCCGGCTGCTCAATCAAGGACACGAAGTCCTCTGCGTCGATAATTTCGCGACTGGATCTCGCCGCAACATCGAGGAGTTGCTCGATGAGCCCATGTTCGAGCTGCTGCGTCACAATGTGACATTTCCACTGTTTGTCGAAGTCGACGAGATCTACAATCTCGCTTGTCCCGCTTCGCCGGTTCATTATCAATTCGACCCGGTTCAGACCACGAAGACGAACGTCTCCGGCGCGATCAATATGCTTGGCCTCGCAAAGCGGCTAAAAGTCCGTGTCCTGCAGGCCTCCACGTCGGAAGTTTACGGCGATCCGATCGTCCATCCGCAAACCGAGGATTATTGGGGCAACGTCAATCCGATTGGCAGCCGGTCTTGCTATGACGAGGGCAAACGCTGTGCGGAGACCCTGTTCTTTGACTATCATCGCCAGCATAAGATGAGCATTAAAGTCGCGCGCATCTTCAATACCTACGGGCCAAACATGCGCCCGGACGATGGCCGCGTAGTCTCGAATTTCATTTGCCAAGCCTTGCTGGGCGAGGACATCACCGTCTTCGGCCGCGGCGAACAAACACGTTCCTTCTGCTATGTCACGGATCTGATCGATGGCTTGGATCGTCTGATGAACTCAGCCGAAAGCATCACCGGCCCCATCAACATCGGGAACCCCAACGAATTCACGATCCGCGAACTGGCCGAAAAGGTAATCAGTGTGACCGGATCAAAATCGAAAATCGTTGAGCGGCCTTTGCCGGAAGATGATCCAAAGCAAAGGCAACCCAATATCGAACTCGCCGAGACACTGCTCGGTTGGCGTCCGACGATCAATTTAGACGAAGGCTTGATCCGCACAGTTGCCTATTTCGAGGTGCTCTTGCGCGAGCATGGCAAGTCGATCGCCGGCGGCAGGACGATCTCCGCCGCCTCTGCCTGACCGGTGGGCAGAGCTGCGTCCTATCAATGCCTGCTGTCGTCGCGCGCTTCCAATAGCCCGCAACAGGATGCGCGAACCTTCTGAAGCCTGAAAACGGGGTCGAGAATGGATTCCTTTTCCGCCATAGCTCACGCCGCGACACAGGCCGTCAAGGGCAATCCCGTCCTTTATGTGCCGGCCAAACGCTTCATATTTCCCTTGATCCAGGCGGTCCGCCACCTGTCGGTCCGACTCGCCGCTTTCGCACTCGCGCAACAACCGCTGAGAAAATTCCTTCTAACTCCTGTGAGAATGGATTCGATTGCCAATCTCGAGGTGACGGGAGGACTTGCCAGCGAGTCGATCACCGTGCGCACGATCTTTCCGGACGAAGCCTTGGTCGATCGGCTGCCAACCCGGCTTGGCGGCGAACATCATTGGAACTTGCGAGAATACCGCTCGTCGGCGGGGCAAACCGCGACGCTCTCGCATGGTAGGTTCTGGCTTCCAGGACTCGCGGTCACGTCAAGAAACCGAACCTATCTCAACGATGCGCTGTTCAAGATTTCGGTGCATGCGCCGCAAAATGCGATATGGGCGATGCCATTCGCCCGCGCCATGCGCTTGCCTGGGGTGAGCGGCCTCATTGCGGGCAACCGTCCGGAAACATATTTCCATTGGATGCTCGAGGTCGCGCCGAAGTTTCTCCTGCTGGAGGCCGATGGCGGCTGGGGCCGATACGACCGCCTCATCGTCCCGCCGCTGACGAAAACCTTTCAGCATGAAGTCCTCGATCGTTTTGGTGTCCCGAAATCCCTTCTTGACGAACGCGTCACGGGACAATTGGTTGAAGCGGAAGAACTCGTCGTTCCGGTGCTTCCCGCGCCTCATAACCGGGTGCCAGCGTGGCTGCCACGCGAGATGGCCGCCCGGTTGCGCAAGGAAAGCCCCTCGCCGCCAAGCGCGCTTATCTACATCTCACGGCGGGATTCACCGGCGAGACAAGTCGAGAATGAAGATGAAGTGATCGCGTGTCTTGAGCCGTACGGGTTCCAAATTGTCACCTTGAGCGGCATGTCGGTGGCGGCGCAAGCCGCGTTGTTCGGCTCGGCGCGCGTGGTGGCGGGTCCGCACGGGGCTGGATTTGCCAATCTCCTTTTTTGCAATCCGGGCACCGCTGTTCTTGAGTTTTTCTCGCCGCTCTATGTCAATTTCTGCTACTGGACCTTGGCTCGCGGCGCTGGTCTTTCCTATTTCTATATCCTCGGAGAGGGACCGAAAATTCCTGACTCGATCGAGCCAAGCTTTGGCAGCGTGCCAATTCGCGTCCCTCTTCCGGCCTTGAGGCAAGCGCTTGATAGATTGGTCGGCCCGCGATGAAAGCGGCGCCCGCGACCGCCGATGCGGCGCCGGATTTATCCCCGCGCTCTTTAGAGAAAACGATTCCCGCCCGCGGCTTTTTATTTTTAAGATGGTTGGCTTTTCCTTGGCGGCAACCGGCGCTTGAGAGCGAGCCAAACCGCGCGCATTTCCCGCGCCACCTCGCCTTTGGGTTCAATTTCGCTCACTCCCTTGCCTGTCCTTTCCGCGCTCAGAAACACGTTTCGCGCGCGAATGGCGGGACTTAGAACCGGGCCCGTCGCTTCAAGCGCGGCGATGCATTCGCGCAGATGCATGTCGTCTTGAGCGCGCGGACACTGATTGGGAAGAAAAACAAATTCCTTGTCCATCATTTTTAGTTTGCGCCCAGTGACTTCGCTTGCCCAAATATCGAAGGTGGCTGGCCGCACCGGAACGATGGCAAGGTCGGCGGCATTGATAGCGGCGAGGGACATCGGCCAATCCAGAGCCGGGGTATCGAGAATGACAAGGCTCGCATTGCGCGCCCTCACATTGATAAGCTTTGCCGCGAGCCCGTCTGACGAAATCGCCCGGACCGGCAGAGACCGGTCATTCCGTTTGACTCCCCAGCGGACAAGGCATTTCTTGGGATCGAGGTCGAACACAAAAACGCGCTCGCCCGCCGCTTGCGCGGCCACTGCAAGACAAGCGGCAAGAATGCTCTTGCCGCTGCCCCCTTTTTGGGTAGCAAATACGATAGTTCGCATGAATAAAACTTTAGCGTTATAAAACGATTTAAAAAATTCAATTGCATTCAAGTATTTGTACCGATGGGAAATACCGCATGACCTATGTGGGTATGAAACAGTTTAATTTGCCAGAAGGGCCCAATATTGAACTTAACCATTAATGTCCTTTGCGTTGCTTGACCTAAGCTTTTCCATCAAGATCTCAAAACGTGGATTTGAAACCGGGATGACTGATCTTTTCGCTGCCGCCAATCTTGAGAAGGATGCGCCGCATCCACTCGCCGACCGGCTGCGGCCGCAAAGCCTCGCCGATGTCGCCGGACAGGATCATCTTCTCGGGCCGCAAGGCGCGTTAAGCCGGTTGATCGCCTCGGGCTCGCTCGGCAGTCTGATTTTTTGGGGACCGCCGGGCACTGGCAAGACAACAGTTGCGCGCCTGCTTGCAAAAGAGACGAAGCTCGCTTTCGTTCAGATTTCGGCGATATTTTCCGGTGTCGGCGAACTTAAAAAAGTCTTTGAGGAGGCGCGGGGCCGCCGCAAGGCGGGTCAAGGCACGTTGTTGTTCGTCGATGAGGTCCATCGCTTCAACAGGGCCCAGCAGGATAGTTTCCTACCGGTGATGGAAGACGGCACCATCACCTTGATCGGCGCGACAACCGAAAATCCCAGCTTCGAACTCAATGCGTCGCTTTTGTCGCGTGCAAGGGTCATGGTCTTTCATAGCCTCGAAGCGGCGGCGATCGAAAAACTCCTGGCCCGGGCGGAGACCTGCGAGGCGCGGCCTCTGCCAATTGATCCCGATGCCCGTGTTGCTCTCGTGCGGATGGCCGACGGCGATGGCCGGGCTGCCTTGAGCCTCGCCGAGGAGCTCTGGCGGGCGGCCAAGCCGGACGAAATCTTCGATACGGCGGCGCTCGCGTCGATTGTTCAGAGGCGAGCGCCCATTTACGATAAGGCCCAAGAAGGTCATTACAATCTTATCAGCGCACTGCACAAATCGGTGCGCGGTTCGGACGCCGACGCGGCGCTGTATTATCTCGCGCGCATGCTGGATGCTGGCGAGGATCCTTTGTTCATCGCTCGCCGGGTGGTGCGCATGGCCATCGAGGATATCGGTCTTGCTGATCCTCAGGCCCTGGCCGTCGCGATCGCCGCCAAGGACAGTTATGATTTTCTGGGTTCACCCGAAGGCGAACTGGCGATCGCCAATGCGGTGATCTATGTCGCGACGGCTCCGAAGTCGAACGCCGCCTATGCCGCTTTCAAGGGTGCCGCGCGGCTCGCCAAGGACCACGGCTCCTTGATGCCACCGAAAATCATTCTTAACGCGCCAACGCGACTCATGAAGAACGAAGGATATGGCGCGAACTATGCTTATGATCATGACGAGCCCGACGGGTTCTCTGGGCAAAATTATTGGCCGGAAGAGCTTGGCCGCCAAAAGCTTTACCGGCCCGTCGACAGGGGGTTCGAGCGAGAGCTCGACGCGCGTCTCGCATATTGGGACAAGCTCCGAAAACAAAGAAATAAAACGGATTGATATTATGAATTGTCAATGTCCGCCTGGCGGCGCGGCGGCAAGATTTTTGGTATTCACGCGCCGTTCAGATGAGGACCTTAAAAAGAGCGCCACCGCGCGGATGCAACGTTCCCGCGGCAGCCAGCGGTCTTTCGGGCTGGCGGCGCGGGGGAGGCCAATCGCATGATTGATCGCAATGACCTCAAATGGTATCGCGATGCGATCATCTACCAGCTGCATGTGAAATCCTTTTTCGATTTCAACAACGACGGCATCGGCGATTTCGCCGGCCTCACCGAAAAACTGGACTACATCAAGGAACTCGGAGCGACCGCGATTTGGGTCATGCCGTTCTATCCCTCGCCACTGCGCGACGACGGCTACGATATCTCCTATTATCGCGGCATCAATCCGGCTTATGGCAGCCTGCGCGATTTCAAACGGTTCCTGCGCGAGGCGCATCAGCGCGGCCTCCGGGTGATCACCGAGCTTGTGATCAACCATACCTCGGATCAGCACCCGTGGTTCAAGCGAGCGCGTGCGGCAAAGCCCGGCTCGGCAGCGCGCAATTTCTATGTCTGGTCGCAGAGCGATAAGGGCTATAAGGATGCGCCAGTTATTTTTCTCGATACCGAAAAATCGAATTGGACCTGGGACGATCAAGCCAAGGCTTTCTATTGGCACCGCTTCTATTCCCATCAGCCAGATTTGAATTTTGACAATCCCCGCGTCCTTGAAGCCGTCCTCGATGTCATGGCGTATTGGCTCGACATGGGCGTCGATGGGTTGCGGCTCGATGCCATTCCCTATCTCATTGAGAGAGAAGGCACGAGTTGCGAGAACCTGAGTGAGACCCACGCAGTCATCAAGAAGATCAGGGCAGCGGTTGATGCCCGCTATCCGGACCGGATGCTGCTCGCCGAGGCAAATCTGTGGCCGGAGGAAACCGCACAATATTTTGGTCAGGGCGACGAATGCCATATGGCCTTTCATTTTCCTCTCATGCCAAGAATTTATATGGCGCTGGCGCAGGAGGACCGGCATCCGATCACCGACATCATGCGGCAGACACCGGAAATTCCCGATGGCGCGCAATGGGCGATTTTTCTCCGCAATCACGACGAGATGACGCTCGCGATGGTGACCGGCTCGGAGCGTGATTATCTTTGGTCCTTTTACGCCGCCGACACGCGGGCGCGGATCAATCTTGGCATCCGCCGCCGCCTCGCCCCCCTGCTCGAAAACGACCGGCGCAAAATCGAGCTTTTAAATTCCCTCCTGTTTTCCCTGCCCGGTTCGCCTGTTGTTTATTATGGTGACGAAATCGGCATGGGCGATAACATTTACCTCGGTGATAGGGATGGCGTGCGCACGCCAATGCAATGGTCCCTGGACCGCAACGCTGGCTTCAGCCGCGTCGATCCGGCCAAGCTATTCCTGCCGGCCATCCAGGATCCCGTCTATGGCTTCAGCGCGGTCAATGTCGAAGCGCAACTCGCCAGCCCCTCGAGTCTTTTGACCTGGATGAGACGGATCATCGCGGTGCGGCGTTCGCATGTGTCCTTCGGGCGCGGCACCTTGCGTTTTCTGCATCCCTCGAACCGCAAAGTTCTGGCCTATCTCCGCGAATGGCAGAACGAACGGATTCTCTGTGTCGCCAATGTCTCGCGAGCACCGCAAGCGGTGGAGCTTGATCTTGGCGAGTTCAAAGATGCGGTTCCTGTCGAACTCACGGCCGGCAGTCTCTTCCCGGCCATCAATTCGCGCTCTTATCTTTTGACCTTGCCAGCCTATGGTTTTTACTGGTTCAGGCTTGAACCCGCCGACGCTACCAAGGATCGCCGCGATCAAACGAGCACGCCTGGGCTATTCACCCTGGTTGCCACGGGCAAGCTTGAAACCATCCTTGAGGGCCGGGAACTCACCGCGTTCGAGCGCACCGTCGCGCCGCGTTTCTTGCCGTCCCGGCGCTGGTTTGCGCATAAGGACACGCAGGCCGCCAGTGTCTCCGTCGCCGATTTCGCGGTGCTGCGCGACGGCGGCCAAAGCCGCTTTGTTCTACCGATCCTAGACATCAAACTGGCCGATGGCAGCGTCGAGACATATTTCGCGCCGCTCGCCGCGGAGCCGGAAAGTTCAACGGGACCCGCCCTCGCACATGCCGCTGCACGGTTGCGCCGCGGCGCCTTGACGGGTCTGCTTTACGAAGCGGAGGCGTGCGAAGGCTTCGTTCCGGCAATGGTCGCGGCGCTGCGGCGCAGCGAAACATTGCCAACAAGTAAAAGCGGCCGCATCTCTTTTACGCCGACGCCGCGCCTTGGCGAAGAGCTTATGATCGAGGCTAACGACGTCCACCGCATCGGTGCCGGGCGACGCAATTCCTCGCTCGTTCTCGCCAGCCAATTGATGCTGAAAATTCGCCACCGGACCAAACCTGGTACGGATTCTGAAGTCGAGATCCTCCGCTTCCTGACCGAAGTCGCCCATTTCCGGAACTCTCCGCCGTTGCTCGGCGTCATCGATTACGTTGACCGCGATGAAATCCACACCGTTCTCGCGATTTTACAAACCTTTATGCGCAACCAAGGCGATGCATGGACGTGGACCCTGGGCGCTTTGAAGCGCATTCTAGAGTCGGCGGCGCTGACACCGGGGCGCGAAGAGCGCATCGGGGATGAAGATTTCGCAATTTATGTGCCGCATATGCGGCGGCTTGGCTTGCGGACGGCAGAGATGCACAAGGCTCTGGCGGCGGCCTCGGGAGATCCGAACTTCGCGGCCGAGCCGCTGACCTTCGAAGATGTCCGGAAAGCAGCGGAAACCGCCAAGGCGCTAGCCGGGCGTGCGTTCGAAAACCTCAAGACAATGGCGGCAAGCGCGAGCTTCGAGGATCGTCCTGGGATCGAACGGCTTCTCGCCCGGCGGCAGGAGTGCTTCGCTCTCATCGGCGAACTTATTCACGAGCCAGTGGGTGCCATCAAGATTCGCATCCACGGTGATTACCGTCTTGATCAACTCCTGGTCGTCAAGGACGACGTGATCATCGTTGGTTTCGGGGAAGATGCCGCGCTGACCGGCAAACGTATCAGACATTCGCCCCTGCGTGACCTGGCCGTCATGCTGCGTTCTCTCGCGAATGCGGTGGCTGTCGCAAAAAACGATCTCGCGCGTCTTATCCCCGATGCATCTCTCGCCGCCGCCAAGCTGCGCGAGGAGCTTATTCTTTTTTCGCAAATCTTCATCCAGGCCTATATGGAGGCAGCGCGCGGCAGCCCAGTGTGGATCGAGGACGAGCGCACACGAACACGGCTTCTCGTCCTCTATTTGCTGGCCGAATTGCTTGATGAAATCGAAACTGAAGCCATAAAGCGGCCGGAACGGATCAGTACGTCCATCGACGGTGTCAATGCCATCCTGGATCGAATGGCGCATGCAGCGTGAGGTCGCAATTGCACGAGAAAAGGTGGACAGCCCCGGGCTAGCACAACGGGACCCGGTCCGTGTCACGCGCGCCCTCTCTGGCGGCGCGGCCACTGGAACCAATATCGAGCGTTGACGGGGAAGATGGTTCGTGATTATTAGCCCCATCCTCACAGGCGATCCGATCTGGAAATGGCTCGCGCTGTGATTCTTCTTTATCTGACCGGTATCGGCGAAGCCATTCCGGTTTCCCAATCAGGTTCCAGCGGCTACGTGTGGTCAGCTTCCATTGGAAAGCTGTTTTCAGACTAGCCCTTTTCTAGGATTTTTTTATGGCGAACACTGCTTCGGCCAAAAAGGCCGTCCGTAAAATCGACCGCCGCACCGCGATCAACCGTTCACGCCGCAGCCAAATGCGAACTTATGTCCGCAAGGTTGAAGAAGCGATCGCGGCGGGAGATCAAGGAGCTGCTTCTGCCGCGTTGCGCGTTGCGGAACCTTTGGTAATGCGCGCCGCACAAAAAGGAATCGTGCACGCGAACACGGCATCTCGCAAAGTTTCGCGGTTAAGCAAGCGGATCAACGCATTGAGCAAATAAGCGGCACTGAAAGAAGAATTTTTCTCTTGAGCCCGGCAAACGCCGGGCTTTTTTTCGGCGGAAAATTTGAGTGCGCCTCACCCTCGCTATGTTGGCCGCGCAGTTAATTTCCATGCAACTCAACGGTTTGCCCTTAAAGCAAGATGACACTATCGAGACAGTTCGGTTTTCTACCGCCGCGATAGCCTCGGTCATCAAATTTTTTGCGTCTTTCCGAGCGGCCTCGCGACTTCAGGTACGTTTTATTTCACGCCGATTTTGGTGCCTCTCGGACCCGCACGAAATCAGATGCTTATGCCGCCTTTCGGATCCACGTTTGTTGAATTTGGAAAGCTGATATTAATGCTCATTGATGACAGCCAGGCTGCGAATCTGGCGAATCATTCAAATCTCGATTTGCGGACCGTTGGGCCTATGCTAATGTCGCGTTCCGCTTGGGAACTGGCAAAATCCAGATTTCGAGCCGAAACTCCGGCGCGTTGTCCAGTTAGTTTTGTGTTTTGCGTGTAATAACGCATGGTGCGCTGTCAAAAAATTCATAAAGACAGGCTTACATTAAGCATCAATCCAATATATACTGGAGCTAAGCTTTATATATACTCTGGGCGGAGTTCACTTGATAGAGTGTTATTGAATCCCAGAGTGTTTCCGTTTGGAATTTGAGGCTTTCTTCCGATCTGGCCTAATCAAGCTTCGTGACGATTAACGCGGAGCTAAGGGGGATGTACGACCGTGATGGCTTTCCTTGAAAATCCGTATGTTCTGCCGCTTTTTGGGGTCAGCCGGGACCGCTCCTCGCGCCATCAAACTGGCTATCGGACTGTGTCGGGGCGGCGCAGGCGTCTTCGCGGATAGTTTCGTCCGCCTCCATTTTCCTGTTCGTGTCACGTTTCTAGCGCCGTTTTTGAGCGAACGCTGGTGCTTTGCCTTGATTTCTGAGGACGTCCCCACATGCCCAATCCCCGCAGACAAATTTCCGACCCTGGTGATGCCGCGACAACGACGGATGCTTGGATGCGGGTCTACCGGCGGCTTCGCTTGGAACTGGGTGAGGATGTCTTCTCCTCCTGGTTCGGATGCCTCGAACTTGATGCCCTCTCCGGCGAAGATGCCTTTCTCTCGGTTCCCACCAAATTTCTGAAAAGCTGGATTCAATCGCACTACGCCGAAAAAATTCTGCAAATGCTCGGCACCGAATTCCCGCAAACCAAACGCGTATCGATCACTGTCCGGTCGTCAACCCGGCCACCGGCGTCGCGTGCCTCGGATGGTCCTCCCGATGGCGCGGATATGGACGCGGACGCCGCCAGAGGCCGGAATGCCGCATCATTTGCGCCGCCGCTGGCATCTGTGCCGGGAGCGCTGCCGTCCGCAAAAAAGACGGCTCCCTTGGACGGCGAAAGCGACCGTCTTAGCGGTTCACCGCTCGACCGCCGCTTGGTTTTTTCGAATTTTCTTGTCGGCGCCTCCAATCAGCTCGCGCATGCGGCCGCGCAAAGATTGGCACTCGCAGCGCCGGGCGACTCTCTGCTTTTCAATCCCCTCTATCTCCATGCGTCGGTCGGCTTAGGCAAAACCCATCTGCTCCAGGCGGTCGCGCATGCAGCCGCCTCGGCGCGGCGCAAAGTCATCTACCTCACAGCCGAGCGATTTATGTATGGGTTCGTCGCCGCCCTCAAAGCGCAAACCGCCATTGCGTTCAAGGAAAGATTGCGGGCAATTGACTTGCTCGTCATTGATGACATCCAATTTCTGCAGGGCAAATCGATCCAGCAGGAATTCTGCCACACGCTCAACGCGCTGATCGATTCCCGCCGCCAGATCGTAATCGCGGCCGATCGCCCGCCGGGCGATCTCGAAAGTCTTGAGGAGCGCGTCAGGTCGCGGTTGGCGGGCGGGCTTTGCATCGAGATCGGCGCCCTCGACGAGGCGCTGCGAGTCAAAATTCTTGAAGCGCGCATCAGTGCCGCCAAATTGGTGCATCCCACCTTCGAGGTTCCCGCGGCGGTCGTCGCTTATGTCGCCGCCGTCGTGCAAACGAACGGCCGCGATCTCGATGGCGCCGTCAACCGCCTGCTCGCGCATGCCTCCTTGAATGGCGTGCCGCTTTCGATGGAAACCGCTGAGCGCGCCATTCGCGATCTGGTGCGCACGCCAGAGCCGAAAAAAATCAAAATCGAGGATATTCAGAAACTGGTTGCAAGCCACTTCAATGTTAGCCGCGCCGATATTTTGTCCTCGCGGCGGACCGCAACCGTCGTCCGGCCGCGCCAAATTGCCATGTATCTCTCCAAACTCTTGACCCCACGCTCGCTGCCGGAAATCGGGCGCCGTTTTGGCGGCCGCGACCACACGACCGTTCTCCACGCCGTGCGGAAGATCACGGGTCTTGTCACCGCGGATGGGACCTTGTCGGAAGAGATCGAGCTGTTGAAGCGGATGCTTCTGGAATAATCGGCCCCAAATGTTCCTTTGCGGCATGAGACCGGCTAGACTCGGTCATGCAAAACGCAGCGATTCGCATTATCGGCATTGATCCGGGTTTGCGGACGACCGGATGGGGCGTCATCGAAACCTCGGGTGTACGGATCGGTTATGTTGCGAGCGGTGCCGTCCGTTCCTCCGATAAAAGGCCGCTTGCGGAGCGCTTGTGCGAGTTGCATGTGGGACTCGCCGCGGTGATCAGCGCGCATGGACCACTCGAGGCTGCAGTCGAGGAAACTTTTGTCAACCGCGATCCGCAATCGGCCCTCAAACTTGGGCAAGCGCGCGGCATCGCCCTCGCCGTTCCGGCGCTCGCCGGGCTCAAGGTCGCCGAATACGCCGCCAATCTCATCAAAAAAACCGTCAGCGGCTCCGGCCATGCCGAAAAGGCGCAAATCGCGCTGATGGTCCAAGCATTGTTGCCCGGGTGCGGCGCGCAAAGTTCCGATGCGGCTGATGCGCTGGCGGTGGCAATCACCCATGCGCGGATGCGGCTGTGGGCGCGGCAGCTCGACGCCATCGCCGGGTCCCGATGATCGGCAAACTCAAAGGCACCATCGATTCCCTCGCCGAGGATGCTGTGATCCTCGATGTGCAGGGCGTCGGCTATATCGTGCACTGCTCAACCCGCACCCTGCAAAAGCTGCCTAGGGTTGGCGAGGCGGCGGCCCTCGCGATCGAGACGCAGATGCGCGAGGATTCGCTTAAATTGTTCGGCTTCCTGTCGGAGAGCGACCGCCATTGGTTCCGGCTGCTCCTGACCGTGCAAGGTGTCGGCGCCAAGGTCGCGCTCGCGATTCAGACCGTTCTCGATGCCAGCGAACTCGCCGCGGCGATCGCGAGCCAAGACAAAGCGGCGGTCGCCCGGGCTCCTGGGGTCGGCCCGAAACTCGCCGCTCGTATCGTCGCCGAATTGAAGGACAAGGCCCCGGCATTTGACGCGGCCGCGGCCCGGCTTGCGGGGGTGGACAGCGGCACGCCCGCCGCGCAAGACGCACTTTCGGCCCTGCTCAATCTTGGCTATGGCCGTTCCCAGGCGGTGGCCGCGGTCGCGGCGTCCGTGGCGGCCCTGGGCGCGGATTCCCCCGCGCCGGACCTCATCCGGCAGAGTCTCAAGGAGCTCGCCCGCTAACCCGTCAGGCCTTGCCGTGATGCGCGGCTTCGGCATTGGCGTCGAGCGGCCAGCGCGGCCGCGCCGCAAAGGTCAGATCGTCGACGAGCCCCAGCGAGAGCCGCTCGATCCCCGCCCAGGCGATCATCGCGCCATTGTCGGTGCAAAGAAAGGGCGGCGGCAAGACAAGCCGCAACCCGGCCTCGCCGCAAAACCGCATCATCGACCGCCGGATGGCGCCATTGGCCGCGACCCCGCCAGCGACCACCATGGCGTTCGGATGGCCGACGGTTTCCCGGAACAGGCGCAGGCCGGCGCGGCAACGGTCGATCACCGCATCGACCACTGCGGCCTGGAATGAGGCGCAGACATCGGCCACATCGGTGGCAGTCAAAGGGCCGGCGCGCTCCACTTCAAGCCGCACGGCGGTTTTTAGGCCGGAGAAGGAAAAGTCCGGTTTCGGACGGCCAAGCATGGGGCGTGGCAGATCGAAACGCGTGGCATTGCCCTCCACCGCCATTTTTTCGACCTGCGGGCCCCCAGGATAGGGAAGGCCCAGCATCTTGCCGACCTTGTCAAACGCTTCGCCCGCCGCGTCGTCCACCGTCGAACCGAGCCGAAGATAATCTCCGACCCCTTTCACCGCCACCAATTGCGTGTGACCGCCGGAGACCAACAGCAGCAAATAGGGAAACGCAAGGTCGTCGGTCAGCCGCGCGGTGAGAGCATGCGCTTCGAGATGGTTGATCGCCAGAAAAGGCTTGCGGCTTGCCAAGGCCAAGGCCTTCGCCGTCGTCAGCCCCACCATCACCCCGCCGATGAGTCCCGGCCCGGCCGCCGCCGCGATCCCGTCGAGGTCTGCGATGTCCACCCCGGCCCGGTCCAGCGCAAGCTCCACAAGGCGGTCGATGATTTCGATATGGGCGCGCGCCGCGATCTCCGGCACCACTCCGCCATAGGCGGAGTGCTCGGCGATCTGGCTCATGATTTCGTTCGACAAAATTTCACCCGGACCGCCCGGCAGCAATTGCACGACGGCGGCGGCGGTCTCGTCACAGGTGGTCTCAATCCCAAGAACGCGCATGATGGTCCTTTGGCCCGGCTCCCCTGATTGGCATCCGGCGCTAGCCCTTATACTCTTCAATCTATAGAAGCATCGCACTCAATAGGAAACGCACCAATTTTGTCCCCTTCACACTTGGGCAACACCCTTCCCTTCCGGCTCGGCACGCGCGGCAGCCCCTTGGCGCTCGCCCAGACGCGCGAACTCGCCGCCCGCCTGAGCGCGGCGCATGGCCTCGACGCGAGCGCATTCGAGATCGTCCCCATCAAAACCAGTGGCGATATGATTCTCAACGTCCCGTTGAGTGAAGCCGGTGGAAAAGGGCTTTTCACAAAAGAACTGGATCTGGCCTTGCTGCACGGCGATATCGCCCTCGCCGTGCATTCCGCAAAAGATTTGCCGACATTCTTGCCGGATGGACTTGAGATCGCCGGCTATCTTCCGCGCGAAGACGTGCGCGACGCTTGGATCTCGCCGCATGCCAATCATCCGCTCGAGCTTCCGCGCGCAAGTCTTGTCGGGACCGCCTCGCTGCGGCGGGGCGCGATGGTCAAGCGGCTGCGGCCAGATATCAAAATCAGCCTGCTGCGCGGCAATGTCGAAACCCGTCTCACGAAAGTTGCCAAGGGCGAAGCCGCCGCCACTTTGCTGGCGCTCGCTGGATTGAAGCGCCTGGGTCTCGAAGCGCGCGCCACCAGCGTGCTGGACGTGCGGGATTTTGTTCCAGCGCCGGGGCAAGGCGCGATCGCCATCACCATCCGCACCGGCGATGATGCGACGCGCGCGCTTCTCGCGCCGGTCCTCGATGAAGAGACCGCCATTGCGGTTGCAGCCGAGCGCGCTTTTCTGCGGGTTCTCGACGGCTCCTGCAAGACGCCGATCGGAGCCTATGCGCGGATCGACGAAAGCAACGTTTCCTTTCACGCCATTGTGCTCAAACCCGATGGCTCACAGGTGTTCGAGACCGAGGTTTCGGCACCGCGAAGCGATGCAGCACGGCTCGGAGAAGCGGCGGGCAAAGATCTCGCGGCGCAGATTCCAGCCGGGTTTTTTGATTGTTAGAGCGTATGTCAAATGCCTCGCCCTCGTCCTGACGAGCCGCGCAGTGGGCAGGCTGCAAGGCCGATGAGTATTCTCCCGGATCGCGACGGCATGAACAGGTGCACCATGTTATTTTCTATGATGAACAGCCAATACTTATTGACCCTTGAATTATTGTTGCTACAATAATACATGAAAATCGAATTCGATGCGGCCAAGGACGAAGCGAACCTAGCAAAACATGGTGTTTCGCGAGCCGCGGCAGCGGCAATCGACCTCGACGGCGCAGTCGTTTTTGAAGATTCGCGCTTTGAGTACGGTGAACCGCGTTTCATTGCCTACGCGCCGCTTAAAGGCCGTCTCCAAGCTATGTACTTCACAATTCGAGGTGACGTGCTCCGTGTCATCGGTTTGAGAAAGGCCAATCAGCGCGAAAGGAAAAAGTATGAAAACTCCTAGAAAGCCTCCCCATATCTCGCAGCAGGACTGGGATGCGGTAGATATTCCCGAAGCGACCACCGCAGATTTCGTGCGGGCCAAACCTTTCAAAGAGGTTTTTCCGGAGCAATTCGAAGAATGGAAGCGCGGGCCGGGACGCCCCCCTGTCGAGACGCCAAAAATGCACATCGGTTTCCGGCTGGCGGCTGATGTTGTGAGCGGTATCAAGGCTACCGGACGCGGCTACAATGCTCGTGTCGAGAAGGTGCTGCGGGATGCGCTTGCAAAGGGCAAGTTATGACTTGGAATTGAGGTTTTCGAGACATCCGGCGGCGGCCGTTGCTTTTATCCTCTAGCTCCGACACGCAGGAAAGAACGATGCTGCAAATGCGAGAAAATGATGGTGCTATTGTCTACGCAAAGACGCGAGACGGGATCGTTCTGCCGGTCATCGATGTGAGCCATCCCTCCTTCGCCGTGCCGCAGGATGCTGACGCGAAGCAGGCACAGCAGGAGCATTTCATCGCGTGGGAGCGAAAGAACCGGCGCCTTCCAAAATTCATCATGCGGATATTGCTTCACTCGCTGGCGAAGCGCTCACGGCTCGCCGGAGCGATGTTCAATTCAAACAAAGGATTTTTGGACGGCATCACCACTTACGTCCTGAAGCTTGGGGAAAACAATCTGCCGCCCCCTTTCGACGGCCCGGCAGACCGCCGATTCGCCTCATCTCCGAACTTTATTCAAATCCGCCTCCGGACCCAGCAGATTGCCCGCCTCCTGTCGGACGCGCTTGTCGAGCCGCTGGCCCGAACACCCGGCGCTCCCCTGCATCTCATCAACATCGGTGGCGGCCCAGCGCTCGACAGCATCAATGCCCTTATTCTTATCAATCGCAGCCGTCCTGATGTGTTGAAACGATCCATCACGATCGATGTGCTGGATTACGAGTCTGACGGGGCCTTCTTTGGCGCCAACGCCCTGACCGCGCTAAAGGCGGAAGGTGGCCCATTGCAGGGTCTCGATGCCGTTTTCAAGCATCAAGCCTACAATTGGAATGAACCCGCGGTGCTTGCCGAATTGATGCGGGAGCTTGTATCGCAAGAGGCCCTGATCGCGGCGTCCTCCGAAGGAGCCCTGTTCGAGTATGGGAGCGATGACGCCATCATCTCCAACTTGAAGGTCCTCAAGGCCGGCCGATCTGGGGCAATTGCGGTCGCCGGTTCGGTGACAAAAGACGATGCGATAAGGCGCCGGGTGATTGCCAATACGCCATTCAAGCTCTTCCCGCGCGGGATCGAGGGCTTTGCTCCACTCGCCGCTCAAGCAGGTTTCGCAATTGCGAAGGTCGAAACCGCGCTCATGAGCGACCAAGTTCTTTTGCGATAGAGCGAGCATGAGAGGCACCTAGCTCCATCGTTGAAAGCCCCTACCTTTCTTGACCCAGCCGGAGGCAGCGCAGGGTGCACAATTTTCTATCTGGGTCGAACAATGACACGAAAGTCCACACCAGCAAGCCGCGCCGCCGACCACCGCGTGAAATTTCGCTTGCGTTCGAAACGCTGGCGCATGTTCACGACCACCTATTTCAAACGATGGAGGCTGACGCCTGACGGTAAACCGATCATAACCTTTAGCAGTAGCCTTTTGCCCGTGAGACAAATTGGCGTTCCAGCAATGTTGAAAATAGCCTTGTCGGAGGAGGAAAGAATCGGCGGCGACCTCATGTCGTTGTGGAATGGTGAGGGTGCTGCCCTCGTTTTGGCAAAGGACGGCGATGCAATTTTGCTGGAGCGAGCTGAGGGCGGGAGATCGCTCGCCAAGCTGGCCAGCAACGGGAAAGATGACGAAGCAAGCCGCATCATTTGCGGTGTCGTCGCAAAACTCCACGCCTTGCGAATCGAGCCATTCAATGGGCTTTTCCCTCTACCTCAGTGGTTTCGAGAGCTTGAACCAGCCGCTGCCCGATTTGGGGGGATATTGCTAAAGTCCGCCGCCACTGCGCATGATTTACTCGCGACCCCACGAGACGTGGTGGTGCTCCACGGCGACATTCATCACGACAACATTCTGGATTTTTGCGAGCGTTCTTGGCTCGCAATCGATCCTAAAGGACTCCTCGGTGAACGCGGTTTCGATTATGCGAATATTTTTTGCAATCCCCATGAGATAGCCATGGGCCCCGGACGCCTATCACGCCAAGCCTCTATTGTTGCCGAAGCGTCGGGGCTGGAGCGCACGCGATTGCTGCGATGGGTTCTTGCCTATGCAGGCCTCTCTGCCGCTTGGTTCCTCAACGACGGAGAGCGAGCGGAATTGCCTCTTGCTGTGGCGGAAGTAGCAGCAGCCGAACTTGCGCGCGGCGGACATTAAGGAAGGCGTACGAAAATCAAGATTTTTGCACTACTCGAGCTCGCGCAAGCCAGACGGTGCGGCCGCCCCCGCTCTGCCAGTCCTCGACCGCGTGAGCGACAACCTCAAAGCCAATGCTGCCGAGCAGCGCGGTGTATTCGTCGGGCTTCAGCCTGGCGTGATAAAGAGGGTCGCCTCGATACACCGCGACGCCTTCGCCATGAGCTGGCCCGCTGTTAAACATCAACACGGCCAATGGCGCGGCATGTCGAGCCAACACGTCGAACATCCGGCGTTGGTCATCTGGCGTGAGGTGAAAGAAACTATCCCAAGCGAGTATACCGTCGAATCTGCGGGGGAGCTGTAGCAACCGCATGTCTCGTACCAGCCATTCATGATCGGGGAGCCGTTCGCGACACAACGAAATAAGAGTTGGGGACGAGTCGACCCCGGTCACGTGAAGTCCGCACTTGGCCATATATTTTGCGACGGGAGAACCCGATCCGCAGCCTAAATCGAGAACAGTGGCTTCCCTACCTGGCAGCGCGGCAACAAAGCGCTCGTGCCAGGGCTTATCGTTCCATGAATCAACGTAGCGATTGCGGTCGGCATCCCAATCACGGGCGTGGCGCTCGTAGTGATCGATGATGCGGTGTGCCATTTCCTTCATATCTTAATATTAGCCGAGCGCAGGTCGGTACGTCACGCCGTGCAAAACTTAAGGTTTTTGTACTAAATTTTTGTCATTAATTCTTAAGCCTCTTCTCGGTGAAAAATACAGATGCAAAAGCATTTCATACCGGTCTCGAAAACCACACCGGTGGCAAACGCGGGCGGCGGAAAAGGCCGGACGCTGGCCCCGCTCTTCTTGGCGCTATAATTCGTGCGAAACTTACATCGAAGCCGTGCTCCCGCAACAAGCGCCGCCATCGGCGCGCCGTTTGCTTCCCGCCTCGCATCGTACAAACAAATCGTCCTATCCGACACGGGTCAAGACGGCGCGGTTGTCTTGCACATTGAAAAATTTTTCGACCCAATCAATTTGTTTCACGTGAAACACTTTGGTACGATTGATGCCGCCGGGAAGGTGCCCTGGTTTGTGGGTTTGCGTCTGCACCAAAACTCTTTCCGGCAGCCTTTGCGCCAAAACTCACTTTGGCCTACCATCCCAGCAACGATAGCCGGAATGGCAAGAAGGAAACGTCATCATGACAGGTGCACCTGCAAAGGCTGCGGTGGCTGGACCGCGCTCCGTCGCGTTGATCGGTCCCTATGGAAGCGGCAAGTCGGCGCTGTTCGAGGCGCTTCTCGCCGCGGCGGGATCGCCGCTGAAGCGGCCGTCCGACATGCGCAAGCGCGTCGTCAGCACCGAGGTGCGGCTGGGCCATTGCTCCTATCTGGGGGACCGCTGGTCGCTCCTCGATTGTCCCGGTTCGGTTGAATTTTCCTATGAGATGGAGGCAGCGCTCGCGGCGGCCGATCTCGCCATCGTCGTGTGCGAGCCCACAGCCAGCCGGGCCTCGAGCGTGCCGCTCTTGCTCAAGGCCCTCGAGGATTTTGGCGTCCCCCACCTGATCTTCATCAACAAAATCGATACGCTGACCGGGGCTCTCGACGAGACGCTCGCGGCGCTCCAGGCTGGCTCCAAATACCCGCTGGTGCCACGGCAATTGCCGATCCGGGAAGGCGATGCGGTGGTCGGCTATATCGAGGTTGTGAGCGGGCGCGCCTACCGCTACGGCGCCAACCAAGCCGCTGAGCGGATCGAAATTCCGGCGCAGCTCCGCGATCCCGAAAAGCACGCGCTCGAAGGACTGGCCGAGGTGCTCGCCGATCAGGACGACGCCCTCTTAGAAATGCTGATCGAGGAAAAGGAGCCAACGCCGGACGAGCTTTACCAGCATCTGCGCAAGGATCAGGCGAGCGGCAAAATCGTCGAGGTTCTGCTGGGTTCGGCGGCGCGGGGGCAAGGCATTTTTGCGCTTTGGAAAGCGCTGCGGCATGACGTGCCAGATGCAACGGTCACCGCCAGCCATCGTGGCATTGTTGCCGGGACAGAACCGCTCGTTCAAATTTTTAAGACGGTTCAGGCGGGCAAGTTGTCCTATGGCCGCGTCTGGCGCGGCGTGCTGCGCGACAGTGCAACCTTCGACGGAGTGCGCGTCGGCGGCATACAGCGCTTCCCCGGCGGCGAGCCTGTCCGCGTGCCGGAGGCCGACGCTGGGGAACTCGTCGCACTGGGACGTCTCGAAGGCGTGGCGACAGGGGCCGTGCTTGGAGACCCCGGCGCGCAAGCATCCCTGCCCTTTCCAGCATCGCCGCCGGCGGTCTATGCGTTCGCGATCATGGCCAAGGATCGCAAGGACGATGTCAAGCTGTCCGCCGCCTTGCACAAACTCGTATTGGAAGATCCCGCTCTTTCCATCGAGCACGATCTCGAAACCGGCGAGACGATTCTCAAAGGGCAAGGCGAGATTCATCTCAACACCGCCATCGAACGCCTTGCCACCATCTACAATCTCCAAATCACCACCACGTCTCCCAAAATCGCGTTCAAGGAAACGATCAAGCGGAAGATCGCCCAGCACTCAAGGCTCAAGCGGCAGACCGGCGGCCACGGTCAATTCGCCGACGTGAAGCTGGAGATCGAGCCACGAGGCCGTGGCGAGGGTTTTCTGTTCATCGACAAAATCGTCGGCGGCGCGGTGCCAAGGCAATATATTCCGGCGGTGCGCGAAGCCGCCGAGGAGGCGATGCAAAAGGGGCCGTCTGGCTACCCGGTTGTCGATGTCGCCGTCACCTTGGTCGATGGAACATTCCATTCGGTCGACAGCTCCGACATGGCGTTCAGAACCGCGACGCGCCAGGGGATTGTCGAAGGCCTCGCCAAGGCGGACCCGGTGCTGCTTGAACCCATCGAACATGTCACGGCGAGCGTGCCAAACATTTACACAGCGGCGACGCAGCGCCTGCTGTCAGGCCGCCGCGGCCAAATTCTCGGCTATGCCGAGCGTCCGGGCTGGCCGGGCTGGGATGATGTCGAGGCGCTTGTGCCGGCCGCCGAACTGCATGATTTCATCATCGAGCTGCGGTCCGATACGATGGGGTTGGGGCATTTTCGTCACCATTTCGACCATCTTGCCGAAGCGCACGGCATGACAGCTTAACCGTGCGGTATTTTGTCCGTAAGTTTTAGTCACCGGTCGCGGCGGTGTTCGATGGCGGCGGGATAATACCCACGCTCGACGGGTTTGTTCCCACCGGAATCGTGGCTACAACGCTATTGCTGATCGTGCTGATCAGCGACACGCTGCTGACGCCATTGTTCACCACATAAACGACGGCGCCGTCGGGCGTAATCGCGATTCCAGAAGGCCCTGCTCCTACAGTGATGAATGTCAGCCGGGAGGGAGGATTGGCCGTCGCATCGACCACCCAGACGCCGCCGCCGGCGTTTGCAACATAGACACGCGTTCCGTCCGGCGAAAAGACGAGTTGAAACGGGAACGTGTTGGTCTCAAACGCGACAGTGGCCGCCACGGAGGGAGGGGTCGTCGTTGTGTCGATGACCGAAACGGTGTCGGAGCTTTGGTTCGCGACATAGACGCGTTTTCCATCTGGAGAAACAGCGACGCCGTTGGAACCGATTCCCACCACGACCGTGGCGCTCACAGAGGGTGTAAGCTTGGTCGCATTGATCACCGAGACGGTGTTGGCGCTGGAATTCGCGACATAGACCCGCTTTCCATCCGGCGAGACAGCAACACCCGTGGGGCCTTTACCCACCGCGACCGTGGTCTTTACAGCTGGCGGAGACGACTGCGCGTTGATGACCGAAACAGTGTTGGAGAAACTGTTCGTAACATAGACTTTCGTGCCCCCAGGCGCGACTGCAACGGCACTCGGAAAGCCGCCCACCCGGACCGTTGCCGTCACGGATGGAGGAGTTACAGCCGCGTTGATCACCGAAAGGGTGCCAGAACCACTGGTCGCGCCCATGTTGGCGACATAGATGCGAGTTCCGTCAGGCGAAACAGCCACGCCTTGCGGAAAACGTCCCACTCCCGTCGTGGAGACCACCGACGGCGGCGAGGGAGGAAAAAACATGATTCCGGAAACGGTGCCGGGACCTCCATTCGACACATAGGCCTTGGGCTCAAGGGGCGCCGCTGCCGCAGTCATCGCCGCGCCGAGCCCCATGATCAGAGCGGCGAGGTGAACGCCCGTAGTCAGCACATCAAAGGTGCCACAAGTGTTCTTCTTCTTATTATACACTAAATATTACTCCGTTTATGTATTTCAGAAATAGGTACACTATCACTTCTTGTACCTTCTTTCCATCTTCCGGACAAGGCTGCCGGCAATCCTGTCAATGTGCCAGAAGCCGGTGCCGAAGGATCAAACGTCCCTTCTATTTTCCGCTTCCGCCTGGGTCAGATTGCGGACAATTCGCCAAGTGCGTTTCCTCACTTCTGCGTGCTCCTTTCCACTGTACGGGGTTCGTCCCTAGGGGATTTCCATCCCGGCGGGAGGACGGACCATGAAAATGAGCTGGGCACTTGTTTTGGCCGCGAGCGTTGGGTTCGGGGCTCCGGGTCTCGCCGGAGCAGCCACGGCCGCGCCTATCGATGGAGCCAGATTAAAAGCGTATCGACCCGTATCATTATTATGGTCTGGGCCGCGAGGACTCTTGCGGCATGAGGCGCCAGCAAAAACCTCCGACGGGATCATAGCCGTATTTTACAGGTATGATCACCAATAATTCCCGCCCGAATGTGAAGGATGGCAGGAGCACTTTTCAGAGTGCTCCTCTTTGCGATTTACCTTGATCGCACGGTTATGCGCTCAATGGCAGCGGTGCCGGAGTTCCGACGGGTTCGGCGTCAAGAGCGTGATGCCGCCTGATCGTCAGATCGCAGCTTCTCTAAAACTATTGGGTCTTGAAACTGTTAGCCCTCGACGAATGCCTTAAGGCGCTCCAAGCGCTGATCCCATAGCTTCGACATCTCATCGAGATACTCGCGCGCGGCCGCAAGTTGATTCGCCTGCATCCGCCATTGGCGGTCACGTCCCACTCGGTCGCTGCTTACAAGGCCAGCGCTTTCGAGCACGTAGAGATGCTTGGTGACCGCTTGACGGGAGACGCCTGTGTCCCGTTTGAGTTCTACAGTGGCGAGCGGGCCGTCGCCGGAAAGGCGCGCGATCATCGCCAGGCGGACGGGGTCGCCGAGGGCTGCAAAGAGCGGCGCTGTCTTGCACATATCGGTTGCCGAAACGTTGTGCTGCAGCATGGCGATTCAAACCCGCGCTTCGAGGGCGAGATACTTCTCTATAAGTCTGGTCTGGTGTCCCCAGCCGATATCGTTCGACTCCAACGCTTGAGCACGCCGTGCCGCAGGCAACCGTTCAAATCCGGATTCCGTGATTGTGAGCAAGATCCCGCCCTCCGCGTCCCGCAGCTCGAAGGTGACGAGCGTCATCGGCTCCTGCGAAAAATCGGCGGCCGGATCGACGGCGTAGGGATGCCAGGAGAATGAAAACAACTTCATCGGTTCGATGCGTTCGACCTTGGCGCGCCACGGAACACCTCGAAATGACTCCTGATACTTGGCGACATCCGCATCGACTTGGGTCGGCATGATCCGGCCAGTCACCTCCTTGCCAGCGATGAACGGCCCGTCAATCTTGGCGCCGAACCAGACGCCAAAGGCGCTTGAGTCGGTGAGCGCCTGCCACACACGTTCGCGTGGCGCCTTGAGAACGATCGTCTTTACAACGCGATCCTTATTCATGCGCAACCTCCTGGTTGCCACCGCCTACCCGAAAGCGACTTGAGGCGCAACCATTTTATTGCTCCTTGCCGGGCCACACTGGCAGCCTAAAATTTTGAAGCTGGTTTTCCGGCGCCGAGTCTCGGGAGACGAAGCGGAAGAACGTTGCGACGAATTTTGAACAGCGGGATCGGATTCATCCCTGTTGTGGTGGTCAAGGCCGAACAACCCTTGCGGTATAAGACGCCGGCAAGCTCCTCTGACTGGATTATAGCTGTGTGTGACAGCTATAATCCACCATATGTCCCAGCCCGATTACCTGGGTCTAATGCGCCCGCTTCCCCGCGGAAACGGCACATGGTTGGAATGGGCTGTTGGGGCAGGCCTCGGACAGCGACCAGACAAAATCGCGCCGGATCCACGCGCTCGATGGCAGCGGCACCGGAGCCCCGGTTGGGTTCGAGGTCAAGAGGGTGATCCCATCCGTGCCGTCGTTCTTGACCGATGAAACACTGTGGCAGGTGATGCAAGATGCCTGGGTCAGCGGAACCCCGGCGTTTTCACCCTCGATGACCGAGTTTCCCAACAGCTTGGGTTGGAAGAAGCCCGTTTGCACGCCATCCAGCCGGTAGTTGAACCATTCCGGGGCCAAATTCGCCGCCGTCATGATCGCGGTCAGTTGCGGCGTCAAGGCCGTGGGCGTGCCATGCGTCGTCGCCGGATTTGACCCAAAACTGTCGGTGCAGCCGAGCACCTGGCAGCGATTGGGGTTGGTAATCGGGCTCTGCGGTTCAAAGGTCGCCCATATCCACTGGTCCAACAGTTTTGAAATCAGATGCATACCGGCCAGTCCAAAGCAATTGCCATGGATGGCTTCGACGTGAATTTTCTGGGCGAAACCGCTGGGAAGGTTGGCGCAGCCTGGCCCGATGCCACTCAGTTCCGGGATCGTGTTTAATTTGATCCAATCGGATTTGATTTCGACGGAGGCACCGCTGAATTGGATATCGGTTTGAAGCGTCGCGGCGTTGGCTTGGCCCAGGCGGTTCCAGAGATTTGTTCCCGCGATATAATCGGATGCTCCCCCGTTCAGCCGGACCTCCTCGCAAATGACGAGATTGGGCTGGCCCGCGGGCGGCGTGGCGGCCTTGTTGCAATTTTGATCCGCGCCGCCAAGCAGTCCAGGAATCAGTGTCAAAAGCGACGGATTTTTGACGAGTGTGAGCGGGCTGCTATGCAGCACATGGAGATCGGGTGTCGCAGAAGCTTTGGCGTTCGGCACTTCGAGACCCAGGGATGGATCCGTTGGGTATTGCTGCGCCTGCTCGATCCAATTTTGCCAGACCACGAACGGATATTGTGTTCCATTCACCGGGCAGGTGGCGGCCACCCACAATTGCCATGCCGTCTTGGTGATATTCGCGCTGACCGAGCCAGGCGGCGCGCAGGGGTTGAGCGGCTTGGCGTCGCCGGTCCCAGCCTTGGCGGCAGGGATGCCTAGCGAAGCCTGCTGTCCGGGAGGCAGTGAGACCAAAAAGAATAAGGCGATCGCCACAAGCGATGCAAACACGGCTGCCGCACAACGCGTCATTGAGTCCTCCCCTCTGGCCAGGCCAACTGGCTTCTGGCTATGCTTTGAGAATGTCCATGCCTCTCAATTATAAATTATTATGTATATTGAAGATCGTCAATCAATATTGTGTCAGAGCAGCTTTTTCATTGAATAAGAAGCAAAAGTGGCCCTTGATCATGGTGGGGACTGTGGCGAGCTGAAAACGCGTGAACACGATTTTTGAAAACGATCTTTGCTTCGCCTGCCGGGTTGAGCCTGAACAGGGCGGCGAGAGGCTCGACCGTTTTCTCACGGCGGCGGCGGAAAATCTCTCGCGGACACGCGTGAAATGCCTGATCGAGACTGGCCATGCCGCGATCGATGGGGCCACGGTGACCGATGCTAGTCAGCTGCTGCGCGCCGGCCAGACCGCCAGCTTGCGCATGCCGCCACCTCTCGATCCAACGCCCGTGGGAGAAAACATTCCCCTCCATGTCGTGTTCGAGGACGCGCATCTGCTGGTCATCGACAAACCGGCGGGCTTGGTTGTGCATCCCGCCGCCGGGCATGAGTCGGGCACTTTGGTCAATGCGCTGATCGCCCATTGCGGCGCAAGCCTTTCAGGCATTGGCGGCGTGCGGCGGCCCGGGATCGTCCATCGTCTCGACAAGGGCACCTCGGGGCTTTTGGTTGTCGCGAAGACCGACGCGGCGCATCAGGGATTGGCCCGCCTATTCGCCGATCACGGGAAAACCTTGCCGCTCACGCGGGCTTATCTGGCCTTTGTCTGGGGTGTCCCGCCACGGCCCTCAGGCACCATCGACGCCCCGCTCGCCCGCCACGCCACAGACCGCGAAAAGATATCGGTGGTGCCTGCCGGGCGCGGCCGCCACGCGGTGACCCATTGGCGGATCATTGAAAGTTACGCCAAGGAGGCGAGCCTTATTGCCTGCCGTCTGGAGACGGGTCGCACCCATCAGATTCGCGTCCACATGGCCCATTCGGGTCATCCCGTGCTGGGCGATCCCCTTTACGCGGCAGGATTCAAAAGCAAGGCCGCGCGGCTTCCCGCGGCGGCGCAGGCCTGCCTCATCACCCTCGTCCGGCAAGCGTTGCATGCGGCGGAGCTTGGTTTCCCGCATCCTGTGACCGGCGTCCCGCTGCACTTCGAGAGTTCTTTGCCGGGCGAATTGCAAGGATTGCGGAGCGCACTTTCCGTGCACGCCAAGTGAAACTGTCTTGATCTACGGTCAGGACTCATTGATTGATCCAGAAGATGACGATTGCGGCGATGTAGATTGCTGACATGAAAGTATGGGCGCATCGGTCGTAACGCGTGTGGATGCGCCGCCAGTCCTTGAGCCTGCCGAACATGTTCTCGA
>DATBPZ010000030.1:0-7448 GCA_036561105.1 Methylocella sp. | reverse complement strand
CAAATGCGGCTCGATCCGTTGCCATTGGTCTTCACTCAGCCAAAACAAATTGCCTCGCATCTTCCCGCTCCAGAATCATCAAAGCAGGGAATCAGCAACCAATTCATACATCAAGACTTTTAATGAGTTCTAACCCTAGTTTTCTCATGCCTCGGACTTTATCAGCGGAAAACAAAAGACAAAAGATCGCCCGATCGGCCCCTAGTGATGAAACCCCGCTTCGGAAATACAACAAGAATATTCTCAAACGAGGCATAAAGATTAGCGAGCTCTAAAGCCCGTTTGAAAGGGCGCTTAACATGATACTTGTATCCAGCCTGTGCCCTGTGGCCTAGACTTTTTAGGCGCCGCTCTAACCCGGGCTCAGTCCCAAAACATCACTCCAATGAAATCGACATTCAACAATTTGGAGCCGATCGCTGATTTGCAGCATCGAGCCGCATATTGTTCACAGGGTCCATTCGAGTTATCTGCGGCGCTAGATTAAGACACCGCTTGTTCGCGGTAATGAAAGCCAGCGGGACAGGGCAGAAAGAGCGCCGCTCTGATATGGAGGTAGCGCTCTTTCTGCGTTCTAAAAGTCGTGTGGCTCGTCGCCTTCATCTGGTTCTGCAGCGCGAAGCTCCGTTATCTAGAAAATTAAATGATTCCAATACGATCCCTTTTTTGGTAAGGGAGAGGCCGAGAGTTCAATCCTCTCTCGCAGCACCATTCAAACCCTCTTAAAATGTGGGTCTTTTCGGCGTCATATAAGACGTTTGGGCGCAGGTAACAGCCGTTTCAGTCTGGGGAAAATCCGGGGACAGCGTCAAGAACGCTGCGCCACCCGCCTTAATTTTTTGGGCGGCGCGGGGCCGGGGTTGACGTTTAGGCCTGTAGGGCGGCGTCCGCGAGCTGTCTTTTTCTGCGCTTAAGCGGGAGCGCTGGCCCCGATCAAAGGAATAAATCCGCTCTCAAAAGGTGATGGCCGTCGCGGTGCTTGCGACTAGGAATCATTCTCACGTCATAGCGCCTTAGGTCAACGCGGAACTCAGAATGCAATCCATCAAACTTTTTGCGCGGGAAAAAGACCCCGGCCAGGACTAATGATTCTAGCCGGGGTCAGTACTCTGACGTCGTCCTACTCGGGAGGACGTTGACGACGCCCGAAGTCACCCAAATTAGTCAGGTCGCGCAGCGGGTTTGAGCAAAATTACACACGCCCGTCGGCCAGGTCACGGGGTCCATGAACCGCAAGGTACGACCTTGCTGCCTATTTTAATGGCCCTGCCATCCGGCTCCAGCTTGGCGTCATCGACTGCCTTACCGGCCACCTGCTTGACTCCGCATTTGATTATTGTCGCCGTTTCGGCAACTCGGTCCTTGTCGATGATTTCTTCCTCCAAGACCTAGAAAGGCCCCTGAACGGGCGACTGAGCGAAGCTAAAGTTCAGTTTTCCTTTGGTCTCAAATCGCGCCTATCACACCAACGGGCCGCGATCTGTTCAATATTGCTCACCGGGGAAAAAGTTTTATATGAGAGAAAGGGCTCGCTGTTCAGAGACTGGCGATGGGGAGACCGTATCATGGCGGTCAGACGCAAAGCATCCTTCACTCCGAAGGCATTCCTCGCCAAGGTTGGCGAGGGCCGGAGCATTGGTGAGTACCGCAGTGATCAGATCATCTTTTCACAAGGCGACCCCGCAGATTCAGTCTTCTACATCCAGAACGGCAAGGTGAAGGTCACCGTCGTCTCGGAGCAAGGCAAGGAAGCCGTCGTCGCAATTCTTGGCACGAACGATTTCTTCGGTGAAGGATGTTTGGCCGGACAGAAGCAGCGGATAGCGACGGTTAGGACGATGACGGAATGCATCATCGTGCGGCTAGAAAAAGCGGCGATTCTGAGCGTGATCCGTCACGAACCAGCGTTCTCCGAGATGTTCATTGCGCATCTTCTGAGCCGGACTATCCGCGTCGAAGCGGACCTTGTCGATCAGCTGTTCAATTCGAGCGAAAAGCGTCTTGCCCGGCTGCTCCTGCTGCTGGCGCACTTTGGCAAAGATGACAAGCCGGAGCCGATGATCGCGAAAATCAGCCAGGAGACGCTTGCGGAGATGATCGGCACGACCCGGTCGCGCGTGAGTTTCTTCATGAACAAATTTCGAAAACTGGGCTTTATTGACTACAACGGCGGCATCGAAGTCCACAGTTCATTGCTGAATCTCGTTCTCCACGAGGAACCCCATATTGAGACTTCAATGTGATCGAGATTTGAATGTGCCATTTTGCCAGGCGCGGGGGCATATGGATGGCCCGCAGACTCCAGTGGCTGCTCGGACAGAACATCGTTTGCATCAACTCCCTCGAGGGAATCGAAGCATACGGATACCGGCGGCTCGCGCCGGGGAAGCAACATGCGATAGACGCACAACGAGCCCCGGTGCACTCAAGCAGCTACGGGGCTCTGCTTCGGCTTTACGAAGCGATCTGTGATGTTGCAGATTCCAAAGGCGGGATAACGGACACTTGGCCTTCGCGGGCGCTATCACGCAATGATACCCCAATTGTCGGCAATGGCGTTTCGGCCTGGCATCTTAAGCTTTCGCGCCACCGTGACCCCGCGCCTACCGGAGTCTGTCACACTGTTTCGGTGGAGTCATGGCTTCTCCATTGCAGTGGAACCGATGAGTTCTCGAAAGAAAGTGCACTTTCTGCTTCCGACCGGCTCTTGTGAACAACTGCGGAAGCATCAGAATCATCCGCTTCTTCCCTACATGAGTCAATTTTTATTCGCCAAATTCTAAAGCAATGTTGATGTGAGCAATTTTGCACAGACTTCGCGTTGGATTGGGTGTAGCGGCGAATTTTGGTCGGTACGTTAACGGTCAAAGTACGGCTGCGCCAATTGGGTCTGGAGCCTCTCGCTGGCCAGAAGCGCCCGCCGATCAAGCCGTGTTCCTCCCCCGGCGGGCGCTTTCATTTGTCCGGCGTTTATTGGTTGATTTCTCGTATTCGCGCTTGAGCTAGCGCGTGAACTATCACAATGGAAAGTGAGATGGACGATGATGATGTAGACCGCTTTTTCGAAGCGGTGACGCGGGCAAGGGTAGCGGAGGAACAATGCCCCTCGGCGCTTCTCGATTCGGGAGCTGGAGACGTGCACCCCGCGACTGCCGAGCGCCCCCTTGTATGTCCGTCGTCAGATAATTTGAGACAGATGGCGGCGTGATTTAGTGGAGGACGCGGCTCATCCGATGTTTGATTTTATGCGGCGTTCAATTGGTGTTGCAAGCGACGATTTTGGATGGTGGCTCGTTTAATCCTTTCTCGTTCCAGCAGGATGGTTTGTCCTCCGCCGAATACTGCTTGCGCGTCGCTCGGCGAATGTCCCTCACGATCCGCTCGGAGGACGTTTTGGGGGTTCCGGATTTCTGGAGTTACGATGAGCCAGAAATCCTCCGTTCTTCAACCCGCCAAAACTGTCTCAAAGGCGCTGACGCCGGACAGGTGAGGTCACGCCCGATGCGCGGTTGCCAGACTTGCCGGGTGCGGGCGATCTGCTTGCCGGTGTCATTGTCGTTCGCAGCGTCGAGACGTTTCATCGAAGACCTCACGGGCGATTCCTCCGCTCCGTGCTCCTGGCCTCCGGTCTCGGAATCCCACCGATGACGCTGGACCCAAAGGGATTTGCATCTTCAGGCGTCCCCGTCTCAAGGATCACCAGTCAAAGCCGCTTCAGCGCGGCACTTCTTCCTCGGGGATCGTAAACTTGTGGCTCTTGCCCGCACGGATCACGAGCTGGCGCTTACCGCCGTTGGCGACTTCACAGGCGATCGAATAGTCAAAGAAGCCGTGCTTTAGACCATCGACGACGAGCCCTTCGAGGCGATCGAGGGCTTCGCGAACCTGCCCACTCTTGGCGCGCTGGAACGGCGGCGTGTGCGGTTCAGCCATTGTGTAGCAATCCTTTCATGTCCTTTATGGTGGCGGCGAAGGCCAAAGGCCGAACGTTGGTCGCGTCGCCATAGAAAGCCATCACGTCGTCGCGCCGCGTGGCGCGATCCCGAAAGACGAAGACCTTGCGCCGCCCGTCATCACGTAGTGCAGAAGCTCGTAGCCGGAACAGCGCAGGAAGCAGGCGAGATAGAAATTGCGGGTTTCGAAGGAAGGGTTGTTGCTATTCGTATGTCCAGTTGACACTTGACGTTTTCCTCAAAAAAGGGGGTTAAGTATCGCTGGAAAGCATCCGCTGGTGTGGAACTTCACGGAGCAGCAGCCTGAGCTTCTCCAGCCGAATGCGCATGGCTTGGGGAGAGACAAGAAATCTTTGCGCGAAAGGCCGTGCAAAATCCTCCATGGTCTGCTCGTTGTGCCATTCTTCGACTTTGCTCTCGAATTCGCGTTCCTCAGCATTGGCGAGCATCGCGATCTCTGCGCGCCTACTCCTATCCATCGTGCGCGGCCTGCGATCTGGGAACATCTCGTTCCAAGCGGCAATGATGAGTTTGCGGGGCATCAGCAGGCATGATGCGTAGAAATCCGCCTGCCACTCCACCGGCTCCTTGCCCTGGCTGGACCGACAGATGACGGCGGATGGGGTCGGATCGCTGAATAGACAAACCTGAGCCGGATCCCTCGCAAAAAGGTGGCGGTGCAAGCGCCAATGCCCGCCCTCGTGCGCGAGCGTGAACCGATAGCGGCCCTCCCTCGACGGGTTCTCTTCTGGGTCGAGGCTCTCGTCGATGACGACGCGGCGTTCATCGAAGACCATCGCACCGAGGATGTCAGGGTCGAGGCCAGAACGTGGCACGCCGAACAAGCGGTGCGTGTCGTCGAACTCGATACCGAGCTTCAGGTGCTTCTCGACAATGTTATCGATCGGAACCGGTGGTTCGATGGTAACGTCGCGCGCTTGGGCGTATTCGGCCAGGAGAGCCGCTGCGTTGCGCTCGATCTGATCCTCGTGAATATAGGGGACTTTCTTAACCATCTATCCGCCATCGCATCCGCATCTGCATTTTTGAAAACCAAACCATCGATCAGGATTACTTGTCCTTGGTTCGCTGCGCCTGCTCGGCTAATTTCGCCATGTCTTTTGCTGTCAGGCCTTTCGTAGTCCGCAGCAGCGCCGCCAGTTCGCGCGGGTGCTGCCTGATGATGTCCGACAGGTCCGACGCCACCCGGCCCGCGAGCGCCAGAAGTTCGTCGGCGTCGTAGCCGATAACTTTGGCGATTTCCTTCACGCGATCCTCTGCTGGCGGCGGGAACTCATCCCGCTCAACCTTTGACAAATAGGTTGGGCTTACGCCGATCATCTTGGCCATATCACGCAACCCTAACTCCTTCGCCTCGCGTTCCCGACGCACAAGCGCACCGAACTTCTTGCCTGACATTTCGGGTTCCTCCAGTTTCTGATTATTAAACCCTAAACACCCGATTCGCTGCCCTTTGTTAAGTGGACACTAAACATTTAAGTCGGACAAGCAAACGACCTTCATGGATATTCGACGCGGGCTCGCCGAGAACTGGCGGAGAATGTGCACCAGGGTCTCGTGGGGACCGGGATCGACGCAGCATTGAATTGTTCGGATAGGATCAAGACACTGCCGAGCCATGTCAGCTTCCTGGGATGAAGCGGAAACCATATGCTCGTAGCGAGATTTTCCCAGTTTGACCCGAAGCGGACATGAATGCACTGGCAACTCGTTTCGATGAGCGCCGCGCGGGATTTCCACCGAACTCGCGGAATTACAAGCAGGGTTGGATTCTGCGCATTGCCTGTTGGGCCAACAAAACAGAGCCCCGTACGGGGCTCTGAGATTGGTCGATGATAAGGTTCAGTTGCCGCGTTGCTCCTTAGTTACGAGCTTCAGCCAGCCCTCGACCTCGGGAGCGAGCTTGCCGGTGCCCGAAAGTTTGAGGGTGGGGGCGAGCATGCCAGGGTCGGCAAGGGGCAGGGGCAGAACGCCCTGACCGCCCATGCCATAGTTGGCCGTAATCTGTCCGTCTTTTGGATCGACGAGGAGGATGCGGCCCACGATGTCGAGCTTATCCATGTCGATCACAAGGAAGACATTCGAGAACTTGCTCGCGACATAGGCATAGTAGCCGCCGCCTTTCTTGAGCCCGAAGTTGGCTCCGTGGCAGCCAGGCTCACAAGGCAGGCTATTCACGACCTTGTCGGTCTTGGTGTCTAGGATAGTGACGGTCGAGCTCAGGAAATTCGCGCTGACCACATACTTGCCGTCGGGGCTCACCGGGGTCTGGATGGGACCTAGCCCGTAGGCCTCGCCCTTATGCTCGCCGCTGATGGGGTCATAGTCCTCGGCGATATTGATGTCCTTGACCTTCTTCTTGGCGTCGATGTCGATGACCGTGAGCGAGGACAACATCGCCGGCGGGGTACCAAGCAAATTGGCGACATAGGCTCTGTGGTTCGCGTCGCTCCAGGCCGCGATGGGAATGATGCCGCCGGTCGGGATCTCTGTCACCTTTTCGGTCGCGAGATCCACGATGGAGACGCTTGAGGCCAGTGCGTTGGGAGTGATCATGTATTTCCCATCATCGGTGATATGGTGCCCGTGCGGTCCGGTGTGAGGCCCTACGTTGATGCTCCCAAGAGCGTTCGGATACTCGCCGGGTGAGAGCTTCAGCACCCGGTCCTCCCCGTTGAGGGCGACGTAGAGCATCCCGTTCACTGGATTGAACATGGCGTGAGAGGGATTCTGGCCGACGACCTGCGTATTGTAGACCTTGCCGCTCGCGCGATCGAAGGTCGTCAGACGCTTGTCGAACCACTCGGTCTGGTAGATGTACTTGTAGGTGAAATCGGTCCACATGTTGTGGGGGTTGTTCATGTTGGTTTCGACGCCCTTCACTTTCTGCTTGATGGCCCAGTTGGAGGCATCGATTTGCGTCGCTGTGCCAAACTTGGTCTTGCCGGTCACCCCTTCGAACTGGGTATCGACCCAGACCTCGCCGACACCTGCGACCGGGGGCTTTATGAGCGTGTTCGGCATCGAGAAGTTGAGGGCGCTCAGATTTATCACGGTGCCGCCGAGATTAACCGGCAGATCCGGCAGCTTCACGTCCCAGGTGGGTTTGCTGTAGTCGCGCCAGAGTGCAGGAGTGGTTGTGACGAAGAAGGTGCGAAGCAGTTTCTTCGCGATGTCGCTGGAAGTCGGGATCTTGGCTCCCGTGACCAACTGCAGCTCGGCCCCGAGATCAAGGCCCTCAGTTTGAGGATCTTTGACGATCACCGCCCCGAACATATAGGGGTGGACCTTGCAGGTGAAGACATAGAGGCCGGGCTTGTCGAAGGTCTTGGTCACGCTCGCGTTCGAGGGCTTCTCCTGATCGACCGGAAAACCGGCCGCTCCCGGCTGCCACGCCAGGCTCGTGATCGTGTGGTCTGTGTTGGTCTCGGTCATCTTGATGAGCACCGCCTCGCCGGGCTTGATAACGACAAG
>DATBPZ010000029.1:0-4356 GCA_036561105.1 Methylocella sp. | reverse complement strand
CATAAACAGTTTGCGGTGGGTTTTTTCCACGGAGCTGAACAGATTGCGGATTTTCTGAGCCGCGCCGCCGCGCGCCGCGGCAATTTTCTCCGCCTCGGCCTCGATCTTGCTGAGGAGGTCCATGCAGACGGCCTCGTTGATCTCCGACTTCGCCGTGAAAAAACGATAGACATTCGCCGGCGACATATGCAGTTCGCGCGCGATATCCGCGACGGTCGTTTTCTGAAACCCGATTTGACGGAACAAACGTTCCGCGACCTCGACAATCAGCTTGTGAGTGTCTTTCTCCTGCGCAGTCTTCCCTTCCCCCACATGGAGTTTAAGGCCTCTTTCGGTTTGTTTTATTCGGCCTAGAGTGCTCACGTATCGAATTCCATCGAATACTATTCGCATAAGCATCATGACCTACACTAACGATGTATGCATCCCCCATATGGGGTTTAGCTTCACACGAATAATTATTGCTATTTGTAATCAAACCCACTGTTCGACTCGCAGAACACAAACGTCATTGATGGCCTTTCGAACCGCGATAATCGGCATCATGACCCGAAATATTATATAGACTTAAGCAGGCAATTTCCGAGCGCAAAACCATCCTTAAGCGAGGCTTGAGCAGGTTGCTGCCTAAGCGGAAAAATAGTAGAAAAAAATAATTAATATCGCAAAGTGTATTGATGAACAATGGTATCCGTCATGAGCTACTCACGCGTCACTAAGACCGGGGCCAACGAATTTCTGCACCATCTCCTGGTTAGGATTTTATTGTCGAGGAGTGGACGCGACTTGTTCAGCCGCGCAAGTCAGCTTAGTGACGATGAACTTATTTCGTTCGCTGGGCAACCTTCGGTGATCTCGGACCGATAATGACCCTTCGCCTCAATGGCACATTCCGGCTGACAGGCCTTCCATCAGTGAACTAAGGACGCTGGCGATGGAAAGGAATTTTAAAAGCGTTCACCAGAGGCAATCCCGATTAAGACAATGGCGGGTGTTGGATGACCGAAACGTCGCGTGAAACCTCAATATTTGCTCAAGGAACTCCTAAACCGTATCGCTGGTACGAAGGTTTGCGCGAACTCAAGTCACTGCGGGCGGAATGGCAGGCCATCGAGCCGTCCCCGAAGACGGTCTATTCGAGCTATGAATGGTGTCTAGCGTTTGCGGAACACCTCGCCATATCGGGCAGCGTGCGGTGGCTGCGAATTTGCAACCGCGAACAAACGATAGCGATTGTACCGATGCATTGGACGCGGCGGTTCGGGCTGCTGCGCGTCGTGAGTCTCGGGACACACTCACATTTGAGCTTGACGGATTTCCCCCTGAACCCGGAGGCCGACGTCGAGCAAGTCGCCGCTCGTATTGTTGATGCGCTTAACGATCCACCAGAGCGTTGGGATGTGCTTTGGTGGCCGCGTGTGTTGGATAGCAGCGGCGCGTGTGAGGTGGTTATGGCCGGGCTGAGTCGGCGCGCGTTCATCTCTCGGGCCGCATCGTGCAATTGTTTCGACACCACCGCGCCGCTGGATACGCTGCGATCGAAGTTTACGTCGAAACTCCGCCAAACACTCGGAAAGAAACAGCGAAAATTGACAGAAGAAGGCGAATGGAAGGTAGTCGTAGCGGACGCGAGCACGGACAATGTCTTTACGGCGGAACAATATGAGCACTTTTTGGCCTTAGAGGCTTCGGGTTGGAAGGGCGACGCAGGAACGAAGACGGCGATCCGTTTAGATCACGGCACGAGGGATTTCTATTGGGAGCTTGCGGCGCAACGCTCAAGCAATTTCGACACAACGATAACGATACTCGAGCATTGTGGGCGACCGATCGCGGGCCAATTCGCGGTGGCCGTCGGTGGGCGGCGCGACGTTTTGAAGATCGGATACGACGAGGCGTGCGGTCGTTTCTCGCCAGGCCAAGTCCTATTGGAGGAAGTGCTCAGACGAACCTGCGTGGCGCAAAAAATCTCGGTCCTGAGCCTGGTCACGAACATGCCATGGCATCACCCATGGCGCCCGGACTCGAAAGTGACAATCTCGGTCCTTCTATTCCGTAACCGCCGGCATGAGGCCGTTTACCGCTATTTCCTAGCCGCCTGGGAAGTGTCGAAGCTCACGTTCGGTTCATTGCGTGCGATGGGCCATTGGGTTAACCGTTTCTTCGCCTCGGCTCGCAACTCCGGCTCAAAATAGAGCAATACTGTCGCCCCAACAATCGGCCGGCAGACTGTCATACTACATTTGAGAAAGTGGGTGAAGTCTTCTCCAGGCTGCGGTCTTCTTGCCTCGGCAAAAGGCCTTCGGAAAAATGACTGGACTTCGCGCGGCAGCGGAGCATTGGTGGGTGCCGTTGAGCCGATTGGCCCAGAAGACTGGGTAGCCTCCCTCCCCCTGCTGGCTTTGTGCCCATGGCGGGGTTTGGTCAGTGGCAGCGCGTTGCTGTCGCCACAGTCGGAGGAGAACGATGACCAAGCTCACGGAACGCCAAATCTCCATGCTTTCCGGCGCGGCGCAGCGAGAGGATTGCGCCGTGATTTTGACAACGCAATGAGGCCGGCCGCATTGGCGAAGCTTTCGCAGGCTTTGATCGCACAAGAACTTGTCCGCGAGGTGCGAACAAAGTCCAAGATGCCATCTGGCGGCGTGACGCGACCGGACGGCCCCTGAGCCTCGTTATCACGCGGTAGGGAAGAAGGCGCGTCAAAAATCTTCGAAAAGAGTTCTTCAAAGCGCAGTGAGAAGGGAGCGCCGGGGAAAGTTGCTGAAGAGCCAGGTGCCAAAGCGAATCGAACGAAGGTCAATAGTGACGAGGGGCACAACGTGGAGAGGAAGCTGGCGCCCTCCTGCAAGAAAAGGGCTGCCAGTGCTATCCCATCTTAACGTCAGGCTTCTCCCCCGCCATTGTCATGGTGTCCGCGGGCCGAAGCAGGCGCTGCTCGTCTCGCTGCGGATGGCCACCGAGGGGGCTTCAATCGACACAATCGTGGCGGCAACTGGGTGGCTGCCGCATACTGTCCGGGCCGCGCTCGCTGACGAGATTGCGCAAGTGCGGCTATGGGATCGCGCGCCTGCACGAGTCTGGTGGCAAGAGTGCGATCTATCGCATTGTCACGCGTGCGCAGCCGATTGCGGCGTGCCGCAGATGCAGACGCAGACACATCCGATGGCGCAGCCTCTCACCGGTCCGTTCCAGATTGCTCGGCCTCCGAGATCGAGAGCCTGAATGCTCTCGATCCTAATTTGCTGCACCGACGCAGGCGTGCGCTCATGGGAGGCGCCGCGCCGGCGTATCTCTCGCGCAGCCTCATGGTCCGCATCCTGGCCTATCGCCAACAGGCACAGGCCCACGGCGATCTCGATCGCGCGACGCTTCGGGTGCTCGACGCAGCGATCGGGCAGGGGGAATCTGCGTCGGGGTCATCTCCTATCGCGGCCACCCTCGGCCCTCAGTCAGATTTCAGACCCGGCACAGTCCTCACGCCCGAATATGGGGGTGTTCTGCATCGCGGGATGCTGGGAGAGCAAGGCTTTGTCTGGAACGGCCAGACCTACGTGAGCCTTTCAAAGGTCGCTCGCGCGATCACTGGCACGCACTGGAACGGACCCCGCTTCTTCGGCCTGCGGCAGAAGGGCAAGGTCGCTTCAGGACGTCGGAACGATCCTGCTCGCTTGCGCGTCGTCGGGCGTCTCGACAAGAAGAGCCCGGATAAGATCGCCATGCTGATCAGCGCGCCGCGACAGCCGATCGCCATCTTGCGGCTCGGGACGCCCGTCGCCGCCCAACCGGCACAGCGCCTGCCAGCGGATGGCGCTCGATGCACTGACACCAAATTGCGCCGCGTCCTGACGGCACGCCAAGCCTCCAGCGATGGCGGCCAGAACACGCGACCGAAGATCAAAAGAAAGAGACTTGGGCGTGAAGGCCGGCCTCCTTCGCCAGTCCTTGTACGTTACCCAACTTGCATAAGCAGTGCGACCAATTCGCTTTGCCTGTGCGTGTTGGTCTTGGCAAACACAACTTTCAACTGGTTGCGCGCCGTCTCGCGCGAAATCTTCAATTCCCGCGCGGCGATAAATGGCGGAGCGCCGCGCGCAATAATGCAGGCCAGTTTGGCTTCTGAAGGGGTAAGATGAAATGTCTTGGCGACGACCGCCGGTGGCGGTCCCGGCCTCGGACCCAAGGCATTCAACGTCACGAGCGCGCGCACTTCCAGCGCCGGTGGATGCTCCGGGCCCTCGAACGGCCAAATCCGCACGATGACCGGTAATTTGTCCACGCGAGGAACGATGATCGGCTCCGGCACGAGGGAATTAACGCTGGGCGGATTGGTCAACTGATCGATGGATTCCTTGA
>DATBPZ010000028.1:0-6793 GCA_036561105.1 Methylocella sp. | reverse complement strand
CGTGCATTTGGCGCTCACGTTAGTAACAGATTTCCCGCTAGGCTGGCGCCCTTGGCTGCCATTTTGGATTCACGGATGGATCGAAAGAATCGTTGGTCCCGCATTGGTCCTCGTCGCCTTCCTGCCGAAATTTTCCGATGGAGGTTCGGCATTCGGTTTTTACCTGCTCATGGGGCTGGTGATTATAGCCGTGGGCTGGTTGACCGACTGTTCCGGAGGGACAAAACAAGCGCTTAGACCGAGTCTTTGAAATCGGTTTCATGCGCCCAAGGGGGTCGGCGAATGGCAGCTTGGGGTCAAACCGAGCCTTTCGCCCGTGGCGATCAGGGGCTTCCGAAGCGGGTCGGATCAGGCCCGGGGGACCGTTGAATGAACGACCGGTATTGGAAGGGGCTGTTAGCCTCGTGAACGACGTACATGGGCCCGAAACAGTAGCGGCGGGCCGAGAGCGGAACAACAGATTCAGAAGCCGCAGCGGACGTTCAATGGTTTGGGTCGGAGGGCATAATTCTACCAAAAGCGGTCACCCGATGGATGTCAGTTATCGGTATTCAAGGCGAGGTCATCGCCACAAACTTCGCAACTCTCTCCGCAAGCGTCAGTTGTGCATTTGACAAATGGCGAACAATGCTCTTCTGAACTAGGTGAACATACCATGGTGTTCGATAGCGATTGACCGGAGACTCTCTAGTCACGAACGGTTTTGGATCTTACCATGCCGCCGCTTGCGATCCCGGGATCGAGCATCGGCGGTGCACCGGTCGATTGCGAAACACCAGAATAGTATTCGCATCAAAGGATCCACGACGAAAACGCAAGATGCAAGGTTTCAAGATCGACGGATCCGCGCAAAGATTCTCTTAAGTCCATGCAGCAGGCCACGACACATTCAACGTCCGACGCCATGCCGCATTACCAAAACATACCGAGCCTTCAGGGTATCGGCCATGCAGACGTGGCGTGAAATCGCCGCTACGGCGCGAACCTGAAATATCGGCAGATTTGTTACATGTCCTATCTGGCAACGTAACACCGCTCTAGACAGCTAGGCGACGAACGTAGATCGCTTAAGCTCG
Source organism: Methylocella sp. (assembly GCA_036561105.1). Classification (GTDB taxonomy): domain Bacteria; phylum Pseudomonadota; class Alphaproteobacteria; order Rhizobiales; family Beijerinckiaceae; genus Methylocapsa. Next base: position 5,717 of record DATBPZ010000028.1, on the reverse strand, counting down.
TCCGCTTTGATCGCCGCCGGCAGCAAAACTGGCAGTTGCAGCACGGTTAATTGCTGACCGTCACGCAGTCGGGTGATCAACACGATTCGCCCGCTGGGAAACTCAAGAGCGTCATGATGTACATCCGGTCGATCCTTGCGGATCTGGCGGAAGCGAGCCACTCTCTCCTTGAGTGCTCGGTTTGGGAGTAGGCTAAATGCTCGATCGTATTTGACGTCCGCCCCGAACGCGACCTCTGTGCCAGCAAGGAGACACACAGCAACCTTTGGTTCACCAACTGCCGAGAGACCACGCGTCAGAGAGTTCGCGAATGTTGTTGTCACTAATTTGTCCCCTACCTGTGCCGATCGAGATGCAACCAAGTGCAGGCTGTAATCACACATGGCATTTACTCCTCTTGCCGAACATCGGGGATGGTTCACCCGGCTTCTAGCCTTACATTCCCAGATCATTGGGCCTTTTCACAAATTCCACCGCCATCAAAAAACTAGAAGCGGAGTACGATCACTGCAAGTAGCCACTGGATGTTTTTTCGATCCGACTGCCTGACGTGGCCCGCGATGGCAGTTTGTCTCTGCTCTGTTGTTCCCGTGCGAACAGACGTGATCTTTGCGACATGGTAGCCCGTTCAGAAAATCCGACACGACCGCTTTATCCATCAATGTCAGTGCAAGCATGGAGGGGGTTCATTCAACGCATCACTGAATCGTGGGCGCCTCATTGAAAGCGCTCTTGTGCAGCTGCCACTTACTGACCAGAGCGAGGCCGATGTCTGGTGACTGCTACAAGAGTCGATAGCAGGCCGCGCACTAAATCCACGCAACGTCGTCACGTGGGCAGCTGGGGTGATAATCCCGTATTTCTGTTCCATTGGGAATAACATGGAAGGTCGGAAAGACGGGGGGCGGACTGCACGAGAACAGTGCATTCAGCCTAAATATTAGTCAGCCGATTTTTAAAAGATTGGCTCCGTCGACATCCCGAAGCTGTCTAGTAATGGAAATCGACATAGGCTTCTGCGTTGATTACTGCTCGCTTTTGCTAATGTTCGTCTGTTTAGCTCACGTATCGAATTTGTAACCGCGCACATGGCACAAGTCTTGTTAGCCATGTTTCCACTTCCCCAGTGTTTCGGCGCGGCAGGACAAGGCTTCATCCGCCATTTTCACCGCAGCCATATTCGCGAGCGATCCCATGAAGCTCGTCGTTGCAATCATCCAGCCACACAAGCTCGAAGAAGTGCGGGATGCGCTGACGCAAGTTGGCGTCGCCGGCATGACCATATCCGAGGTCAAGGGATTCGGGCATCAGAAGGGCCATACCGAGATCTATCGCGGCGCCGAATATGTGGTGAGCTTTGTTCCGAAGGTCAAGGTTGAAGTCGCGGTTCCCGCCAGTCTCGTCGATTCGGTCGTCGACGCGATCGTGAGGTCGGCACGCACAGGCCAGATCGGTGACGGCAAGATTTTTGTTGCAGGTATCGACCACACCACCCGGATCCGCACCGGAGAGACAGATGATGCAGCACTGTGAACCGAGGTCCTAGTCGTTAGCTGGAAGGAGCCAGGCGATGATATCCTTTGCACCCACACCTAGGAGATTCAGGTTCCTCGCCTGCGGCCTCTTCATAGCGGGGGGGGCAGCGCTGCTTTTTGTCGATCCTTCCTTTGCGCAAGATGCGACTTCGGCCGCCCCGGCGCCACCCGCCTGCGACGCTAAGACCTTGACAGCATGCGCGCCCAACTCAGGCGACACTGCCTGGATGCTCACTTCGGTGGCGCTGGTTTTGATGATGACCATTCCGGGCCTGGGACTCTTCTATGGCGGAATGGTCCGCAAGAAGAACGTCGGCGACACGGTCATGACGAGCTTCGCCATTACCTGTCTCGTTACGGTGCTCTTCGCGGTCGTGACCTACAGCCTGGCTTTTCGTGCCGGAACGCCGTTCATCGGAGGCTTCGATCGGGCTTTTCTGCAAGGCATTTTGAGCGATATCGAGGTGGGCGTCGGCAACCCCAATCCGCTTGCGCCGACGATTCCCGAGACCGTCTACATGTGTTTCCAGATGACGTTTGCGATCATCACCCCCGCTCTGATCGCGGGGGCTTTCGCCGAGCGCATGAAGTTCTCGGCGATGTTGTGGTTCATCGGGCTATGGGCGATTTTCGTCTATGCGCCGATCGCGCATTGGGTATGGGGTCCCGATGGATTCCTAAATAGCGCGAATGATGCCGCGCGGATTAAAGTCCTCGACTTCGCTGGCGGTACAGTGGTTCATGTAAACTCGGGTGTCGCCGGCTTGATGACTGCCCTAATGCTTGGCAAGCGCAAGGATACCGGCCCGGCACACAATGTCGTGCTCACCTTCATCGGCGCCTCGCTGCTATGGGTCGGCTGGTTCGGCTTTAACGCTGGCTCGGCTGTGACCGCGGGAATGCAGGCCGGTATGGCAATGACGGTTACCCAAATCGCCACTGCCGTGGCGGCGCTCGCCTGGATGTTTTTCGAATGGGCACATCGCCGCAAGCCGACTCTCGTTGGCATCTGTTCGGGCGCGGTGGCCGGTCTCGTTGCCATCACGCCAGCGTCTGGCTTCGTCGGCCCAGTGGGATCGATGGCAATCGGCGTGGCAGCGGGCATCATTTGCTATGCTGCGGTCACATGGCTCAAAGCGCTGTTCGGTTATGATGACGCGCTCGATTGCTTCGGCGTACACGCGGTTGGCGGCGCGACCGGCGCCATCCTGACTGGTGTCTTTGCGATCAAGGAGTACGGCGGCACACCGGGGCTCATCGAAGGCAATGCTCACCAAGTGGTGAACCAGCTGATTGGCGTGGCCATCGTGATCACCTACGATGCAATCGTTTCATTGCTCATTCTTAAACTCATCGACAGCCGGCTCGGTTTGAGAGTGAGCAGCGACGCGGAAATGGAGGGACTCGACTTAACGCTTCATGGAGAAGCCGTTCAGTGAAACGGAATACTGCTGAATCGAGACCATTGCCCTGCTCTACAGGTAACGCGTCGTCCCGTGACGTCGGCCGGGTTGAGGTCGCCTTGGGTACTTCCTCTGATCGCTGCTTATGACCACGCCGAACTGAACGACGATCTCCGATCAAGCCCTAGAGGATCTCGAAGTTGGCCCAAGATTTATCCATCTGCAAGATGATCTCGGTCGCCACCTTTGACGTCGCGTTTCGAATGTCCGAGGTTGGCGGACTGGCGATATGCAAGCGACTTGATCGAATATCTGCTTTCCACCCATGATGGTCGAAGGCCCTCGCCGACGTAATGTCTGCTTTCGAGAAGAGAGCCAGTGCGGCTGAGTGACCAATCTGGGCGCGGCGCGGGAGACACCATCGCAGGCACATAACTCCTCGGCACTGAGGTCGAGGAGATCTTAAATCAAACGAAATTAGCAGTTCATGGAGGATCACATTGGCGGACCGCCTCGAATCAGCCTTTTCCATACCGATCGGCTTCAAAATCCATGAAGTTCGTCCAAGAGCCCCCGAGGTCTTGCAAGGCCATGTCGCCGCAGCCGCGGTGCTGGGTCCGCCGTCACTCGGGCCTCTTTCAGACTTCGTGGGGACCTGGAGTGGCATCGGCTTCAACACGATCTTCCGGCCGCAAAAGCAGACCTTCCCGCTGCCGATCCCGGTGCCCGGGGACAACCTCCTGGAACTCAATTTGACATCGGAGACGCTGTCGTTCTCCCCGAGTCTGGGCTCGATCCCCAATCGCGGCATGCTCCAGGACGACATCTTCCTCAACGGCGTGCCCTACGTTCAGTCAATCAACGATGTGACAAATCCGGCCCCGCCGACGGGCATTCATTTCGAGCCTGGAATTTGGCTGAGCGTCCCAGCTACGACTAACCCCCAGGCACCCATATCTCTTGCGCGCTTGGCTTCGATCCCGCACGGGACCACCATCGTGGCGCAGGGTGTGGCGTTCCCCCCGAAGGCGGGCCCGCCAAACATACATTCTGTCGACATCACTCCGTTCCCGGTTGGGGGCGGCGCTCCGATCAAGTTCCCCAGTCAGACCGCGTCGAAACAGGATACAGCGCGCATCCCGCAAGACCTCACGGCCTGGATCAATGCGGGCACGATTACGCAGGCCTTGTTGGACGACCCGAACTCATTGCTTAGGAACGCCATCGCGGTGCAAAATATTGTGTCCACGACCACGATCGTCGTGAGCACCGATCCGGCCTCGCCGCTGTTCGGCGGAGGAACCGACAATATCGCGTTCCTTCTTGGCAACGCGGCCGGCACGACCCCGAACGCAAACGCCGTCACGGTGTCCGCAGTGTTCTGGATCGAGACCGTTGAACACCAGCTTCACATAGACTTTCCCAACGGAAGCGCGCCGACCACGGTCGAGCCCCGCGGAGCGCCGTTCGGACTTCCAGTGCCGTCGTTCCTGCTCGATCCGCCGATTCAGCTGACGGGGCCGCGCATCATCAAGGTGACCTCGACACAGATCCAGTATAGCCAGACAGTCATCCTGAACTTCAACGGCTTGTCCTGGCCGCATGTCTCGGTCGCCACATTAGTTCCCGCTGATCCGCTCCCGATCCCGGTGTCGGCTTGGCAGTGATTGCAACGTATGCGGGACGGGGTCGTGCCTCCCGCATTTCTATCGCTGTTATGCCGTTGCTTGATCACTAATGGCACGGGCCGCGCCTATTCTAGCCGGAAATAGTGTATTCCCGCTTAAGATCGCTATACCTTCGTACCTTCCGCCAGGGCGAGTGCATCCTCTATGTCGACGCCGAGGTACCGAACGGTGCTTTCGATCTTTGTGTGGCCGAGCAATATCTGCACCGCGCGCAGGTTACCTGTCTGCTTATAGATGATCGATGCCTTGGTTCGGCGAAGCGAATGCGTCCCGTAGTCCTCGTGGCGCAATCCAATCCCGCTGACCCACTCATCAACGAGCCGAGCATATTGCCGAGTGCTGATATGATCGGCATGATCGATCCGGCTTGGAAAGACGAAGTAGTCAAGCATGCCGCCGCGGCGTTCGAGCCATGCCAGAATACTGCCGCGAGCCGGTTCGAGGAGCTCGAACTGAACGGGTCGGCCGGTCTTCTGCTGGATAACGATCGCGCGTGTACGAAACGGGCCACCACTGGATGAGATCTTCTTGACTTTCACGACGTCGCATCCCCGGAGCTTACTGTCGATCGCGAGATCGAACATCGCGCGGTCTCGAAGCCGCCGCTCTCGATCCAGCCAGAACCTGATGGCCCAGACCTGTTGTGGCTTCAGCGCGCGTTTGCCGCCAAGTTTCCGGCCCGCGTTCCATGGGCGCCGCTCTTTGGCGCCCGGGTCATACTGCGAGTGTCCCATTGCCTTTCTCCTCTCGGCCATCCTTGGCCAAAAGAAAAAATGGGCGCCATCGCCCTTGGGCCGAAAGGGGAAGATCAGGTTTCGGGCGCGAGAATGCGATCTCGGACATTGATTTCGGAAGCCTCGTTCGGCTCAAAGACATCCATCTTGCCCATTGGGCCTCGGCCGCCTTGCGCCATAAGGCGACATCACGACTTGCTCGGGTGGCGACGGGTAGCTCGTTGGAGGCCCTAGCCAGAAGCGTCTGAGCCGCCCTGCTGCACCAACTCGAGGGTGATGCCCTCGGGACCCTCGAACAGCCGCAGCTTTCGGTTGATGTAATCCATCTCGTCGCTCAGCATGGTTACGCCGTTGGCC
>DATBPZ010000027.1:0-8620 GCA_036561105.1 Methylocella sp. | reverse complement strand
AACGAAAGCACAAGACAGGCGATGCGCCAAAAAGCAAAGCACGGCGTTTTGCGGGCGATCATAGCTCCGGTCGTGACCAGTCTGGCGACGCTCCTTGCGCCGCTCACAGCGATGGCCGAATCTACTATTGTGGGCGCAGGCCAAGCGACGGCTGCCAGTGAAGATACTGCACCGGAGTCGCTTCGCGTGAACAATGGCTTTGACCTTACCCGTCCTCAGACCGCGTTTGAAGTACGCGGTTTGGACGAGACTTCTTCGAACGATACGAGCGAGACGAACCGAGCCCAAATGGCCTTGCGGTTGGAAGGCATGATCCCCCTCGATGTTGGCTGGCGCCTGGGTGTGCACGCGCAGGTTCCCCTCGTGCAAAAAACGACCACTGATTTTGAGACAGGAAGTGCTGATCACGAGGTTGGACTTGGCGATGCGTCCTTTCAGGCGGTTGTTGCGTATGCGATAAACGACCGCTGGGCTGCCGCCGTGGGAACGCGCGTGGTCGCGCAAACCGCAGCCGGCAGCCTTGGCAGCGGCGAATGGCAAGTGCAACCGGGGTTCGGCGTACGCTATATGCTGTTCGAATTGGGGGAGGATTGCTATTTTGTTCCTTCAATGCGCTATGCGACGAGTATCCCGGGCAATGGACAAGCACGAAGGATCAGCGAACCCCAGATCGCCCCCACCCTCAATATCGATTTTCCTGGCCCCTTTTTTATAACCTTTTACCCAAGCAACGATATTCGCATCAATTATGGAGTGCCGATAGCTGGTCAGACCGGACGGCTATTCCTCCCCTTCGATGCCTTGATTGGCGTGCGGCTAAGCGACCAGGTGGCACTCTCGCTTGAAGGCAGCGTGCCAATCGTCAAAGCCTACCCGGTTTACAATTTCAAGACCGAGATGAAGCTGCGGATACTGTTTTGAGCGAAAAGAATATGGTCACTTCAAGCACCCAAAAATACTCCGCGCAGATCGCCGTATTGACAAGCGGAAGGATGAGCTAATAAGCGACCCGCGGCCAACGATCCGTCTCCGGGTATTTCACAGGCGAAATAAACAAACTACGGAGGTGGTCCAATATTGGTCCAGTCCAGTACTCGTTAAGGGCAACCGTCGGCGCATCTCAGTCGGAATGCCCCAACACAAAGCCAAAAACTGATTTCAACAGCATCGACCGATGCGAGACATCGGCCAATCGCTCACTAAGCCGCGCCAAGTTCACTCTCGCCCTTCCCAGTTGTGTGGCATTTCATTATAATAGCTTCTGTTGAGCCTTCTGAAAGGAGGGGGTACGCGCTTTCGCTCCCTTGGTTTGCAGCGTGGCGGATGCGCCACTTGCTGTCCGCACCCAGCAGCCGGAGAAACTGCCGACTATCGGACTTATCATTCCCACTACACCTTCGGCCGCTAAGCCATTGGTTGCCGCCTCTGCAAAGGGGCGGGCGACTATGGCTAAACCGAGGACCGAATCTACCTTGCAGCTAACAACTTCGGTCATCACAATCCTAGCTAGCGCTAGAATGAAAGGGAGGAAGTTATGTCTGACACAACGAGGCAACGCGACTGGACGAAGCCTGCGGCCATGGCGATTCCCGAAGGGGGCTTCTTCAAGGATGAAGTTCAGCAAGGCAGATACGGCCCGATTTTTCCCAAGACTCCGGCTTGCTACGGCTTCTCCATCATCGCAAAGATCATCCCCGGACGGGAGCCAGTCTTCTATGAGTACGCGAAGAACATCGAGAAGGCCGTGGCCGGTCAGCCTGACGTCCTCGCCGTGCTCAAGCTGCATTACCTCCGATGGAACCTTTTCGACATCAAGGGGGAAACCTATTTCCAATACATGGGTATTTTCGATACGGACTTCGACAAATATGTCGAGGATGCGGTGGGCCTCTTTGCAGCCTCCGGTCTCAACACCGTGTTCGAAAATCTGGAGGGCTTTCCGAAGGATTGGAAAACGAACGCCCCGGCATTCATCAAGTTTGTCCGTGACCATCATCGCCCGAGCTTCCTTGAATATGGCGAATATCCGTTCGTCAGTGCGGACGAGATCAAGAAGGCCCTGCAGCTCAAGGCTGCCTTCTCGAACATGCTCGACCAGATGCAGTGAATCCCCGCAGGGGGACGCGCCATGCTTGAAAACGACGACATTCAGCACATCCTGCTGACCCGCACGCCCGCGCTCACGGGGCGATACGAATTTCTATCATTTCGCAACGCAGCGGGTGCACGGGCCTGGCTGTCGGCGATCCGTGAAAAGGCGCAGTCGGCCGCGGAAGTCATGGCTTCGGTCGAAACGGACAAACGCTGGGTAACGGTGGCCTTCACCTGGAACGGTCTGCGCGCACTTGGCGTCGATGAGGATTCGCTGGCAACTTTCCCCGAAGAATTCAGACAGGGCATGGTTGCCCGCGCGGAAATGCTCGGTGATACGGGGGAGAATCATCCCGACAACTGGGTGGGCAGCCTCGCCAGCCCGGACCTCCACGCCATTGCTATCCTGTTCGCTCGTGACGCAGGCGAGCGCAATCGCTGTCAGATCGAACACGCCAAACTCGTCGCACAGTGTGAAGGCGTTGAGGTGCTCTCCGCGCTGGACCTGGAGGCGACGCCGCCGTTCGAGTACGCGCATGATCATTTCGGCTACCGCGACAGGCTTTCCCAGCCGGTCATCGAGGGCACTGGCGAAGTGCCAACTCCCGGCACCGGCGCGCCGCTCAAGCCGGGCGAATTCATCCTCGGCTACCCGGACGAAGACGGACCGCCCGCCAATTTGCCACAACCTGAAATTCTGTCCCGCAATGGCAGCTATATGGCCTATCGCCGCCTGGAAGAGCATGTTGGCAAATTCCGCGATTTCCTGCGCGAGCACGGCAAGACGCCCGAAGAACAGGAACTGATTGCGGCAAAGCTGATGGGCCGCTGGCGCAGCGGCGCACCTTTGGTGCTAGCACCCGACAAGGACGATCCGGCGCTCGGTGCCGATCCGCAGCGCAACAACGACTTCAAGTATAAGCAGATGGACCCGCATGGCTATGCGGTGCCGCTCGGCTCGCACATGCGGCGCATGAATCCCCGCGACACGGCGCACAATATGAACCGCCGCCGCATGATCCGCCGCGGCGCCACCTATGGTCATCACCTGCCAGAGAGCGCTGCGGAAGACGGGACCGAGCGTGGGATCGCCGCTTTCGTGATCTGCGCGAGCCTCATCCGCCAGTTCGAGTTCGCGCAAAACGTCTGGGCAAACGACCGGAACTTTCACGAGCTTGGTAACGAACGCGACCCGATCATCGGCAACCAGGATGGCACGCTCGAATACAAAATCCCTCAACGCCCAATCCGCAAAAAAATCACCGGCCTTCCAGCCTTCACCACCGTGAGAGGCGGCGCCTACTTCTTCCTTCCCGGCATCAAGGCGCTTCGATATCTCGCGACATTGGATGATGCCCATTGAAACGGAATTGGTCTCTTCATCGTCGGGGTAGCCAACGATGATTGACATCATCGTTATCGGCGCTGGACCGGCGGGGGTACTCGCCGCCCTGCGTGCTGCGGATCTGGGCGCCCGCACCATGCTGGTAACTCGCGCTGAATTTGGCGGCATGGCCGCGAACGACGGACCGGTGCCGGTGCGGACCCTAGCCCATGCTGCGCGGCTGATTCGTGAAGCTCGACAGTTGGGTCAATACGGTATCGGCGTGGGCGAGCCGGTCCTGGACTATCCCCGGCTGCTCGCGCGCGTACGCGAGGTCGTCGACGATGTGTGTGCGCATTCTTCCTTGCGCCGCCAGATCGATTCCTTGGGAGTGATAGTCCATGAGCACGCGGGCGTGGCGCGCTTCGCCGATCAACACACCGTCGAGACCGAAGACGGCCTACGGCTTCAGGCTGAAAAGATCATCATTTGCACCGGCGGTGTGAGCCGGCGGCTCTCCGTTCCCGGCTCCGGGTTGACAAATACCCATAGCGACGCCTGGGGGTTGACCTCCGTCCCTTCGTCGATGCTGGTCATTGGCGCCGGAGCAACGGGGGTGCAGGTCGCCTCGATTTTCAACGCATTTGGCTCACGAATCCAACTCTTCCAGACTGGCCCACGCATCTTGCCGAGTGAGGACGATGACGTTTCGGCAGCGGTTGCGGCGGCGTTCCGCGAGTCAGGCATCGTGGTGCATGAGAACTTCGGCGCCATCGAGTCTTTCGAGAAGACTCCGACGGGAGTGCGAATGATCTTCTCCAGGGACGGCTACCGGGACAGTGCCGAGGCGGCACTTGCGGTCGTGGCGGTAGGCTGGGTCGCCGATACCGCCGGGCTAAAGCTCGCTACGGCGGGCGTCGAGACCGATCATCGCGGGTTCGTGCAGGTTGATGAGTATCTGCGGACGTCCGCGCCCCATATCTTCGCCGCTGGGGACATTACCGGTCGCCAGATGCTCGTTCCTCAGGCGATACAGGGCGGCTTCGTGGCGGCTACCAACGCCGTGCAAGGCCCGACTATGAAGATTGGGGACCCGGTATGTCCTATCGGCAGCTTCACGGACCCGGAGTATGCCCAGGTGGGTCTCACTGAAGCAAAGGCGCGTGAAACACACGAGGTATTGACCGCGGTTGTGCGCTTCGACGCGACCACGCGCACAATCATTGACGGGCGCACAATGGGGTTTTGCAAACTGATCGTCGACCGCACGACCTGCAGGATATTGGGCTGCCACGTTGTTGGCGAGCGGGCAGTGGAGATCACCCAGATCGCGGCGATAGCCATCGCTGCCAGGATACGGGTGAACGACTTGGCTCATATCCCGCTCTCGTTTCCTACCTATGCGGGGATATTGGCTCACGCAGCGGCCAGCGCAACACGCGAACTGAACGTTAAAGCGAGTTGGCAAGCCCATCAAGCAGAGAACACCTGGCATCCAATCTGAGGGGAGCAAAGGGATAAGGGAACAGCCATGAGCACACAAACACCGGCACGCACCTACAATCAATCCCACATCGCTCGCAAATACACGGCGGGCAAACGCCGCCTGAGCATCTACTGGACGTGGAGTTACCCGTGGGAATCGCAGCGCGACCCCGCGGCAATGGAGAACCGCTTCTCCACGATGACCGAGGTCCGCACCGTGCTGTGGCCGGCCTACGAGACGCCGGAGTGGAGTGCCGCGCAATTCCTCCAGGGGATCGCCGGTACGTTGGAGCTTTTTCATCGCTCCACGCTCAGTTTCCAGGAAATTGCCGGTGAAGTCACCGGCCACCCAGTCGCGGTCTTCCAGCGCATCGACCAGGCCGGCTACAAGCTGCCGATTGACGAACGGATTCTAGCCGATGCCGATACGCTGCTGGTTTTCGGATTGGACCACCTTCTTTCCGAACAGGAAGCCACACCAGAGGAAATCGCCGCCATTCGAGAGTGGCTCAAGCGTGAAGGCACCTGCCTGCTGCTCGCGCCGCATCACGATGTCGGCTTTACCAGCGACTTGAAGCAGCGGCAGATGGAATACCTCCATCACGGCGACACGCTCGTGCCGCGCCAGCAGCGCTTTGGGCAATATACCCGTTCCCTAATGAAGGCGCTCGATGTTCTGGTGCACAATACCTACGGACTCCGTCCGGCGTTGGTCAAAGGCACGAAGGAGATCGCGCCGCTTACCGCTTTCCGGGACATGGACAAGCTGGGACTCCTCAACAACGTCCCTACGCTCAATTTCCATCCACACCTGCCGCACTATGAGCTAACTTCCAAAGACACCAAATCCTTGCATCTGCTCGCGCGCCAGCCCATTGATCTCGATCGTCCTCACCCTTTCACCGCTGCCGGCAATACGGAGTTCAATTGTTTGCTCTGGATGCCGCCAAATCAGCAGCGCGCTGGAGACATCGTGCTCGTGGACTCAACCAATTTCACCACGCTCTTCGGAGGCACGGAGAGTCTGCAAAACTTCTGGAGGAATTTCGCCTTGATGAAATGAACGCCGGCAGCTGTGGACTGGAGGAGCCTTGATACGGCGATGGGATCGCGGAGCTGCTCTGTCAGATCTTCAGCCAGCATCTGTTCGAGGAATGGACCAGCGCCTTCGGCAGCCAGCGTGCTCAATGGTGCGCAGCTCAATCGGCTCACGCAACGTTATCCTCGAGCTGGAGAGCTACCGGCTCAAGCAATCAACCGACATCCATCGGATGACGACCTTAGGCTTTGCGACTGATTGTGGCAACCCATGCCTCGGCAAGGATGCCCCAGTAAGCACTTCGTCGGGAACCACGCGACTTCACTTGGCGGCACTGTTGCATTGGCTATAAATCGACGAATCGCTGAGAAAATTCTCATTGAAATTTATCATCGATTCCACGAATTTTCGCTCAGTATCAGCGATGCAACAGTGCCTTGCGTGTTGTGCGGCCGGGGAGGCGGCCGCAGCCTCATTGAAGTTTCTTTATCGTTTCGATAAACCCTATTCCACAAATCCTCGCGCGCGGCCGCCGTAGACTTTGCAGGAGCAGCCAGTCCCAAGCCACCCCGGCTCATGGAGCAAGCAAGTCTTCACGGAAGTCGCACAATAATTTCCAGGGCCTGCCACGGCGCCCGGCTCGGGGGAGACCGCCACGCTGCGGCCGGTCATCAAAGGCGCTGTCACATCAGCAGCCAGTGCCTCAGGAGCGGTCGCGTATCCGGGATACTCCGCCACGCTTCGGCCCGTCATCAGGGGCGTGGTCATTCCGGGGGACGCATGCGGGTATCCAGGATAATACACGCAGGTATGCCAGGCATCGTTGTACCAGCAACCTACTTCAGCTGCTGGAGCTGCGCGGCTGACCATCAGCGCTACTCCAGATATGGAGATGGCCAACAATACGCTAGAGCGTTTCATAGCATTCTCCTTTTTGACCGCGGCGTCCGAATCTATCGAGCGCCGTCACCGTCACATGCTGCACATTAGGAGGAAGGCAAGACCTCGGCGTTATTATATTTGCGCGTGTCGATCGCATGGTAAAGCTGACCATGTATATCGATCATGGTAGCCATTCAGAGATGATGACTTTGCCCGCTTCTTCCGGGCCTGCCTGTCTGCGAGGGCGTGCAATGCGGTAACGTTGGTCGTTTCCGATGTTGATCCATCCTTCACCGTTGTCGGAATGTTTGAGGGGTTGGTTCAGATGGCCCCTCATCCAGTGGGGACTGAATCATGATAAGGCATCCTTTGGCACTATTGCTGGAGGTTGAAATGCTGGGAGTGTGACACAATGCGAAATCCATCCCCCGACATAATTCATCCTGAGCTGAAAACGCCGCGAGCGGCTGCCATCGCCGGTATCCTTTTTTCTCTTCTACTTAGTTGCAGCCTCTGGTTATTTTGGCAGGCAGTGCCCGTTAGCCCACATGAGAGCGGTTCATGGCTAAAGACGAGTTCAGAAAAAGTGTCTCTTGCCTTGAATCTCATTCCATTTGCAGGAGTTGCTTTCCTGTGGTTTCTCGGCGTCTTGCGTGATCGCCTGGGGGAGAAGGAAGACCAGTTTTTTGCGACTGTTTTCTTGGGAAGCGGTCTCCTGTTCCTAGGAATGATATTCGTTACGGCTTCGGCAATGGGAGGTCTCATCCATGCCTCTTCAGTTGCAACCGGCGAGCTAGCCGGCTCTCCTTCATTTACTTTCGGCCGCGCATTCGCTTTCGACGCCATGCAAATTTACGCATTCAAGATGGCTGCGGTTTTTATGATCTCGACGTCTACGCTAGCCATAAAGACCCAGCTTGTCGCTCGTTCGATTGCATATCTGGGATACGCGTCTGCTCTGTTCCTTCTTATTGGCAGCGGTTATCTTGAATGGACCCTGTTCATTTTTCCTGCATGGGTCCTGTTGGTAAGCGTCTACATCTTGATCGATAATCTGCGTGGCTCGAATAATTTGCGGTCAACCGAGGGAGGATAAGGAAGCCTCAGAGGCCGTAATCTTTCACTCGCGCCACGATGGCGTCGGAGACCGCCTCTCACCGATCCAACCTTGTCACCGGTTTTCGGTTTGAAACGCCGGTGGGGAATGCTTCCACGAGTCACCGCTCGCTGCCTTTTCACCAAACCGGATCGTAGACGTTCTGAAGCCTGGATGGCAGTTGCGCCTAATGCGCATCACTGAGCGATTGAGTGATATTAGCATATTCACCGTTTAACCAAGACGATCCCCGCAGCGCTACTAATTGCGCGCGGCGCAAATGCCGCTTGACACCGCAAGCGTGTGTGGCGTAACGCCGGCGGCGCGAAGATCGGCGACGTGGTCGCGGGTGTCGTATGCCTTGTCTTCGCCCGCCGTGATGCGGCGTTTCTTTTTGCGGGCGATCTTTTTGAGCATCTTTAGCGACGCCACGCGTTCGGCCTTCCCGTCGGCGTGTGTGATGAGCCCGGCGACGGCCAGCTTGCTGCGGTTCTCCATGACCGCGTGGCCCATGTAGCAGAGCTTGCTTTCCTTGCCCTCCGCCTTGCGGTACAGGCGGCTGTCAGGGTCGGTCGCGCTTTGATGCGTGTCGTTCTTGCGCTTCTTGTCGTGGAAGTTCCGGCCGTCGCCGTCCTGATCGTCCTTCGGCTTGAAGCTTTTATGGCTGGCCCACGCCTCGATCAGCGTGCCGTCCACCGAAAAA
>DATBPZ010000026.1:0-8480 GCA_036561105.1 Methylocella sp. | reverse complement strand
CGCTTGCTGCACAGGCGCTGCAAAGCGAAGGCCTCATTATTTATCGTCGGGGGAACATGCAAGTCCTCGATCACTCCGGGCTCGAAACGGCTTCGTGCGAGTGCTACGCCATCGTGAAGCAGCGCTTCGACGCCTTCCTGGCGCCGTCTCAACCTGTGGTTCAGGCCAACACCCACGGGCGGAAATAGCAGACGCTACGGCGGGTTCGCGCGGCGACGGCATAAATTTTGATTTTTCCAATTTCATCCCTGCAGACTCCGTCACCAAAACTCTGAGCCACGCTTCCGCAAAGGGTCGATTCCGGCGGTTCGACTGCGGACCAGCGAATGACTGCTCCTGGAGTATGAGCGGATATGCCGCCGCGTTGTTGTTCTTTGAAACTAGAGTCGGCGCGATGGGATTGACTGGCTGCCACCACCTTTTTCAAGATCGAAGTTTATTCCTGAGGCCGCCGCCCTGCCAGTTAAAAAGGCCGCTTTACGGCGCGCAAACAGCGCTAAGAACCTCGTTTCTTTCTTTCGGGCACAGGGCGCGGGGGCACGCTAGGAACGCCTGTCCCGAATTTTCCGGGGAGCGAAACGGTCGTGATCTGATAATGGATGGGGTTGGTTGGGATTCGTCGTTGGGTTTACATATTTTTTGACGTCTTTTCAGTGGTCATTCTCCAATGAGATTAAGGACAGCATTAACTTTCTTGGTACTATCTGTAGCAGGAACAAGCAGCGCGTGCGCGACTTCCATCCTAGCAGTGGTTCAAATTCCCTCAAACGGCGACAACCGATCCGGAACGAATTATGGCGCAACGAGAAATTCTGCAGCTTGTCGAGCGGGCGACCGACAATCTGCCCGAGATCTTTCGAATAGTGTTCATGACGCGTGTGATCGAGGGGATGAGCGTCGAGGAAACCGCGAACCTTCTTAATCTTCCGCCGGACACGGTGAAGACCCGGCTGCATCGCGCGCGTAAACTCGTCCGCAAGGAACTCGACAAGCAAATCGGCCCTGTCCTGATGGATGCGTTCCCATTCGCCGGTAGGCGTTGCGAGCGGATGACCAACGCCGTGCTGCAACGCCTCATGCTTGTGCGATAATTCTCGGGAACTTTTAAGCAAGCCACTCATCTAACGGGGGTCAAGACATTGGTCACCCCTATGCCACTCTGGCGTCCGGTGAGAGGAGAGCATCTCAATGAGTTCAAATGTGCATGCGCTAGAAGGGATCAGACCCGTGCGGGCCGAGATTGATCGGCCAGACAGAACTGATGTCGAAGCTGCGTTTCGAACCATTATTCGATGGACCGGCGATGATCCAGAACGGGAAGGGTTGATCGAGACTCGCGCTCGCATGGCGCGCGCGTTTGAAGAGTTTTTTGCCGGCTACGCCCAGGACCCAGTCGAATTCCTGCAAAACACCTTCGAGGAAATCGAAGGTTACGACGAAATGATCGTGCTGCGTGGCATTCGCTTCGAGAGCCATTGTGAGCATCACATGGCGCCCATCATCGGACAGGCTTGGGTGGCTTATGTTCCAAACGGCCGTGTCGTTGGTATCAGTAAGCTCGCCCGCGTGGTTGAGGTCTACGCCAAGCGTCTACAGATCCAGGAAAAAATGACGGCGCAAATCGCCAATTCGATCAATGATGTCCTCAGACCTCAAGGTGTTGCAGTGGTCATCAAGGCGTCGCATCACTGCATGACCACGCGCGGCGTGCATAAACCTGATGCTCGGCTGCTTCCGCGACAATCCTCTCACGCGTCAGGAATTCCTCAGCGTTGCGGTTTGAGGTTCTGTTGGTTTTTGGGCCAAGGTAAATCGGCCCGGAAATCACCTGTACACAGCCAATGTGACGATGCCTTTCCGGGAACTATTTTGCCCGGCGCTCATCTAACCCGTGTCAACTAAAACGCCCGGGCGCACTTAAGCGTCTTGTGGCAGAAGTCAGGAGTATGTCATGCTAGTCCGATTGAGCACGGCGATTGCCGCCACTTGTTTGCTAAGCGGTGCGGCCCTCGCCCAAGGCGCGGCCAAGCCCACGGATCCACAGATCGCCCACATCGCCTACACGGCGGGACAACTCGATATCGAGGCCGCGAAGCAGGCCTTATCGAAAACGACGAACACGGATGTGCGGGCATTTGCCGAGGGCATGGTGGGCGACCATACGGCGGTGAACAAGCAAGCACTCGACCTCGTTGCGAAACTCAAGGTCACGCCGGAGGACAATGACACCAGCCGTGCCTTGACCAAAGCGGCGGCCGGCGAGCGCGATGAGCTCTCGAAGCTTAGCGGCGCGGCCTTCGACAAAGCATATATTGCGAATGAGGTGGCGTTTCATAAGACAGTCAATGGCGCGCTCGCCACGACACTCATTCCGTCCGCCAGCAATCCCGAGCTCAAGAGCCTGCTCCAGACCGGCCTTAATATCTTCCAGGGGCACGAGCAGCACGCCGAAACTGTCGCCACTTCGCTGAAGTAAGAAGTCAGGAGCCTCCGATGCTGACGGGACGGGTTCTCGCCGGATGTGTGGTCATCGCATTGGCGGCGGCTTCCGTCCCGGCGCAAGCCGGAACGATCCAGGTCGCGATCGAGGGGCTTATCTTTTCACCGGCAGAAATCACAGCAAAGATTGGTGATACCGTTGTGTGGAGGAACAAGGATATCTCTGCGCATACGGCGACCGCGCGGGGCGGCTTCGACGTGATGGTCGATCCGGACAAATCTGCAAGCGTCGTTCTAACAAAAGCAGTATCGTCGACTATTATTGCCGCTTCCATCCGAACATGACGGGACGAATTACCATCACACCGAAGTAAGTGTCCAGCGAAGCTGGCGGTAATCTCAACGCGTGCTGTCCGGCGGAGTATGATTGTGAACCATATTCTCGATATCGTCAGCCGCAGACTTGCGCACTTTCTGTCTGCCCCGATCAAAGGCTACCGCCCCGTCGTAACCTGCGAACCCCAATGTCTTGCCCAAGTCTTACGTCCAGCCGACATTCTTCTCATCGAAGGTGACTCGCGGGTATCGGCGGCGATCAGATATCTCACCCAATCGACTTGGTCACACGCTGCGCTCTACGTTGGCCCGATCATCGATCGCCAAGAGCCGGACGGCGAGCCGCATGTTCTCGTTGAGGCCGAACTCGACGAAGGAGTCATCTCGTCACCACTGTCGAAATACAAGCAAGCGCATAGCCGGATTTGCCGTTCCGTGGGGCTGGCCAGCGAAGATATAGATGCCGTCGTCAGCTTTGCTGTCGAGCGGATGGGGTTCACGTATGATTTGAAAAACATTGTCGATCTCGTCCGCTACTTGCTTCCCACGCCGCCCGTACCGGTGCGATTCAGACGACGAATGATCGCGCTCGGAGCTGGTTCGCCGACGCGTGCCATCTGCTCGACGTTAATCGCCCAAGCTTTCCACTCCATTCGATACCCGATTCTTCCGGAGATTGAAATCGCAGAGGACAACCTCGCCAAACTACAAAGTGAATACGCCCGTGCGGAAATTCTTCACATAGTCATACGGTATTTACGCCGCACGACTTCGACATTTCCCCTTATTTCTCGGGGATAAAGCCGATGATCGAAGCCGGCTTTGATCATCGCACCCTGACGTGGGCGGAGGAGAGATGCTTGACCGAATCGGTCGCGGATCCTCATCCAAAAATGCCGGACCTGAACCTATCGCGTAGCGAAATCGCAGACTTTGTCGCCCACATCGGCAGTCTCCATCGATAAGGTGGGTATACATCTGGTTTGGTAATCTCGATCATGGCGTATCTATCCTGATCGCAAGCGGTGCGGTGGCCGGCCAGAGCATCGGCGGCTCGGCTCCGTCAGCAGATTTGGGATCATCCGGGGTCGCGTCCGGCTTCGGAACATTCGGCAAGGCGCGCGCTTTGACGAGGTTGTCGGCGCGGCTACCGTTGGCTAGGGGCCCGTAGTGGCGGATACGAAGGACGCCTTTCGTCAAGAAGCGCATCAGTAAGCGGGATGACCACGTTTACCATCGGTCTGAACCGCACCGCGCTGCCATCACAAAGAGAGCAAAGACATCTTTTGCGGTGGGCGACGTCCTCGGTATTGTAATGTCCGTCACCGGTGGGACCATTGATCGCCTCGTCGCGCAACCAGGGCGTGACCATCTTTATCTCGACCCATTTCATGAACAAGGCGGCGCGATGATCTTGCAGGAGATTTGCTCGCCCCGGCTGCTACGGCGCGTTGACTACGCGCCTTTTTTGCGCGCATATTGTGCACGCAGATCGGCGCGCCGGGTGCCTTTCTTTGTGGAGGGGAGCATGGCAGGACCGACCCGATCCAGTGATGAGAATATCACGAAGACCGACCTCGACACTGTCATGGAAGAGGTCCCAAAAGGCGCGCTGGCGCTGGCGGGCATTGCCGTCATGCTCCTGTTGATCGGTTGGTTTTTCGTCTATTTCTTTATTTTCATTCCGCGTGGCTCGGTGGGGTAAGTGATGGCCGCCTCCGAAGAAGACATCCTTCGGTCGGAGCTCCGCTGGTCAATGGTCGTCGGCGGGGCCGTGGCCCTGATCTTCGCGGCGATTCTCTATGCTGGCCTTGTCCTGCATGTAAACCCGCCGAGCAATATTGAGACGATCGATCCAAAAACCCTTCACCTGTCCGCCGAGTTCACTGAAGCCAATCTTGGCACGAAAATCGAAGCGGGTGGCCAGGTGACGACCCGCATCGTTGCGACGCAGTTCGCCTTCGATCCACAATGCGTGGTTGTTCCGTCGAACGAGCCAGTCACGTTGCGCCTGTCGAGCCCCGACGTCATTCACGGCATCCTGGTGACGGGAACCAATGTGAATACAATGGTCATTCCCGGTTACGTGTCCCAGGTTCATACCGTCTTCACCAAGACTGGCGATCTGTTGATGCCTTGCCATGAGTTCTGCGGATTCGGTCACAGCCAGATGTGGGCGACTGTGCGCGTCGTTCCGCGCGAAAACTTTCGCCCTGACGCCGATGGGAGGGTCGCTTGTGAAAAGTTTTGAACGGCTCACATTGGCCCATTTGTGGGTTGCTTTCGCTGCCTTCTCCGTCGCGTGCTTCTTTGGTGTCTGGCAGATGTGGGCGCGAAGTCCGTTGCCTGCCCCGTTCGTCACGCCCGACCATTATTTCCTATCGGTCACGGCGCATGGCGTATCGATGGCGTTTGTATTAACGACATTTTTTATCATGGGGTTCGGCTACTTCACGGCCGAAACCGCGCTCGAGCGCCCATTGCCTGGGAAAACCTGGGCATGGCTCTGCTTCATCCTCGCCCTAGCCGGCGCGTTGATGGCCACCGCCGCCATCTTGAGCGGCCGAGCCTCGGTTCTGTACACTTTCTATCCGCCTTTGACCGCTAGCCCAATTTTCTATCTCGGGCTCGTCCTGGTCGTCGTTGGGTCGTGGATCTGGTGCGTCCTAATGATCGTCGCGATGTCGCAATGGAAGCGCGTCAATCCAGACGCCCCCGTTCCTCTTGCGATGTACGCCACCGTCGCCAATGCGGTGATGTGGCTTTGGACAACGGTAGGCGTCACGGCCGAAATCCTTTTTATCGTCCTGCCCGCCTCGCTGGGATGGACCGACACCGTCGACGTCGGTCTGACGCGCACGCTGTTTTCTTGGACGTTGCACCCCATCGTCTACTTCTGGCTGTTTCCCGCCTATATCGCCTTCTACACGATGGCGCCGCAAGCTGCCGGGGGCCTCCTCTACAGCGACACCTTGGGGCGACTTTCCTTCGTTCTGCTGCTGCTCTACAGCCTGCCGGTCGGTATGCATCATCTGTTCATGGATCCCCAGCAGTCGACAGGGTTCAAATTAGTTCAGATGATGCTCACGATCCTCGTATCTGTGCCGACGCTTCTCACGGTATTTACCATCGCGGCCTCGATGGAGATCGCTGGCCGTCTGCGGGGTGGACGCGGTCTCTTTGGCTGGATTCCGGCTCTGCCATGGGAGCGTCCCATGGTGCTCGCGACCGGGCTTTCCTTCGTTATGCTTTTCTTTGGCGGCGGCGGCGGGCTCGTCAATATGGGCTATGGCCTCAACGCGATGATCCACAACACGTCTTGGGTGACCGCGCATTTCCATCTCATTTTCGGCGGCGCCGTGGTGATCATGTAATTTGCCATTGCCTATGAAATATGGTTTCCCCTGACCGGCCGGATAGCAAGCTCTCTGCTCGCGCAAAGAATTCAGCTCTGGCTCTGGTTTTGCGGCATGATGGTGATGTCGCTACCCTGGCATTGGCTCGGCCTGCAGGGGCAATGGCGCAGGGTGGCGCAGTTCGACTACTCCAATCCGATCATCGCCGCGTGGGGCCCTTGGGTCGACGTCTCACTGTTTGGGGGACTTCTGCTCCTGACGAGCGCGCTTCTTTTCATCTGGAATCTCGCCTCTTTCCGTCGCAGGCCCTTCACCGCTATTGCGTCCTTCCGTTTCGCGGTTGCGGTTCATCCGCCGACGCGCGTTCCGGCTGCGCTCAACGGCTTCGGCCTGTGGAACGTGCTGGTGCTGTTCCTCATGATTGCAGCATATGGATGGCCGATTGCCCAGTTCTTTGTGCTCGAGGCGCCGCAGGCCGTCGTCCATCGCGTTGACCGGGGTGGGTGACATGGCATCGCAACCTCATGCCGCTGATCGGCCGTGGTGGATTTGGTCAACGACCATTGTCGTTTTCTTCGTGGTCATCGCGGCGCTGCTCGCGTTCATTGTCCTGCCGATCGTGCAAGGTCAGTCGGCTGGCCTTAGCGCCTTTGCCGCGATCTGCAGGTCTCTCGGCCTGCAGGCCGGATCTCCCGCCGCGCAACAGCCAAGCAGCGAATCCAAAGCACAGCCCGTTTCCATGGTCGCCTGGACTCCCCAGGTCATCGACCGGCTGCATCGTCCCAACTTAAAGAATGGCGCTGAAGTCGCCGCAAACATCTGCGCCTCCTGCCATGGCGAAAATGGTGTATCGCCGAATCCCCAATTTCCCCATATGGCCGGGCAGTCCGCCTTTGCGATCTACAAGCAGTTGCATGACTTCAAGAATGGCGCTCGCGTCAATGAGCTTATGGCGGGCGTCGTCCAGGACCTCGACGACGAACAGATGGCAGACGTGGCGGCGCATTTTTCTGCGCTGAGCAAAGGCGCCCTCGATCCGCGGACGATATCCTCGGGCGATCCGGACGTCGTTCGTCTCGTTGAATACGGGGTTTCGACGCGTGGGCTTCCCGGCTGCGCCTCCTGTCATGGCGCGCATGCCGGAGGTCCGATCGAGACGCCGACGCTCGCGGGACAAAGGCAGGAATATTTGCTTGCGCAGCTCAACGCCTTCGCGAAGGGGGATCGCCATAACGACATCTACAATCGCATGCGTGGGATCGCAGCAAAGCTGCGCAAGGACGAGATCGAAAAGCTCGCGGAATATTACGCCGCCGTGCGCTTGTTTCGACCTCAAGACTGACTAATGGTTCGGGAATTGTCACGGCGGTTCTGGCTTACGGCCCCTCTGGCGGTTCGGTAGCCAAGGAGGATGACGAAAATCAGCTACAAAGGGTACTGCTTCTTTCCTTAGATCATCCCGCATGGGATCTGGCTCCTTCGGTTCCACGACATCCGGCGCGCCAAATTGGAAGAGGCCGCCCCAGTGGACGCACGCGCCGCCACGAGATGAGTCTTTTGGATCTGAGCAAGGGCTGGCGACACCTCAATGCGCTTGGCGTTTTTCAAGAGGCGACGCAATGCTGCGGGCTCTCGGCGACCGAGGGCGCGGATGTCGGGCTGAACGCAGGCACCCCGGTCTCCTTGGACTATACCAATCCGTTCAGCTTCAACGGGAAGGTCGAGAAAGTGATGATCGACCTCAAGGATGACAAAGCCAAGGCGGCTGAGAAAGACGCAATCGAACAAAAGCAAAGCGAGTCGAACCTAAAAAGAGCGTTAGCGAACTAGCGCAAATTTCCGCTTTGAGTCTGCTTTTGGCGCAAATGCGACCTCAACTGAGATCCGCGGTCCCGCTGCTCCTGGAGCATGAGCGGCCATGTCGCTGCATTGTTGCTCTTCGAAACTGGAGTCCCCCATGATGGGATTGTCTTGCTGCCACCACCTTTTTCGAGATCGAAGCTAAGAACCTCGTTTCTTTCTTTCGGGCACAAGGCGGCGCGGACGTTAGGAACGCCCGGATTTTCTGCGGAGCGAAACGGTCGTGATCTGCGCGGGAATGTCTTGATTGAACTTGAAACAGCTTTGCCGCTGAGCTGGCGGATGCGAAGCACACATCATTCTTTCAATGTTCGCCATCGAACAGGATTTTGTACTCGTTCCCTTCGTCGCCGAACTTCAGGTCGTAGAAGCGGCAGGATAAGACTAGCGCGATCGCCCAGATCATGGGCGGTAGGGGTGGCCGCCTTGCCGGCTCGGGATGCTCTGTACGATCGACAAGCATAAGTCGTCTTCGCGATTGTGCGAATC
>DATBPZ010000025.1:0-4696 GCA_036561105.1 Methylocella sp. | reverse complement strand
AACCACCACACCACGAGAAAAACGCAGGCACTGACCCCGACTGCGAGCAACACCGGGAGCACTGCACTGGTCATGCCTGGGTTCCTAATCCATTTCCTCATGATCGTGCCTGGTTGCCGGTGCGATCTCGTTTGGCACTGCCGGCGCAAAGGCAATGGCGACGGCAAAGCCAATCATGCAAATGAAGAACGGGGCTACTAAAGCCGCGGCTAAAAGTCGTTCACCCATCATTTCCACCTCAGTTATTCGAAACCTCACGCGCCGGGTTATTTTCCGCGTTTAGATTGGCCGCGATGCCCCAGCGCATCGAAACCAACTCCGAGCCGTTTTGCTGGCTGGGTCAGCCGGTAAAGCTGGACAAGCTCACGCCACGTGTAGCATTGGGTGAAGTGTCCGCACAACAAATCGCCGCCGGCATCTAATAATGGTGAGCTTTTGTTCTCATATATATACTTTCGATAACTCGGAGGGGTGCCGGACAGGGTTATTTGTGCCAGCCGTTCCTCGTGAGCTTTTTGGGAATAGAAATCTCAATGGCACTCCATTTTTCGAACGCTAGCAGAATTTACGATCTGGCACGGCACTGCGTCCGCTTCTGGGGCTATTCCGCGTTCGAAATCACCTTCTACTTGAATGAGGAAGCCCTAAGTAAAATAAGCCCCTATGCGGATCGCGACGAAGTGTTTGATGTCAATCGCGCCCGGATCGAGAAGGCCGCCAGCGTTGCCTATTCGCATTCACTGCAGCGGCAGAGTTATCATCGATTGTCGGCGTCGGATTTATTGCTGGAGGAGATCATGGCAAGAAGTGACAAGCACGGCAATCGTGAAGCCAAGAAGCCAAAAAAGGTGAAACCGAAGGAAGCCATGCCCGTTTCGACATTCGCTTCGATTCAGAAGAAGGAGCTTGAAGCTACCAACCCAAAGAAGAAATAGAAGAAATTCTTACGGCGTGCCCAGCGCTCTCGATCACGATCACACATTGTCCTGGCGATTGAAGCCGGAAGCTACGCCTTATCGCGATCACCTGGTGGGCTTTGAAAAAGGCCGCCGAACTAGGCGGCCAGGTCACTCACCGGGGAGTTGACGGCAAGCGAACTTCGTACACTGTGAAAGGTTCGTATTACGTCTCATTGCCGATGCTCAATTCCACGTGACTGCTATGCCGCCAAGCTTGGTGTTTCCGGGTAGGCAACCAAAGGTCTAGGCGCGACGTTTGTGAGCCGTAGAAGCGCAAGGAGATTACTATGTTAAAATTGTTCGCTTTGGCCGCCACGGTGTTCGCATTCGCTTGCAGCGTCGCCTTTGCAGAGACTGTGCTTCCGATGGGCCAGTGGCTCGCCTCCGAAATCTATAAAACGAATGTTTATGATCCTTCCGAACAAAAAATCGGCAGAGTCACCGGTCTCATGATTGATAGCAACGGCAACGTAGCGGCTGCGATCATCAGCGTCAGCAGCGGTTTCCTTGGCGTTAACCAGAAAGACGTCGTGATTCCCTTCAAGGAGCTGAAACTCTCCACTCGCTACGGCAAGAATTCGCTGGTTCTCAATCGCACGAAAGACGAACTAATGACGGCTCCCGCCTACAACAATACGGGGGCCCCAAGCGACTATCGGAATCGCTAGTCCTAGCGCGCTCGGCCCGCCAGCCCGACCATAGCGCCTGGGCGGATGCAATTACATATGACACTTCAATCCGGGCGGTAATTACATCCAGTGTGTGGCGCATCGATTTCCCGGCATCTCGAATAATCGTTGGCGAGGGAGACGGCTCCGAAAGTTCTCGGTGCAGTGTGTCAATATCCCCCGCAAATTGGTCAACCACTGTATCTGGCAAATTGGCTTGCTGAATTGCCTCTTCAAATCTCGCCAGGGCGTTACGAGCTTCCGCGATGTGAAGCGTGAATTGAACACAGAGTGGGGTGCTTGGATTGCGCGGCTGGATTTCGTTTTTGATCATGGATCGATCCGATCGCAACCGGATTCCGAGTCCTCACGGGACCCCGCGATGAGAACGCTCGAACGCAATGCAAGACGAGCGCCGACCGCCATTCAACAGCGCCACGTTTTGAGGCAGCCGTGGCGATCCCCGGGATGAACAGAATGGCGTGGTCGGCGCGCGGTTCAAGCGGTTGCAATATACTCTCGCATCGCCTTGTGCTCATATTCGCACTCGGCGAGTCGGTGCTTGACCATGTCTCCAATAGACACCAAGCCGACGAGACTCTCGTCCCTGATGACCGGAAGGTGGCGAGAGCGTTCGTTGGTCATTTTTTCCATTGCCACATAGACGCTTTCATTTTCCGTCGTTGTGAGCACATTGGTGGTCATGTGCATTGAAACAGCGTCGTTGAACACGGCGGTGCCGCGCTTGGTAAGCACACGAACAATATCGCGTTCGGATAAAATGCCAATGATTCTGTCTTGGCCATCGACGATCACGATCGCGCCAATGTTCTTCGTGACAAGAACCTCGGCGACTTCAGCCAAGGTCCGGTGCGGCTGGGTCGTGACGACGTCTCGGCCCTTAGCGGCGAGAATGCGCGCAATTGTCATTTTTGCCTCCCTGAAAATTAAGGTGCCCATCAAAAGAACTTAATCGTGATCTCCGGCGGAACCATTTCGACAGCTTTCCGAATTTCATCGGCAGCGTTAGACAGCCTATTCGTGTCAATGTTTATTCCAACGCCGCATCCCGGACAGCGCATGTGATCTTGCGACTTCAACTTAGCTATCGTCTGTTCCAAGCGATGCCCACATTTCGGACATTGAAAAGCGACAACGCAAGCACCAACATCGGTCATCGTCGAATGCTTTCAATGTCGATTCAATGTCGCTTCGCCTGCCAATCGGGCCACAATGCCCACCCCTTGGCCTGTCAAAGCGATCGGAAGAAGAATGACATAGCAAACCAACGGAAACCCCGCACGAGCGAAGGCCGCGCGGGGCGTTTTCACGTCTTGATTTGTCCTATGGGACGGCGTGATTATACACTACCTAATGAGCATTCCTCTGGAATCAATCCGCTGGCGCAATTAAAGGCCCGGCATATAAGACATATCGAGATGAGGCATGGGTATCCAGGCTGTGCGCAGCTAAAGCGCCGACGCCGGTATGCCGCTTTTCTCACCGATCCACGCCAAGCAATCAATTCCTCCAGTGGCAAATCGCGCCCCCAAAGCGCGCTTCAACGCTGCCGCCGCCATTACGTTCTCGATCACGATCCAATCATGGCCCTGCCGCCTGTTGATGTTACGTGCCAGTGCAGCCGGATTGAAACCAGCACCGCGCGCTCTGGCAAGTGCGCCGAACGAAACGACCGGAAGTGCCCCCGGCCTGGGGGTATCTAGCCAGACCAGGGGCTTCGCCGAGCCCGCTGGAGCCGACTCAGGCGATCTCCGCTCAGCCGTTCTTAGTCCCCTGAGCGAAGGTTAAGAAGGATATTTGGGGTTTGGAAAAAGGTCCTGATCTGGATCAAGTGTGAAGATCGACACACAATCATGCAAAAGATGCGTCGCGCGGCTGTGCCGGGGCATGGACTGTGGTTTGTTTTTGACGACGACCTGAATCTGGAGTTGATGTGTTGCGGACCGAACTGGAGGACGTAACCATGGATGTCAAAAAGTTCTTCGCCGATCTATTTGCCATGTCCGGGAAGCTTACTGATCCGCCACCCGCGGCGCCAGTTGTGGACGTCGATGCAGCCCGCGAAGCCGGCCGGAATGCGGGATATGAGGCCAGCCACGCTGAAGGGTGCGCGGCGCCTAATAAGGTGGGTAGCCATAGTAGCCGGGCCCCCCGTAATAATATTGGCGCCGCCGCCGCGGCCCCTGCCGCAGCCCCAAAAAGGCCAAGCGCCACCCCTGCGGCGGCCGCTGCACCGGGGTCATAGTAGCCACCACCATAATACCCGCGACGGTAATAGCCATGACGAGCGTAGCCATGACGAGCGTAGCCACGGCGGTAGTAGCGCACATCGTTTACTTGGATCGAGGCCGCTGCTTTCACTTCGGCCACATTCGGCAAACTTGTGGCAGCCCATGATGGGCTCGCAGTGGCGATTGCGAATGTGCCAACAACACTGACTACGGCGGCCATGCCGATTAACATCGTGTTCTTCATTATTTTAGTGCTCATGGTTCGCCCTTTTCGTTTGCGGCACACTTGGCTGATTCCGGGTCGAAAGCAAAATAGCCCCCAGCCTAAGGCACCAGGCCGCGCTGGTTCCAATTAGGGAATCTCTGCAAAAGCGGGATTCCGACTGGCTTGCATCGCTGCTAAGGTTTTGTGGGCGAGACGAGGCGGGCTGGTGTGATGATGCAGCTGACATTTTCGGCGACGGGTTTTGAGCGTTACGGCAAGACGACGCGGCGAGCGGCGTTTTTATCCGAGATGGAGCGGGTCGTGCCGTGGGCCGACATGTGCGGGCTGATCGAGCCGTTTTATCCGAAGCCCGGCAACGGGCGTCCGCCTTATGGCCTTGAGCGGATGCTGCGGATTTATTTTTTGCAGCAATGGTTCAACCTTTCCGACCCCGGCGTCGAGGAAGCGCTCTACGACTCGGCGGCGATGCGTGATTTCGCAGGGATCTATCTTGGCCGCGAGGCAGCGGCTGATGAGACCACGATCTGCCGGTTCCGGCATTTGCTCGAGGCGCACGACCTTGGCCGCCGTCTGTTCGAGGAAGCGCATCGG
>DATBPZ010000024.1:0-31120 GCA_036561105.1 Methylocella sp. | reverse complement strand
GTCAGTTCAGCTCGCATGTGGTCACGCATCGCCCATCCAACAATCTTCCTGGTGAAAAGATCGAGCACGACAGCCAGATAGAGCCAGCCTTCCGAGGTTGGCACATAAGTTATGTCGGCAAGCCAGACCTGATTGGGCCGGTCGGCAGCGAAGTTCTGATTGAGCCGGTTGGGAGCGATGGGCCAATCGTGACGGCTGTCCGTAGTGCATGTCTGGAACCGTCGCGCTGTTATTGCCCTTATGCCATGATGACGCATGAGGCGCTCGATGCGGCCGCGGCTTGCCGTGTGCCCCCGGGCGCGCAAGGCCGCGTGGATCCGGGGCGCACCGTACCGGCCGCGATGCGCGGTATGGACCCGCCGAATCTCGGTCAGCAAGGCACGATTGGCTGTCTTGCGTGGGCTTTCGGGCCGACCGCGCCAAGCATAGTACCCCGCCGCAGAGACGCCCATCACGTCGCACAAGACGCGAATCGGGAACGTCTCGCGCTGATCCTCGATGATACGAAATTTCATTTCGGTGGTTCCGAGAAGATGCGCAGTGTTTTTTTTAAGATCTCACGCTCCATGCGCAAGCGCTCGTTCTCCTGCCGCAGGCGAGCATTCTCGGTAGCCAAATCCACGCCAGCAGGCGGGATCGCCGCTTGTGTTGCGCCACGCTCGCAGCCGCTCAGGAGGAATCCCCAGCTCCCCAGCAATCTGGCTCAACGGGCGGCCGCTGCTTACCAAAAGCTCCAAAGCCTCCCGCTTAAATTCATCCGGATATTGACGACGAGCCGTACCCATAAAACACCTTCCTGCTCCAAAAGGAGCTTAGCAAAGGTGTCCACCATTTCGGAGGAGGGTCATAACCCCTGACCGGCTACGGCAGGGCGGCTTACGAGCCGCCTTTGCTATGCTCTATCGGCACTTTCTCCGCAGCTCCATCGCTGGAGCCGAGCGGCGATCCTCCCCTTGGGTGGATGATTGCTTCTGGTTCCTCTGGAGGGGGCCTTCTGAGCCAAACGGCCTCGTTGATTTCCGATTTCGACGCGAAGAAGCGAAAAACATTCGCCGGCGACATATGCAGTTCGCGCGCGATATCTGCGACCGTCGTTTTCCGAAAACCGTATTTACGGTACAGGCGCTCGGCAGCCTCGATAATCGCCTGACGAATGTCCTTTTCGTTAGGTGGCATTTGCCTCACTCCTCTGGAATATGATGCGCACCGAAGGCTGCTAACGGCAAGTGCGGCAGTGTGAGCCGGCTGCTACCTGTTATTCCAGCAGCCGCAAGAGCTGTATGTCGTAGCCGCCACCAAAAAGCCCCCTGAACCGGCCTGATACGCCAGACCAGGGGGAAGTTGGCACGCATAAGCCTGGGAGGACCAAGCCAAAAACAAATCAGCAATTTGCATGCCAAGCTTGACAGTAATTGTTAATCGTCAGGCGGCCTGCCTAGTTGCTCATAGAGCCCCGATTCGTGGGATGCGCTTACGTTTGAGAGGCATTACCCAAACTTATAGCGGCGTATCTGTTTGGTCTTCCTGCGCCCTTTTTCATCAGCCAAGTCACCCAGAGTTCATTTGGAGAATTTCGATGTTTGATATCGATGAAATCCTAGCCACCGCTATTCGAAACGCTTTGCAGCAAGTCAACGGTCCAGCACCGGAGTCGCAATTTCGAGTTGAAGTCGAGACGGCCCGGCGGATTCGCGTGGCTCTCGAACGCGAAGGTATTATCATCACTCCATCACGCCCAATGCCGCCGGATGCCGTTGCCGTTGCGCCTTCCACGCGGGCCCCGGTCCATACACCGGCTGCATGATATGCGCTGGATTGATTTTTTTGCCGCATCTATTTTCGTCGGCGTAACGGTTCTACTGCTCGGGGGGACCGCGATAGCTGTAAAGCAGCGGACGGCTGATATGTATTTGGCTGAGGCGGTTCAGAAACCGTAGCTGCTAGCTAATCTTGAACTACTGGGCCGTTCGCGCAACGGTTCGAGCAACCTATTTCGAACGATTGGAAACACCCTAGTTGAGCGGGTCGAACCCCGGAAGGCCAGGGCTACGGCAAAGAATCGTACCGAGGCAAAGGAGCAATCCGCGCTCCTCATCCGGGCACCCGCGTCAAATAAATGAAAGCCAAGATCATGTGCTCTGCGCCGAGTAGGGCGATCCAGGGACCGAGTCCTTCGTCGAAAAGCTTCTCGAGCCTAGCGAAAAACCTCATCGGCTAATCTCCGAGTGTCCAAGCTTGGGAGATCCACCAAGCCAGAAACAATGAGAAAATCGCATGCCATGGCGAACGCTGATAAAGAAGATGCCCTTCATCTGAGAGCGGGAATAGGGGCTTGCGCTTGAACATAGCGCTCTGCGAGGTTGGCGCGGCCTCGCTACGGCCCGGGCTGTGGATGAGCATCTCTCGCAGGCGATTGAGTTCACAAAACTCGCCGTTGATGATGGCGACTACGGACGTGCCGATGGCCTAGCTGCCCACGCCGAGACTGCACTCGTGCACGCGGAAGCCAGCTAGAAGGTCAAGGCCAATCCGCACATGGAAGATGCGATTAAACATCTGAAGGCCGCGATTGACGAGGGCAAGCAAGGCCATACCGATGTCGCCAAGAATCATGCAGAAGCCGCATTAAACAATTTACAACAAGTTATGTAGATCGACGCGGCGGTGCGAGCCGCGTTGTTATTATCCCGTGACGTCGATCAATGCTCGCCTTCAAAAATGTGGTTGATGATGTTGGACATAGCTATGCTGCTATTCGAGACAGCGTTGCTTGCCATTGTAGGAATTGTGCTGCTTGCAATTTTCCGGCGCAGTTGATGGGCTTCATCAATCTCGGGTTATCGCCGCGAGGCAAAAGCCGATCATTTGGTCGAGGGTCGGCTCTGGCTCCTGTTCATATTCGACGATCAGCCGTGGATGGCAGAACCTTATGCATGCGGTGTTGACGAGGCGCGAGGCCAGCGCGGCGTCTCCTTTCGGAAACTCGTTCGCGGCCATGCCGCCCGCGATGATCTGCTCCAGGATTGCCGCCATGCGTTCCGTGTGCCGGCGCATGATCGCCCAGTTCTCGGTGATCGCCGCGTCGATCAAATCATGCAGCTTCCGGTCGTACATGAACAGTTTGCGGTGGGTCTTTTCCACGGAGCCGAACAGATTGCGGATTTTCTGGGCGGCGGTGCCGCGCGACGCGGCGATTTTCTCTGCCTCGGCCTCGATCTTGCTGAGGAGGTCCATGCAGACGGCCTCGTTGATTTCCGATTTCGCCGTGAAAAAACGATAGACATTCGCCGGCGACATATGCAGCTCGCGCGCAATATCCGCGACCGTCGTTTTCTGAAATCCGATTTGACGGAACAAACGTTCCGCGACCTCGACAATCAGCTTGTGAGTGTCTTTCTCCTTGGTGTCTCGTTCCATTTGTATATCTTCACGATCCTCTCGAACAATTGCGTGACTACGGCCAGGATGTAGGCCTCGCGCTTCTTCCGAGGGAACGTTAGGGCCCCTATCAGCTTGTCTAATTCGGGCTAAATTGCTCATTATTATCTCTCGCCACCATCAATTTACGATTGTTGATCTGCACTACCGCCAGGCGCATCCCTCATATGAGTATTATTATCAGTTATCAAACACATTATGATTGATATTTATTATTGTGTGATGCACAATGCCACTCACGATGGTCTCATACTCTCCACAGGCTGAATTTGCCCTTGGGTAGGACGTAAGATATGGATCGAGAGAAAAAATGTCGCGGCGCAGTTGAGCTTAGTACCGATGATATTTTATTTATCTTATCCTGTATTGAGAGTTCTGAAAGACAAGATCTAAAAGAATCAGACAGAAAAGCTCTATATGTTCGGCTAGTGCAGAGATATGTTAACCTTGTTGCAGAAGGTATCGAAACTGCCTCAAAACGGAAACAGCCGACGCTGGAGGTGGTAAATTAAGCCCGTTATTATGAAATAACGGTGCCCTGGTTTGTGGCGGGCTGAATGGGCTTCGCAACCCTCTGGCCATTGGACCGTTCCCGCGACCATCCGATGGCCCTGCTCGACCAGTCCTTTCTATCCCTTCACGCCTGGCCCCTCAATTGACCCATTGCCACAATCCCAAACTGGCACGGTCAGGCATGACCCCGGATGGAGTTTGAGGAGCAGACTGAGCAGATCTTTTTCTGGCGCAATTCATCGAGCGCCGCGACGTTATAACTACGTTTGCCGGTTGGCGTGCCAATTTCCCCGGCAGGCCAAACTCTTGGACATCCAATTTCCAGAACCGGAATGACCTCTCAACCTGCCCACAGCATGTGCGATGTGGTGCAAAAGCCGGAGCGTTACCGAGACTCTGCCATCCGGAGCGACGCGGCCCGACGCCCGCATTAGACCGTGTCCAGTTGCGTGAACGTGACCGCTGATGACGGCGATGGTTGTCATGCGCGATTGCGTGCATGATCCGTGCTGTGTCAGAACGTGAACCGCATAGATGCCATCATGACTATGCACGGAACCTGCTTGCGCATCCGGTACGATCCACAACAAGTAGCTTGCCACAGCAAGCATCGCTCCGGCAAAACGGGCATACCCCTTGGACTTCATCTGGACCTCGTCTTTTCCAGCAACCGCCGGATGATGGCCTCGTTAAAGCTGAGATTGCCGCTTTCGACAAATTTTGGCTATGCTCAATTCCTCGACATGGAGACGCCCCCGCACGCGCAGCGCCGAGCGTTCTCGAGCCGAGCCGGGGTTTCATAGGCCGATCGATGGTTGCGTCGATGCTTGGCAAACGTATCACGCACCCAAATCAGTGCTCACGACTGACAGTGCTGGCATTCCAGTTAAGGGGTGAACTGAGAATATCGCTGAGCGAGATAGCCTAATAGCGTGAATGAATCTAAGCGTATAGAGCAATCGAAATTAAGCAATGATGCATCACATGTCGAATTGAAAAGAAAAATAATGGTTTAAATTCAATCAAAACCGAAGCGAAGGTGCCGCTTGATTTACTTTTTGTTGATCGAGCGAGGGAGGAACCGTTCCATCCCAGCGGCATTAGCAAGCCAAGGCGGGGGTTTTATGGAAAGGAACTTGCAATGGATTGGAATCGCGTTGAAGGAAACTGGAAGCAATTGAAGGGCAAGA
Source organism: Methylocella sp. (assembly GCA_036561105.1). GTDB lineage: Bacteria > Pseudomonadota > Alphaproteobacteria > Rhizobiales > Beijerinckiaceae > Methylocapsa. Next base: position 25,979 of record DATBPZ010000024.1, on the reverse strand, counting down.
TCAAGGAGCAATGGGGCAATCTTACAGACGACGACCTCGATAAGATTGCTGGCAAGCGTGATCAGCTCGAAGGCAAAATCCAGGAACGCTACGGCATTGATAAGGATGCGGCCCGCAAGCACGTCGACGAATGGGTGAACAAGCAGTGATTGGATTGTCTGCGTATCTAAGATCGTCGAATAACGGGAGGCCGCGTCAGCTCTATGGGGCGGCCTCCCCTTGGAAGTTATGGACGCTCACTATCCTGTCCGCTTTGGCAAAGTAATTCGCAGACATTTCCAAGCGTCGAGCACGGCAAGCGCCTCGTCGAAGGCGAATGCAACCGAATGCGGCACGCCATGCGAAATGCACCACAGCCAGAAATCATTTTGTGCATCGCTTAAGGTTTCGCCCTGGCGCTTCAATTTGAGGCAATGCAGCCGGCCAGAAGGCGAGGCTAGGATCAGTTCAGGCCAGCCAGATTGAAGACCGTAACGCTTGAGGCGCGCGCCTATAATGACGTCGCGCTTTTCGCCCGCGAGGAAATGCGTCCAGCGCCATGTCGGAAGCGCGTGGCTGCGCAAAACCTCTGCAACGTCGCATTGCAGCTTGCTTTCTTTTCGGCCTGGGCACCGGCGCCTTGCGCGCGCAATGTGGTTCCTTATTCGATGACATAATCGGTCGATACAAAGCACCCTCGGGCAAGGGAATAATTGAGATTGAGTTTGCAGGGGTAGCCAAGCTCTTCGAACCGCGCTTTGCGATGATACAGGGTCGCTTCCGTTTTGCGATTACCGCCATCGAATATTTCGGGCCGGTGCACCACGAAGCCCTGATCCACCATGTTGTCCCAATGTTTCGATCCGGAAATGTCCTCAAGGCTCGGTGGCGTCCCGCGTCGGGTGCTGTCCATTTTTGCCGGATGCGCCAAGATCTGAACATGGCAGTTTAGGTCGTGGGCAAATGCATGGAGCGCTCGCAGGCAACGGCCGATATAATCAGTTTCGCTTTCATTTCGTTCGCGGGCGCCTTCAAGGCGGTTCCATGGATCAACTTGGATGATCCTAGCGCCATGACGAACAATGGCGACCTCGGCCATATCGAGAAACCATTCGAGCGTCGGCTTTTGCTCGGGATGCACGACGAATAGATATCGATCATTTATCCAGGCATCGGCTTCGGCAATTTCTCGATCCGTCAAATTCAGTTCAAGACCGCCCGCGTAAAGGGTCCGCAGTTGCCGGCGTAAATGCGGCTTCGGGCGGGTTTCGAATGACGCGACGCAGATCGGCACCTCGTGCGCTTTGACAATATTGAACCAGATTTGCGCCCACAGAGCCGTTTTGCCGTGACCGGGATGGCCGGTGACAACTGATAGCGTTCGCGGCGCCAACATGATCTTGCTTTCCCATTCCGCGAAGCCGGGGCGCCACAAGGTTAAGGGGGCAGGCTCCGGCAGTTCTGCCATGCGATAGATGCCCGCCACGGGCCATGGCAGAGGGCCATCCTCGACAAGGGTTCTGAGCGCCTCGGGCCCATCGGTAATGAGCAAGTCGTTGGCGTCTTTGCAGCCCTCGGGCCATTCGATGAAATGGAATCTCGCGGTGCCAAGAAGCTAGACCATATCAGATCGAAGCGCTAAGCCAGGGCCATCGCCATCGCCGCACCATACGAATTGCTTCGTCTGGTTCAATCCGGCGCGTAGCGCTTCGTCGACGTACCCATATCCCTTCTGATCTTCCGGAGCCTCGGCAGGGCGCTCTTTTGCTCCGTTCGGGACCGACAGCACCGTATCGGCTGGAATCCCGGCCTCGACCAGTGCGAGGGCGTCGAGTTCTCCCTCGACGATGTAGACGCGCGCCGGCGTTGCGGCGATCACGCGGTCGATATTCCAGAATGATAGTTTAAACCCCTTGCCAGCAACGAACGCTTTACCCGGGATCGCCCTCGCCTTCCAACCGGCCGGATATCGGAAAAACAGACATTCGCTTTTCTGATCGAATTCAGGGAAATACGTCGTACCGGACGCGACGCCGAGAAGCTCCAAGGTCGCCCGGCTTATGCGCCGAGTGTCCTTGGCCCACGCTTCTGCGGTTTCGGAAATCGTCCCGGCCTTCGAAGAATTCTCCGCCGTGCCACGAACAGAGCCAACAATGACACCGGCATCCTTCTCGATCGATTGAGACGGATAGGCACGGGTCGCGTTTTTTGCGCCGCGTTGAGCTGCATTGTGGGCAAACGGTTCGATGATTCCCATTACTTTCGCGCCTTAGTCCAATTTTGTGAAATCTCAGAATGTCCGATGCAGTTCTCATGCGCGTCACCAAGCATCGCCGCGGGCCCGAAGCTCCGCCTTGCGCTCCGCTGCGGATTTGGCCTCTGGTGTGCTGCTGATGATCCGGCCGATGTATTCGCGAGGGTCATGTTTGGTTGATGCCATCTCGACATGGCCCCTCGCCAACGCGACGTTGCCACCCATTGTTTTGAGAAGCTTGGCGGTCAGTCCCCCGGACTTCGGCCCAAATACCTCGGCCCCTCGACGAAATAATTCCTGCTCCGGTGTCGGCCGCCGCTCAGCTTCCGCTGCGCCATTTCCAATTGAAGGATTTGCCGGAACGGCAATTGTTTCGGGAAACAGATTTTCGTGGCCGTTGAGGGCAGATTGATCATCCTGAATATCGCCGACGCGAAGCGGCGGCTTCTTATTCTTAGATTCAATGACAGGTTTGGGTGCAGCTGCTGCACCGGTCAGCGCAGTTATATGCACCGGTGCAGGATATTCACCGGTGCAGCAGATGCACCGGTTCTGGATTTCGGCAACAGTTAGCTTCTCAATGTTGAACCGATATTCGCGGGGCTTTCTGGCACCGAAGTCTGCTTCTTTGACGAGCACAAGAATGCCGAGCTCTTGAAGTTTCCGGAGAGAACCTTGGACAGTTCTCACGCTGATGCCGCAAGATCTCGCGATCGTGGGAACGCTCGGCCGAATATTCGTCCCGTCGTCCGCCGGATGACTTGCGAGCTTGATGGCAACAATCTTTTCAACTGTAGGTAGCCGAGCTTCCAAGGCCACGAGCACCAATTTGACGCTCATGGCTGGGCCTCGCGATCTTGCCGTGCTCGCTTAATTTCAAGGTCTATCAGCCTTTCGCGCTCACGATCGCGTTCAATTTCGACGCCGTATTGGGCGTATTGATCCCAGTCGACCAGCAAAATTTCTTTCATGCCGAGCGAGTACCAATCGGCCGACGAGCGCAGAAACCGCCGCATATCTTCGCGACCGGCGGCGGTGCGGGGGGGTCGCCCCTTTTTTCACGACGAGGCTATCTATAGCTGTCCCGCTTATCGTCAGCGCGACGCGCGCTTCGCACTACATCCCGATTCCAACTGTGCGCTTTCGCTCAAAGTCCCACGATATTCCCGACTCCCGGACGATGCCGCTGATCTGCCGGCCCAGCCGCTCATCCATGATGGATCGCCATGGGACCAGGGTGAACTCATGAGCATTCTCGATGAAGGCGTATTTGCCTGAGTTGAGTTGGGTCGTACCCGTGAAGACGCAGGTAACGCGCTCGCCCTCGCTTGCGACGTGGATTGGCAAGCGGGTCTGACCTTCCTGGGCCCTTCCTTCGTGCGCAATCTCTTCCCACTCCAGGCGGGCGATGAGATCCTTTGGCGCGCGGAGGCCGCCCTCCAGCGTGCGCCAGGCGTGACCTTTCATGACGAGGATATCCTTGCGCCGTTCCATCGCAAGACGAACTTCCGCGCCAAAACCTCCTTGAACGATCACGCGATGGGCGGACATCAGCTCCCGGTCAAGCCAAGTCGCGCCATCCACGCCGATCTGAGACTCAAGATCAAGATTGGAAAGAAGCCGAATGGTCATCCGTCCCCGGCGCTGGGCATCGTAATCGGTGGCGCGCTTCTCGAAATCTCCGGGAATACGCCAATGATCACCGTCGATCCGCTCGACGATCCCCACGCGGCGGAATGCTTCCAATCGGCTAACGTGACTCTGGATATAGAACTCGTAGTTGCCACCCGGAACGCGGAGGCCAGCGGCCTCGGCCATAACGCGATAGGTACTTGGATGATACTCGCCGGTGTCGCGTGCCATTGCAACGATTTTGCGCTCCGCCGGGCGCGGATGCGCAGCCGAGGGAGCAATCTCGACGATTGCGCCAATCTTCGCCTCTTCGCCTGCCGCAGCCTCCCCCACCGCGACATGATGGACGCGGCCATCGACCCCGTCGACAATGAGGCCGATGCGCTCGCCGAGTTCGTCGGTCAGCCCCTTGCCAATGACCCAGCCGACGATCGGCGAAGATCCCTGCTCGCCATGCAGAACATAGCTGACGAGCGCCCATTCTTCGCCGCGATCGGAGAGCGCGCGATTGATCGCTTTGACGATGTCGCCGCGCTCGCCCAAATCTCACAGGGCCGGCTCCAAATTTTCCGATAAAGCCCACACTCCCGGCTCCATCTCCGTCCCGAGGCCGTAGCGCAGCAGGGTTTGCAAGCGGCCGATCCGGAGCGTGTGATCAAAATCGGCACGGACCTGGCGGGCCTCAGGCCGCAAATCAGCACGCTTTCTTGCGCTTCCGCGATCATTGCCCGGTCGATCCGGGTGAAGCGCTCAGAGCCTATCTCGGCCGTGAGTTTCTGGCGCAATTCGAGGTCGGATTCCGGCCCCAATTCCAGGGTCACCCGCTCTTGGGCGCGCAGCCGCACGCCATCGGTAATGTAGTCCTAGGCAATAATGAGGTCCTTGCGCGTCCCGTCCTTGCCCCGGATGACGACATGACTGTGCGGACAGCCAGTGTTGAAATAATCGACCGCGACCCAATCGAGCCAGGTTCCAAGGTTATCTTGCATCTGGCTCATGACATCGCGGGTGAAGCGCGAAGATTCGTAAGCTGGTCGCCGTCCTCGGGGGCGACGATGAAACGGAATTGATGGCGGTCCTCCCGCCCGCGCTCCACAAACTCCCTTCCGTCCGCCGCATCTGTCTGTGGCCCATACAGCCTGCCGGGTTCCCCTTCCCGGGTCGTTCCATCGCGTTGCAGGTAACGGAGATGAGCGTCCGCTCCCTTGCTCGTCCGTTTCAGCCTGACAATCCGCGGCGCATTCGCTCGCTCGGGCCACGTTGCTTGGCAAAATGCTTCAAACGATCGGCTGCCCCTTGGCCTCGGCTGATACGGCAACATTTCCCTTTGCGGGGTCGGTTTCCACCACTCCCACGGCCCCCGTCGCGACGCATTTGCGCGGCCGTCAGCGGGCCGCCGTTTGCTTTTGCTTCCGCCTTCAGGACCTGGTTCACAAACGATGTTGAGCGCCACCCCGCGCGGCTCCCGCGATCGCGAATGCGGCCGGACCGTGGGCGAAAGTCAGAAGCATCGTCATGGCTCATACGCGAGAGGTTGCGCCGGGTCCGGCCCAACGCAAGCCCAAACCCTCGCACCTTGTGCCATGGCGTTTAAAAAGAAAGGCAAGGCGGAACGACCAACATTGCGACAGAGCCAGCGAGGCAAAAAACCAATGTGCAGACAAGACCTTACAGGCGAACGAAAGATTGCTTTAATCTTGCCCTCTTAATCGGGGCCCAGTAAGCGTCCGGTTCTCGCACATCGATTTGGGGGGCGTTGGCGGTCCATTTCGGGTTCCTTCGTGAATGCGAGGATCTCCGGTGGCTTCGAAACACTTTGAGAACAATGTACGGATTGGTCGGTGCAGGTTGCGGCGTACCGCGTGAGCGGCGTTAGTCACGCTGAATATTGCCGGCGTTATAAGCTGGACGAGTGCACGTTCGTCCGTTGGCTGAAGGTGCTGGACATGCTGGAATCGGTGCGCAACAAGGCGCGGGAGCGGTGTAAACGGACACGCGAGCCGGCGTCCCGGAACAAACAAAACAGGGCCGTCCAGGCGTTCTGGACGATGCAAGTCGAGGTGATGAACTGAAGTGGCGTCAGCGCCAAAGACTATGCCGCCGTGCACCACGTTTCGGTCTATACCCTGCGCACGTGGCGCCCCCGGCTGGATGCGGATCCGCTGTGGATCGATTGGCGGGCGCGTCTCCATCCGAGCGTCGGCGCGAAAATTCGTATCCTCGTGGCGGGCAATATCGATAAGCCGAAGGGTGCTGGGCGCATACTCTCTTTACGCGATCGCGACGTTTTCGGTAGATTGGAGTTTCACATCCTCGGCAATTCGATTGAGGATTTGAAGGGGCCTCGCATCATTTGCCACGGACCCTACAAGCGGGAGGCGTTTGCCGCACGTGCCGCGTCAATCCATGCTCATTTTGGAGCTGTCCTGTCGATCTGGCCGGAAACATACAGCCACACATTGACGGAGCATTGGTCGATTGGTCTTCCTGTTCTGGCTTTTGATTTCGGCGCCGTCGCTGAGAGGCGGCCTGCTCGAGAATGGGTCGCCGATGTTGCCGTTCGACAACCGCATGAATGACAATCGAGACAAGCTTCTCTATTCGAGCGATCTGATGAACTAGGAGTGGTCTCACATCGAGCCGCTCATTCCGCCGGCCAAACAATGGCGGACTCCGGTTTTCCCCCCAAAAACTGAGCGTTCCATTATCATGGTTTGGCTTGGATGATGGACGGCTTTTTGTGTGTCCACTGGGCACCTCAGTGAAGGCTGCAGGCGCAATTATTCCTTTGCTACGGCCGAGGCCGGCGATCGAGGGGGCGGTTTTGTGCGATCAAGAGACGCGGCCGAACTGCGGGGCTGGATCAATTCCCTGGAGAAAGACGACGATGCAATCGGGTGAAGGGAAGTGCACCTTCGCACGGCGCTTATTTTCCAAGGGAATATGTCTGACTGGGACACGATATCTTGGGAGTAACGGCAATGAATTCTGGGATCCTCGCGGAGCAAGCTGCAGCGAAGAGTGCCTTTGATTCTGTCCTGAAAGCGCACTTCGGACCTCGCACGACCGCCTATAACCGTCCTCCCTATTGGGAGCTGCCGCAAGACGTAAAGGACGCCTACTGGCGCTGCTTCCGCGCCGACATGGCAGTGGATGCCTACTTTGGAACGTCGTCGCTCCCGACAGTTTATGCCGCCCCCCAGACGGTTGGACGATACGCCGGCGCCACTTATCACTGACCGGTTCGCGCAACGGTTCGACGCAACCCGTCGTGAACGATTGGAAACCCCAAAATCTGTGCGGGTCGAGGCCGATCCTCAGCGCCAACGAAGGATATTCCGTTAGGTTGCAAGCCAATCAACGGCGGGCGTCTACTTAAAGATAACTGTGAAAGATACGGCTAGAAGGATCGTTCCCAGGAATAGAATTGCAATTTGAAGATACTCAGTTTTTTTCACAATTGTACCCTCATCGCATATGCTGCGAGCAGCGGCATACCGCGCATCAAAACTGCGCATGAATCCCCCACCGCACTCTCGATCACAATCAAATCATTGTCCCGCCGTTTGAGACCGAGTGTTCGGCCGATATCGCGATTCCCCTTACATAGAAAAAGCCCGCCGTTTAGGCGGGCCAGGTTACCGGGGAGTTTATGACAAGCGAACATCAAACACTTTCAAAAGGTTCATCTTATGTTTATCGCCGCCGCTCAATTCTTCGTGACAATCCTCCCGCCAAGCTTGGTGTTTCTAAGTATTGGTGAATTGAAGGCATACTCGACACTATTCGTCATTCTCCGCCGTCAGATCCTCGACTTTAATCGAGGCGGATGGGTCGCCTCTTGGGCTCCTCTGCCTTAATCGTACGCCAACCCCGCCCCCGTTCTCGGCGATGAACTCCACCCCGGCTGATTCGAGAGCTGTACGGACAAGGTTGATCGTGGATTGTTTGGCGTCCGAGCCATTCTCAATGCGTGTAATGGTATTGGCCGTTACGCCCGCCTTCTCCGCGAGATCACGGACGCCCCAACTGAGCGCCGCCCGGGCCATCCGGATTTGGACTGGCTTGATCATTAAGCTGAGCCGATTGATTATCTGTAATCATACAATTGTACACAGTACCAACAGAAGATACCAAATGCAACGATTTACCAGGAGATTTAACAAGGAAACGTGAGGCCATCCCATAGGACCCAATGCCAGACAGAAGTTGATCTTTCAACCCAGCCCTTTGTGCGTTAATTCTCCGGAATCCTACGCAAGAACGGAGTGCGAATCGGCGCGGCAACCAGCGAGTTCTGACGAAGCGGGAGACATCACTCATGCCATTCAATTTCCGAATTTTGATCTCCGCCGTTCTCTTCGCGATAACGCCCTCCGGCGCCGCTGTGCTGGCGCAAGAGCAGGCCGCCGCTCCGGCGAAAAAAGGCGTTATCACTCCGGACACCAGGGCGAAAGGGATCAATGACTCTCAACCCGCCGATCTCTCATCTGGTCAAGAGCACAAAGAGTTCGATTGGAGCGGGACGTACGCCGGCATGCATGGCGGAACGTTGGGGACCCCTGGCCATGGCAACTGAAAATTGCCAAAGCCGTCCTGCTGTATGACGCCATAATCAGTGGCATTCCTGATTATCGCCCCCGACAAATTTCCCATTTGCGTCATAGCATGGCTGATGCGACGGAGGAGGAAGGCGGCGCTGCTCTTCTCCAGAAGACAAGCGCGGCCGGTAAGCTCGCGCTGGCGGCGGCGCATAGTCCTCAGGATAAGCATATTCGGGCAGCGGAGAGGGAGGAACAAGCGCGAGGTCATCCGGCATGGGTACGACGTATGGATAAGAACCATAAGGCACAGGTCCGGCCATGCCGTCGATCACCGGGTCGTAGGGCCGCAACGATCCGTCAGGCATGACACGGCTATTGGTGAAGGGCACATAGCCGCCAGCGCCGTCCGGGACGACTCCCGCACCTAGCCAACAGAAGAGAAAAAAGCATGCCGGACCCATTTCGCCCTCCACCCTTCCTGAGTTTTAAAAGACCCCGCGAAAATTTTTCGAAGCGAAAATCGATCAATCTTTCGACGTTGCCCGCTCCTCTCTCAACCGCTCGAGAGAACGATGGAGAATGCACGAGCGACTAGCGACCTTGACGCAGGTCCAAATGCTAATGGGCAGGAAGGCTTAAGGTTCCCGGCCCGATGCAGATTGGGGACTTCCGTTGCTCTGCGAGCCGGCTGACGAATTTCGCGACGCTTGCGGCAGGCCCTAGTCATCATCGCCGCCGGTGCTTATGGTCCGGTTCGAACCGAACCGCAGTGCCCTTCCGGATGCGCATGCCAGCTGACAAAGGCGAGCTTCCTCCCGCCATTTTCGACCGCCGCCTGATAAGGCACCGACTTGCCCGCGCCGCCGCTGCTGGGGGCGAATGCTTTCTTATTTTCCATGCCATCGAGGAAATCGGCGAAAGGCTGGCTTCGATCAAACGCGAATTCCGTAGCGTCCTCGATGCGGGTACGCCGTCGCCCCAGCTTGCCGCATGGCTTGTGGACTCCCTGAATCCGCCCCTTTTCGTCCGGATGGCGCCGCTGGCGGCTTTGGCTGGCACGCTTCCCCTTGTCCGCCTCGCGGGCACTGAGGAAGATTTGCCATTCGCACCAGAAATCTTCGATTTGGCGGTCTCGGCCTTGTCCTTGCAAAATCTCAACGATCTTCCTGGAGCGCTCGTTCAGCTCCGCCGGGTGTTGAAGCCGGATGGGCTTTTTCTCGGCTGCCTGCTTGGCGGCCATAGTCTCTTGGAGTTGCGCACGGCCTTGGCCGTGGCTGAAACTGAGATCTTTGGCGGAGTCAGCCCGAGAGTCGCGCCCTTCGCGGATGTGCGCGACATGGGGGGGCTTCTGCAGCGTGCAGGCTTCGCATTGCCGGTCGCCGATAGTGAGCCCCTCACCGTCCGCTATTCCGATATGTTTGGGCTTATGCGCGATCTGCGCGCGATGGGCGCGACCAATGCGCTTGTGGCGCGGCGGCGTAAGCCAGGGACGAAGCGTTTTTTTATGCGCGCCGCAAAAATTTACGCGGAGCGCTACGCCGATCCTGACGGGCGGGTGCGCGCGACGTTCGAATTGATTTTCGTCTCCGGCTGGGCCCCGCACGAGAGCCAGCAAAAACCCTTGGCGCCCGGCTCGGCCAAGATGCGGCTCGCCGATGCGCTCAAAAGCAAGCCTCCAGGCAGCTAGAGCGTGATCCCAAAAAGTTGCAGACTTTTTGGATCAGATCATGCGGCAAAACAAAGACGCCCTCACTGCGCGAGTTCCCACGTCATGTGCTATACAGGCAAGCTTCCTCTTAATTTGCCCATAACACTGCCCATATCCGCCCATAGGTAACAACGAGGTAACAGATTTTTTGTTACCCCAAAGGTAACGGATATGGCGAAGCTGACGCAGAAAAAATGTGAGACAATCAAGCCCAAAAAAGTCGTGAAGGAGTATGCAGACGGCACGGTTGCGGGCTTGAATTTAGCGGTTCAAGTGTCTGGATCGAAGGCGTGGTTTTTGCGGTATCGGCACGCTGGCCGCACCCGCAAAATGCGGCTGGGAAGCTTCCCTGAAATCCCCCTCGCCAAGGCCCGTCAGATGGCCGATGAGGCCCTTACAACGATTAGGAGCGGCATCGATCCTGCCGATGCAAAGTTAGTGGCCAAGGCCGTCGATGTTGGCCATAGGCCGCCCGCCAAGCCGATCATCAAGGATCGCGTTGAAGACGTTGTTAGGCAGTATTTGACATTTCATGTTCATGGTCTCGACAGCGAGGGACTCCCCAAACTCCGCCCCAACTCTCAAAAAGCCATCGAGAGGCACCTTGCTACCATCGTTGGCGTCTTCGTTGGCCGCCGCTTATCGGAAATTGATCGTACCGAAATTCATGAAGCTCTGCTTGATCCGCTGGTCGCAAAAGGTTGCGGCGTTGCCGCCAATCGTTTGCTTAGCACGCTGCAAGGACTTTGTTCATTTGCTCTTGAACGTGGCAACATAACAGTCTCGCCTATTGCCGGGATGAAAAAACCGGTGAAGGAAGTGAGCCGTGAACGAACACTCATTGATATCAAAACTGAAATTAATCCAGAAACTGACGAAGTCACTGAAATTGTCGATGCAACAGAATTGAAAATGGTCATTCAAGCTGCAAAAAAGCTTGGCCAACCATTTGGAACAGTCGTGCAAATGTTGGTTTACACTGGCCAACGAAGGAATGAAGTAACCGAACTAAAATGGTCTGAGTTGAACTTAGAAACTGCTATTTGGACATTGCCAAAAGACCGCACAAAGAATGCCAAAGTGCATGAAGTGATGTTGGCCCCACAAATTGTTGCACTTTTAAACAGTGTTCCACGTGGTGATGGACCATATGTGTTTTCACGTACCAATGGCCAAACGCCTTTTAAATCGCTGTCAAAAGGCATGAATGATCTGCAAAAGTTAATGCAGAAAAACATCAAACGCTGGACGCTGCATGATTTGCGCCGCACATTTTCAACGGGTGCTGCCAGTTTGGTTATTCCGCAACATTTAGTCGAAAGAGTCCTAAACCACGTGACCGGCACAAAAGATGGTGGCGGGCCAATTTCTCGAATTTATAATCGCTATCCATATCGCAAGGAAAAACGAGAAGCGATGATCACATGGGCAAACTACGTTGATGGTCTGCAAACTGCCAAATGACAACCAATGGTGACAATTCAAATGCAAATGATGTTGCTAGTCTAATTGAAATTGCAAATTATGTTGCAAAAATAACACAATAATTAGATCGAACCACAAGGAAAGAACCCCAAGGAAAGAACCACAAGGAAAGAACCACAAGGAAAGAACACAAAGGACAAAAGCATAACAAACAAATGTAGAAATAGTGGCATTACGCAACAAAACTCCCTTCCGCTAAAGTATTTCGTACACAAGTTTAAGCTTACAGTATTGACGCTACTGCGCACTCTTACCATACTCGGTCAATACCGTAGTATAAGGAGTTACGCGCATATGACCGCAGCAACAGCGGCACCCCCGAGACGTTGGCTTCGCAAGGTCGCCACGGCCCAAAAAATCGGCAAGCACGAGAAATCCCTGGACCGGTTGATGAAGGATCACGGCTTTCCGCGACCCGTCAGGATCGACGGCATTGGCCGAGCGGTGTGGGACGAAGGCGAAGTTGAAGCTTGGATGGAGCGGCAGCTTAAGGCGAGGGCTAGCGCGTGAAATCTTATGAGGTCGCCTCATAAACCCGGAATGGGATTTTGGTCTAACGCCAAACCGGCGCGTCCGCTCAACCGGCGCAGACATGCTGGATCGGCGCGCGGCACTCCTAGATATTGTCGAGGCTCAAAAGCCCATGACGGTGCGGCAAGTCTTCTACCAAGCCACCATTCGCGGCATCGTTGAGAAGACCGAATCCTGCTATGTCAAGGTGCAACGCGCATTGGCGGATATGCGGCGGGATGGCACTCTTTCTTATGCTTCGATCACAGACGGGACGCGATATCGGCGGCACCCATCGACCTTTAGCAGCATCGAAGACGCGCTTGAAAACACCGCACGGTTTTATCGCAAGGCCCTTTGGGACTCCATCGATGCCTATGTCGAGGTTTGGTGCGAGAAGGATGCACTTTCGGGCGTCATTTACCCGATTACCAGCATGTTTGACGTGAGCCTCATGACCGCTCGCGGCTACGCCAGCCTGTCGTTTTTGGCATCAGCGGCGGAGGAAATCACCGCTATCGGCAAGCCCACTTCCATCTACCATTTGGGCGACTATGACCCAAGCGGCCAGGACGCCGCCCGCAAGATTGAGGAAACGCTCCGTGATCTTGCACCGGACGCAGACATTTACTTCGAGCGGCTGGCTCTGACCCCGGCTCAAATCGCGGCTTGGAATCTTCCGACACGGCCAACAAAGACCACCGACACCCGAGCCAGGAACTTTGGTGATGATAGTGTCGAACTTGACGCCTTGCCGCCTGACACTCTGCGCCAGCTTGTCCAAGAGGCTATCGAGCAGCATCTGCCGCCGCATGAATTCAAGGTTTTAAAGGCTGCCGAGGAAAGCGAGCGGACGGCCATCAAAGCGTTTGTGAGGCGAGCCTCATAAAATCCTACAACGACCTAAACCGATCAACACAAGGGAAATGATGAAATGACAAAGCATGAAATGGTTGTAGCCGACGACACAAACGAGTTGGCGACGATTGAAGCCAACGCAAGACGTGAATTCGATGATGCCTGCTACGCGGCACAGGCCGCTTGGTATAACCAAAACGAATTGCTTCACAGAAAATTCCAAGACGACTGTGAAGACAATGCTGCGAATTATCGTGCGGCTTTGACAAAAGCTCAACGCAATTACAGGAACCAAACAGCGGATTGTTACGCGGACGCATAATCAATGATGGTGACGGCGCTCATTGTGCCGTCCCCTTCAAACCTTTTCGACATGCGCCTTTGTGATCGGACGCATATCCAAACGGTTTCATTGAAGCGATAAAAGCCAATGGCGAACGAAACAACCGAAGATTTAGCCACCAAGCCTGAAGCGGTTGATATTGGCAAAAGGGCCGAGGAATTGTTGCGACTGTGGTGCGCGCACGACAAAGGTAATTCAAGTTTTTATGGTGTGGTTGGAAGTGCCTACACACGGGCACAAGTAGGATCAGGTTATTGGGGGAGAATCAGAGTAACCCCATATCCAACTTTAAATTTTGAGTTTCGGTTATTTGGGAAAGAATTAAAATTATGGAGTTATGAATCTGTCGATCACGATGATGTTAAAACGCCAACGTTGGTTGCACAAACGATCATTGATGAAAGGAAAAAACAAGAGAAAGAAATGTTTGAAAGGTATGCTTCCCGTTATCACAATAAAACCCCAATAGCGCTGAAACGGCGTCCTTTGTCCGAATCCCAATTCAATATGTGCATTGCCTATTTGGACGAACGCTTGATGATTATCCAAAAGACTGTCGCACTGTTTGAGGATGCAACGCGTTTTGTGCATTCGTCTTCATACCAAAAAAATAACATAAAAAGTTGGATCAGAGAACTTGCGCCGGAACGCAAGGCGACTGAAAGATTGCGCAACAAACTTTTTGTGAGGCAAGCACTATGACCCTTAACGATCTTGGTGGTGACAAACTTCCCGCCTGAAGCCTCGCGCCATGTGGTGCTGCCAGAAACTATCATGGCAAAATTGGCGATGTTCAAGTGCCGGTTTGATGGTGAGAATCTGCATTAAAAAAAATGGAAGATGTCGAATTTGGAATCGCTGTTGTCGCCGTGCTGGTCATTGTGCTGGCGCTTTGGCTTCGGTGAGTGCCGAGTGTTGCCGCGTTGCGCTCTTTTGATTGTATTTTCGAATGATCGGAGTAGGCTCTCGCCCCTTGAAAGCAGAAGACCGCCCCAATAGCCTTGGAGCGGCTCCCGGCCCCTGAAAGGGGCATCCAATGACCCGAGTTGCGTTCGGGGAAATTGGCTGGCTTGGTCGCGGCGGTGGACCGCTGAACCGCATTCTAGCTGATTTTTCCCTAAGAAGAAATAGGCCCGTCACCCGCCCCCAAAACCAGGGGATCGCGGGTGCTTTTTGCCGTCTTCCAATCTGCCCGCCGCGCCAACGGCGAACACCACACCCCAAAGGATTTTGAATCATGAAGTGCGACAGCGTTGAAATAGGCCCTGCGCCGCTTGACGTCAACCGAGAGTCAACATCGTCAGAGAAAGCAATTCCCAAGCGTTGAAAGCTCTTGCTTGCGCCGGTGATGTTCATTCGCAAAAGCTCATTTATGCCATCAATGATTATGTCAAAACGTCAAGCGAATGTTTGTGCTGCGATGTCCAATTCGATGACACAACCCATCCCGATGCGTTCGTTGTGATCCTAAATGATGGCGATAACACCGGAATTACCGCCTGTCGCGTCTGCACAATTTTGAATGACAATGCCACGTTGCAAAAGCGAGCCAAAAGCTTGCTGCAAACGGTTTGGAAAAACGTACGTGCCATCAATCCCGCAAATGTTGTGAATGGTGGAGGGAAGGCATAATGAGCGCCCCTCGCGATTTGACTTTGTACGAAATCATATTCCTGAAAGATATCGCTGACAAACCAGTGATTGATTTCAAAACGCGGAAAGTGTTGGAAAATGTGCAGACCAACGACAACGCCTTTCGCGAATCATCGAATGGCAATGGAGCAATTGGCGGCGGAAACTCACACGATTCAGAATGGGGATATGGCTTTTGGTCTTTGAATTCGGTGCGCAGCTATTTGCGCCGCATCGACGCCGAACCAAAGACACATAAGACGGCATGGGTTAGTGAACGAGATGGCCACTATTCACGCCGCAACGTTCGCATCAGTTTTGCCGACGATGGAACCGTAAAAACCACAAAGGAATATCAACCAACCGCCGAGGAACAAGCCGACATTCTTGCTGAAATGATCGACAAGGCAATTAAGTTGCCGCAACAAGTCGAGAGTTGTTTAAGCAAATTCCCGCCAGAGATTTGGGAAGGTGTGCCGCAAGAGCCATCATTTCCCGGCGATAAAAAGCAGGAATTGTTTGCCTATCGCAATGAACGCGGCGAAGTCATGATGTGGCAACGCCTTATCGAAAAATATGACATTAAAAGTGGTAAAAATAAAAAGACGTTTCAATGTATGACATTCTATGACGATGGCGAATGGCGTTTCAGCGAACCCGAAACCGGATTGCCGCTGTTTGGCCTCGAATATCTCAAAGACTTTTCGACGGTGTTTCTGCATGAAGGTGCCGGAAAAGCCGTTGCCATGAGAAACGTCAAACCAGTTCATCCGTGGCATCGTCACTTGGAGCCTTCTTGCCACCTTGCCTGGACAGGCGGCGCATCCAACCCAACGCGCACCGATTGGGAACCGTTGAAAAAGGCCATCAAAAAGGGCCATGTGAAGCGCGTGACCATCGTTGCTGACAACGATGATGTTGGCCGCAGCGCCGTCCCGCAAATCGCCAAAATGCTGGAAGTGCCGACCTATTGGATTCAATTCACGGATGATTTTAAGGAAAGTTTCGATCTTGCCAATGAATTCCCGCCCAAAATGTTCGGCAAGATCAAAATACAAATCGAAAACACTCATCCCAATGGCGAGAAAACAACGGTTGAAAAGGAAATTGAACAATACATCGGGCCGAGCTTCAACGATTGTTTGAAGCCAGCGACATGGATGACAGATGAAATTCCGCCGCCGCCGACAACTGGCAGAGGCCGCCCGCCCAAACCAACCTATCGATTGCGCAAACATGCCAGAGGGCGTTGGCTTTATATTCCAACAAATGGCGAGCAAGGAGAATTTGATCGCTATGTGTGCCGAGACAATTCCGATGTCATCGTGAAAGCGGCAACATTAGAACGTTACTTAAAGCAATTTGCACATCCCGGTTCCAACATTGTCGAACTCATCACCAGAAGCCAAACACGCCACATCGATGGCCTGTGTTACCGGCCCGATCATGCCAAACAAACCAGTGATGGTGCCGCAATCATCAATGTCGATGGCCGCGCAAAGTTGAATATGTACCGCCCAACCAATATTCAACCTATCAAAGGCGATCCAAAGCGATGGTTGGAGTTTCACGACCCCTTTTTTCCTATTGAAGCCGAGCGGAAACATATGTTGCGAACGGTGGCAACCATCATTGCAAGGCCGTGGGTGCGGATCGAACAAGCCGAGTTGTTAAAGTCTGAAACGCAAGGCACTGGAAAATCGACATATGGCAAAATCTTGTGCAAACTTGTCGGTGCGCATAATTCATCGGAACCAACTGCCGATATTATTCTTGGAGATTGGAACGATTGGCAGGTCAACAAAACGCTGGTTGTGGTGCATGAAATCTATGCTGGCCATTCGTGGCACGCCTACAATCGTCTGAAACAGATGATCACCGAAGGCACCATGATGGCGAATGTGAAATATTTGAACAAATACCGGACAGACAATTATGGCCATTTTCTTATGTTGTCGAATGCGACAATGCCGATCATGATTGAAGATTCAGATCGCCGCGTGTTCGTTCCATTGGTGACTGAAATCCCTTGGGACAAGAAAGAAGCCGCTGAGTTTTACGATTGGTTGGACAATGGCGGCTATGGAATCATTCTTGATTGGGCTTTGCATTTTGGTGATGGAAAGGCCGAAGGTGAAGGATATTTGCCGGATGCTTGTGAAGTGCCAAACACGGTTTGCAAGCAACAGATGATCGAAGATAGCCGTGGCAAGCGAATCAACTATGCCTATCAATTTGCGGCCAAGGCCAATGAATATCGGAGAGATGGCAAAGCGCCTGTGTCGGAGGACAATTGCCTTTTGCCCGCCGCCATTGTCGCGTCCGAAGTGTTTGAGGAAGCAGAGCGCCGGTTTTCTGCCGACCGGGCAACAGCGGTTGAAATGCGTGGCGCTTTGACGAAAGGCGGGCTTAAGCTTGTGCGTGAACAAGTTGGAATTGAGGGAAGCGCAATCCGGCCATTTTTGAACCTGACGGCGGTGCGGGAAATCGAGAAAAGGTTCGATTGCGCATTTGTGGCGGCGCGGGGGGAATTTGTCTCGAATCCGCCCTTCGACCTTTGGCTTGGAAGGAAATCACCAAATATATCAGGGAGATAAAGCGCAACCTTAACGACATTTTGGCTTATTAACAGGCTAGAGCTAGAGACGCCTAAAAACATCACGCATCACGCGCAGAAAGGTATATCCGACTTAGTACGCGAGAGAAAATACAACTGTAAAGGTATAGGTGTATTAAAAGGGATATACTAGCTGGAACCCCCCTCTGCGCGTGATGCGTGATGTTTTTCATATGCCCAAGGTTTGGTTTAAATGGCACTGGACACGCAAACCCTGCCACGCAAAAAACGACGCGATTGCCGCCGCTCCCCCGAGACAAAACCCGCCTTTTCACGCCATTTGTTACCTAAGTAACACCTGCCAAGCTTCATGATCTGTTGATTTTATTGGTGTTTCTAACCGTAAGCACATGACTGAATGCATGTGATCGTTTTGGCCGGTGCTGCACCGTGGCAACTTCAACGCACCATGCGTCGAGCGCCGGTAGTGCGTACAGTTTGAATAATCGGTATCAACCAGCCCCTTCAGCGCGAAGTTTGGAGGCGATTCCCTCAAGGTCGGCTATCCAGCGTTTAAGCCACAGAATTCACGCCTTCGTTGTATCGACCTGGACGCCATCCCTGATCTCCCCGATGCGTATCGTGCCCGACTCCAGCGGTTCAAGTTGGGCGCGCAAGTCAGGGATTCGGCATTCTTCGATATCGCGCAAAAATTCGTCCATCCGAGCCAAAGCCTAGCCTCCTTCGAGCTTCTTGCGACGTTCCCTGCGGCCTTTCTGGTCTTTGACGCTCGCCACCCGCCAGCAACATCACCACAATACAAACTGCACCGCGTGAGTCAGGGGAGAATTAAATTTTATCTTTGATTTCGAAGGAAGCCGCCTTGGTAAACCGTTCTTGCCATATGTAAGCGCCGTCCTTCATCAGTTGTTCAATGCGCCTACGCTCGCGCGCCTCTTTGGCATTTAGATACTGATTAAATATCCAAAGCCCTGCAAATATTAGGATCGGAGATATTCCTAATAATTCTAACATTTTTAATCATTTAGCCCAAAATTTCGTTGATGCGGTGGGAAATGGCGACCGCTTTATCATGCTCCTGGAGCAACCGAGCGAGAGCCTCGCCTTTCAGCGGTCCATCAATTTTCAGCGCTGCTATTTGGCGCTCAAAGGATTCCTGCAATTCCGTAAAAAGGCGCTTAAGCTCAGCGCTCTGTTCTGAATTGACGGTTCTACTCATATTGCCGAATATGGCATGATCGCCGATCTGTTTCCACTGTCGTCACATAATTAACTTCACAGATAGCCGGTTCCAATAATCAGCGCCACGTGGCTTGGCGCCGATCCTTGCCCCTTTCGATCTCGGCTGAAGCGCCAATCGCAGCCATAGGAATCGCCCAGGACGGCAATCATGCCTCGCTTGGCTATCATCACCCGTCATTGGCCTTTTTGGGTTTTTGGCCCCGCTTTCTGGCCTTTGACGCTCGCCCCTTGCCACTAATCACAAGCTTAAAAACACTCATATCGACGTATAACTACTTATGAAGACTTATAGAGACAAGTTAATAGCGGCAAAAGTAACGTAATAAATGCGCCTTAGACCTTAATTTGATGGACGAATTTGCGAAAAGGTCTATATTTTGGCGTCATTTCCTAGAATTTTCGGAACCGCACTCTATGGACATGACGGAAGGCAAGACACGCGGCGCAAATGGCCGATATCAGAACGGTGCGACTAATCCGAGCGGCTTCATTCGGGGAAGCAAAGCCGCCAAAGATCGCGTGAAATCGAGATTGGTTAAAGGCCGACTCTTTGATCCAGAGAAGGTTGATTGTCGCACATTTGCCGCACGGCGATTCCGCGATGTTCTTGCGCAAGTGACGGCAACAATTCCTGACAGTGCTTCGCTTGAAGCAAAGATGCTTTGCCGCTCAATCGCTCAATTAAAAATCACGCTCGAAGACATGGAGACGGCTTCGGCCAGAGGCGAGAAAATAGATCGCGCCGGATACAGCGTCATGGCCGGTCACGGTCAAGTGGCACGGTTGTTCCGGCAACTGAAAGCCAATGTCGCTGGTGTAAAGTTTGTTGACGACGATGACGACGCCATTCCTTCCAACGATGGCCAAAACCTCGATGCCCATATCCGTGAGGCATCGCCATGACCCTGACACTCGTTCCAAACGCACCAATATCGCCTGACGATTTTCAGCCACCCAAGGCGAAATTTTCGATGCGTAGGATGCTGAGAGATTTAAAATTGTTGGGCAAGCAATTCGAAGGCGACAGTTGGAAAATCTGGAAGGTCTTGCTCATCGCCAGCGAAGGCGAGCCATTGAGCAACGAAGAAAATCACATCTTCGCTTCTGTCACTGGCCGCGACCATGTTCCTGGCGTTCGCTGCGATGAATTTTGGGCATGTGTAGGTCGCCGTGGTGGTAAAAGCCGAGCTATAGCTGCCAAAGCAACTTATGCCGCATTGGCTTTCGATTTGAAATCATATTTGGCGCCCGGTGAAAAAGCGGTGATCGCCATTCTCTCTGCAACGCGCGTTCAATCGAAAAAAGTCTATTCGTATATCCTTGGCAACTTTCAATCGATTGCGTTGTTCGCGCCTTACCTTGCGAATGTTACCGCTGACGTGATCTCGCTCACCAACGCCATCGACATTGAGATTCGCACAGCGGATTTCAGAACCATTCGCGGCGCTACTATTTGGCTCGCAATCTGCGATGAAGTTGCTTATTTTTTTATTGAAAACAGCGCAAATCCAGATGTCGAAATCCTCAATGCCTTGCGGCCAGCATTGGCTTCGTTGCATGGCCAGCTTTGTACGATCAGTTCGCCTTATGCAAAGCGCGGCGAACTGTGGAACAATTTCAAAAAATACTACGCCAATCAAGACGCGCTTTGGATGCTTTACGCCAAAGGTGCAACGCGGTTATTCAATCCGCTCATCAGTCAGCAATTTTTGGACAGGCAATTTGAACGTGATCCGCTTGCCGCGCGGTGTGAATACGGTGCGGAATTCCGCGATGATTGCGAGTCCTTTGTGTCGCGTGAAATCATCGAAAACAGCGTTGTCGCGGATCGCACGATGCTCCCTTATTCGAGCGACATTAGTTATGTTGCCTTCATTGATCCGGCTGGCGGCGGGCAGGACTCGTTTTGCCTTTGCATCGCACATCTTGAAAATTCAGATCGTGTTGTGATCGATGTGCTGCACGAGTGTCAAAATGTGAACCCTGAAGTTGGCGTAAGACAATACGCAGAAACAATCTTATCTTATGGCCTCGCGGAATGCACAGGTGATCGTTACAGCGGTCGTGTGTTCGAGCAATTGTTCATGAAATATGGGGTTCGCTACAATTTCGCCGAGCAATCAAAAAGCGAGTTGTACAGCGGTGCATTGCCGCTTTTGAATTCTGGCCGCGTGCAACTGCCCGACAACAAGAAAATGGTTGAGCAATTTTGCCTGCTTGAACGCAGAGTGCCGAGGGGCAGCAACAAAGAATCGATCGATCATCCGGCAGTCAGCGGCGCTCACGACGATTTGAGCAATGTGGCGGCGGGCGCAATTGTTTTGGCTTCCAAAAATCTTGCCGTTCTACAGTGGCATGAAGCATGGAGCCGAAATGGTGATCAAATCATGAGTGATTGGTTTGGCCCTGGTCGAATGCGATCTTATTATTGATCGCGATTTGTTGGAGTTAGAGTGATGACCATTTTGGAAGCAGGCCGCAAGATCACTGCCGATCAAATCAAAGCTGGGCATGGCCCGGCGCTTGCCGCTCGCCTTGGGATTCCGCTCAAGCCAAACCGGCATGGCCTCGCGTGCTCTTGTGGCAAAGGGCCGGAAGCCTGCACCTGCAAACTTGTGCCAACGCCCGATGCTGCAAAACCACAAAAATATGGCGTTGGTCATCCGGCGCTGATTGGTGCCGTCCTTGCCCTTCGCAACATTTCAGATCGCATGGATCGCGTCGAACAAATCCACCGCGCAAAAGGAATGACACCGCCCAGCATGACGGCGCAATCCACCAATCAGCCAAGCGGCTTTCATGAAGCACCGCAAGGCCCGCATCCAAACGATATCATCGCCGCCGCAAGTCAAAGAGCCGCGATGCACCAAGCCCAAATGTACGCGGAAAAAATTGATCGCAGCATCGAAGACAGCCACCAAAAGAAAATCGATGCAGAACACCGCCGTTTGTATGGCGACCCTCGTGAACCAGGACACACCGAGCCGCCGCCCGATGACAGGCATCAATTCATGAAGTTTGATTCCAGTGTTGGTGCGCATTCTCCAAAAAAGCGCAATGCACCCAACGGGGGATGGTGCTTATGTCACACCTGCCGAAGCCAAAGCGATGTTTGAGGCCCATGAACGTGAACAGAAAGCCCGTCGCGCAATTTACGAAAAAGAATGCGCCAAAAATCGTGCTTTCAACGATCACCAACACGCCATGATTCGCGACATTCAAGCCATCAATGACAAGGCCATGAAGGAACGCTGGAAATGAATCTCGCCCTTAAAACCGAACAAACTTTCGATGCTGATGCCGCTCGCTTGACGCTTGCCCATGCCGTCAAAGAACATCGCAAAACAGCAAAGGCCGTCGAGGAATTGAAGGCAGCGGTTGCCAATGCCGAAAGGCGCATGGCCGAACTTCGTGAAGGGTTGGCTGAATTCAAATCCATTATGTCTCGCGTGGCCGAGGCTGCATCAATCGCATTGCGCGACAACGCCGAGTTGACGACTCCACCGGAACTTGCCGCGACAAAGCAGCGGCATGAAAAGGCACTTGCGGAAATCGAATTTGCTGAAGGTGGACTTGAGCGGCTTCGTGCTGACTTGGCATTGCGCACCAAGGATTTGGCGGCGGCACATGGCCCTGTGATTGAGGCCGTAAATCCAATCGCGATGGATGTTGGCGAAAATCTGGCGACCGAAGTCGCCCGCCTGGAGTCGCTGGCCGCCATTGCGCGCGCGAAGCTGACAGCATTTTCTCAAAGCGGGCAAGGCGGTCATGTCCAGCGCCTTGGGCCGCGTGCAGCGCAAATTCTTCGAGATAAGCCGGAGAACGCCGTCGCTCCTATGACCAACACGCACCTATGGCGGCGTAACCAATCCTTCAAAAAGAACTTCGTCGATTTTCGCGGCGAGCTTGAGGTCAATGCCGACGCAAAACTACATTTCTCGGAATCGAGGAGCTAATATAAGGCGCTACGCTACTTTAATCGCGTTCCATATTGTTTCCCGCAATTGGGCAGCTCGGTTGAGACTGAATTGTAAGTGAGGTCAGCGGAGGGCGCTCTGCCAGAACCTATCGCTCCCAGTGGTTTAAGGGTTACCTGTTTCTCACCCTTTGCCGCTGGGAGAGGTTTTAGTTCAATGCAAGCAAAAGAGCTTGAGCTAAAATTCAACGACGCTTGTTGCGTCCGCCGTTCGAACAAAACGCTGTAATGCTATTCTGTAGCACGCGCACGCTGGAATACCCCAGTGTCACGGCTGCTTGTTTTATCCCGCCAAATTGATGGGCCATGGCAGAAACGGTGGTGCCGCGACAGTTGGGAATCCCGGGGGTCCCAGCGCCAGGAATGGTTTCGCCGGCCAGCGAATACGTCATGTTAAACGGCCCTTGGTGGGTGATATCGGTGCCGATTCTCAGCCAATCCGGCGCCAAGTTCGAGTTGCGAATCCAAGCTTGCAAGTCCGGCATAAACGGGGTCCCGGGCGGCACGATCGGGTCCGGTGCCGACAGGTACAGGAAATTGCCGCCTGTCACCTGGGCTTCTGGGCGGAAGAAATAATGCTCCGTCGGGAGGAAGATCGGTGGGGTGAAGGTGATATCGATCTCCACCTCTTCGCCGGTCGCAGGTCCCTCACCCCCCGTGAATTGAATAGGGGCCGGATGGATGCCATTCACCACAGTGTTCGCGACCGTGAAGCTTGGGCTCTCCAGGGTTGCGCTAAAACCGAGTGTTTTGTGGCTGGAATCGCGTGTGGCGGCGTCGATTTCGACATCCGAGGGCGAGTTGTTTCGCGTGGGCACCGTGATGGCGCGTGTGGTGTTCGAGTCTTTGGGGAAGATATGGTAGACTTCAATCTCGACCTGGGTGATGCCCGAAAGAGGTGTCCCTAAGGGGATCAAGCCGTGGATGACGGCACGGCTGATGACGGTGGGAACGGTCAAGACAAAATCATCGGCTGTTTCGGTTTCAATATTTCCGGCACTGGGACGCCGCGAAAGCGCCGCAAGCTTGCCGTCGGGGTTACCGGTGCTGAAGGAGAACGGGTCGGCCACTGCTGGCATATCGGTCAGCAGCCCAATCGAGAGCGCCGCCGCGCTCGCCGCTGTAATGCACGTCTTCATCGAATCCTCCCAATGTTCCTCGGTTTTCCAACCAACTTACAGTGTGGACCGAGTTGTAAATTGCGCAAGCACCGGATTTGTCAAGTTCCAGCGCTTGGCACACACCACTGTCAAAAGCGCGGTTTGCCGCGCCCCCTTTGAGTTTCCATCGGTCTCAATGGTGGTTGTGTGGTTGGCCCGGCCATGCTTGACACCTTTGGTGGCTAGGCCGGGCAATCTCTCGAATGTGATTCAATCAAATGATCCAGCCCTTTTATGAAGTGATTGTTGCCTATGATCCGGCGAAGCTCTGTTACGTTGTCATTCATTCCGATCTTGAAGACGCCGGACCCGTTCGACCTTGTGGCGGCGATTCTCAATCGTGCTGAAGTGATCTTGCAAGAGCCGGTCAGGGTGCAAACCAATCTTCCCGGCCTCGCGGTCCGGCTGGGAACGTGTGTAGATCGAATTAGGGGGTTGATGGGTAGCTCAGCCCAGGTTACTGCGATCTTACGCTGTACACCGTCACTTAGACCGCTTTGGCGATTTTTTGGCTATCATCCTTCGTACAAACGGCTCGATCAGGTCACGGAGTCCGTTGTCTTTTAACGCGGATAAGGCTTTGGCAGGTTCAAACCATCGTGCTTCTCGTTCATTGGCCTCCGGCCAAGTATCAAGCTGCCGCTTGACGATCATCGGGAACACTCGCACTTCGCAGGGTACGGCGACGCCGTTTGCGTCGAGACTTTTCTTGAATGAGAAAACCCCAATCGCTTTTGCTCCGACAGTGCCTCTAATACCAGCTTCTTCGTAGGCTTCGCGTGCGGCAGACTTTGACGGCTTGAGGCCTTTAATGGGCCAACCCTTGGGAATGATCCAGCGTCTCGTTTGCCGCGTTGTAACAAGCAACACTTCCAGTGAATTGGTTTCTGTGAATCGATAGGGCAGGACGCCGTATTGCACGCGAATTGCTTGATCAGTTTTATTGGATTTTTTGCCGCGTCGTGGGTCTGCTTTTTTCTTCGTTTTCAACTCGCTGCTTTCAACCACGCTTCACAAGAGATTAAATGAGCAGCACCGTGCTGGGGCGCTCGGACGGCCATCTAAATTGCTCGCTTAACATTCCTTTTGCGACTTAAACTGTCCAATAACACTGGGCTAATATCTGCGAGTTTGGTTTTACTCGCAGACGTTTTTTGTCAAATCGTCGATTAGCCTATTCTTTTGAGGTCTGAACCTTGGAGATAGCGGTGCCAATCGGTCCCAGGGTTTCTTTGGCGAGGTTGGAATAGACTTCACCCGTTTTCGTCACGTAGCCAACGAACCCGTCGAAAAAGGCCCTGGCATGTTCGGACTGAATTTGAAGGGCACTCTCAAAAGATTTTGCACCGAGCAACTTTTCGAAGAAAGCTGAGCCGTTCTCTAACGTTTTTTTCGAATACTCGCTCGATTCAGTAACAATTGTCTGCAGGCTCTTGCTAAGGCTGGAAGACGAGGCGGAAATCGCCACAAGTTGATCCTTGCCGAAATTTTGAAATCCTTCGAATGCGTACGCCATTTAAGCTCCATTAATTCGATATGCGCCTGGCTTTTGCTGGCTCGGGCGCAGCTTTAACTGCGAGTGTGCTTTTGCAACTCGCGCGGTTCCTATATTGCAGCGCACAAATCACGTCAAGTTGATTTGCAATGTCATGCGTGAGCATGAGGCGCCGACATCTCGGAGCTTTTCATGAACCGATGCAGGTCTTTCTAGGCCAAGAGGATCATGACGCATAGCTGACCGGCAAGGCTGGCACTGAGCTATTGCGATCCGCGCCGAATGATCTTTTGCGCATGTGGCCGGTCTCGACTCGGGTCAATAAGACTGGCCTGGGTGACAATGACTTTACGGTCAGGACTCATTGATTGATCCAGAAGATGACGATTGCGGCGATGTAGATTGCTGACATGAAAGTATGGGCGCATCGGTCGTAACGCGTGTGGATGCGCCGCCAGTCCTTGAGCCTGCCGAACATGTTCTCGATCTTGTGGCGCTCGCGATAGAGCATGCGGTCGTGTTCGATCGGTATTTTTCGATTGGACTTGGAGGGGATGCAGGCGGCGATTTTGCGCTTTGCGAG
>DATBPZ010000023.1:0-10476 GCA_036561105.1 Methylocella sp. | reverse complement strand
AGCGTATAGTGTCTAAAAATGCAGCTCGCGGTTCCGCATGACCAGCCGCGATGCAGAGCTTTGCCGACCTCGCGACCGCTTGTTACTCGGTTTGGGAGGAATGCGAATGTCGCAGTCTAATGTGATCACCGGTTCGGATTCGGCCCCGGTCTATCGTGTGCGCAAGATCGGCCCAGCAGACCTCAAGGACGCTTTGGCCAAAGGTCTCGCGGATTTCTCGGCGAAACCTTCGCACCTCGTTTTTTTGGGTCTCATCTATCCTCTCGTCGGGATCGGGCTTGTTGTCGGCGCGTCTCCGCAGTTGATCTTCCCGCTTCTATCAGGGTTCGCTCTCATTGGCCCCTTTGCGGGAATTGGCTTGTATGAAATAAGCCAAGCGCGGGAGCTTGGCCTCGACACCTCGTGGAAACATGCATTCGCCGTGGTGCGCTCGCATTCGATATTCCCCATCCTTTCGCTCGGCCTTTTATTGCTGGTAATATTCGGGTGCTGGCTCTTCGCAGCCCAGGCTCTTTACGTGTCGCTCCTTGGACCCGCGCCGCCTCAGTCTTTCACCCAATTTATCACGACTATCTTCGACACGCCGCAAGGCTGGAAGCTGATCGGATTCGGCACCGCGATCGGTTTCGTCTTTGCCGTGCTGGCCTTGAGCGTGAGCGTCGTTTCCTTCCCGATGCTTCTCGACCGCCCAATCGATCCTGAAGCCCTTGATGTCGGGATCGAGCACCCAGTCGTAACGCCAACAATCGACGTTCCCATCGCCATTCAAACGTCCATCAAGGCCGTGCTGGTGAACCCGTTCACCATGGCGCTTTGGGGATTAATCGTCGCCGGGTCTTTGGCCATCGGTTTTCTGTTGTTTTTTGCCGGTCTTGCGGTTGTGGTGCCCGTTCTCGCGCATTCGACCTGGCATCTCTACCGCAAGGCCGTGGAACCGACCGGCCTGGGGTAAAGGTACATCGGCTGTGGCGAAGGTTGGTGGTCCGAGCAGGGCTCGACCTGCAACCAGGCCGTTATAAGCGCGATGCTTTTTAGAGCATATTGGATGATTTCCGCTACTTACGCTATCGTTCACCAATGAATGTTCGCGTTTAATTCGCGTCATTCATTGGTAATCCGTTGGTTGTCCCACTGACGCCAGCAATCCCAGCAGCCCGATGAGTACGCCGACGACCGCTTACAGCGCATTCAATACTCTGTCTAAGCTGTTACGGCCACTCGGGGACCGCCCGAGTGCAACTACTTGTGCCCCCCTTCAATGGACCTGAGGTCCGCCGTCGAGGGTGTTCTTATGCTGGCGTTGAGCTTTCGGAGCATCGCCAAACACAGCTCCTTGACCGCCTCATCTTGGAGCGTGTCCGCCAGTTTGGCTACGTGGCAGAACGCCATGGCTCGCTGGGAAACTGGGTCCTCATATTCCGAGGGATCGTCCAGATTAATCATGTCATCGTGAGTGTCATCGGACATAAGCTTCAATGCCTCCGTAACGGAAACGCCTCACATGGGTACTGCTCAAGGTGAGGCCGGATACAAGGTCAAAGGGATGATGGTTTGGAGTACGGCCAAGGGGCGATCTCGAGCTGCGCGCTGAAGGTAAGGACGGGCACGGTCGGCACCGGCTGGACAAAGAGCCATGCTGCCACCCGGTGCCAGAATGTCGTTCCGCCCGCCCAAGATCGCCGTGTTGCTGTCGGCAGATAGCGACGGAGATGCCTTGGGCTTCGAACCGCACCCACCAGCTTGCCGTCCAGATACCGCCGCCTTGCCCCGGGCTCACGCTGGCCGCGTGGCCGTACTTGTGTCCCTTGCATCAAACCGGATCAGCAGCTTGCGCACATAAGCAAGCCTGCCGACGGTCTCCTCGGTCGAGACGCCTGTGGCTTCCAGGGTTTCCAGCTCCACAAGTCGTTCGCGAAGAACCTCCGCCATCGTCTCGCCAATTTGCCATTCCGTATCTTGATCCCACATCACCAGCCAGCTCTTGGCAACGGAAGAAGATGACGTCGTCACCCCCTCGAGGTGCTCTTTGTCGAGTTTTTGAAAATCATCAAATAGGTAGGCCATTGAATCTCCGTTGATCTGACTGGACGCGGCTTTGTTACCTCTATAGTGCAGTGCAACAATCAGGGCAATTTTATGTTGCGCTGCGGCGACATTTTGGGCCTGCCTTGCACCGTGGGCTCTTGTGGACCTATGGACCGGACCCGTCCCTACGATGTCGCCGCAACGACGCGCAGATCGCATATTTGCGCCAGCCACACATCCTGTTCGAAGCGCAAAAACAGCTGAGGCAATCGCTCTGGAAATTCTCGACACTGAAGTCCGACGGCTGGCCAGCACTCGAGCCGCGACGGTCATCAGGCTCAAGCTGAAGCGTCATACGCTTCGACGGTAGCCAAGCTCGCCGACAGCATCGTCGAAGACATCTTGCAACTAATCTTGCGGAAACCCCATGGTGTCAGCCCCCAAAGCACCTCTTAATCTCAGGGCGCATAGCTCAGCGGGAGAGCACTCCCTTGGTAAGGGAGAGGCCGAGAGTTCAATCCTCTCTCGCAGCACCACTCAAACCTTCGCAAAATGTTGGTCTTTTCGACGTCATATACGACGTTTCGGCGCAAGTAAGCGCCGTTTGGATCTGGGGAAAATCCGGGGACATGATTTTTATCGCGTCCGAGATGACAGGCCGGGCGGCGTCTCTTGAAACTTTGTAGCAGCCCAGGAATAAAGTTCGTCATCTGCTCCGCGTCGCGATTCAGGGGCGGAGAAACTTTTCAAAACGAAAAAGCCAATCGAGATTAAGGTAGAAGAGCCCGAAGTCGTTGCGGCAGCAATTGGGAGAGCAGCATTACCCTGACATCAGAAACATTGTCTCGACGCGAGTTCCTGGCTGAGTCAGCGGCAGCCGGTGCAACCCTTCTCCTGCCTGGAGGCATGGCCGCGGCTGCGGGCAAGAAGAAGACCTTCATCATTCTGCACACCAACGACCTCCATTCGAACCTGATCGGGATGGCCCCAGCTCTGGACTATACCCCTTTCACGCTCAACGACGATGCAACGCGGGGTGGGTTCGCGCGCCTGGCCACTTTGATCGCAAAGCGGAAGGCGGCGCGCAAGGACCTTGGCCCTGTTCTCGTGCTTGACGCGGGTGACTACAGCATGGGGACCGCGTTTGCGGCTGCCACCCGTGAGACCGGCTGCGAGCTTCAGCTGCTGTCCCGGATGGGTTGCGACGTCACTACATTTGGCAACCATGATTTCGACCTCGGGCCTGAAGGTACGGCCCAGGCCATCACGGTGGCCGCCAGGGCTGGCCGGGTTCCGGCGGTGGTCGCATCGAATACCGACTTCACGGCGAATGACGTAACATTGGCCGGTCTCCAGCGCTTGGCCAAAGATGCGGTCGTCCGCCGCTACTTTGTGATCGAGCGCGGTGGCATGCGCTTTGGCATCTTCGGTCTGCTCGGCAAAGAAGCGCAATTCTATACCGGCGGCGCCGGCGCGGTGAAGTTCGCCGATCCCATTGAGATCGCCCGGGAGATGGTGAATCTCCTCCGCGAGACAGAGAAGGTGGATGTGGTCATCGCGCTCAGCCATGGCGGCGTAGAGAAAGGCAAGGACGGCCGCTTCACTGACGGTGAGGACGTGCGCCTGCCTATCGCCGTGCCGGGCATCGACGTGGTTATCGGCGCCCACAGCCACACAGAACTGCGCGAGGCGATCATCGTCAACGGCCGCACGCCCGTGGTCCAGACGGGGAAGTACGGCGAAAACCTCGGCGAACTGGTGATCACATTGGCCAATGGCAAACTGACGGTCGAGTCCTACCGGCTTTACCCGATCGACGATACCATCGCCGGTAACCGGACCATTGCCAAGGAAATCGACAAGTTCAAGAAGACAGTCTCCGAGGTTGCGTTCGCGTCGCGCGGCTACAGCATCGATCAGCCACTGGCGGTGGCGCCGCAGGACATTCCCAATACGTTTACGGACATCGAAGCCAGCACCCTTCTTGCCAACCTTTGCACGGACGCCTTCAGAAACGCCACGAGGGCGGACATCGGATTCACCGCCAACGGAATGATGCGTGCCGGCCTCACCCGGGGAAAGTCGGGCGTGCAAACGGTCTACGATGTGTTTGCCGTCGCGCCACTTGGCGCTGGTGTCGTGGACCCCACGGCCGGCAGCACGCTCGTGACCGGCTATTTCACCGGCGAGGAGCTGAAGCATCTGCTGGAGTTTTTTCTCGTGGATAACCCAGCCCACCCCGGCGAGTATTTCCCCCGGGCATCCGGGATGAGGTTCCGCTACGACCCGTCACGCTCACAATTCGACGTCGTGACGGCCATCGAGGTGGGAGACCTCGATCGCGGCTACCGAGCGATCGACATCACCGGGAAGGACGAGCGGTTGTATAGCCTCACGTGCCCACTGATGCTCGGCCAGATTGTCGTGGCTATCCCCAAATATACCAAGGGCAAACTCGCTCTTGTACCCAAGAACAAGGAGGGGCGGCCCCTCGGATCGAAGGTCGAGGCACTCAACGACCCTCGCGGTGACACACCCGATCTGCTGCCCCCGGCAGGTACTATGGACAAGGCCGGTCTCGACACTGTGACGCAGAATGGCGCCATCCGGGAGATCAAAGAATGGCAGGCGATCATGGATCACCTACGCAGTCTCCCGGTCAAGAACCCGAGCGAACTGCCGATGATTCCCGTGGATGAGCGGGCTGCAGAAGTGCGGGCAATCAAAGTTGGCTGATCCGTTGGGCGACATCGAAAGCACTCACTGCGAACCCGCCTCAATGGAATCAGCCATTTACTGCGTGCAGAAATTAGGGGCGAATGGTCGCATACCACCGATATTGTTGAAAAACTCGAATTTTGTCGTTGATCACAATTCTCGAGGCCGGGGGCGAGCTCCAAGAACGATGCACTGGGGGTTTAGCAGAGAAACGGGTTTTGCAGCGTGCCGTCTTCGTATGAGATCGGACACAACGATCGTGCGCGGCAAGCGCCCTCCGCGGCAAAGTCAGGATTTTCGTCCCCGCTCATTTTCCGACTTTTTCAACAATATCCACCCAAAGCGGAAGTTCGGCTCACAATTCTCGATGACGGGAGTTGACGCGTTGCGAACTCGCCGACAAGGCATGCGTGCTGCCAATAAGTAGACAGCTCAATCCAGTTTCTCGGTGAGATTCTTGACCGTCTCACCCTTCAGCAATGTGATGTCGGCGATCGGATGCCCGCCCCTCGTTTCCGGCGTGATGCTGACAGCTTGGTATTCGGCGTTGGCCGCGACCGCCTTCTGGGTCGCGGCGAGCAGAGAAATCGTGGCTTTTTCCATTGCGGCTTTCTGCGTCGTTGCCGCTTCAAGGTCCTCGGCGTCAGTGATATTCTCAGCCTTTGCTATCGCGCCGGTCTTCGGGTCTATGACGACCTCGGTGAAACCGTCGGCCATCATCGTGTAGACCGAAAGCTGAAGTTTCCCGTCGTCGGTCTCGAATTTAGCCGAGACCGGCGTTCCTTCGCGCTCGCTTGCCTTGAGCCCGTCCTCTAACCTCACTTTCGTGCCTTTGAGACCAGCCGCTAGCGCAGGAAGATCCGTCTCGCCGTCTTCAGCACGAACAGACATTACCCCGCTACTGGAGAATGCAATCGCAACCGCCAGCCAAGTCGATCGGGCTATTTGTAAGATCATTGTAACTTCCTCCCATGATTTATGGTAAATGCTTCGTCCGGCATCCCGCGTCTCGTAGGGGCGTGGCGAGGCCCTTACCGAGCGGGGTAGTAGCAATTTCCGGATTCAGCGACCTTTTGAGGATGATCCTCGACGACCCAGACGCCTTTAATTCCAAAATCAGGATGCAGCTCGATCCAAATCTTGTCGATCAATTAACTGCCTACGCCGCCTCGCGAAATCTGCCCCTTCCGCAAACCGTCCTGAAAGCCCTGGAGCTGTTCATGCTGTCAGCTGCCGAAGATGCTTGGCACGAACTTTCCAGTGGAGCGGAGTCACAGGGCAATATCAGCGCCGCACCACTGACCTTTATCCTTGAACGCTTTCTGACGATTATTCTTGATCCAACACGGCAAGGACTGATCGAAGGGCCGGGGCCACCTTCAATCCTCAATCAATTTCGCAGAATGCCTGAACAATAGGATTACCGGCTTCGTGCAGGCCCAAAGGCTTGTCCCAGCCTGAGGGTGCTCACACCGCCTTCATCCAATCGACTTCAAACCCAGAAAAATACCCCGCCCACATATAATTCTTTTCTTCAAAATAAGATTTTGGAACCATGAGGGACAGTCATGGCATCGCGACGCCACCTCGCATCGCTCTCCTTAACCAGATCGTCATAACAATCATGGATTAGATGCGTCGAGGCGGCGCAGATTCTGCGCCAGGTAGGGACGCACCTCGACGTCCTTCTGAGCGTATCAGCGGCCACACTCCCCCTCTATCAACTCCCGACTCCTGCCGTCGAGAACCCTGAGCCGAACTTCCGCAAAGGTGAAAGGCAAATATTCGACCAAGTCGCCGGAATGTCGCCGGTACTTTTTTTTTCGGGAAAAAGACCCCGGCCACGCTAATGGCGTAAGCCGGGGTCAGCACTCTGACGTCGTCCTACTCGGGAGGACGTTGACGACGCCCGAAGTCACCTAAATTAGTCAGGTCGCGCAGCGGGTTTGAGCAAAATTACACACGCCCGTCGGCCAGGCATGGGGTCAGTCCAAGAGCCGCAAGGTACGATTAAACCTTGCCGCCTATTTTAATGGCCCTGCCATCCAGCTCCAGCTTGGCGTCATCGACTGCCTTACCGGCCACCTGCTTGACTCCGCATTTGATTATTGTCGCCGTTTCGGCGACTCGGTCCTTGTCGATGATTTCTTCCTCCAAGACCTAGAAAGGCCCCTGAACGGGCGACGAGAACGAAGGTAAGGTTTCAGTTTTCCTTTGGTCTCAAATCGCGCCTATCACACCAACGAGCCGCGATCTGTTCAATATTGCTCACCGAAGAAAACGTTTTATGATGAGAGTGGGTTCGTTCTTCAGAAATTGGCGGTAATGAAGCGGCGTCATGGCGATCAAACGAAAGGCGCCCTTCAATCCGAAAGCTTTTCTGGCCAAGGTCGACGGCGGCCGGAGTATTGCTGGTTACCATAGTAATGAGATCATCTTTTCACAAGGCGACCCCGCAGATTCAGTCTTCTACATTCAGATCGGCAAGGTGAAGGTCACCGTCGTTTCGGAGCAAGGCAAGGAAGCCGTCGTCGCAATTCTTGGCACGAACGATTTCTTCGGTGAAGGATGTTTGGCAGGACAGAAGCAGCGGATAGCCACAGTTAGGACGATGACGGAGTCCGTAATCGTGCGGCTAGAAAAAGGGGCGATCCTCCGCGTGATCCGTCAGGAACCCGCGTTCTCCGAGATGTTCATCGCTCATCTCCTGAGCCGGACCCTCCGCGTCGAAGCAGACCTCGTCGATCAACTGTTCAATTCGAGTGAGAAACGGCTTGCCCGGCTGCTCCTGCTGCTGGCGCACTTTGGCAAGGATGACAAGCCGGAGCCATTGATCGCGAAAATCAGCCAGGAGACTCTCGCGGACATGATCGGCACAACCCGGTCCCGTGTGAGTTTCTTCATGAACAAATTTCGAAAACTTGGATTCATAGACTACAACGGTGGCATCGAAGTCCACAGTTCGTTGTTGAATATGGTTCTGCACGAGGAGCCTAAAATCGAGACTTGAAATTTCCATTTTGCCCGGCGCGCGGGAGCACAGACTCCGTAACCGTGGCTGCCGGAGAGAAAGTCGTTGGTTTCGACTCAAGCGAGCAAATTGAAGCACGCGGATACCGCTGGTTCGCGCCGAGGAAGCAACATGCGATAGACGCAAAACGAGCCCCGGTGCACTCAAGCAGCTACGGGGCTCTGCTTCGGCTTTGCGAAGCGATCTGTGATGTTGCAGATTCTAAAGGCGGGATAACGGACACTTGGCCTTCGCGGGCGCTATCACGCAATGATACTTCAATTGTTGGCAATGGCGTTTCGGCCTGGCATCTTAAGCTTTCGCGCCACCGTGACCCCGCGCCTACCGGGGTCTGTCACACTGTTTCGGTGGAGTCATGGCTACTCCATTACAGTGGAAACGATAAGTTCTCGAAAGAAAGTGCACCTTCTGCTTCCGCCCGGCTCTTGTGAACAACTGCGAAAGCATTCGAAGCATCCGCTTCTTCCATACATGTGTCGATTTTTATTCACCAAATTCTAAATCAATGTTGATGTGAGCAATTTTGCACAGACTACATCTTGGATTGGATGTACGCGCGAAATTTGGTCGGTACGTTAACGGTCAAAGTACGGCTGCGCTAGTTGGGTCTGAAGCCTCTGGCTGGCCCTCGCTGGCCAGAAGCGCCCGCCGATCAAGCCGTGTTCCTCCGTCGGCGGGCGCTTGCAATTGTCCCGCGTTTATCGGTTGATTTGTCGTATTCGCGCTTAGGCTAGGCGTGAATTATCGCAATGGAAAGTGAGATGGACAATGATGATGTAGACCGCTTTTTTGAAGCGGTGGTGCAGGCAAGGGCGGCGGAGGAACAATGCCGCTCGGCGCCTCTCCATTCGCGAGCTGGCGACATGCACTCGGCGACTGCCGAGCGCCCGCTTGTAGTTGAGCGCAAGTCCCCGGAGACTGCGCGGCAGGCTCGGGAGACTTCGGCAGACTTTCAGGAGTTGTGCCGCAAATCGAGGCAATTTGAGGCATCCAAGGTTCGTTGAGCCAGCCACTTAAGGATAAACTGCTACTAGTAGCCATCTACAGGTCTTTTTGAAGCACGCACCAGTGGCTACGCTCAGTTACTGTCCGTGAGGTCGCGGCACTCTTCCAGAACCCTTTCGGGCACGTTGCATCCGTCCCGCATTGCTTTTTCGACTTCCCTTTTATGTACCCGCTTGAAGAGCCTGAACGCACTTTCATTAAGAACAGTCGTGATAGGCACCTTGTTGCGATATTCCATACAGCGAAGGAACAAGACGTCCGCTAGGCCAGTGTTTTGCACTCGCCGAAATACGATAATTGTGTCGTCAATATAGTACCCGACACATTTCCAACCATCGCCATCGCGTTCTAGCAGAACCTGGTCCGCCAAGCCGTTATGTCCTGTCGCGGGTGCGGTAGCATAGTTGGGCATTGACATGATCCGCTCAATCTTGTCGCTTTCCCATGGCATCTCAATCTCTGCGGCAAGGAACATGTCAGACCTAATCTCTGCACCACCGATCAATTCTTCAGCTGTGTATTCCCATAGGTTCATGGCTTATCCCATGCGTTCGCTTGACGCCGTGCCTCATAAATCAAACGCTTTGCCGTCATATTCAGTGTCGGGTGGTTGCTCGGCAATTGGCGCGCCTGCCAACCTCGCGGAGTGCAGGAAATTTAGCACGTATTGGGGCAGCAAGAAGCGGGTATTATGTGTGAAAGGCCGCGTGCCGAAGGACAGAGACGATAGCATCTGCCGCGCGGTTCCCAATGTGTAACAGCCTCATCCGATCCTTCTCTGGAACACTAAAGCTTTCGTTAGCAGTCCCTAATCCGCCGAGATGCTCGATAACGGAGGGACCGCCGCCGCAAAACTGGTCCTCTCCCAGAAAGAAATCAAGGCCCGGGGAACTTGTTCAAAAGCTCGGGAAGGAACTCCAAGCCAAAAATCAATCGGCAAATTGCAAGCACTCGGGTTCGCCACGAAAGCAGATTAAGCTAATAGCGTGGGGAGCGGCACTTTGGTGACTTGCCCGGTCAATGGACGGTCGCAGCCGTGCCGATAAAGCCACCAATTTCAGACCTGACAAATTGGGCTCGAAGTGGCTCTGTCGCTGATTAGGCTGCGACAGCCTGGAGCGCGTGCTCAATCTGCGCCGCATAAAATGGCTTGGGAATAAACGCCGCGTCCCGCAGGTCAGGGGGCAACTGATCTTGGCAGGAGGCTGAAACAAAAGCATAGGGGACATGCTTGCGTTCGAGAAGCTGCGCAATCTCGAAAGTCTTCCCGTTGGTCACATCCACATCCAAAAACGCAAAGTCGAGGTCTTGGTGCAACACTTTCTTGGTGCCAGCAACAGAGGCTTCGGTCACGAACGTAGCTGCGACGATATCTTCGATTATCTGCTGAAGGTCCATTGCAATCAACGCTTCATCTTCGACGATTAGAATATGTAGAATTTTCATGGTGGAGCCTTGGCAGTCTACGGACATAGATTACTTGCCAACCACCCACAATCAAAAAGGTTTCTACAGTTAAGGATATCATACAGACACTGCCTAATTTGATGACTATATGAAGCGGAGCAATCCCCGTGGAGGCGCTTATCGGCACGCCAGCCTTTCCATCCCTGCGGTCATTGGCCCACCGGTCGGGCAGGGAATATGGTTATGGCCTCGGAACATTCCGACGAGGGCAGACGGAATCGTCTGCTTGC
>DATBPZ010000022.1:0-7018 GCA_036561105.1 Methylocella sp. | reverse complement strand
CAGTGTCAACGGCGTCCGCCTTCGCTACATCAAGACGGGCGAAGGCCCTGCGCTGGTTCTTTTGCACACGCTGAGGACGCAACTCGACCTCTTCGAGAAGGTCGTCCCCGATTTGGCGAAGAGTTTCACCGTGTATGCGGTCGATTATCCCGGCCACGGCTATTCCGACATACCGCCCGCGAAATACGATGCGGACTATTTCGTTGAGACGATCGAGGGCTTTCTCCAAGCTTTGAGTCTTCATGACGTGACGCTCGCGGGCGTTTCAATCGGCGCCTCGATCTCTCTCATTCTCGCGGCGCGCAACAATCCGCGCGTCACTCGCGTCGTGGCGATCAATCCTTATGATTACGCCAAGGGACGCGGAATTGCGCGCAGCTCCTTTCTCGCGCGTCTCTTCGTCGGAGCAGCCGAGATTCCGATCATCGGTGAGACGGTCATGCGCCTGCGCAGATTCTTCGTCATGAAATCGGCGCTCGACGGCGGCGTATCCGACCCGCAGCATATTTCGCCCGAGCTGCTGAAGGAGATGTATTTGGTAGGCAACCGACGCGGTCATTATCGCGCCTTCCTCAGTCTGCTCCGCAACGCCGAGACTTGGGAGACGGCGACGAAGGCCTATTCGAGCATCAAAATTCCCGTGCTCCTGCTCTGGGGCGATCGCGACTGGTCGTGGCCAGATGAACGAGAACACGATCGCCAGATCGTGCCCGGCGCCAAAATGGCGACGGTGGCGAAGGGTGGGCATTTTCTACCGCTCGACAGGCCCGATGCGGTCGTCGAGCATTTGCTCGCCTTTCAGGCGCCGCTCGTTGGGAAGGCTTCGTCATGAAGGCTTGCCTATCGGCGTCGCCTTCGTCTGGACTCACTTCCCCGAGGCCGCGCGCCTCGGACTAGGGCCGTCCGACTTCAATTGTCCAAGAGGAAACCAATGCTGAAGGAACTCGTTTTCTACACAAATCCGCAATCCCGCGGTAGGATCGTGCACTGGATGCTGGAAGAGATCGGCGCGCCCTATGCAATAGAGGTCAAAGATTACGGAACGACAATGAAGACGCCCGATTATCTCACCATCAATCCCATGGGCAAGGTGCCGGCGATCAAATATGGCGAGGTGGTGGTGACGGAAACGCCGGCCATCTGCGCCTATCTCGCTGACGCATTTCCGGCAGTTGGGAGAACGGCTATCGCGAGAGCTTTACAACAAAGCGCCCCATTCGGGAGCGCCGGTAGCGAACAGATTGGAAGAACTAGAAAATCGTGAAGACGAAGCCGGTGTGCAGTATGGACGTCGAATGTAAGGTCGGGGCTGATCATCGGCCCTGCTTATGCCACTTGCCACGCCACGACGCAGATCGATCGCGCGTTCCCGGGCAGTCGCGAGCGCGATTTCGGGGTAAGGACCGATCGTTGCGCGCGTTAGAACAAGACCGTGCCCCTGGGCGATCAAGCCGTGATGCACATACGCCGCCGCAGCAAGAGCAATGCTCGCGGCACTAAGGGCGTAACCGATAGAGCTTGCCAGGAGCGGTCAGCGCGATAAGCCGCCCCTGGCATTGCGACGTCGCAAGTTCATCCGGGCTTGCCGGGAAGACGCCGCCTTATACGCCCTCCCCCGGGGTCGCCTGACGGCGAGAGCTTCCCGCCGCAAGCCCTATAATGCGTCACCGCGCAGACGGCTGCGATCGCGGCGGTGACCGCTTGCTGCGAAAAGCGGTAATTTCCGGACCTCAACGCGCGCGCGCGCGACCGGAAACCGGTAATTCTGCAACCGTAACTTGTGAATCGGCGTCGAACTGTTGGACGCCGATTCACAGTCCAGAACTTCCATATGACGAGCAATCGAATGGCGCTGATAGACAGGATAAATATCGCGACGGCCAATTTAACGTTCACTTTCATTGTGCTCCCCGTGTAATAACTTGACGCCAACGACTGCCGCCACCGTCGCCTTTTTTGATCGACGACCAAAAGGATTTCGCTAACATAAAACCTCGCCCCAGCAGTGAGAGCCACGAGGTTTTCTCTGCTGGAGAGCCAGGCGACCCGGAAAAGCCCTCGCGAGTGATCAAAGTGACCATGCAAGAGAGGGACGGGAAAATGCTTTTCGTCCCCGACCACGTCGAAGTGCGCAAGGGAGAACAAATCAAATTTGAACTCTACAATAGTGGAGATCTCGATCACGAATTTGTGCTTGCAACGGTGCAAGAGAACCAGAAACATGCTGAAGCGATGAAAATGAACCCAGAGATGGAGCACGACGATCCAAATGCAACGCGCGTAGCGCCGAAGAAAACGGACGAGATTGTCTGGAACTTCACAAAGTTAGGCGAGTTCGAGTTCGCTTGTCTGATTCCGGGTCATCGCGATGCCGGTATGTTCGGCACTGTACACGTTAAGTAGCTGAATGAAATTTGGGAGCATGGTCAATGGAATTTCTCCCTCGATCGACGTTAATGCCATCTCAAGAATGCCAAGGACAGGACGAACGACATGAGGCGCATTCTTCTCGCAGTATATGGAATTGCGACCTTTTCATCGCCGTCAATCGCAGATAGCCCTTATGAAAATGCGGCGAAGTTGGACATGGAACATCTGGCGTCTAGCATACTTGCTGCTAGCGTTTGCCAGGGCGTACGATTTAACGGAGATGCCCTCGTCACGAGCCTCACGGCTGCGTTCGTTTTACTAGGCCGGAAACACACTGAAGACGCCTTCTTTTCGGCCATGAGCGCGAACATCGATGAGATGTCTGCTAAAGGCAAGGAAGTTTGGTGCACGGCAACTATTAAGGCTGCAAAAGAACGAAACTCTGAGATGCTTACCGAAGACTGATGACGAAAAGTAAAAATCCGACGGGATCGAGTGACGAGCAAGTCCGCACTCTGCTGGAGACCCTCCGGCACATGCGCGACATGACCAAAGATGCGGAGCATGAACTGCACGCCATCCTTTTGTCTTGCAAGCGCGCCCGCAGTCGGACGCCTGATACTCCGTCTCAAACTCTGATCGAAGAAGGAATTGCGCGCGCGCACGCGGGCACCAAGAGAAGTGCAAGGAAGCCAGCCGGTGCGGGCTGGCTTGTCGGGTGCCCCCTATCCTTGCAAATTATCTTACCTTCGTTGCCTCGAAACGCGCAATCTTGCCTGTCGCTTGATCCGTGCCAGGCATTGCCGCGCGGATCGTATCGGCGACATAGGACGGCGATAGATGCGCGTAGTGTTTTTCAGTCATGCGCGTGTCTGAATGCCCGAGCTGCGCCGCAATGACGCCCATCGGGACGCCCTTCATTGCGAGGGTGCTGGCATAGGTATGGCGCAGGATATGAAAGGTCGCGGGAGGATCCAGCGTCGCGACCTTCGACGCTTCCGTCAGTGGCCGCTGTTGATGGCTGGCGCCCCATGGGTTGCCGTCATCGCGGCGAAAAATTAGATCGGATGGCACCAGTCCGGTTGTCAGTTGGCCGAAGTGCAACCGGCCGTCATCGGCCAGCACAACATGGCGCGCCTTGCCGGCCTTCGAGATCCGTATTGTGACCGTCCCGGCCTCGGGGTTGAAGTCGCCGGCGCGCATCCGGGTCAATTCGCCGTAACGGCAGCCGGTCGCCAGCGCGCCGCGGACCAAGTCGCGGAACCGGCCTTGACACGCATTGATCAGGCGCCGGCATTCGGACTCGGTTAGATAATGGATCACTGCAGCATCGACCTCGCGGAAAGGTTTGACCTTGCGCCAGGCGTCGTCGGACGCGGCTTTGCCTTCGTGAAAAGCATGGTTGAGCGCGGCCTTCAGGACGGTGAGCACGCGATTGGCGGTCGCGCGTCGTCGCCGGACGGTATCACTATTTGGCATTGTGGGGCGTCCTGACCCGCTTCGGTGACGCAGCAAGGGATTCATGCCAGTTGCGGATCTTCTTGGCTGTCAGCTTGGAAACATCGATCGTGCCGAGGTCGGGAAGGATCCTCGCCGCGCTCGCATACCGATCGGCGCGCACGCCCTTGGAGCCACGGCGCTCACGTGCAGCGAAATAGTCCTCGAGCGCGGCTTCGACGGTATAGGGGCCGGACTGCGGTTCATTGTGGCCGGCAAGTTCGCGTGCCTTGGCTGCGAAGAAACTTCGTGCGGTCGCCTGCGCCTGTGCATAGCTGAAGCAGGTCAGTCCATCCGCGTCGCGCGCATCATCGGCCGCACCCAGCGCCTCATAATGATGCTTCGTGTCCTCGCCCCGAAGCCGGGCGATCCATGTCCCGCCCTTGGCACCGCGCCGGTAGCCGATCGCGCATCCTGCCGAGATGACGGTCCAATAGGGTTCGCGCCGTTCCGGCAATTTGGCGCGGGCGGTGCGGGTGTCGAGCTTAGGGTTGCGGACGGTCCTCGCCATGCCTTGCTTTCCGCATACGGAAATTGTACGGAAAAGGCATAAGCGAACAATTGTAGACAATCAATGACGGATTTCCATGGGTTTTAGAGGGGATCGAGCGTGCAGGGTTGTCCACAAATATCCGACAATACCCACGTTACCCCTCTTTCACGGCGAAAACAGGGGTTCGATTCCCCTTGGGCGCGCCAATGAAAACAATTAGTTGCTGATAGAATTTCCGCCAAGGCCGGACTCGTGCCCAACTTTTGCCCGATAAACCTAGCCGAACGCGCGTAACCTACAGCGAACACCCGGTAAGCAGAAATCGCAAATTCGGAGAAAACGGCAACTCGGTCAAGCGCAATTCAAATACCAATGTTACCGAATTTTATGCCCGACATTGATCAAATCCTAAGTGCGCTGTTTTTGTTGGCGCTGCTGCTTTATTTGGCGCCGGCTGTCTTTAGATTGGACATTTTTGCAGAGCGTCGGCGGTGGTTCCAGCGCGCCGCCAGCCTCACGGTCGGAATAGCTTTAGCAATTGCGGTGGTGGCGACCGTGAATTGGTTTATTCGTTGACGCCCGAGCATCTGGCCCTCGGCATTGGCTGCATCCTCGGCGGGCTCAATCAGGCCCGACCAGCGCCGAGCCTTATAGCGCTGGCAGTGCGCCGGCAGTCAGTTTGGTGCTGTTGCCCACGCAATCCAATGAAGTCCTCTATCGCTTTCGCCATCGCGCGCGTTGGATCCGCGGGGACAGGCGGTCATGGATCAGTTTTTGGCGGTAATGCTGCAGGTGCTTGTTCGCCCGCGGCTCAAAACTGGCCATGACAAGCTGCTCGAGCGTTATTGTGCCTTCGATCGCGCCATCGATGGCAGCAAGCCGGGGTTTTTCGTACGCAATTGCCGCCTTGGCCGCATCCATGCGTAACGCGATCGGTTTGTGCTGCATCCTTGTAAATTGCCATCAGGAAAGCGTGCGCGTCGCCCTCGAACGCATCTGCCCCAACCACTCCAGTAATTTTCTCGGCAAGTTCGGCCTGGGCGCGCTCACGCTCCGTTGTCCGCTTGTTCGGCGTGCCGCGCTTCCGCCGCCAGTTTTCGAGGTTCCTTTGATCCGCGCCATTCTACTTCATTCTACTGTAGAAATTGCCATCCGATCGAGCGCCTCCTTAGTAACAGCTCAATCTTGCGCTTTATAGAACGAATCATGCACCAAACAGCGTCGCGTCGCTAGCTACCTCTATAGCAGCAACCGCGAACTATCCCCAGGGAATGGCTACGCCACAAACCCATTCCGCATGAATTGGCAAATCGCGACCCGTGAGCACCAGAAAGCGAACGGAATTCAGCGAGCCGCTCGGAAAGATCGGTCATGAACGCAATAGCGTGCGGCTTCGTGCGCTTGCCGACCCGGAAGGCGGGAAGCAGTTTCGTTTCCGGGTCAATTGCCACAAATGTCCATTGATCGCCAACGCGAGCCTTGTCATCACCCCACGTGACTTGGCGCTGCCTTCCGACCTAAAAGGCCATCCCAAGGCCGCGCGCGCCTATGCCTGGTCATCTCCAATCGAGGGTAGCACTAAGCGCCGGTTCTTTGCGGTGCTGCATATGGGGGCGATCAAATCGCCACAGAATGCCGTGAGAGCGGCAATTGTGGCAGAACACCGCGCAACAGAGTGATTGGTATCGGGACTATGTATCGCATCGTAATTCTTGCCGCCGTCGTAACAGTCGCTGTAACGAAGAATCGACCCGCTCGCGCTGGCCCCGATGAGTGCAGGGAGGCCGTTGCCCGCTACAACACTACAACACAGCTACTGAAGAGATATCAGAATTATGCATGAAGGGGCAACGGCTCATCGGTTTTCATCTTTGACTTGATGGAGCCTAAGCGGGCCTGCTGTAGATCGACAAGTGCTGGAATCTATCAAAAAGCATGTTTTCAACCCGGCCGATTTCGTTATTCGACCAGATCGCGTATGTCGGCTCAATCCGTAAATGGCGCGATGTGCGGTGGGATTCATTTCAGGAAAGTGATGGGTAAGGACAAATGCGCTTTCTGCCAGCAGGGCCATCAATCCCAGACGAATTGCTGATTGCGCGAGATGAAGGTCGCGTAGTGTTCTTCTGTGGGGCCGGCGCGGGCCTACCAGATTTCTTTGGATTGGCGCAGGCAGTTGTCGATAAACTTGGTGTTGCTCCGGATAGCCCAGCGAGAGCACTGATTAGCGCCGCCCAAGCCTTCTCGCCGATCGCAGGAATGGGAAACCTCGCTTCTGCAGATAGGGTATTCAGCCTCGTCGAACGCGAATTCCACATCGCCGATATATTCAAGGCCGTTGCGGGTTCGCTCAGGCCCGCTATTGACGTCGATCTTTCCGCCCACGGGATCTTGCTTGATTTGGCCCGTGGTCCACGGACGGGTTAGGTTAGTTACAACCAACTTTGATCTTCTTTTCGAGGCTTGCGACAACAGCCTGAAGCGCTACAGGCCCCCAAGGCTTCCTAATCCTGCACGCTGTCCGTCGTCAGATAATTTGAGACAGATGGCGGCGTGATTTAGTGGAGGACGCGGCTCATCCGATGTTTGATTTTATGCGGCGTTCAATTGGTGTTGCAAGCGACGATTTTGGATGGTGGCTCGTTTAATCCTT
Source organism: Methylocella sp. (assembly GCA_036561105.1). GTDB lineage: Bacteria > Pseudomonadota > Alphaproteobacteria > Rhizobiales > Beijerinckiaceae > Methylocapsa. The sequence goes on along the minus strand of DATBPZ010000022.1, from coordinate 5 downwards.
TCTCG
>DATBPZ010000021.1:0-9706 GCA_036561105.1 Methylocella sp. | reverse complement strand
GCCGCCGGCGCCCGAGGTCTTCGTGCCCGCACTGGCAGCGCGGGCGGCTACGCAATCCCGGCCAGCTACGCCGCCCGCGCTAGCATCGAGGCCGTCAATGCACTAACATTTACAGTGGACCCGTCAGTGGGGGCCGGTCATGTCCTATCAATCTAAAGCACAATTATATCACAACTCTCGCAAACATCGGTCACTTTGGTTCAGATAATAGCGGACCCTTGATCGGAAATTTGCAGCTCACGAGGTGCCAATTTTGCCGATTGCGAGAGGTGAGAGATTATTGCCGGGAAGGGATGATTTCGATGGGCAAACAAACTTTCATTTCGAATAGCAAAAATTTGGTACCAAAGTTGCTCTCGATTGTAACCCTCAGTTTGTGCATCACTCTATATTGCGGATACTGTTCCACAGTAGCGGCTCAGTCGTCGCTCAGCGGCGAAAATTCCAGAGAGCTGCAACGCCTGCTCGCGGTGCAGACGGAAAAAACGGCCGTCCCATACTCGTTCGCACAGCCGCAGCGCATTCCTGTTGATGCGCTTGACCGCTATTTTATGTGGAATGAGATCGCTCTCGATACGACTGCAATCGATCACACGCCGGTCGATCCAGCAAGCGGGGAAGATCCCCACCGTTTTGGCGAACAACTCGGCCCTCATAGGGCAAGCTACGCAATGGCAATTGTTCACATCGCAATGTTTGATGCCATCAACGCCATCTCACACAAATACACAAGCTACAGCGGCGTTGGGCCAGCCCATGGAAATATTTCGATGGATCGCGCCATTGCGCAGGCGGCGTATGAGTCTCTGACTGCTTTATATCCGTTCCAATCGGATCGTTTGCGCGCAATCTTTGATCAAGACATCGCGAGAATTCATGGGGTTCAGAGTGCGATCAACGCTGGTGCGGACCTAGGAGGTAAAGCTGCAAATGCAATTGTCGCGAAGCGTAAAAACGACGGCTCGGCATTGCCGGAACCTCGCGTTGGCGTCGATTTTTTTCCAAGCACAGATCCCGGCACATGGCAGCCGGATCCGGTCAGCGGATTGAAAGTGGCTCTCGGGGGGAACTGGTCGAAAGTCAAGCCTTTTGTCTTGAAGTCGGCGGATCAGTTTCGGGCGCCAAAGCCACCTGAACTGACAGATAGTTCCTACACAAAAGCTTACATTGAAGTGATGAATCTCGGCGGTGATCCAGCGCATGGCACATCGACAAGCCGGACAGCGCCCGAGGAATTCACGGCGAAGTTTTGGTCCTATGACGGCACCCCATCGCTATGCGCCCCGCCACGCCTTTATAACCAGATCGCACGAACCGTCGCGCTGCAGCAAAAAATGGCCGATGTCGCTGATATATCCCGTTTCTTCGCGCTCATAAATGTCGCGATGGCGGACGCAGGTATTTCGGCGTGGGAGGCGAAATATACTTACCGATACTGGCGGCCGGTCACCGGAATTCGCGCCGCTGACACAGATGGCAACCCATCGACGTTGCGAGATGCAAACTGGTATCCTCTCGGTGCTCAAGCAACGAACACCCATGGTCCGAACTTCACCCCGCCATTCCCAGCCTATCCGTCAGGTCACGCGACATTTGGCGGCGCACTCTTTGAGATTATGCGCAAATTCTGGCCTGACAACACGCACTTCACGTTTATTTCGGATGAATACAACGGCAAGAATAGAGATGTTGACGGCAATCTGCGGCCACTTCATCCGGTGACCTTCAAATCGTTTAGAGAGGCGGAATTCGACAATGCGAAGAGCCGCATTTTTATGGGCGTGCATTGGCAGTTTGATGCCGACGCGGGCATCAAACAAGGCAATCAAGTGGGGGATTACGTCTTCGATCACGCCTTTCGTCCCAACCGGCGATAGGCGGAAGTAAGATCAAGAAGCCATTCGCCTCACCCTTCATTGGCCTGCAAAGTGCCGTCAGCCAACAGCGCCTGCAAAACCGCCGGCAGATTTTCGGGGATATCCTCGGCGATGAGGCCGAGACCGAAGTGCCGGGCGGCGGCCCCGTGCAGCCAGATGGCGGCGGAAGCGGCCTCGAACAGCGGCATGCCCTGTGCCAGAAGACCGCCGGTCAATCCCGCCAAAACATCGCCGGAACCAGCCGTCGCCAGCCACGGCGGCAAATCCTCGGCGATACTTGCGCGGCCTTGCGGATGCGCGGCCACCGTATCGGCGCCTTTTAAAATCACAAGCGCACCGCTCAATGCGGCGGCGGCGCGGGCGCGGTCGAGTTTTGATTCAGAATGCAGCGAAGCCAAAAGCAGCGACACGGTTGCACGATTTGGCACGAGATTCGCCCAGCGGCTTTCGTCACCGATGGAAACCTTGCCGAAGAGGTGCGCGAATTCGCCATCATGCGGCGTGAGAACCACGTCCTTCCCGGACCGGCGGATCAAGCGAGCAAGACTGTACGCATCGTCGGCGAAACTCGTCAGGACGTCAGCATCGAGGACGATTCCCCTGGGCGGCTCGCCGTGTTCGGCGTCCGGTGTGAGCGCGGTTCGCACGAGCGCCCGCGTCGTTTCGCCAACGCCAAGCCCCGGTCCCATGACAAGTGCATTCTTCCGGCGGTCGGCGAGCAACTTGGTCAGATCATCAGGCCCATCGCACACGCGGGTCATAATCGCGGTGAGCGCGGCGGCATGGACACTCAGTGCCTCGCTTGGCGTTGCCACCGTCACCAGTCCGGCGCCCCCGCGCAACGCGCCGCGCGCGGCAAGCCTCGCTGCTCCCGTATGGGCGAGCCCTCCGGAAACCACCATCGCGTGACCGCGCGCATACTTGTGACCTTCGACGCGCGGCACCGGAAAACAATGTGCCCATAAGGTCGGGCCATTGGCGAAGGTTTTCGGCGCGATGGCCGGGAGGACACTGGCCTCGATTCCTATGTCGGCGACGGCCGTGCTGCCGCAATGGATGCGGCCGGGCAGCAGCAAATGACCTGGCTTGCGGCGGAAAAACGTGATGGTGCGCGTGGCGTCGATCGCGGCGCCGCGAATTTGTCCGCTGGAGCCATCGATGCCGGACGGAACATCCACGGCAAGGATCGGGTTTTTGGTCTGCCGCGTCCATTCGTTGAGTCGAAGAACCGCGGCTTTGGCGGATCCGTCGAGATCGCGAGCAAGACCCGCGCCAAACAGCGCGTCGATGGCAAGACCAGCGGCGTCGAGGTCGATCTCCTCGACGGCCTTGACATCGCCGGTCCACCGCGATGCGGCGAGCCCCGCGTCGCCACGCAGGCAATCGCGCGAACCGAGGAGCCCAAGCTCAACGGCAAAGCCTTGTTCCGCGAGGAACCGCGCAGCGACAAAGCCATCGCCGCCATTGTTGCCCGGGCCGCAAAAGACGGCGATTCGCACCTTCGGGGAGACAAGCCTGGCGCCTTCTCTCGCCACCGCGGCCCCCGCCTGCTCCATCAGCAAGGCGCCCGGCGTGCCTCCCGCGATGGTCAGTCTATCGGCCTCAGCCATTTCGGAATTGGTCAGCAGAACAGATGTGAGGGAGTCTGGCATGGGCAAAACCATGATTTTGGAGCGATGCAGGGCGCCGCAGTTCACTGGAAAATTCACCTTTGATGACTTATACGGCGTCATCTCCAAGTTGCCTCTTGAATTTCTTGCGGGCGGCTTCAGGTATGGCGCGAACGTCAGAGTTTGTGGAGGGCGATCCATGGGAATGCGCATCTCGCGCGGGACGGCCATGCCGATCGTCACCGCTGTAATCGTTTCAATTGGTCTTTGGTTTTTTTTGGTCCCGTCACGTCCCAAAGTCGCGGCGGCGGGGCAGGACATCGGGATAAAGGGCGCTTGCAGCCCCGGCAGCCGGACGGGCCATGCGGATCTTTACGACAATTTGCAAACCGCCGACATGCTCACCATCGCCGTGCGCACGCCAAGCGATTACGATCCGACACGCGCCTATCCGCTGCTCGTTGTCTTTCCGCCGGCGGGATACAACCGGCTGGGGTCGGAGAATTTTTACGATTTGACGACGGAAGCAACACGGCGCGGTTTCGTCGTCGCTTACAGCAATCATCTCGGCATATCGCCCCCGTCCGTCTTGCAACAGGCGAAGGTGGCGGAGACCGTTGCAAGCTTTTTCTGTGTCGATGAACATTCGATTGCCTATCTGGGCCATTCCGATGGGGGGTCGATGGCCGAAGGGATACCGGCCTATGTCCCCAAAGCCGCCGTTGCACCGCACAGCATCGTCGCGAGCGCCGCGGGCATGACGGCGGAGGATCTTGCCACTATGCCGTGTCCGTCGACCCCGGCCGTTATGATTGTCCACAGCCGCAACGATGAAAGGTTCCCGGGCTTTGGACGCAGCGCCGCGGCCTATTGGGGACGATGCGCCGCCTGCGCGCCGGCGGATCTCAACGCGTCCACCGATGGCTGCCATGACTTCACTGGCTGCGCCAAGGGGAAGCGTGTCACCTATTGCGAAACCTCTCTGTCACACAAGAAGTGGCCTTTGTTGAATTCCGCCATGCTCGATTTTATTCAAGGCGGTAAGGCGCAACTGCCATAGGAGCGGTTTACGGCTCGGGCACCGCTGGAATTTTGTCATAGACCGCCGCGAAGTTGACATCAGCGGAGGCGGCGATTAACCACGGTAGATTGAAAGGTCCGTGCTCTGGCTATCCGCGCCGCGAAGTCGCCGCCGTCCGGGTTACCTGTTGCGGCTGCGGCGTCTGATGAAACCCAGTATCGCGAAGTTCGCCATAGGTCAGGTCGTCAAGCACCGGAAATATCCGTTCCGGGGTATCGTCTACGATGTGGACCCGGTCTTCGCCAACACCGAGGAATGGTGGCAGTCGATCCCAGCGGAAATCCGGCCGCGCAAGGATCAGCCGTTCTATCATCTCTTTGCGGAGAATACCGACACCGAATATGTCGCCTATGTCTCGGAGCAAAACCTCGTCGCCGATACCTCCGGCGATCCGATCCGGCATCCGCAAGTCAACGAAATGTTCGTGCGGGCGCTCGATGGCGCCTATAAAATCAAAATCCCGCGCATGAATTGACCTGCTTGAGCATGTTCCGAAAAAGTTGCGCGACTTTTTCGATCAGAACAGGCTCCAACTTTTTGAATCGGAACGATTTCTTATCGATCAGATGAGTTCATCTGATCGGAAAGCGCTCTAGCGGCGGCGGTCTTCGAGTTCGAGCGTCACGAGCCTTGCCAGCAGGGTTGCTGGGTAGAGCTGACCAATGATCGCTTCGAGATTGCTAAGGCTGCGGGCGAGCGGATGCACCGGCAGAATATCGCCATAGCCGACAGTGGTCAGTGTGGCGAAGCTGAAATAGATCAAGTCGCTGGCAAACTTTGGAGTCCCCGCGGCCCCCAGCCCCATAAAGGCTTGCGGCATAAGCAAAGCAATCACCCCATAGAAGCCGACGAAGATTTGACCGATCGTCAAGTAGACGAGGACCGCGCCCATAATACGATGATAGGTAATGCGGCCGGGGGCAAACACGGCGCGCGCAATGACATAAGCCAGGGCGGAGCCCACCGTGATCCAAGCCACGGCTTCGAGAAAGATACCGAGGTGCGGATTGTCCAAAAAACGGACAACGCCAGCTGCGATACCGAAAGCCACTCCGAGCAGCATGGTGATCACGGCGCCGAGGCCCGCCGGTGCGCCTAGAATGCAACTTGCCATGATCAGCACGATCAGGAAGCCATAGCCTGGGATCACGATCCATCCCGAGGCGTGAACCGGAATGATCACGAAGGTGAGCACCACAAGCAAGAGTGTGAGCCACGTCAGCAGCCGGTCGCCGAATGTCATTCGCGCGCGGCCAAGGCGCCGATGCAAATCCCCAGCTCTCACCCGCATCGGCTAGGTCCATGGCGTCGCGCGGGGGTACTCGGTGGCGCTGCCCTCAACCGCCGTCTTCCTCGCCTTGTTCCGTGGCACGCGGCTCCTCGCCGTTGGCGCGCGAATCCTCCTCGGTAATGCGTTCGACCGCGACGACTTGTTCGCCTGTGGCGGTATCGAAGACGATCACGCCCTGAGTGGCGCGGCCCGCAACCCGGATTCCATCGACGGGGCAGCGGATCAATTGGCCACCATTGGTGACGAGCATGATCCCGTCGCCATCCTCGACCGGCATGGACGCGACAAGCTTGCCATTCCTCTCGTTGACGGCCATGGCGACAATGCCTTTGCCACCGCGTCCGGTGATCCGGTATTCATAGGACGACGTTCGTTTGCCATAGCCATTTTCGGAGACAGTCAAGATGATCTGTTCAGCCGCCGACATTTCCGCGTAACGGTCGGAGCTAAGGTTCGCCGCGGTGGGCGCTTCCACGCTTTCCGGCGTTTCGCCCTCTTGCTCCTCGCCAAGCGTTTCCGGGCCGGCCTCCGGCGTCACATCACCTGCCACCGCTCGGCGCATCTTGAGATAGGCGAGACGTAAGCCGCCGTCGGCCTCGGTATGCCGCAAAATGGCAAGCGAGATTACGAGATCGTTTGCACCAAGATTGATGCCGCGCACCCCGATGGAATCACGGCCCTTGAAAACCCGCACGTCGGTGACCGGAAACCGGATGCATTGGCCCTTGGCTGTGGTCAGCAAAACATCGTCGGCCTCGCTGCAAATCTGAACATCGACGATTTGCTCGCCCTCGCCGAGCCGCATCGCGATCTTGCCGGCGCGGTTGACTTGCGCAAAATCAGAAAGCTTGTTGCGCCGGACGCTGCCGCTGGTCGTTGCGAACATGACATCGAGGGTTTCCCATGCGGCCTCATCCTCGGGCAACGGCATGATGGTGGTGATGCGTTCGCCTTGGTCTAGCGGCAGCAGATTGACCAGCGCTTTTCCACGCGCTTGCGGCGCCGAAAGTGGCAAGCGCCAGACTTTTTCCTTATAGACTTGGCCATGCGAGGAAAAAAACAGCACCGGCGTATGAGTCGAGGCGACAAACAGCCTTGCGACGAAATCCTCGTCTCGCGTTTGCATGCCGGAGCGGCCCTTGCCGCCGCGCCGTTGCGCGCGATAAGTCGCAAGCGGCACCCGCTTGACATAGCCAAGATGCGACACGGTGACGACCATGTCTTCGCGCTGAATGAGATCCTCATCCTCGACGCCCGCCGCATCATCGAGAATGATCGACCGGCGCGGCGTCGCATGGGCGGTCTTGACCGCCAGCATTTCGTCCTTGATGATCGAAAAGAGCCGCTCGCGCGAACGCAGAATCTCAAGATAGTCGGCAATCTCGACGCTGAGTTTGTTCAGCGCTTCAGCGATTTCCTCGCGGCCAAGCGCGGTCAAGCGTTGCAGCCGCAATTCCAGAATAGCCTTCGCCTGTGCTTCCGAAAGGCGGCAATTGCCATCCTCGCTGAGCACGTGACGCGGATCGGCGATAAGCGTGATCAACGGCGCCATGTCCCTCGCCGGCCAGCTACGTTCCATGAGGGCCGCCCGCGCGGTGGCGGGATCTGGCGAGGTACGGATCAGCCGGATGAACTCATCGATATTGGCAAGTGCAATCGCGAGGCCGACTTGTACATGCGCAGCATCGCGTGCCTTGGTGAGCAGATGCTTTGTCCGCCTTGTGACGACCTCTTCACGGAAATCGATGAAGGCTTTGAGGAAGTCCTTGAGGGTCAAGACTTCTGGGCGGCCGCCGTTCAAGGCGATCATGTTGCAGGCGAAACTCGATTGCAGCGCAGTGAACCGCCAGAGCTGATTGAGGACCACATCTGCGAGCGCGTCGCGTTTGATTTCGATTACGATCCGCATGCCATCGCGGTCGGATTCATCGCGCAGATCCGAGATGCCTTCGACGCGTTTCTCGCGCACGAGCTCGGCGATTTTCTCGATGAGAGTTGCTTTGTTGATCTGGTAGGGAAGCTCCGTAACGATCAGAGCCTCACGCTCCTTGCGGATTTCCTCGACCTCAACCTTCGCCCGCGTCAACACCGAGCCGCGGCCGGACGTATAAGCGGCGCGGATGCCCGCCCGCCCCAAAATATAACCGCCGGTCGGAAAGTCGGGGCCGGGGACGATCGCCATCAAATCCTCGACGGTCATCTCCGGCCGCTCGATCAGGGCGATCGTGGCATCGATGACTTCACCGAGATTGTGCGGCGGGATGTTGGTCGCCATGCCGACCGCGATGCCGCCGGCCCCATTGACGAGGAGATTTGGAAACCTCGCCGGAAGGACGACCGGCTCATGTTCCTTGCCATCGTAATTTGGTTGGAAATTGACAGTGTCCGCATCGATGTCTTCGAGCAGCGCCAGGGCCGGGCGGGCAAGTCTTGATTCGGTGTAACGCATGGCGGCCGGCGGGTCGCCGTCCACCGAACCGAAATTGCCTTGCCCATCGATCAAAGGCAGACGCATCGAGAAGGGCTGCGCCATTCGCACCAGCGCATCATAGATCGCGGTGTCGCCATGCGGATGATATTTGCCCATGACATCGCCGACGATGCGGGCACATTTCACATAAGGACGGTCGGGCGTATAATTGTTTTCGTGCATCGAATAGAAAATGCGCCGGTGCACGGGCTTCAATCCGTCGCGCACGTCGGGAAGCGCGCGGCTGACGATCACGCTCATCGCGTAATCGAGATAGCTATTGCGCATTTCGTCGGTGATCGAAACCGGCCGGACGCCGGAGCTTGGGGGCGAGGTAGTATCGTCTGTGTCGGCCAAGAAAAACTGTCCTAGAAAATCGCGTGAAATCTATACGGGAGGAGGGCCAGATTTTACTCCGGCCTACCGCGGAACGGCAACTCCAATCCTGTGATTTTGCCGCATTGGTGCGTTCAGAAAGGCAATCTCCGGACGAAAGCCCTAAAAGGGGATATCGTCGTCGATGATATCGGCGGCGCGGCTTGCGGCGGCCGGACGCCGCTCCGCCGCCGGGCGCTCCATCGGCGATGAACGGCCAAACGATGTATTGGCCGGCTCATAGTTATCCTCGGCGCCTTCTCCCCGGCCGCGGCTGTCGAGAAGTGTCAGTTCACCGCGAAAGCGTTGCAACACCACTTCCGTCGCCTTGCGCTGATTGCCGTCGCGGTCAGTATATTCGCGCGTCTGCAATTGTCCTTCGAGATAGACCTTCGTGCCTTTCTTACAATATTGCTCGGCGATCTTGCCAAGGTTCTCGTTGAAGATCACGACATTGTGCCATTCGGTGCGCTCCTTGCGCTCGCCGGTGGCTTTGTCGCGCCAGGTCTCGGAGGTCGCGACGGAGAAGCTGACGATGGGATCGCCGGCACCGGTGCGCCGCACTTCCGGATCGCGGCCGAGATTGCCGACGAGAATGACCTTGTTGACACTCCCAGCCATAATTTACTCCTTTGATGAAAACAGACACGCGGGCCGAAAGGCGGCCATTTCTGCAAGCCGCGTGTCAAGCCCGCATATCTTGCATGCACGCGCCTTGAAGGCGCCGTTTATGAGGTCTCTTGCGCCAGTTATCCCCGAGAATCCCAGCTCCCTGCGTTCATTTTTTGTTCTAGCACCGGAATGTCACAGGCACAAGGGTTTTGCGGCGATGCCGCGTTCGCGGCTTGACAGAGCTTAGCTGTAATTTCATCGTGCAATCTTGGTGGTTCCCGCAAGGGATCAAAAGGGAACGTGGTGCGCGCGGTGACGCGCAACGCCATGGCTGCCCCCGCAACTGTAAGCAGCGAGTTTTCGGCCACAATGCCACTTGGAGCTTTGCTC
>DATBPZ010000020.1:0-3629 GCA_036561105.1 Methylocella sp. | reverse complement strand
AGATCGAGAACATGTTCGGCAGGCTCAAGGACTGGCGGCGCATCCACACGCGTTACGACCGATGCGCCCATACTTTCATGTCAGCAATCTACATCGCCGCAATCGTCATCTTCTGGATCAATCAATGAGTCCTGACCGTAGAAGTTCAGGCCTGCGCCGTGCAGGACAAGGAGACACTAAGCACCGGCGGGGAACCATCCGGCCGATACACGGTTTTGGGCGGGGTATCAGCTATTGCCGGGATAACTCGGACCCGGCGCTCGCCCGCCTCTTGGGCGCACTTTTCCACGTGAGCGGATCGATTGATAACCTGCAGGTTCGGAACGCCCCAGAAGGCCAGCAGTGCAGGCCACGATCTTTCGCGATAGTCTCGCCAGACTTTGAACAGGGGAACGCGGTGATCGACCTCGGCATTCTTCATCAGCCGTTCGCTGGTTGCAAGACAGCGTCGCTTCTGAAGAACCTTCAAGTGCCGGACATGATCGCTCGGCGCAATCCATAGGTTCCAAGCCGCTACGCAACAACTGTGCCAGGTAGCGTTTTGATTTGGACGCCCGTCGCCCCAAAGGTCACGATGCCAGCCGAACCGAAATATGGGCTGCCCGCACACACAACAGTGGCCGGAACCCTTCGTATAGGCCGGTTCGCGAAACGGGGTTGGGGGCGCCCGAAAACTGACCGGCGGCCCCGATTTTTGAATTCCGCCTCCCCACACCCATCCTTCCGGCGCACTGCTGCGGGCAGCAAGCGCGCGGGCGAGTTTATCGGCCCGGACCGGGTGGTGGCGCCAATAGGAATCGACGGCCCGTCGCGGCGTTGCCCGGAGGAATGGCCGGCTGAGCGCATGTACCAAGACGGCCACTGGAAAGACCTCCGGCAGATTGCGCATGAGGCGCGCCCGCGCCTTTTCATTTCGTTGAGCTCGCCACATGGATACAGCCATGGATAGGCACCTCTTGCTTGCTATAGGAACGAAACTATGCAAGCAAAGCGTTTCGAATCCGTAGCCGGCCTTGGCCCTGCAGATGGGCCGACAAGGAGCGCCAAGTCCGTTTTGCGTTGCGGCGAATGGGTCGAGCTTTTTCCAGTGTCTTCGATGAAGCACCGCTCGGACAACTGTTGTTCCGGATGGGTTTTAGGTTACTCGGCAGCCTGTGCCTTTAGGATTGGGGCCGTCTCAATTGCGTGAAGGTAGAGGTCGAGTAGCGTATCGCGCTCGTCACGCTCATTCTGGTCCTGCTTCCTGAGCCGGATGACCTCCTTCAGGATCTTGACGTCGAAGCCCTCGCCCTTGGCCTCGGCAAAGACGTCCTTCTTCTCGTCGTTCATCGCCTTGAGGCTCTCGTCGATACCCTCGATGCGCTCAACAAAAGAGCGAAGCCGATCGCCCGCAACCCCATCTGGTCCACTCATGGTCTACTCCTGTCGGCCAGCAAAAATCTCAGCGAGAAATCCCGGCCGGGCTTGCCTCCGAAACGAGGCTCCATTGGAAATCGAACCTGACACGCAGCCTGGTCCGGGCGTGACGCTAGGTAGGTCGGGTTAACGAATAGTTCCCCGCCGGGCGGACGTGCATGTCGTAAAATCCGACCCGCCGCCGACGGGCGTCGGCGAACCTGGCTCCGTCGCGGTTGTGACCGATCCGCTGCCGGCTGGCACGACATTCGCGTCCAGCACGGTGTTCCCCTGCGCGGGGGCGCCCCTCACCTGCAATCTCGGCACCCTTGCGGGTGGGGCGAGCACTTCGTTCTCCATCATCATAAATATTCCGGCAAATTTCCTCTCTAGTATAAATTTACCGTAACGGCCGTCAGCGGGGCGGCCTGCGCGCCTGCGACGCCGATCGGTCCGACCACGGCGACAACGTTGGCCTGCAATCTGGGCACCCTCGCCGCCGGCGCCGTGCAAACCACAAACGTCGTCTTCACCACCAAGGCTTTCGGCACTGTAAACGACACGGCCACGGTGACGAGCACCACACCTGACCCGAACGGCGGCAACAACTCGGCGACCGGCAAGGTCAATTTCCATTCTCGCGGGCTCAGACCCTGACAATCCGGACCGGGCCTGGGTTCGCTCACGCGCACATGGACATCGACCCATTAACGATCAACAAGCTAGCGCCTGTGCTAGGTTGGGTAATTTAGCCCATCTGTGTGGTCGGCTGATGGGTCAAAGGGCGCAAACCTCGCGGCAAGCGTATCTGGATTGGTCCCGAGCAGACCTGCGACCGGGCGCCGACAGCTTCGGGACTTGGCGTGCCTTTGATACTCAAGCAAGCCTACTCGCTTCGCATGTTGTTATTGGCCCACAAAGTCTTCTTCGTTTCAACTTTTCGGACCCAGCGGCTCTTGAGTTCGTCTAAGGACGATTGTGTGGTTTGATCCGGCCCCGCCTGGTTGCAAAAATGGTGCTCTCCGGGCGGATCGCTATCGGCCGTGACCTACCCTGACATCGGAGTTTTAAAATGATTAAGTTATCTGTCAGAATGATTCCCGTTCTTCCTAGTTGCGCGATTGTAATTGTGGCGGGTGCAGTATGGGCTCGAAACGCGGATGCCGCAGCCCTAAAAGTTGCCTACGCTCACGTCCTGGGTGATGGCACTCTTGACACTGCCAACTCGAAGAACGTCGTCGAGATAGGAGGAGGCAATGGCTTGTATTGCTTCAAGCTCACTTTTAAACCAAAAAACGCAGTCGCGACTATCGCCAATGACCCTACTACCCCAAATCAAGGTTTAGACTTCGTCGAGGTCGCCTTACCCCCGACTCCGACTTTTACATGCGCTACTATTGCGAGCCCCGATGCTGTCGTAGCAACGTTCAAAGAAACGACGGTCGGAGGGGGGACGTCGGCGGCAGGACACGCGTTTTACGTGTATTGGACAAGATAGGCAGAATCAGTCCGATTATTGGCACGTGGACTAGGCGTAGCCTTCCCCGCTCCCGATCGCCTCTTTCGATCTTGAAGGGCCGCCGCCCTCCCAGTTAAAAAGGCCGCTTTACGGCGCGCAAACAGCGCTAAGAACCTCGTTTCTTTCTTGCGGGCACAGGGCGCGGGGGAACGCTAGGAACGCCTGTCCCGAATTTTCCGGGGAGCGAAACGGTCGTGATCTGATTAATTGGTTCTGCACCAATGCTATTGATATTTTTTGATGGATAGGATTGGCTGTGACTTGTCTTTGGGCTTGCATATTTTTTGACATCTTTTCAGTGGTCATTCTCCAATGAGATTAAGAACAGCAATAACTCTTTTGATACTATCTATTGCAGGAACAAGCAGCGCATGCGCGACTTCCGTTCTAGCCGTGGTTCATATTGCGGCGCATCGTCTGAATGTCTCCGTAGGAGGCAAGCCAACATACTCGTGGGGCATAGCTACAGCGAGACGCGGATATCATACTCCTCGTGGTACTTACCATGTCACTGCATTGGATGTTGATGCTTATTCTGGGAAATATGATGCGCCAATGCCATATGCGGTTTGTTTCAGTTTTTTTAATCTTGTATCAGCCCATAGAGGTAGCACAACTATCGTAGTCCGCTGAAGGTAATGTGTTGACGGACCCCCGTCCTTAGCAAACCCAATGACGTATGAGTCATACCCCGTGCGGACGCTCAAGACGCAGA